>NZ_FNHG01000011.1 GCF_900103475.1 Maricaulis salignorans
ATGGAACTGTCGATCAGCTGCAGCGACTGCGGCGAGCGCCGGGCCAATTCCTCGAACACCCTCAACCAGATACCTCGCTTGGCCCAGCGATTGAACCGGTTGTAGACCGTTGTGTAAGGGCCGTACCGACCGGGAAGGTCGCGCCACGGAGCCCCGGTGCGCAGCACATAGAAGATCGCGTTCACCACCCGCCGATCGTCCACCCGCCGCTTGCCCTTGCCCGGCTTGGGCAAGAGCGGCCCGACAAGCGCCCACTCTTCATCGCTCAAATCATAACGTGCCATGATCTCCTCCTGCTTCGCGCAGAAGTGAATCACGCAATCAACGATCCGGGAATCCCCTTATTGAGTACAGACCCTAGCTGGCCGTGCGCATCTGGATCGCGTCCGGAGCAATGACCGCGTCGCGATCGATCGCCTGCATCGCCGGCGCCGATCCGACCAGCGCGACCAGGGCCTCCAGATCAATCGGCCTGGAAAACAGATAACCCTGGGCCTCATCACAACCGAGCTGACGGATAAGGTCGAGCTGTGCCGATGTCTCCACGCCCTCGGCGACGGTGCGCATGCCGAGCACCCGGGCCAGCGCAATGATCGCGCCGACAATCGCATCGGAACTGTCTTCCTGACCCAGGCAATCGATAAAGGATTTGTCGATCTTGAGCTTGTCGAAGTCGAATTTGCGCAGATAGCTGAATGAGGAATAGCCGGTCCCGAAATCATCCATGCTGATGCGCAGGCCGAGGGCGCGCAATTTCTGGAGCACGGCCAGATTGGCCTCGGTGTCGGCCAGCAGGACGGACTCGGTGATCTCGACCTCGATCCGCTCGGCGGCGACGCCACTCGCCGCAAGGGCATTGACGAAGACGGCGCACAGATTGGGGCTGCGCAATTGCATCGGCGAGACATTGATCGCAACGCGAATACCCGGATCGATTTTCGCAGCCGCCGCAATCGCGCTGCGGATCACCCATTCGCCGATCGGAACGATCAGTCCGGAGCGCTCGGCCAGATCGATAAAGCGATCCGGCGCGATATTGCCGAGCCGAGGATGTTCCCAGCGCAGAAGCGCCTCGCAACCAGCGATGATGCCTGTCGATGTCCCGGCCAGCGGCTGATAGACGAGGTGCAATTCCTCCCCGGCGATGGCCGAGCGCAGATCATGTTCCAGCAGCATTAATTCCTGCGCTTCCAGATCCATCGTCCAGTCGAACTCAACGACATGGCCGCGCCCCTGGGCCTTGGCGCGATACAGGGCCAGATCGCCCTGGCGCAGCAGCACTTCCATATCATCATCATGCTCGCAGACCGGGCGCAATCCGATACTGGCCGAGCATTTCGCGACACTGCCATCGATCAGATAGGGCTGCTCGATCGCATCAATGATCTGGCGCGCCAGCAATTCGGCATTATGGCCGGGCTGGTTGATGACCACGGCGAACTCATCACCGCCCATTCGGGCGACCAGTCCGGCACTGCGGATCACAGCGCGGATACGCTGCGCAGCCTCCACCAGCACCGCATCGCCGGCGGCATGGCCGAGCGTGTCATTGATGATCTTGAAGCGATCGAGATCGATCAGCAGCAGGCTGCTGGCCTGCTTGCGCGCCGGCGGGTGGCCGAGCACCTCACCGAGAACAGCGCGCAATGTGCTGCGATTGGCCAGTCCGGTCAGACTGTCATGCGCGGCCAGATGAGCAATGCGGTCCACACTTTCGCGTTCGCCGGTAATATCAGACGCAACGCCTTTATAGCCTGCAAACACGCCATTCTGACGCACGGGTTTGCCGGTCAGCGCGATCCAGCGCGCGCCATTTTCCACTCTCGTGCGCACGACGTGGTTGGAAAAACTCCCGTCCCGCTGCATCAGTTCGCCGAGCTCCCGGCTCTGTGAATCGGGTTCGAAAAAGGTCAGAAAGTCATCAGTCGTCTCGTGGCCGGCTGCGGCGGAATCGCAGACAAAACGCGCCCCGCCACCGGTCGGCCGCCCGGTCGCGTCCGTCGTCCACAACCAGTCCGACGCCGCTTCCTCGAAATCACGCAGCAACATCCCGATCAGGTCAGCCTGTTCACGTGCCAGACGTTCGCCGAGCAAACGGCCAACGAATTCCTTGTAAACGCGCGCCACGCCGTAGAGCAGCGTACTCGCATAGACCGTCAACATGCCGCTGACGAAGAGATTGAGAGGCGTAGGCTCCCGAAGCAGGCCGACATAGCCACCCAGCGCGAGAAGCCCGATGAAAACAGTCGCTGCACGCGGTACTGTGCTCATGATGAAGGCGCCGCCGCACATCATGCCGACGGCGACCACCGCGATCACCATCTGGTTTTGCGGTGTGGCACTACTGAAGCACAAGGCCGGAAGCAGGGCCCAGACCATGCCCATCAACGCCGTATCGCGCGTATTGGCGCCGATCGAACGTTGGGACCGGGTCTGGACGGGCGCGCGCTTGTGCCGACGCGCCGAACGCGCCGATCGAGCCGCGAAAACCAGCATCAGCCCGGTGATCGCTACAGCCCAGCCGACGACAATCGTGCGGGCTTCGGTGCCGAACATCAGGCCTAGCATCAAGCCCGCGTTCAAAAGATTGGCGAGAACAATCAGCGGCGCGAAATGCTGGAAGACCGCGAGTTGTTGCGCCCGGACCCAGCCAGCGCTTTCGGCTGGAATATCGACGGCAATCCTGGCCGCACCCGCCAACCGGCGCCACCCGTCCCGGATGAGGCTGCTGACACCTTGATTGTGTGAAAGGCTACGTCCCATGCTCTCGGGAAGTAGCGGAATGCATTTCAGAAACCGTGTACACACCCGGTCGTAAACGCGCATAAATTATGCACTTTCCAATGCCGATATTGCGCAGGACCTACGCGTCAGCCGTCTAGAGATAGCGCACCTCGCCCTTGCGGCCGATTGCGCCGGCCAGATGACCGAGCAGGGAGACAGAGCGCTCGACATAGAGGTCGCGCACGCTTTCATCGACATCGAGGCAGACCAGGCCGGGCTCGACGCGCAGTGTGAAACGATCGAGCAGGCTGGCCGAGCGACCCGACAGCTTGGCGCCCAGCCGCAGGGTGCAGCCGAGCATCTGGGCAACGTCGTGCTGGGCTTCGTCGATCAGATGGAAGACCGGGAGTTCGTCCAGCGCACTGCGGCGGCCACCATACCGGTAATGCATCACGGCGGCGAGGAAGGCCCGTTCGGCATGATTGATGCCGGCAAAGGGCGCGTAGAGCACGCTGTCACGAGTCAGTTCAAGGCGATGGTCGGGATGGCGCCGCGCGCCCAGATCAGCCAGCCGAGCGGCCGTTTCCTGCAAGACCCGGTCGCGGCGCGGCGTGAAGACCGTGTCGACATTGGCCATCGCCGGAGCAATCCAGCTGGCCAGCGACCGTCCGAAATCCGGGGTCGGCGAGACCGGTCGCGCCAGCGCTTCAGCACCGGCAATCAACGGATCGATCGCCTGCACGGCCGCAGGCAGTCCCTGCATCAAAACGCCTTCGCGCAGACCATAAGCGGAGAAGACGACATGGGAGAATTTTCCCATCTCGACGATGCGGCTGAGCAGGAGGGCGGCATAGGGAATGCTCGGAGCCCGGCGCGAGGAAATGCCGGGAATGCCAGCCAGCGAGGCTGTGCTGAGACGGCTCGCCAGCCGCGTCAATTCCCGCACGCCCCTGGCATCAATGCGAAACTGGTGTGCGACGCGCAGTGGATAGTCGGAGCGCGCGAAAGCCAGCTGCGCCAGCGAACGCCACGCACCGCCGATCGCATAGAATTCACCGCCCTGCCCGAGCAGGACACCATCCTCGCGCAAACGTTGATCAATCACGGCGCAGACCGCATCGGCATCCCACGGGCCCGGCGGAATCGCTTCCTGGGGACCGAGCGCAAAGGTCTGCCCGGCGCCGAGCGCGCCGTGATCAAGCGGTGTCAGTTCGAGACTGGAGCCGCCCAGATCACCCATCATCCCGTGCGCGCCGGGAATGCCGGTCACCAGGCCGAGCGCCGACAGTTCGCCCTCCTCCGGTCCGGACAGGACACGCAGCCGGAAACTGGTTTCCGCCGCGACGCGGCGCACGAAGTCCGGTCCGTCACTGGCATTGCGCACTGCCGCCGTCGCGACCGCATAGCGCTCGCCGACGCCCTTGGCGTCGAGCAGGCGTTCGAAACGTTTCAGCGCCCGCATGGCAATGTCGATATTGTCGGGATGCAGCGTGCCGCGCTGGCGCAGGCCGCGTCCGAGCCCGGCCATCACTTTCTCATTGAAAACCGGCCAGATCGCCCGTCCCTCAAGGCGGAAATGCACCATACGCACGGTATTGGAGCCGACATCAATCACCGCGATATCACGTTCGACGGCATTCTCCGCGAAAACCTGATGGGTGATGCTGACCGGGTCCAAGAGCGCTAACCATCCCCCGTGAGAACGGGTGGCTGGTCATTCTTGAGGGCGTGGCCGCGACCGGACAGGCTCGGATTGGTCATGAAATAGGCATGGGCGCTGAAGGCCTTTTTCATGCCCGAGGTATCGACCCGGCGATACTCGCCCTGCCCGTCCATATACCAGCTCTGGGCGGTGTCATTGAGATTGGCGACCATGATCTGGTCGAGCACCTGGCGATGCACGGTGGGATTCTGGATCGGGCAGAGCAGTTCGACGCGGCGGTCGAGATTGCGCGGCATCCAGTCGGCCGAAGAGATAAACACCTTCGCCGCCGGTGACGGCATTTCGCTGCCATTGGCGAAACAGGCGATACGCGAATGCTCCAGAAAACGCCCGACCAGGCTCTTGACGCGGATATTCTCGGACAGGCCGGGAATGCCCGGACGCAGGCAGCAAACCCCGCGCACGATCAGTTCGATACGCACGCCGGCCTGGCTGGCGCGATAGAGGCCGTCAATGATTTCGGGATGAACCAGCGCATTGAGCTTGGCCCAGATCGCGGCCGGCTTGCCGGCCTTGGCATTGGCGATCTCGATTTCCATGTGCGCCAGCAGGTCTTCCTTCAGGCGTAGCGGCGAGACCGAGAGGCGTTCCAGGTTTTCCGGGCGCGCGTAACCGGTGACGAAATTGAAGATCCGCCCGGCATCGCGGCCAAAGGCCGGATCTGCGGTGAAGAGCGAGAGATCGGTATAAACCCTTGCCGTGATCGGATGGTAATTGCCGGTACCGAAATGGGCATAGGTGCGCAGGGCCGTGCCCTCGCGCCGCACGACAAGCGAGATCTTGGCGTGGGTCTTGTACTCCATGAAGCCATAAACGACCTGCACCCCGGCGCGCTCCAGATCGCGGGCCCATTTCAGATTGGCTTCCTCGTCGAAGCGCGCCTTCAGCTCGACCAGGGCGGTGACATTCTTGCCCGCTTCGGCAGCCTCGATCAGGGCAGCAACAATCGGCGAATTCTTCGAGGTCCGGTAGAGCGTCTGCTTGATCGTGACGACATCCGGGTCGGCGGCCGCCTGGCGCAGGAATTTCACCACCACATCGAAGCTCTCATAGGGATGGTGGATGATGATATCCTTCTCCCGGATGGCCTCGAAACAATCGCCGCCATGGTCACGAATGCGTTCCGGATAGCGCGGCTCATAGGCGGGGAAAACCAGATCCGAACGATCATCGGGGATGAGTTGGTCCACCTGGGCCAGGCCCAGAAGCCCGGGCATCGGGACCACATCCTGTTCTTCGGCGTGCAGGTGAGCGACGATAAAGTCGCGCAGCCCCGAAGGCATTTCCGCATCCAGCGTCAGGCGCACAATCACACCGCGGCGGCGCTGCTTCATCAGGCGTTCGAACTCGAGCACGAGATCCTCGGATTCCTCCTCGATCTCGATATCGCTGTCGCGGATGACGCGAAAAGCGCCGCGCCCGAGCATTTCATAGCCCGGAAAGAGCTCGTCGACATACATCGACAAAACGGTTTCCAGCGCCACGAAACGCCGGGCCGGACGCCCCCGTTCGCCATGCGAGCGCGCCGGCAATTCGACGAAGCGTTTGACGCCCGACGGCATCGGGATCAGCGCATTCATGATCTTGCCGGTGCGGTTATTGCGCAATTGCAGCGCCAGCGCGAACCCCAGATTGGGAATGAAGGGGAATGGATGCGCCGGATCAATCGCCAGCGGCGTGATTACAGGCAAGGTGTGGGAGAGGAATTCGCCACGCAGCCAGGCGATATCAGCGCGTGACAAATCGGCCTCGGCGAGCACGCAGACGCCGAGCGCAGCGATCTCGTCGCGCAGGGCGCACCAAAGCGCCTGCTGCTTGCCGATCAGCTCGCTGGCCAGGACATGGATCTGTTCGACCTGTTCGGCCGGCGTCAGCCCGTCGAGACTGGTCGCGGTCACACCATTGCGGATCTGGGCCCGCAAACCGGCGACGCGCACCATGTAGAATTCATCGAGATTGCTCGCCGAAATCGACAGGAAGCGCAAACGTTCGAGCGCCGGATGATTGGGGTTTTCCGCCTCGCCGATGACGCGTCGGTTGAAGCGAAGCCAGGAGAGTTCGCGGTTCAGGAAACGCTCGGGCGAGTTCATCAATGCGGCGATGTCTGGCGGGTTACCGGTTGTGACGGGCAAACTCATTCATTGTCTCCATGCTCGGGCAGGTCACCCAGCACCGCGCGCGCCACGGCACGATTGACCGGCGTCTGCCGGGCCAGGGCGAGTTTATCCATGCGATCGACCAGGCTTCGCACCGCCGAGACCGAGCGTTCCATCCGCGGCAGCATATACTCAACCACTCCCGGACGCAGCGGCGCGCCGCGATCCTGGAATTGCTTCAGCAAGAGCCGGGTCAACAATTCATCGTCGGGCTCGCTCAATTCGACATGCGGCAGGGCCCGCAGGCGCGAAACCAGATCAGGCAGGCTGGCGCGCCACAAGACAGGCGGTGCGCGCCCGGTAATCAGCAGGCCGGGAATATCGCCTTCCGCCGCGCGGTTGATCGCATGAAACAGCGCCGCATCATCAATTCCGTCATCGACGTCCTCGACCAGCAGGCTGACGCCCGAGGGCAAAACAGCCAGGCAGGCGGCGAGGCTGGCTGCATCGGTGGTCCGGGCACCGGCGCGCTGCGCCCAGATCGCGGCGAGATGGGATTTGCCGGCCCCGCTCGGACCGGTCAGCGCCAAGACCGCACGCGGCCAGTCACGCCATCGCGACAGGGCCGCGACGGCGTCCGCATTGGCGCGGCCTTCAACAAAACTTTCCGCGCTGAAATCCACCCGTACAGGCAGGTTGAGCACTAATTGCCCGGTCATGCGTTCAAGGTCCGATTCTGGCTCAAAAAGCGCTGCGAACGACCCAGCCCAGTCCGGGATGCTCTTCCAGCGCCGCACCGCGTTCGGCAAGCTCGGACATCAGCTGCTCAAGCGCACCGCGATGACTGACCGTCATCAGGGCACCATCGCGCGAGATGGCATCGAGCCGCGCATCGCTGACCAGCGAGGCGCCGGTGACAGCCGCCTGCAGCGATTGCCACTCGGTCAGGCCGCCATAGATCACCGTGATGCGCATCTCCTCGGTCGAGGTGTTGCGCACGATTGCTTCGCGCTTCCAGGCATTTTCGCGCCCGACAACAAAACTCATCGCGCCATCGCGCCAGCTGCCATAGACCGTTTCCGGCCCCCAGGTATCGACAGCCATCTCGGCACCGGCGTCGAAGCTGACGAGAAAACCGCCCATGCGTCGCACGCCATCGCGTTCCTGGCCGCGCAGAACGGCGATACGGCTGACACCATAGAGCGAGGCCATCTCGCGCAGCCCCGCCTCATCCAGCGCCAGGGCATCACGCGCCGACAGGATCGAGCGGGCCGCACTGTCGCCCGGCACGATCATTGGTGCCAGGGCATGGGCATAGGACCGGCTCGTCCAGGCCGATAGCCAGGGATTCTGGTCCCAGAGATAGAATTGCCCGCCCGCTTCATAGACCGGCAGCACCAGGGTCGGCCGCGCCTGGGACTCCACGAAGGGCACGCCATAGCTGGTGAGCAGGCGGACCACGGCGCGGCGGTCAAAATTCACGTCCAGCTCGCCGAGATAACGCGTCGCACTGCGTTGCTCATTGTCAATCTGCAAGCCGGAAATAAGCTCGGCAATCGCGGAGGCGTCGAAGATGGAATCGATCGCGCCAGCCGAGCCGAAATCGAGCGGCGTGCCGACACGATCCTCCGGCAGGGTCATGCGTTCGATCAGGCGCTGCGCCGCCATCGCCTGTCCACGGCGCATGGCGATGGTCTGGGCATCCAGCGCATTACTGCCGGTGGCATCAATGGAGACACCGAGAATCGTATAGGGATCGTCCGCGACCGCGAGGGCGGGACTGACGAGAAACAGGCAGATAGCGGCAAATATCGGTCGCACAGGCACGACTCCTTGGTATCGATTGGTCTTTAGTATAGCCAGACACAGTCGCGCGTGAAGCCCGTGACTTGCTTCTCAGGCAGGTTTCGACTGTACTCCGCCGCGTTTCACACAGGGCTTGGAAACCAGCATGACCGCCAGCGATGACAAAAAACACCCGAATGGGCTGACCTATGCCGCCAGCGGCGTCGATATCGATGCCGGCGATGCGCTGGTCGACCGGATCAAACCGCTGGCCAAATCGACCCGCCGCCCCGGCGCTGCGGCCGATCTGGGCGGGTTTGGCGGCGCCTTCGATCTCAAGGCCGCGGGCTATAATGATCCGATCCTGATTTCCGGCACTGACGGTGTCGGCACCAAGCTGCGCCTGGCGATCGATACCGGCAAGCTTGACACGGTCGGCATCGATCTGGTCGCCATGTGCGTCAATGATGTCCTCGCCCAGGGCGCCGAGCCGCTCTACTTTCTCGATTACCTCGCCACCTCCCGGCTCGACCCGGTGCGCGGTGAAGCCATTATTGCCGGTATTGCGGCCGGTTGCCGCGACAGCGGCTGCGCCCTGATCGGCGGCGAGACGGCCGAAATGCCCGGCATGTATGAGGGCGATGATTTCGACCTCGCCGGCTTTGTTGTCGGTGCTGCCGAACGCGGTGCGCTCCTGCCCGATCATGATCGCATGGCCGCCGGTGATGTGCTGATCGGCCTCGCCTCCTCGGGGGTCCATTCCAACGGGTTCTCGCTGGTGCGCAAGGTCGTCGAACTGTCCGGCCTGACCTGGTCGGACCCCGCTCCCTTCGCCCCCGGCCAGACACTGGGCGAAGCCCTGCTGGCGCCGACCCGGCTGTATGTGAAGGCCTGCCTGCCACTGATCAAGGCCGGTCTGGTCAATGGCCTCGCCCATATCACCGGTGGTGGCCTGGTCGAGAATCCGCCACGCATGACGCCGGACCATCTGGTGCCCGTCATCGATTACGACGCCTTCGAACTTCCGCCCGTCTTTGCCTGGCTGGCAAAGACCGGCGGCATCTCGGCGCATGAAATGCACCGCACCTTCAATTGCGGTATCGGCATGTTGTTGTGCGTCGCACCGCGCGATATCGATGCGACGATCAGCGCCCTTGCGCAGGCCGGCGAGACCGCCATGATTATCGGCGAACTCAAGTCGGCCTGACCCCGTCAACACCCCAGACGTCAACCAAAGCCAAGGATGCACAAGATGGCGAAAACCAAGATCGCTGTGCTCATTTCCGGGCGCGGTTCCAATATGCAGGCGATAATCCAGGCGGCGAAGTCCGAGAGCTATCCCGCTGAAATCGTGGTAGTCGTCTCCAATAACCCCGATGCTGCCGGGCTCGAATACGCCCGCGAGGCCGGGATTGAGACCGAAGTCGTCGATCATCGCGAGTTTGAAACCCGCGAAGAATTTGAGCAGGCGCTCGACGCCGTCCTGAAGCTCTACGATACCCGCATCGTCTGTCTCGCCGGCTTCATGCGCCTGCTCACGCCCTGGTTCACCGAACGCTGGCGTGACCTCCTGCTCAATATCCATCCCTCGCTCCTGCCCGCCTTCAAGGGTCTGCACACGCATGAACGGGCGCTGGAAGCCGGCGTGCGCATTCATGGCTGCACGGTGCATTATGTGCGCCCGGAAATGGATGACGGCCCGATCATCGGCCAGGCCGCTGTGCCGGTCCTGCCGGATGACACACCGGACACGCTGGCCACCCGGGTGGTGACCGCCGAACACAAGCTCTACCGCCAGTGCATCGCCCTGGCCTGCTCCGGCAAGGCCCGCGTCGCCGGCAGCCGTGTCCGCCTGCAAGTGCGCGAATTCGGTGCCGAATTGCTGATGAACCCGCACGACTGAGGCGATCAGGGATCTCGCGATGCAAATCACACCATCCCTCGAAATCGACGAAGCCGAACTGGAAGAGCGTTATACCCGCGCCTCCGGTCCCGGCGGCCAGCATGTCAACAAGACCGAAAGCGCGGTGCAGCTGCGCTTCAATCTCGCCGCCTCGACCTCCCTGCCGCCAGCGGTGAAAGCGCGCCTGGTGCGGCTTGCCGCCAGCCGTCTGACCAAGGATGGCGTGCTGGTGATCCGCGCCGAGGAAACCCGCTCCCAGGAACGCAATCGCGCCGCGGCGCGCGAGCGGCTCAAGGCGCTGGTGCTCGAAGCCCTCGCCCCGCCCAAGCCGCGCATCAAGTCGCGCCCCTCACTATCCTCGATCAAGAAGGTCAAGGCGGCGAAGGCGATCCGCGGGACGCGGAAATCGCTACGGCAAAAGCCGGGTACGGAAGACTAGGTTGACGCTTCAGCCACCACAGCATCGATCTCCGCCAGGTGCGCCTCGATCTCGGCGGGTTCGAGGAAACTGCCGCGGAAGGAATTCTTCGCCAGCTCGATGATCTCCGCCTCGGTCAGACCGATCGCGTCGGCCGTGCGGCGGAAATTCTCGTTGATATAGCCACCGAAATAGGCCGGATCATCAGAATTGATCGTCGCGCGCAGGCCGAGTGACAGCATGGTCTTGAGCGGATGGTCCTCGAGCCGGTCGATGACGCACAGGCGCAGATTGGAGAGCGGACAAACCGTCATCGTCATCTGTTCGCGGCCAAGCCGGGCGACCAGCGTGCCGTCCTCCAGGGCGCGATTGCCATGGTCGAGCCGGTCAATCTCCAGCATGTCGAGCGCCTCATGAATGTATTCCGGCGGCCCCTCCTCGCCGGCATGGGCAACGCGCATCAGACCCAAAGTGCCGGCAGCAGCAAAGACCTGGCGGAATTTCGACGGTGGATGGCCCAGCTCGGAACTGTCGAGACCAACGCCGTCAATGCGGTCGAGATGTTCCGCCGCCATTTCCAGGGTTTCGAAGGCCGCCTCTTCGGAGAGGTGGCGCAGGAAACACAGGATGAGTTTCGAGGTGATGCCCCATTTTTCCTCTGCCGCATCGAGCGCCGAGGTGATGCCATTGACGACAGTCGCGAAGGCAATGCCGCGATCGGTATGGCCCTGCGGGTCGAAGAAAACCTCGACATGGCGGACATTGTCCTCATGGACGCGGGCCAGATAGGCCATCGTCAGATCGTGGAAATCGGCCTGGGTGATCAGCACATTCATGCCGACATAATAGATGTCGAGAAAATCCTGCAGACTGCTGAAATCATAGGCTTTGTGGATATCCTCGACCGTCGCGAACGGGATTTCGATGCCATTGCGCCGGGCCAGTTCGAACATCAGTTCCGGCTCCAGCGAACCTTCAAGGTGAAGGTGAAGTTCGGCCTTGGGCAGGCGTTCGATCAGGGCGTGAAGAGAAGACATGCCGGGCCTCGCAATTGCGTTGGAATGAGTCGTGCGCAAACTGACCCCAGCCGGGCTTGTCCGCAAGGGGCTCAGGCCAGAACAATCATCGCGACCGTGACAAGCAATATGCCAGCGATGGCGAGATTGAGGATCCGCGCCGAACGGCCATCGGCCATGAAACGTTTCAGCGCGCCGCCAGCAAACACCCAAAGCAAGCCGCAGGGCGCGCCGAACAGGATGAAGGTTGCGACCATCAGCACCGCGCGTTCGGGGGCCGTGTCGGCCAGGGCGACATAGGCCCCGGCCGAGGACAGGGTCATCAGCAGGGCCTTCGGATTGACCCATTGGAACAGGGCCGCCTCATAGCTGCGGATGGGACGCGAGCGGACCGGCGCCGCCACCTTGCCGTCCGGCCCCGCCGTGGCCAGTCCGGCGCGCGCGAACAGCCAGGCCATCCACAACAGCCAGACCGCGCCGCCGAACTTGACCAGCGTGATGGCCCAGGGAAAGCGTGCGACCAGCGTCCCCAGCCCGAAGACCGCCGCGACCAGCATGATGTTGAAACCGAGATTGACGCCGAGCCAGGTCGGCAAGGTCGCGCGCACGCCGAACAGGGCGCTCGACGACATCAACATCAGATTATTCGGCCCCGGCGTCACCGACATCACGATGACGAAACTGACCAGGCCGGTATAGAGCGCCATGTCCATGTGAAGCGTCCTTGAGTGTGATTGCGCCCTGATGAGCGGACGAGGCACCGGATGCAAGCGGGCAGGCTCACATGCGCACATTTCGCGATGTCAGGATCGGGCAATCATGTCCGAATATTCGGCGCGTAGCCGGGCTGAATCGCCAAACGTCGCAATCCAGATCAGGGCCTCCGTCACGGCGGATACGATGCCGGTGAAAATTCGGGCGACCCGACAATGGGCGTCATACCCGGCCAAGCCGTGCTCGAGGTGCTCTTCCTCCTCGACCCTGATCGACTCAATCACGCCGGCAAGCTCAGGGTCGCGATCCTGAAGAAATCGAATTTGCTCGTTCAGATGCCCATGCACCGTGCTCTCGATCGCCGCCGTACAAGCCATGATGCCGCGTTCGCCGCCCAGCAAACTGATCAGCCCCAGCAGCCAGCCCCCCGCAACCCACAACACCGTACCCGGGCAAGGCGACAGCCCACGCTCGACCATGACCAGCCGGAAGCGCCTGTGGTGATCCATTTCATGGACTCTTGCCGCACGGAGAAAAGTCGCGGTCTCCGACCGTAATATCCGGCTCGCGACGAGCTGAGCGCTGTAGATCGCGATAGCACCCGCTTCACCCGCAGTGTTGACCCGCAATATGCGTCTGCGCGTCCGCTCCAGCGGAAATTGTGCATCGATATCCGAGTTTGTCATAATGAGCCTGTCGATGTGATCGGCGAGAGGTCCATCAGTAGATTGCTCTCGCCACCGATCAAGCCATGCTCACAAGAAAGGCCCGGCGTTTCCACCGGGCCCCTTGTCTGCAGATCGAAGCTTCAGCCTTAGCCGACCAGTTCGATACCGGCGAAGAAATAGGCAATCTCTTCAGCAGCGGTTTCCGGTGCATCGGAGCCGTGAACCGAATTGGCTTCGATCGACTCGGCGAATTCCTTGCGGATCGTGCCGGCTTCAGCCTGCTCGGGATTGGTGGCGCCCATGACGTCGCGATATTTCGCAATGCCGTTTTCGCCTTCAAGAACCTGGACCACAACCGGGCCTGAGATCATGAAGGAGACGAGGTCGTTGAAGAATGGGCGAGCCTTGTGGACGCCGTAGAAGGTCTCGGCCTGGGCCTTGCTCAGCTGCATGCGCTTCTGCGCGATGATGCGCAGGCCGGCGGCTTCAATCTTGGCATTGATGGCGCCGGTCAGATTGCGGGCGGTAGCGTCAGGTTTGATGATCGAGAAGGTGCGTTGCAGCGCCATGATAAATGGTCCTTGAAGCGATTGGTGGTGTTCGACCGGAAAGGCCCGGCCACGGAATTTGCGCGGCTTATAGCGGGCGTTGCGCCGAATGGGAAGCTGGCGGCGCGACAGGATGCAGAGTCCTGCGCCCACCGCACCGGACTGCGTCTAGTCAATCTCAGCCAAACTCCAGATCTCATCCGGGTTGAGCGTACTCAGATCGACAATCTCGCGACCGGAATTTTCCATCGCCCGGCGCACGATGAAGCTACCGGTACGGTAACCGACGGCGGCCCGCCCGTCCGGATGGGCGAACATCCACTGTCCGTAATCGGCATGCAGCGGCAGGCCGCGAACTTCACGGGCCCATTCGATTGCCAATCCCGCCGCCGGGGGCGCATTACCCGCATAGGCTTTGCCAGTAAGGGTCGCGGCATACACGACAGCCAGCCCCTCATTGGCAGCCGCTATCGCGATCCCGGGGCCGAAACGATTGCCGGAAATCGTCCAGCCGCGCACCAGATGGTGCAGTTCATGCGCGAAGGTCGACTCCAGCCCGTCGAGGATGGCGCCATCGACACCGCCGGCTCCCGACATCGAGATTTCGAGCACCACAACACCGGGCGCGTCGGAGCGGCCGGATACATGGCCGACAGCCGAGAGATCGCGATCAACCGGAATGATGGTGACGGCAACCTGGTCGGCCAGAGCGGGAAAATCAGCCCTCACGGCGCGGTAGGTCGCCTCGAGCACAGCAAGCGTCCGCACTTCCTGTGCCTCCGTAAAACTGAATGCGTCGCTCGACTGGAAACGGGCGCTGATGGCGGCCTGACCCATTTGGGTCTCGAGGCTCTCGAGGAGCTCCGCGGAGGCACCATATGCCGGGAATACAGGCAGCGCGGCGGCTAGCAGCACCGCGCGCACAAAACAGGAGTCTTTCATGAATCTATCCAAGACAAGGCGAGACCAGGCCTCGCGCACGCCCCCAGGCGCAAAGAGGACGGTTACACCGTAGCATGCCGTTCCAGAAGGGGGATTATGGGCGTGTGCATCCCCCGGCGAGAACGGCTCCCGCGCCGCCACGCCCCTCCACGCTTGCGCAATGCGTGAAGCCGGGCTACGCGCCTGCCCATGCTACACATCAATGATCTGACATATCGTATCGAAGGCCGGATGCTGTTCGACCAGGCGACCTTTCACCTGCCCCCCAAATGCAAGATGGGGCTGGTCGGGCGCAATGGCACCGGCAAGTCGACCCTGTTCCGGCTGATCCGCGGCGATATCCATCCGGAGGGCGGGGACACCACGCTGCGCAAGGGTGCCCGCGTTGGCTGGGTCGCCCAGGAAGCGCCGAGCGGCGATGAGAGCCTGATCTCTGTCGTGCTCGATGCCGATCTGGAACGCGCCGCCCTGCTGACCGAAGCAGAGACCGCGACCGATCCGCATCGTATTGCCGAAATCCAGATTCGCCTCGCCGATATCGATGCCCACACCGCCGAAGCCCGCGCCGGATCCATCCTCTCCGGTCTGGGTTTCACGGCTGAAGAGCAGTTGCGCGCCTGCCGCGAATTCTCCGGTGGCTGGCGCATGCGTGTCGCCCTCGCCGCGACCCTGTTTGCCGAACCCGATGTGCTGCTGCTCGATGAGCCAACCAATTATCTCGACCTTGAAGGCGTGATGTGGCTGCAGACCTACCTCAAATCCTTCCCCGGTGCCGTGCTGGTCATCTCCCACGACCGGGATTTGCTGAACGGTTCGATGCAGCGCATCGCCCACCTCAAGGACGGCAAGATCAATATTTTCGAAGGCGGCTATGACGACTTCGAAAAGGCCCTGGCCGAGCGCCAGCGCCTGCAGGTGAAAATGGCTGACAAGCAGGATGCCGAACGCAAGCATCTCCAGGCCTTCGTTGACCGCTTCAAGGCCAAGGCCTCGAAAGCCAAACAGGCCCAGTCGCGCGTCAAGCGGCTGGAGAAGATGCAGCCGGTCGCCACCATGGTCTCCGACCCGGTCGCACCCTTCCTGTTTCCCGCCCCGAAAAAGGCGATGGCCCCGCCGATCGTGCGGATTGAAGAGGTCGATGCCGGCTATGCGCCGGGCAAGCCGGTGCTGCGCAATGTCAATCTGCGCATCGATCCGGATGACCGGATCGGCATTCTCGGCCGCAATGGTGCCGGCAAGTCGACCCTGGCCAAACTGCTCTGCGACAAGTTGATTCCGCTGTCGGGCCATATGCGCCATCACAAGAAGCTGGAAATCGCCTATTTCGCCCAGCACCAGATTGACGGGTTGCACGCCGACACCTCGGCCTATCAGCACGTGATCGATCTGATGCCCGATGCGACCGAGGCCCAGCGCCGCGGACGTCTGGCCCGTTTCGGTCTGCCGCGCGACCGTCAGGAAACGCCCGCCGGCTCGCTTTCGGGCGGCGAGAAGGCACGGTTGATGTTCAATCTGATCACCTTCCATGGCCCTCACCTTCTCATCCTCGATGAGCCGACCAATCACCTCGACATTGACAGCCGCTCGGCCCTGATCATGGCGCTGAACGAGTATGAAGGCGCCGTCATCCTGATCAGCCATGACCGGCATTTGATCGAGAGCTCGGTCGACCGTCTCTGGCTCGTCGCCAATGGTTCGGTGACCGCCTATGACGAGGATATCGAGACCTATCGCCAGAGCTTCTCCGGCCGCCCGGCCCGCGCTGCCAAGCGCGAGAAGAAGGAGCTCCCCCAGGACGACAAGAGCGTCAAGCGCCGTAATCTGGCTGCCCGCCGCGACGAGCTCAAACCCCTGCGCGCTGAATCCACGCGCTGGGCCAAGGAGGCTGATCGCCTGCGCGGCATTCTCGACGTGATCGATCGCGGCCTCGCCACGCCGGGCCTCTACAAGAAAGACCCCAAGGCCGCCAAGGATTTGCAGATGAAACGCGCCAAGGCCGTCGAACTGATCGATGCGGCAGAGTCCAAATGGATGGCGGCGGAAGAAAAGCTCGAGGCCGCCCGCGCAGGCTAGGCGGCACACGAAAATCTCCACGCCGCAAGCGGCTGGAGGTTTGAGTGGCCCTCCCCGGTTTGGGAGGTGTGCGGGACGCCGGCGAATGCCGGTTAGCGCAATAATGAGTTGAGACATTCGAGACGTCCCGCACGTGGAGATTTACTCAGGTCCCTCGCGGGCCCTGCCTCGAAATGACCGTGGAAGATTGGTCGAGCCCTAATGCCTCACTTCCCCGATCATGGCCTCACCGGAACTCGGGCTGTCACGCCGTCGTGCGGATGAGCTCCACGCTCCCGACCGCCGCGAATGACTGAGCTCACGCCTCCCGTGCGACCGGAACGGGGCGATTATGCGCGCAGGTTGGTGGGGTGGGGATAAACTCAACAAAATATCGTCATCCCGACGCAAGTCGGGACCTCGACGCAACAAGTGCGGAGCCTGCGGTCTCGAGGTCCTGACTTGCGTCAGGATGACGTGGGACAATGGGCGAAGGGCGGGGATAAGCCACGTCAGCGCCGAATAATCACCGGCACCAAACGCGCCACCGTCATCCCACGGTGCGCGAAGCGCGCCCGAGCACCGTGGGATGACGGTGGGTTTATTGGCAGGGTGTGGGAGTTCCGCAGACCGCCGTCCCCGCTTGAACAAGACCCGCACTGCCCCCAAACTCCCAATGCGAACAGCCGCACGAGGCCAAACATGGAAACCAGGGACTGGTATGCTCAACTGAAAAGGCCGGCCTGGGCTCCGCCTGCCTGGCTGTTCGGGCCGGTCTGGTCGGTGCTCTATCTCATTATCGCGGGCAGTTTCGGCTTTGTATTCTGGCTCGCCTTCACCGGGGAAATTTCGGCCTGGCTGGCCCTGCCCTTCGTATTGAATCTGATCTTCAACGCGGCCTTCACGCCGCTGCAATTCGGATTGCGGAGCAATCTACTGGCAGCGGTGGATATCACGCTGGTACTGGGCACGCTGATCTGGGCCCTGGCCAGCATCTATCCGATCGCGCCCTGGGTGCTTTATGCCAATATCCCCTATCTGATCTGGGTCGGCTTCGCGACAGTGTTGCAATACACGATCACCGCACGGAACCGGTGACCGGAGCATTTATTTACGGCGGCATCTTGTAGCGCCGCGGCCTGATCCACACGTTCGCATCGGGTCGCGCCTCTGCGGACCCACCGGGGAAATTTCATGGATTATGTCTTTGTGACCGCCGGGCTGATCGGCCTGTTTTTTGGCGGCGATGCGCTGGTGCGCGGCAGTGTCGGGATTGCCCGACGGCTGGCGGTGCCGCCCCTGCTGATCGGCCTCACCGTCGTTGGTTT
Organism: Maricaulis salignorans; assembly: GCF_900103475.1. Lineage (GTDB taxonomy): Bacteria > Pseudomonadota > Alphaproteobacteria > Caulobacterales > Maricaulaceae > Maricaulis > Maricaulis salignorans. The sequence goes on from NZ_FNHG01000011.1 coordinate 17,918, forward strand.
CGGCACCTCGACGCCGGAATTGCTGGTCTCTGTCGATGCGGCCCTGCGCGGCGTGCCCGATATCGCCGTCGGCAATATTATCGGCTCCAATATCGCCAATATATTGCTGATCGTCGGCGTCTCGGCGCTGGTCTGGCCGATCCGTGTCAGCGGCGCCACCCTGCGCCGCGACACCGCTGTCATGATGGCGGCGACGCTGGTGCTGATCCCGGTGCTCGCCATGGGCGAAATCTCGCGCCTGGCGGGACTGGTCCTGTTTGCCGGCCTCGTGACCTATCTGGCCCGGGCCTATCTGCGGCCCGGTGAGGCGCCGGCCGACAGCGGCACGGATGCCGCGCCGGCCTCCAGCCTCGTCTCACTGCTCTGGGTGATCGCCGGGCTGATTGCCCTGATGGCCGGTGCCCGCATGCTGGTCGATGGCGCCGTCTCGATTGCGCGCGGTTATGGGGTTTCGGAAGCCTTTATCGGTCTGACCGTCGTGGCCATTGGCACCTCATTGCCGGAATTGGCGACCTCGCTGATCGCCGCCTTGCGGCGCCAGTCGGAAATCGCCATCGGCAATATTATCGGGTCCAATATCTTTAACCTGCTGGGCATTCTGGGCGTCACCGCCATGGTCACACCCATCCCGATCGCCTCGCGCTTTCTGGTCTTCGACCTGCCGGTCCTGATGGTCGCCTCACTCGTCCTGACAGGCTTGCTGCTCACACGCCCGACCATTGGCCGCGGCGTCGGTGCGGTGATGCTGGCGGGGTATGTCGCCTATATCTGGTTTGCGCAGGGCTGATCGCCCGCAGCGCCCCCCCTAGCCACAGGTAATGCTCTCCACCGTATCGTCATCGGCGATCCGGATCGTCAGGCGTTCAGGCAGATATTCCATCGTGACCCGCGAATAGCGGCCGACAACGCGGTAATTGGCCGGCAAGCTTCGGCTATCAACCTCGATCCGGGGCTGGCCAACATGGTGCTGGAAATTCTCCATGCCGCACGACCCGGTGATCGGGCGCTGGAAAGGCGCGGTGCCGATATCCTGGACGGCGCCCATTGAGGGCATGTCGGAAACAGGCTCGCTGACGGCCGGCGCCTGCGGCTGCGGCTCGGGCATGACGGTCTGCGGCGCAGGCGCGCCGTCGAAGGCACAGCCGGCGAGCAGGAAGCCCGCAGCGAGGCCGGTGAACAGGGCAAGGACAGGTTTCATCAGATCAGATCCAGGGCGCTCAGCCACACCAGAGGCGGACAATGGCACCATCGCCATCGAGATCAATATTGAGGCGGTCGGGCCGGTGATCCATCGTGACGGGCTGGCCGGGATGGATCGGGCGCACGATGCGCGCCAGGCTTTCCAGATCAACTTCACGGATCGGCTGCCCGATCAGATATCCGCGCGCGTCGGCGCCGCAGGGGTCGGTGACGGTTTCAAAGCCGGGCAGGCTTGTGGCCGGCGGCTCGCCATTGCCGGTCGCGGCACAGGCCGAAACGGCCAGCGCGGCCAGCACGGGTAACAGGATGCGTCGGGTCATGCTTTCTTCTCCCAGCGGCCTTCCGGCGATTGGCGCCAGTATGAAACAGTTCGCTCGGCTGTCGACAATTGTTTCCAGAGCCGGCGCGCCGCATTGACGGCGCTCTCATCCTGGCCGTCAAACATGACAATCACACGCTCGAAGGCATCAGGCGCGTCCGGCACGGCGCCGTCGAGCAGGAAGAGGCATTGCGCCTGGTTGGGGTTCGCCTCGTCGCTGGCGAGCAGGACGGGCTGGCGCTCCGGCTCGGCCTGGTCGGCACGGCCGTGTGGCAGAAAGCTGGTCTCGCGCCAGGTCCAGAGCGATTGGTCGAGCGAGGCGAGGCGTTCGGCATCGCCTGAACGCACCAAGGCCCGCCAGCCCTTGGCCAGCGTTTTTTCAAGCAATTCCGGCAAGACCTCTTCAGGACCGGAACGCTCGAGATGATAGAACCAGATATCAGCCGGCATACACAAAAAGGGCGGCCCGAAAGCCGCCCTCTCCTGTTTCGAAGGCTAGCCTTCGTAATTATCGCGCACGAAGCGGTCGAGCATGCGCACGCCCCAGCCTGTGCCCCAGCTGGGCTGACGTGGATCGTCCTTCATGCCGCCCATCGCCGTACCGGCGATATCGATATGGCACCAGGGCTTGTCATTGACGAAGCGCTTGAGGAATTCCGCCGCCGAGATCGAGCCCGCCAGACGGCCTTCACCGACATTGCGCATATCGGCATTCTTGGTCTCGATATGCTTTTCGTAGTCAGGGCCGAGTGGCAGACGCCAGACCGGCTCGTCGGAAGCATTACCGGCGGCGAACAAACGATCGGCGATCGTGTCATCATTGGAGAAGATCGCGGCGCGCGTATTGCCCAGCGCGATCAGCACCGCGCCCGTCAGGGTCGCCAGATCAATCATGAGTTTCGGATCGAAGGTCTGCTGCGCATACCAGAGGACATCGGCGAGTACGAGACGGCCTTCGGCATCGGTGTTGAGGATTTCAATCGTCTGGCCCGACATCGAGGTGACGATATCGCCCGGACGCTGGGCATTGCCATCAGGCATGTTCTCGACCAGGCCGACAATCCCGATTGCATTGACCTTGGCCTTGCGGCCCGACAGGGCGGTCATCAGGCCGACCACGGCAGCGGAACCGCCCATATCGCCCTTCATTTCGTCCATGCCGGCACCCGGCTTGAGCGAAATACCGCCCGAATCGAAGGTCAGCCCCTTGCCGACGAAGACGAGTGGCTTTTCACCGGCCTTGCCGCCATTCCAGCGCATGATCGCGATATGGCTCTCGAATTCCGACGCCTGGCCGACACCGAGCAGGGAATGCATGCCCAGTTCGAGCATTTGCGCCTCGTCGAGGATTTCAATCTCGAGACCGAGCTTGGCCATGCCCTGGATCTGCTTGGCATAGGTTTCCGGGTTGAGAATATTGGGCGGCTGGTTGAGCAGTTCGCGTGCGGTATCGACACCATCGGCGACCGGGCCCCAATTGGCCCAGGCCGACTTCGCGGCGGCGACATCGTCAACGGCGATCGCAACCCGGGTCAGCGACGGCTTCTTGTCGTCGGAAAGCTTGGTGCGGTACTGGTCGAAACGATAGGCCGCCAGGCGCGCGCCAAGGGCAGCGCGGGCCGCGCCCTCGCCATTGGTCTCGCCATCGAGGCGCAGTGTCACCGCGGTTTCGCCGCCGATCAGCAGCTTGGCGACCACGGCAGCGGCGGCTTTTTCAAGCACGCTTTCATTCAGCTTGGCCTTGTCGCCGAGACCGAAAATCACGACGCGTCCGGCATCGATGCCAGCCGGTGCAATGATTTCCAGCGTCTCGCCGGCGCCGCCCTTGAAGCGCGACGCAGCAATGGCGCGGCCGAGCGCGCCTAAAGTCGCTGAATCGACCGACTGGGCAGCCGCCGAGAGCGAGGCCTTGTCAAAGGCTGGAACGGCGATGGCGCCGGCGGCAGAACCGGCAGTAACGAATTCGATCTTCATGGCTTGACCTTCTCGAGAAGCGGGGGCCCCAAAATGCAGATGGAACCGAAAAGATGGATTGCAGAAGTGGTATCCGATCCAGTCGTGAGATAGAAGGCGCATCACGCAGCGAAAATTCGGTCATGATTCTGGTTCAACGCTATTTCTTCCGGCAGATGCTCTGGCCGTTCATCACGGCGGTCTCGGCCCTGGCCGGTCTGGCGCTGTTGACGCAGAGCCTGTCGAATGTCGATCTGGTGTCGGGCTATTCGCAAACCGCCTTCACCTTTCTCAAGGTGACATTGCTGGCATTGCCGCAATTGACCGCCCTGCTGGTGCCGATCGCGATCTTTATCGCCATCCTGTCGGGCATGAACCGGCTCGCGGCCGACAGCGAGTTCGTGATCGCCTCGGCCTCGGGGATGAGCCGGCTCGCCGTGCTGTCACCGCTGATCCGCCTGGCGGTCTATGTCATGATCTTCAATCTCGCGATCAATCTCTTCGTCCAGCCGCTGGCCTACCGCGAGATGCGCCGCAGCCTGCACGATCTACGCTCCGATGCCGCCGCCAGCCTCATCACGCCGGGCGCCTTCACCCAGATCGGTGCCGGTGTCACGCTCTATGCCCGCGAGCGCGGCCGTGACGGCCATATGCAGGACGTGCTGATCCACGACACCCGCGTCGCCAATGAACCGATCACCATCACGGCGCGCGAAGGCTTCATCGTCCGCTCCTCGACCCAGTCTTCCATGGTGCTGGCCGACGGCAACCGGCAGCAGATCGATGCCGCCGGCGAGCTGGGCTATGTCACCTTTGACCGGACCGAATTCGACCTCGGCGAGTTTATCGGCCCGATCGATGCGATGTTCTTCAAGGAAAGCGACCGTTTCCTGCACGAGCTGATCTGGCCCGATGCCAGCACGATTGCCCGCAGCGGTGGCCCCGAGCGCGCCTGGGCGGAAGCGCATTACCGCCTGTCCTCGCCGCTCTACAATCTCGCCTTTGTGCTCATCGCGGCCGCCGTTTTCCTGGCCGGCGACTATTCGCGCATGGGTTATGGTCGCCGCGTGATGGTTGCCGTCGGGCTCGGCCTCTCCCTGCGACTGACCGGATTTGCGGTCCAGTCGGCCAGCGCCGTCGACGGCGCGGTCAATGCCGGCCAGTATCTGGTGCCATTGCTGGGCTGTCTCGGCGCGCTCACGGTCATCTACTGGCCCACGCGCGTGCGCCCGGCCCGCCATCTGGCCGGCGGAGCCTGAGCCATGCTGATGAGCCGCCTCAATCGCTATATGATGGTGCAGACCCTGGTCGGGCTGTGCCTGGCCCTTCTGGTGATCAGCACGGTCATCATCCTGGTCGATTTCGTCGAGCAATCCCGCGCCATCGGCACCCGGGTCGATATCGGCTCGCTCGACCTGCTCTGGCTGACCCTGCTCAAGACCCCGTCCCTGATCGAGACCACCCTGCCCTTCGTTTTCCTGTTCGGCGTGCTGACTTCGCTGTTCCGGCTCAATCGTTCCAGCGAGCTGATCGTGATGCGCGCCTCGGGCATGTCGGCCTGGCGGATCCTGTCGGCACCGATCGGCCTGGCGCTGGTCGGCGGGCTGCTGGGAACCCTGGCGCTGAACCCGCTGGGCTCGGCGGGCAATGCCGAGTTTGAACACCGCCGCGATGCCCTCATGGATGTGCGCCGCAGCGCCAATGTCGAGGAGCCGGTCTGGCTGCGTGAGACCAATCTGGATGGTTTCACCGTGATCGCCGCCCTGTCGCTCGATGAGGACAGCCAGCGCCTGATGACGCCGGCCTTCATGTATTTCTCGGTCAATGCCGAGGGCGTTCCTCAACTCGAGCGCCGGATCGACGCTGCAAGCGCCAGCCTGCGGGACGGGTTCTGGGAAGTCACCGAGGCCGTCGAGCGGACGCCGAACAGCGCGGCTCTCGATCTTGGACTGGTGACGATTCCGACCCTGATCAACCGCCAGGCCCTGTTCGAACGGGCACGCTCTCCGGACGGTGTTTCAGTCTGGGACCTTCCCGGCCTGATCGCGTCGGCGAATGAGGCCGGCCTTGCGACCGAGCGCTATGAGCTGCGCCTGCACCGTTTGCTGGCCCTGCCGCTGACCCTGCTCGCGGCGACCCTGATCGCAGCGGCGGCAACCCTGCGCCTGCACCGCCTCGGCGGCGCGGCGGCTTTCGCACTGGCCGGGGGGCTGGCCGGTTTCTTGATGTTTTTCCTGCAGGAGGTCCTCGGCTCGCTCGGTGCGACCGGCGCACTTCCCGCTGCCACGGCGGCCTGGGCCGCACCCGCGCTGACCGCCCTTCTGGCCATGAGCTACATCGCCTCGACCGAGGACGGATGACGCGATGGACGACTGCGGCGGCTTCCGTTAGTCATAAAGCCCGGTATTCGAACCCGACCGGATCAGACAAGGAGTGACGCATGGCGTCGCAGTTTAGTCGCCTCGCGGCTGCATTGATGGGCTCTGGCGTGCTCGTCCTGTCGCCTGCGGTCCTGGCCCAGAGTCCGGAGACCGATGAGGCACCCGTCTATCTGGAAGCCGACAATCTTGAAGACCTGGGCGAAGGTGCCGGTTTTCTGGCGACCGGGCACGTACGCGCCCGTCAGAGCGGTCGCACGCTCTATGCCGACGAGCTGGAATATCATCCCGACCTGAATCGCATCATCGCCCGCGGCAATGTGATCATTCACGGTCAGGGCCCCCATCCGCAATATGCTGACGAGGTCGAGCTCGACTCCGAAATGTCGGCCGGTCTGGCGCTCGGCTTTGCCACCATGCTCGAGAATAATGGCCAGATGGCCGCTGCCGCCGCGATTCGCCGCAGTAATGGCGCCATGCAGCTCGAGGACGCCTATTACACGGCCTGCGAATTGTGCGAGGACGGCGCCCAGGAGCCGACCTGGCGCTTGCGCGCCCGTCAGGTGATCCAGGATCCCGACGAGCAAATGATCTATTACCGCGACGCCCAGTTCGAGGTGATGGGCGTGCCGGTGCTTTACTCGCCCGTCTTTGCCCACCCCGATCCGTCGGCAGACCGGCATAGCGGCCTGCTGTTTCCCGGATTCAGCGTTTCCTCGCGGCTCGGCTTTTCCTACCAGCAACCCTATTACTGGGCGATCTCGCCCTCGCAGGACATCACGCTGGCGCCGCGCGTGATGACCAATGTCAATCCGCTGCTTTTCACCGAGTACCGCAAGCGCTTCTGGTCCGGTGCCATGGCCTTCGAGGGCAGCCTGACCCATGAAGCCGAGATTGACAGCGATGGCGAGCGTTTCGGCGACGAGACCTGGCGCTGGCATTTGTTCGGTGGCGGCGAGTGGGAAATCAATCCCGACTGGCGTTGGGGCTTCGGCGTTCAGCGCGCCTCCGACGACCTGCACCTGCGCCGCTATGGCTTTTCGGAAATCGACCGTGATCGCGGCGCCCTGATCGAGGCCGGCAATCGCCGTCTGGTCAGCCAGATCTATCTCGAGGGCCGGACGCAAAACAGTTATGGCTCGCTGGTCGCCGCCGAGTATCAGAGCCTGCGCGAGCTGGAAGACGACGACACCATACCGACCATCGCGCCCCTGATCCGCTATGAGCGCGTCTTCAACGCACCCGGCGCGTGGGGCCGCATCAATCTGAGCGGCCAGGCCGTCATGCTCGAGCGTGAGACCGGCACCGACTATGCCCGCGCCAGCGTCACCGCTGATTGGCGCGCCCATTGGGTCACCGGCAATGGCATTGTGGTCGAGCCCTATGCCTATGCCCGCAGTGACAGCTATTCCTTCGAGGACCTTCCCGCGAGCTATGCCGTTCCGGAGGACAGTTTCTCGCGGCAACTCGGGCTGGTTGGCGCCGAGGTCAGTTGGCCTTTCTATCGCCCGGGCAACACGGTCGACTGGATCATTGAACCGATTTTCTCCGCGGTCGCGGCCACGGATGATCCCGAATCGGACCGTATTTTCAACGAAGACAGTGTTTCCCTCGATCTCGATGAAAGCCTGCTCTTCGCTCCGATCCGGGCCTCGGGATTTGATATCTGGGAGCCGGGACAGCGCATCAGCTACGGTGTGCGCACAACCGGGCAATGGGGCGAGAGCGGTCTGGCCAGTATTTTTGTCGGACAAAGCTACCGGATCGATGGTGACCCGGCCTTCACTGCCGGAAGCGGCCTGTACGAAGAACGTTCAGATTACATCGTCGCCGGCTCGCTCGAGATTGCCGGCTTCACCGCCGACCTGCAGACCCGGCTCGACTCCATGGATGGCGACATCAATCGGGTCGATCTCGGTTTCGGCTATGTCAGCGACCGGTTCAGCGGCAAGATCAGCTATCTCGAAGTCAGCGATGACGACAGCTCTCGCAGCGACCAGCGCGAAGCCAGGGCCAATTTCTCGGCCCGACTCACCGACCGCTGGAGCGCCATTGGCAGCACGGTCCGCGATCTTGACCGCGGCACGTCACGTTTGACGACCGCGGGCTTCCGCTTTGCCGATGAATGCACCGAGCTGGACATCGTTTATCAGCGCGAGGACAACCGCATTGCGCGGCTGGGCCCGTCCGAATCGATACAGATACGCATCACCCTGTTCACGCTGGGTGGCGTGGCTCCTGACTAAACAACAGTGCCGGGCGATTGCACCAGCAGCGTCTTTGGGTAATGTTCCGCGCGGAACCGGATAGCGAATGTTGATGATACCCGTTAAAAACCTAGTGCTGACGCTGATGGCGTCCCTGCTCGTGATCACGGCGCCTGGCGCCATGGCGCAAACGACCGAGGGCGTGGCTGCGCTCGTCAATGATCAACCGATCACAACGGTGGATGTGCGCAATCGTATGCGCCTGATCATTGCCTCGACCGGCCTCACCCAGATTGACGCCGCGACCCTGGCGCAGATCCAGGGCCAGGCGATTCGCGGCCTGGTCGACGAAAACCTGCAATTGCAGGCCGCCCGGGAATATGAAATCGCGGTCACCGAGGAAGAGATCGACCAGTCGATCCAGGACCTCGCCGACCGAAACAACACCACGATCGCCTCGATCGTCGGCGATCTGGAACGGTCCGGCGTCGATATCCAGACCTTGCGGCACCAGCTTGAGGCGGAAATCGCCTGGCAGGTTCTGGTCAATGGCCGCTATGGCTCGCGTATCCGCATCAGCGATCAACAGATCGAGATGGCACTTGAGCGCCTGGCCGCCAGCGCCTCTCAGCCGCAATATCGGATTTTCGAACTGTTTTTCGAGATTCCCAGCGTCAGTCGCGAAGAGGAAACCGTGCAGCGCGTCATCGCCGTGATGGACCAGCTGCAGCGTGGCGCCCCCTTCCCCGAACTCGCTCGTCAGTATTCAGACGCGCCGTCGGCTGCCAATGGCGGCGATATCGGCTGGATCGTTGCATCGCAATTGCCGCCTGAAGTCGCCACGATTGTGCCGCAGCTCATGCAGCAATACATCCAGAGCCAGGGCGGAGCCGCCCTGTCCAATCCGGTCCGCGTTCCCGGCGGCTTCATGATTGTCGCCCTCGTGGCCGCGCGTGATGGCACCACAACCCTGCAATACGACCTGGTCCAGATCACCGTTCCAGCCAGTGCCGTGCAACCCAATTCCAGCGCCGCCCTGGCCCGGGCGCTCGCCGAAAATCCGACCTGCTCGCAGGCGGAGGCCGTCGCCAGCCGGATCCCCGGCTCGGTCGTCACGCCACTCGGCGCGATCGGCGCCGATGCCCTGCTTCCGCAAATCAGCGAAGCGCTCGAGCCCCTGCGTGAAGGTGGCAATACCGGCGTGCTGCAGACCGCAGCCGGCCTGCAGAGCCTGATTGTCTGTGACCGCACCATTGCCGGCCCGGGCGTCCCGAGCCGTGATGATCTGGAGTCGCAACTTCGCGGCCAGCAGCTCTCGCTGCATTCGCGCCGCTGGCTGAGGGATTTGCGCCGCGACGGCACGGTCGAGATTCGCGACTAATGCCAAACGCCTCACCTGTCGTGATTTCGATGGGTGATCCGGCTGGCATCGGCCCAGAGATCATCCTGAAGGCATGGACCACACGGCGGGTCTCCAGCCCGCTCTTTGCCTGTATCGGCGATCCTGCAGTGATGCGCGCCTGTGCGGAACGTCTTGGCCTGACCGCACCGGTCGAGATATCCAAGCTGTCGACTGCCGCACACTGCTTTCCTGACGCCCTGCCCGTCCTGTCGGCTGCGGTCGGCATCACCGCACCGCTCGTCCCGGGCACTCCTGACCCGCGTCATGCCGCGGCGGCCAAGGCCAGTATCGAGGCAGCGGTCGCGCTGTGTCTGGCCGGTGAAGCGCTCGGCCTCGTCACCGCCCCGATCGCCAAATCCGTGATGTATGAGGCCGGTTTCAGTTTTCCCGGCCATACCGAATTTCTCGCCGAACTTACCCGCGACCATCCCGTCCCGGGCACGCGCGGCCCGGCCATGATGCTGGCCGGCGGCGGTTTGCGCGTTGTGCTGACCTCGATCCATGAACCGCTGGCGCGCGCCGTGGCGAGCCTGTCGGCCGAGCGGATCGAACAGATTGCCCGGCTGACGCATCAGGCGCTGCGCCGCGATTTCGGTATTGCCGAGCCGCGTCTCGCCCTGGCCGGCCTCAATCCGCATGCCGGCGAAGCGGGCACATTGGGACGCGAGGAAATCGACATCATCAACCCCGCCGCCGCCCGCCTGCGCGCCGAGGGCATCGCCATCACCGACGCGCTGCCGCCAGACACCATGTTTCACGCCGAGGCGCGGGCCGGTTATGATGCCGCGATCTGCCTGTATCACGATCAGGGCCTGATCCCCGTCAAGACGCTCGACTTCCATGGCGGCGTCAACATCACCCTCGGCCTGCCGATTGTGCGCACCTCGCCCGATCATGGCACGGCTTTCGACATTGCCGGTCAGGGCGTGGCCCGCGCCGACAGCCTGCTTGCCGCGATCGACGCGGCGGCCAGTATCGCCGGACACCGCGCATGAATGATCCACTCCCGCCGCTGCGCGATGTCATCGCCCGCCATGACCTGGCGGCGAAGAAATCCTTCGGCCAGCACTTCCTGCTCGACCTCAATCTGACCGCCAAAATCGCCAGCTTTGCCGGCGATATGGCGAACAGTCAGGCAATCGAAATCGGTCCCGGTCCGGGCGGGCTGACGCGCGCCATTCTCGGCGCCGGCGCCAGACACCTGACCGTGGTGGAAAAGGATGCACGCTTCCTGCCGGCACTGGAAGAGATCAGCGCGGCCTGGCCCGGCAAGGTGACCGTGCTGGAAGCCGACGGGCTGACGATTGATGAAGCGACGATCCTGAGCGGTGAGAACCGGGTCATTCTCTCCAACCTGCCCTATAATGTCGGCACCATCCTGTTGATCAAATGGCTGCAGGCGCAGCCGATCTGGTGGCGGCGCGCGGTCCTGATGTTCCAGCGTGAAGTGGCTGACCGCGTTGTCGCGCGCGTTGGTGACAAGGCCTATGGCCGCCTGGCCATCCTGACGCAGTCGGTCTGTGCCGCCCAGCTGGTGATGAAGATTCCCGCCCAGGCCTTCACGCCGCCGCCCAAGGTCGAGTCGGCCGTGGTGATGCTGGATCCGTTGCCGGACGGCACACGGTTTGATGATCTCAAGGCGCTGGGAATTGTGACAGCCTCGGCCTTCGGACAACGACGCAAGACCCTGCGCCGCAGTCTCGGCCAGGCGGCGAGCCAGACGACGGCCTCAACAGAAGAGCTGATTGCTGCCGCCGGTCTCGAGCCCGGCGCCCGGGCGGAGACGATTGACATTGCCGGCTTCCAGGCGCTCGCCAGAGCCTGGCGAGCCGCGCGGGCTACTCAGCCATAAGCGCGTCAACAAAGCCGTTCAGCCAGGGGTGACGCGAACGCTTGAGGCGTTCCGCGTGCAGGATCTGGTTCAGCTTGTCGAGGGCGCGGGCGAAGTCATCATTGACGATGACATAGTCATATTCATGCCAGTGGCTGATCTCATCCTTGGCGCGCGCCATGCGATCCTTGATGATTTGCGGCGTGTCCTGACCGCGCTTGCTCAACCGGTCCTCGAGCAGGTCCAGTGAAGGCGGCAGGATGAAGACGCGAACCGTGTCTTCCGCTGCCTGTGCGGCGAGTGCCTGGGCGCCTTGCCAGTCGATATCGAATATCACGTCGCGCCCGTCTTCGATGGCATTGAGCACCAGGGCTTTCGGTGTGCCGTAATAGCGCCCGAACACTTCGGCCCATTCGAAAAACTCGCCGGCCTCGATCTGGGCCTTGAACGCCTCGACCGTGACGAAATTATAGTCTTCCCCGTCAACCTCGCCGGGACGCGGCTGGCGCGTCGTGGTCGAGACCGACAGCACCATGTCCGGATTCTGGCTCAGCAGCCGCTTGGACAGCGTGGTTTTACCGGCGCCGGACGGGCTGGACAAAGCCAACAGCACGCCGCGGCGGCCGCCACGAAAGATCGGGGGATGTCCGTCACTCGACATTCTGTACCTGCTCCCTGAATTGGTCGACCGCGTTTTTCATGGCGAGGCCAATCTGGGTCAGTGAAGAATCGGAGGACTTGGAGCATAGAGTGTTTGCCTCGCGATTAAACTCCTGTGACAGGAAGTCGAGCTTGCGACCGGTCGGCGAACCCGCTGCCAAGAGCTCACGCGCAGCACGGATATGCGCATGCAGCCGATCAAGCTCCTCGCGGACATCCATCTTCACCGCCATCGTCGCCGCCTCCGTCGCCAGCCGGTCCGGATCGAGCCCCTGCGGCAGGAGTTCGGCATATTTGGCGGCGATGCGGTCGCGGATCGCATCAAGGCGCACGGCGGCACTGGTCTCGGCCTGGTGGGTCAGGGTCTCGATGGTGTCGACATGGCCATTGAGGAGCGCCTGCAGCTCACCGCCCTCGACCAGGCGGACATCGCGCAAACTGTCGAGCGCCAGCGCCAGGCTTTCCAGCAGGGCCGCATCAAGTTCATCGGCATCGTCCGGCTCGCTGCGGTCCTCGACATCGAGGACGCCGCGCACACCCAACAATCCGTCCAGGCTGACCGGCCGGACACGTCCGCTGGAAACATAGGGTTCAGCCGCGGCGAGGATCGCCTCGATACGCGCGGTATCAAGGCGCAGCGCCGCATCAGAGGCATCGCGATTGAGGGTCAGGCTGGCCTGGATATTACCGCGCGCAAAGCGCGCCTTGGCCAGATCGCGGGCCCCGGCCTCCAGACGGTCATAACCACCGGGAAATCGGAAGCGGGCCTCAAGCCCCTTGCCGTTGACGCTGCGCACTTCCCAGACCCAGCTGAATTGCTCGAAGCTGGCCTCGGTTCGGGCAAAACCCGTCATGCCGGACAATTGAGCCATATTAATCGCCCGCGCGCTGGCGGGCCCTTTCGATCTGGCGCCAGCGCGCGACATGACGCTGATGCTCGGCATAGGTCGCTGAAAAAGCGTGTCCGCCGGTCCCGTCGGCGACAAAGAACAATGCGCGGCTCTCGGCGGGATTGAGCACGGCAGCGATTGATTGCGCGCCCGGATTGGCGATCGGTGTCGGCGGCAGGCCGTCATTCTGATAGGAGTTCCAGGCATTGGCTGCATTGTCGAGCTCGGACCGGCGCAGGCCGCGACCGAGCGGCTCACCGCGGCTGATGCCATAGATGATGGTCGGGTCGCTCTCCAGCCGCATGCCGCGGCGCAGGCGATTGACGAAGACGGCAGCGACTTCCGCGCGCTCGGCACCAATCCCCGTCTCCTTCTCCACCACAGAGGCGAGAATGATCGCCTCCTCGCGGGTCGAGAAAGGCAGGTCCTCGGCGCGGTGCGGCCAGAGCTCGTCGAGCAGAGTCTGCTGGGCAGCAAGCATGCGATCCAGCACGACCTGGCGCGGTGTGCCCCGGTCAACCAGATAGGTTTCCGGCAGGAGACTGCCTTCAGGCGGGATATCAGTAATCTCGCCGGTCAGCACATCGGCCTCTTCCAGCACCGCCACGATCATCGCGCTCGTCAGGCCTTCGGCGAAGGTGACGGGGTGTTGCATCGTGCGTCCGGAGCGCAGCAATTCATAGATCTGCGCCATGCTTGACTGCGCCGGCACGGCATATTCCCCGGCCCGCAGGGAACGATCGCCGCCATCGAGCGTCACGGCTGCGCGGAACAGGCGGGCATCCTCGATCAGACCGGCCGATTCAAGCTGGCTGGAAATCCGCACCAGACCGGTGCCCCGCGGCAGAAGAATGACAGTCTCTTCCTGGGCCGGGCCGGGTGCGACGAATTCCGCCTGCAGCCAGCGATAACCGCCATAAACCGCCCCGGCCGCCATCAACGCCAGCACCAGCAGGCCGGTAAAGAGCCACAGAATCAGCCGGCCCAGACCGCCCTTGGTGTTCGCATTAGGCTTCGCCTTGGGCGCTTTGACATCACTCATTGGGGCCATCCCGAACTTTAGCGGTGCACTCAGTCGACCGCGACAAATACCACGGAGGCATTGGTGCCACCGAATCCGAAAGAATTCGATAGCGCCGCGCGGACCGGACGTTTCACCGGCGTGTGGGCGGCCAGATTGAGCGATGTGGAGACCGACGGATTGTCGAGATTGAGGGTCGGCGGACACACCCCGTCGCGGATCGCCAGAATCGAGAAAATCGCCTCGACAGCCCCGGCCGCGCCGAGCAAGTGCCCGATCGCCGATTTGGTCGAGGACATCACGACATCGCCGCTGCCGAACAGGCGCTCAACGGCGCGCAATTCGATCTCGTCACCCTTCGGCGTCGAGGTGCCGTGGGCATTGACGTAATCAATATCGGACGGATCCAGGCCAGCATCTTTCAGCGCAGCGGACATCGCCCGGAAACCGCCATCGCCATCATCGGCGGGTGCGGTGATATGGTGAGCATCGCCGGACAGGCCATAGCCCTTGACCTCGGCATAAATGGTCGCGCCGCGCGCCTTGGCGCTCTCATATTCCTCGAGCACGACGACACCGGCGCCCTCGCCCATCACGAAGCCATCGCGGTCACGATCCCAGGGGCGCGAACCGGCGGTCGGATTATCGTTGAAACCGGTCGACAGCGCCTTGCAGGCGATGAAGGCGGCAATGCCCAGACGGCAGACCGCCGCTTCGGCGCCGCCGGCGACCATCATGTCGGCATCGCCATGGGCGATCATCCGCGCCGCATCGCCGATCGCGTGGGCCCCGGTTGAACAGGCCGTCACGACGGCATGATTGGGGCCCTTGAGCCCGTGCCGGATCGAAACCTGGCCGGAGGCGAGATTGATCAACAGACCGGGAATAACAAAGGGAGAGAGCCGCCGTGGACCTTTTTCATGCAGGTCGATGGAGGCGTTATAGGTGGATTCCAGACCGCCAATGCCGGAACCGATCATGACGCCGGCGCGGCAGCGATCTTCTTCGCAGGTCGCGGTCCAGCCACTATCGGCGATGGCGTAATCGGCCGCAGCAATCCCGTAGAGGATGAAATCATCAACGCGCTTCTGGTCGCGCGGGCTCATGACGCTATCGGGTGCAAAGGCACCGGGATCGTCGGCTGAGCCTCCGCCGCGGCCATCGACACGCGGCACGAGACCGGCGATCTGGCACGCCAGATCGCCGGTTTCAAAATGCTCGATCAGGCCCAAACCCGACTGGCCTGCAAGGAGACGTCCCCAGACGATATCCTTGCCACAGCCAAGCGGTGTGACCAGACCAATTCCAGTGACGACAACGCGCCGCATGGAGTGGTCTTTAACCGACTTTCTCGGAGATGAACTTCACAGCGTCACCGACTTTCTGGATATGCTCGGCGGCGTCGTCGGGGATTTCGATGTCGAATTCCTCTTCAAACGCCATCACGAGTTCAACATTGTCCAGGCTGTCAGCGCCCAGATCATCGATGAAACTCGCATTATCCGTAACTTTTTCGATGTCGACATCGAGATGCTCAACAACAATCTTTTTAACGCGCTCGAGAACGTCAGACATTTCAGACCCTCATGGTAATTCGCCGCAGGAAATCGACGGCACAGGAAAGGAGGCATAGCGCCCCAAAACCGGGCCGCCTTCACCAAGATGCGCGGGCAAGTAACATACTTCCCGAGCGCTGACCAGAATGGGCAACCGTACTCACTCTGGCAAGTTGCTACGCTAAATCATTGCCATACCGCCATTCACATGAAGTGTCTGGCCGGTCACATAATTGGCTTCCTGGCTGGCAAGATAGACAATTGCAGCAGCAATATCATCGCCCGTACCCAGATCACCAGCAGGAATTTTCGTCAGGATGGCTTTACGCTGTTCTTCATTGAGCACATCGGTCATCGGCGAGGCGATAAATCCCGGTGCAACGCAATTGACGGTGACGCCGCGCGAGGCGACTTCCTGGGCGAGGGATTTGGAGAAACCGATCATGCCGGCCTTGGAGGCGCAGTAATTGGTCTGGCCCGGATTGCCGGTGACACCGACCACGGAGGTAATGCCGACAATACGGCCCCAACGTGCCTTCATCATGCCGCGCAGGGCGGCGCGGCAGAGCCGGAAATAGCTCTCCAGATTGACCCGCAAAACCATGTCCCAGTCATCATCCTTCATGCGCATCAGAAGCTGGTCACGGGTGATGCCGGCATTGGCGATCAGGATATCCATCGACCCCATCGCTTCGGCCGCCTGTTTCGGCAGCGCGTCGACCGCGTCGGCATCGGAAAGATTGCAGGGCAGGACATGGGTGCGGTCCCCCAGCTCGGCGGCGAGCTCCTGCAATACGTTTTCGCGCGTGCCGGAGAGCGCCACAGTCGCGCCTTGCGCGTGCAGCGCCTTGGCAATCGCCTGGCCGAGGCCGCCTGTGGCGCCCGTGACGAGCGCATTCTTGCCGGTCAGATCAAACATTCTCAGCTATCCTCTTTCAGCGAAGCCGCGAAGGCTTCCAGATCGGCGGCCACATTGAGCGGCACGCCATTCGCATCCTTGGTGGTGCGCTTGAGCATGGTGGTGAGCACCTTGCCGGCACCGGCTTCGGCGAGCGTCTTGATGCCGCCCTCCTCAACCATCCACAATACACTCTCGCGCCAGCGCACGCGGCCGGTGACCTGTTCGACCAATTGCCGCCGGATGGTTTCAATATCCGATGTCGGCCGGGCGGTGACATTGGCAATCACGGGTGCGGCTGGCGGCAGAATCACCGTCGAGGCCAGTGCCTCGGCCATCGCATCGGCGGCCGGCTGCATCATGGCGCAATGGAAAGGGGCGGAAACCGGCAGCATCATCGCCTTCTTGACGCCCAGCGATGTGGCGCGGTCGATCGCCGCCTCGATCGCGGCGGTCGAGCCGGAGATCACGATCTGGCCCGGCGCATTGTCATTGGCAATCGCGCAGACGCCGACCAGCGAACCGGCATCAACCGCCTGCTGCGCCATGTCTTCATCGGCGCCAAGCAGCGCTGCCATCGTGCCGAGCCCGACCGGGACAGCCTGCTGCATGGCACGGCCGCGCAGTTTGAGCAGTTTCGCCGCATCGCTGATGGTCAGGGCGCGCGCCGCCGCCAGGGCCGAGTATTCGCCCAGGCTGTGACCGGCAACGAATTTCGCCGCGCTGACATCAACCCCGAACTCGGTTTCCAGGACGCGCATCACCGCCAGGCTGGCCGCCATCAGGGCCGGTTGGGCGTTTTCCGTCAGGGTCAGATCCTCGATCGGACCATTCGCCATCAGGCCTGACAGGTTCTGCCCGAGCGCCTCATCGACCTCGGCCAGCACCGCGCGTGCGGCGGAAAATTCAGCGGCCAGTTCCTGGCCCATGCCGACGGCCTGGCTACCCTGGCCGGGAAATACGAATGCAAACGCCATCGGAACGCCTCCCGCGAATTGAATCGAACGCTCGATACCCCTTGTCACGGCGCACGCGCAAGAGGGGATGCGGCTTGCGCGGCCGATCGCTATGGGCTAAACGCGCGCTTCGCTTGGTTGCGGTCCTGTCCCTCTATTCCCGTCACATGGTGTGGCGGACCGGTACAGGAGCCACCGCGAGCCTGCCCGCCCCTTCGGCGAGGCTTGCGCCGCAACCGCTTACGAAGGGAGCCAAGATGGCACTTTACGAGCACGTATTCATCGTACGCCCGGACGTTTCTCCGGCCCAGATGGAAACTCTTCTGGAAGAAACGAAGACCCTGATCGAGACCAATGGCGGCAAGACCGGCAAGATCGAATATTGGGGCCTGCGTAACCTGTCCTACCGCATCAACAAGTCGCGCAAGGGTCATTACGGCCTGATCGATATCGACGCCAATGGCGCCGTGATCGACGAACTTGAGCGCCTGCAGCGCCTGTCCGAAGACGTCATGCGTTTCATGACCCTTCGTGTCGACGAGCACACCGATCAGCCTTCGGCGATTCTGTCGAAGAAGGATGACCGTCGTCCGCGCCGCGATTTCCGGTCGTAAGGAGAGAAACAGATGTCATCCGATAATATTGCAAACCTGCCTGCTCGCCGCCCATTCATGCGCCGCCGCAAGGTGTGCCCATTCTCCGGCGAGAATGCACCCGCGATCGACTACAAGGACCCGAAGCTCCTGCTTCGTTACATGTCCGAGCGTGGCAAGATCGTCCCGTCCCGTATCACGGCGGTATCCGCCAAGAAGCAACGTGAACTGGCCCGCGCCATCAAACGCGCCCGCCAGATGGCACTGCTTCCCTATGTGATGGATTAAGGAGAGCGCACGATGAAACTGGTTCTCCTGGAACGCGTCGAAAATCTCGGCGTCATGGGTGAAGTTGTCTCGGTCCGTCCGGGATTCGCCCGTAACTTCCTTCTGCCACAAGGCAAGGCGCTGCGCGCCAATGAAGGCAATATGGCCCGCTTCGAAGCGGAAAAAGAAGCCCTGATGGCACGCAATGCCGAACGGGCTGCTGAAGCAGCGACCGCTGGTGAAGTGATCGATGGCGAAACCTTCGTCATGGTTCGTTCCGCTGGCGAGAGCGGTCAGCTCTACGGTTCTGTCTCCTCGCGTGACATTGCCGAGATCGTTTCGGAATCCGGCACCTCGGTCGTTCGCTCGCAGATTGATCTGCACGCGCCGATCAAGAAGCTGGGCCTGCACGACATCCGTATCCGTCTGCACGCCGATGTTTCGGTGATGGTCACGATCAATGTCGCCCGCTCGCTCGACGAAGCCGAACGCCAGGCCTCTGGTGAAGACGTGATCGCGGCACAAGCCGACGAAGATCGCGCCATCGCCGAAGCCCAGGCTGCCGACCTGTTCGAAGCCAGCGAAGAAGGCGAAGAACTGGCCGAACGCCGCGCCGAAGGCGCCGACGATTCGGAAGCGCCCGAAGACGACGAAGACTAGGCTCTCAGCCAACGCTGAATGCCGGAAACGGGCGGGTCGCAAGACCCGCCCGTTTTTGTTTGCCACCAGACTTATCCACACTTCTCCACAGGCCGGGGAAATGCTGTGGCAAAGATTCACCCTGCGCGGATTGAGGGGTCGCATCCCGGCCGCCGAGCCTGTATCCCATCTGTATGACCACTGAGCTGATGACATTCGATTCCGGCGTCCCGACGACGCTGGAGACCGCGCCCCACAATCTGGAGGCCGAACAAGCCTTCCTCGGTGCGCTGCTCTACGACAATGAGATCTTCCATCGCATCGCCGACTGGCTGAAGCCGGAACATTTCTACGACCCCGTCCATGGTCGTATTTTCGAGACCGCCTCCGATCTGATCGGCCGCGGCTCGCTGGCCGATGCGGTGGTCCTGAAAACCCATTTCGACCGCGATGACGGGCTGCGTGAAATCGGCGGCACCACCTACCTGGCCGTACTGATCGAGAGCGCCGCGAATAATTCGGCAGCGACCGAATACGCGCGCATGATCTACGAGCTGGCCCTACGCCGCGATCTGATCCGCATCGGCGACGAGCTGTCCGCAACCGCGACCACCGATGCCGAAACCCAGCCGCGCAAACTGATCGAGGCGGTCGAGCAACAACTCTTCAATCTCGCCGAGGCCGGCTCGACCTCACGCGGCTTTGTCAGTTTCAAACAGGCGCTGACCGAATCGGTCGAGACCGCCGCCGCGGCCTATGAGCGCGATGGCGGTCTGTCGGGAATTTCCTCGGGCCTCAAGGCGCTGGATGAAAAGCTCGGCGGCATGCACCCGTCCGACCTGATCATCCTCGCCGGACGTCCCTCGATGGGGAAAACCGCGCTGGCGACCAATATCGCTTTCGATGTGGCGCGAAACTACGAGTTCGAGGAACAGCCCGACGGCACCACCAAGACGACCAAGGGCGGCGTTGTCGGCTTTTTCTCGCTGGAAATGTCGGCCGAACAGCTCGCCATGCGTCTGATCGCCGATTACACCGGCATCCCCGGCTATATGATCCGCCAGGGCACGATCGACGCGACCCAGTATGAAGAGATCCGCGACGCGGTGCTCGAGATCCAGTCGCTGCCGCTCTATATCGACGACACCGGTGGCCTGCCCATCGGCGCCCTCGCCGCCCGCGCGCGCCGCCTCAAGCGCACCCACGGGCTCGATCTGATCATCGTCGATTACCTTCAGCTGGTCACTTCCTCACGCAACCGGCCGGGCGATAGCCGGGTGCAGGAAGTCTCCGAAGTGACGCAGAACCTCAAGGCCCTGGCCAAGGAACTGGAAGTTCCCGTCATCGCCCTGTCGCAGCTCTCGCGTAATGTCGAAAGCCGCGAAGACAAGAAGCCCCAGCTCTCCGACCTGCGTGAATCGGGTTCGATCGAGCAGGACGCCGATGTGGTGCTGTTCGTCTATCGCGAAGCCTATTACAAGGAACGCGAAAAGCCGCGCGAGGACACGCCTGAATATCTCGCCTGGCAGGAAGAATTCCGCATTATTGAAAAACTGGCCGAAGTGGTCATCGGCAAGCAACGCCATGGTGCCATCGGTACGGCCAAACTCGCCTTTGACGGGGCCCGCACGAAGTTTAGCGATCTTGATGAACGATACGAAGACGGACCCGGCTGAACCCGCAGCTCAGCCTGCACCACGCCTGGTCATTGATCTGGCTGCGATTCAGCGCAATTTCGCGGCCCTGCAGCGCCTCGCTCCAACGGCGCGGACCGGCGCGGTGGTCAAGGCCAATGCCTATGGGCTCGGCGCGTCACGTGTCATCCCCGCCCTCGCCGATGCCGGTTGCCGCACCTTCTATGTCGCCCATACCGCCGAAGGCCGTGAAGCCCGCGAAGCGCTGGACGGGCGCGAGGCCGAGATATTCGTCTTCAATGGTTTCTGGCCTTCCGAACTGGCCTCGCTACGCGAGGCGCGGCTCTTCCCGGTCATCAATGATCTGCACCAATTGCACCATCTTCGCGACCTGGCGCCGGATCTGCCTTGCGCGATCCATTTCGATACCGGCATGAACCGGCTGGGCCTGGGTCCGAATGCGACGCAGAGCCTGCTCGACAATCCCGACTGGCTGACCGGTCTCGATGTCCGCCAGATCATGAGCCATCTGGCCTGTTCCCACGAACCGGCCCACCCGCTCAATGCGCGCCAGTTGGAACGCTTTGCTGCAGTCCGCGCGCATTTCCCCGATATCCCCGCCAGCTTTGCCAATTCCGGCGGTGCCATGCTCGATGCGCGCTATCATTTCGATGTCCTGCGGCCCGGCCTCGCACTCTATGGCGGCCACCCCGCCCAGGACTGCGACGATCCCTTTGTCCCCGCCGTGCGCGTCGAGGCACCGGTGCTGCAGGTGCGCACGATCAGGGCCGGCGATTGCGCCGGCTATGGCGCCATTTTCACGGCAACGCGCGAAATGCGCATCGCCACCGTCGCCACCGGCTATGCCGACGGGCTGCTGCGGGCCTGCGGCGATGGCGGGTTCGGCCGCATTGGCGGGATGAAAGTGCCCATTATCGGGCGCATCTCGATGGATCTGACCACGCTCGATCTTAGTGATGTCACAGCGCCGGTCGCACCGGGCGACTGGGTCAGCTTTCTCGGCGATGATCTCGAACCAATGGCCGCGGCGGCCCACACCATCACCTATGAATTCCTCGTCCGGCTCGGCCTGCGCTTCCGGCGCGTCTATCTGCCGGGCACAGCCACCGCGCAGTGAGCTTGCGGCGGCGCGGAACAGAGTGTGAACTAGACGCCTAGCCACAGAAGACGATTCGCCATGGCCCGTGCTGAAAACATCTATGTCTGCCAGAGCTGCGGCGCCTCCCAGAGCAAATGGGCCGGGCGCTGCGATGCCTGCGGCAGCTGGAATACGCTGGTCGAGGAAACCCCGGCGGCACCGCTGGGCACCCAGGCCACGACCGCAAAACGCCGCGGCAAGGGCAATACACTCGACCTGGTCGATCTCGGTGCCGATACGCCCGAAGCGCCGCGGCTGAAATCGGGCATTCCCGAGCTCGACCGTGTTTGCGGCGGCGGGCTGGTGCGCGGTTCGGCGATACTGGTCGGCGGCGATCCGGGGATCGGCAAATCCACCCTGCTGCTGCAACTCGTCGCCCTGATGGCCCGCGCCGATGCCCGCGCGATCTATGTTTCCGGCGAGGAGGCCGTTGCCCAGGTCCGCTTGCGCGCGCGGCGGCTCGGGCTGGCCGATGCGCCGGTCTCGCTGGCGGCGGAAACCTCGCTCAATAATATTCTCGACGGGCTGAAGGCGGAAAAACCCGACATTGTCGTCATCGATTCGATCCAGACCATGTGGAGCGACCAACTCGCCGCTGCACCGGGCACGGTCGCCCAGGTGCGTGCCTGTTCACAGGAATTGGTGCGTTTTGCCAAACAGCGCAATTGCATCGTCATCCTGGTCGGCCATGTCACCAAGGACGGCCAGATCGCCGGTCCGCGGGTGATCGAGCACATGGTCGATGCCGTGCTGTATTTCGAAGGCGAGCGCTCGCATCAATTCCGCATCCTGCGCGCCGTGAAGAACCGTTTCGGCCCGACCGACGAGATCGGCGTGTTTGAAATGGGTGATGCCGGACTGGGCGAAGTGGCCAATCCCTCTGCCCTCTTCCTCGATGGACGCGGCGAATCGACCTCTGGAGCCGCTGTATTTGCCGGCATGGAAGGCACACGGCCCGTCCTGAGCGAAATCCAGGCCCTGGTCGCCCCGGCAGCGTTTGGCACACCACGCCGTGCTGTGGTGGGCTGGGATAGTGGCCGGCTGGCCATGGTACTCGCCGTACTGGAAGCGCGCTGCGGTGTGGATTTTTCCAATCGCGATATTTTTCTCAATGTCGCCGGCGGTCTGAAGATCGCCGAACCCGCGGCCGACCTCGCCGTCGCGGCCGCCATTGTCTCATCGGCGCTGGATGTTGCCCTGCCCTCGGACGGCGTTGTTTACGGAGAAATCAGTCTTTCCGGCGATGTTCGCCCCGTCGGTCGGAGTGATTCACGCCTCAAGGAAGCCGCCAAGCTGGGCTTCACACGCGCCATTGCCCCGAAAGCCTCGGCTGATGATACCGCGCCGGTACGTGTGCTGGGCGTGGCCACGGCGCTCGAACTGGTGCAAACTCTGCAGGCGATGGCAGGCGAATAGGAAAGACGCCGATGGACGGCTCCCTGAGTGCATTCGATGGAATAGGACTGACAATCCTTCTGGTCTCCGGCCTGCTGGCCCTGGTGCGCGGTTTTGTCCGCGAAGCCCTGTCGGTGACTGCCTTTGTCGCCGCCTCGCTGGCGACACTCTGGGCCCTGCCTGCCTTTCTCGGTCCGGCACGGGAATTGATCGATCCCGATTGGCTGGCGCCGCTGGCGATCGGCGCGGTCATCTTCCTGCTGGTCTATCTGTCGATCACCTTCGTGACCTCCTCGCTGTCGAACGGCCTGGCCAAGGGTGATGACGTCAATGTCGTCGACCGGACGCTGGGCTTCGCCTTCGGCGTGGTGCGCGGCCTGGTCTTGCTGGCCCTCGGCGTCATCTTCATGGCGGCGACCCTGGGCATAGACGGGCAACCGCCGCGCGCCGTCACCGAATCGCGGATCTATCCGCTCGTGAAGGCTGCCGCAGACGCGCTGCAGACATTGGCGCCGTCGACCTCGCGAATTGCCGGCACCGACCTACTGCCCGAGGCCAGCCCGGGCGCTGCCCGCGACCCGATTGCAGAAACTATAAGAAATGATGCGACCTCCTATGGCAGCCGCGACAGAAACCGACTAGATGAGCTGATCGGTTCGACCACGGATGACCAGGATGACGATGGATGAGCGATAAGCACGCACTTCCCGCCACGCTGACTTACGATCCCGTCACGGATCGCCCCCAGGAAGAGTGCGGCGTTTTCGCCGTTTACGGGTCAGAAGATGCCGGTGTTCTCACCGCGCTCGGCCTGCACGCACTCCAGCATCGGGGACAGGAAGCCTGCGGCATCGCGACCCATGACGGGTCGCGTTTCCATGTCGAACGCTATCTCGGCCTGGTCGGCGAGAACTTCACATCAGCCGACATGCCCCAACGCCTGCCCGGCAATGTCGCAATCGGCCATGTGCGCTATTCGACCCAGGGCGCCTCGGTGCTGCGCAATGTGCAGCCGCTCTATTCCGACGTCCGCGGCGGTGGCATCGCGCTGGCCCATAATGGCCATATCACCAATGCCCGGGTGCTGCGCGAGGAGCTCGTCTCCAATGGCGCCATCTTCCAGTCGACCAGCGATTCGGAAGTCGTGCTCCATCTCGCCGCCCTGTCGCGCAAGTCCAAGCTCACCAATCGCCTGTCGCATGCCCTCAAGCAGATCGAGGGCGCCTTTGCCTTCGTGGTGCTGGTCAATGACCGCCTGATCGCTGCCCGCGACCCGCATGGCATCCGGCCGCTGGTGATGGGTCAATTGGGCGATGCGGTCGTCTTCGCTTCGGAAACGACAGCGCTCGACATGGTCGGCGCCACCTATACCCGCGATGTCGAACCGGGCGAGGCGATCATCCTGTCCGATGGCGAAATGCGCAGCGAACGTTTCTCGCCCGCGCGCGCCGCACGGCCCTGCGCCTTCGAATTCATCTATTTTGCCCGGCCGGACTCCAATATCGGTGGCCGCAGCGTCTATGAAGCCCGCAAGGAAATGGGCCGCCAGCTGGCCCGCGAAATGCCGGTCGATGTCGATGTCATCATTCCCGTGCCCGATAGCGGCGTGCCGGCCGCGCTGGGCTATTCGGAAGCCAGCGGCATCCCCTTCGAACTGGGCATTATCCGCAGCCACTTCGTCGGCCGCACCTTCATCCAGCCCAATCAGGACCGCCGCGACATGTCGGTGCGGCTCAAGCACTCGGCCAATGCCGCCGCCGTTCGCGGCAAGCGCGTCCTGCTGATTGATGATTCCATCGTCCGCGGCACCACCTCGCTGAAAATCGTGCGCCTGATGCGCGAGGCCGGCGCCACGGAAGTCCACTTCCGCTCGGCCTGTCCGCCGATCAAGTTTCCCGACTTCTACGGTATTGATATGGCCGGCCAGAAGGAATTGATCGCGGCGAATATGGATGTCGAGCAGATGGCGGCCAAGCTCGAGGCCGACAGCCTCGCCTTCCTCACCGTCGACGGCATGTACCAGGCGATTACCGGCGGGCCACGCAATGACCGCGCGCCGCAGCTTTCAGATCACTATTTCACCGGCGAATATCCGACGCGTCTGATGGATCATGACCGGTCGCTGTCGGCGAAAGAATTCCAACTCTCCCTATTGGTGGATGCATGACCGCAATTGATTTGACCGGCCGCGTCGCCCTGGTGACCGGTGCCTCGCGTGGCATTGGCCGCGCCATGGCGCTCGAACTCGGCAAGGCTGGCGCCCATGTGATCGCCACAGCCCGTACCACCGGTGCCCTGGAAGAGGTCGATGACCTGATCCGCGCTGCGGGCGGTTCCTCGACCCTGGTCCCGCTCGACCTGATGTCGAGCGACGGGATCGAGCAACTCGGCGCCATCGTCGAAGAGCGTTGGGGCAAGCTCGACATTCTGTTGGCCAATGCCGGCCAGCTCGGCGTCCTGACGCCGGCCGCACAGATCAAGGCGAAGACCTGGAATGAGGTGATTGGCGTCAATCTGCTGGCGCCGGCGCGGATGATCCGCGCCTTCGAAGCCCTGCTCCTGAAATCGGATACCGGTGGACGCGCCGTTTTCATTTCATCGGGTGCGGCGACTTCACGGCGCGCCTTCTGGGCGCCCTATGCGGCCAGCAAGGCCGGGCTCGACGCCCTGGTCCAGTCCTGGGCTGATGAGCACAATAATAATCCGCTGCGGATCAATCTGGTCTATCCCGGCGCCGTGCGCACGGTGATGCGCGCCAAGGCTTTCCCGGGCGAAGACGCCAATTCACTGCCGGAACCGGCCACCCTGTGGCCATTGATCGCCGAGCTGGTCTCGGACGATTGCCAGCGTCACCGCGAAATCGTCAAAGCCTGAGGCTGGCCCGGGCCAAGGCCCGGGCGCCCAGTCTGACGTGTCGTCGGCGCTAGCGCTTCTTCGGGCCCGGCCCGCTGCCGCCGCGCTCATTGCCCGGCTCACTATCGACATAGGGATTCTTGCCGGCCTTGACGATCAGACGGATCGGCACGCCGGGAAGATCAAATGCCGTACGCAAACCGTTGATCAGATAGCGTTTATAACTATCAGGCAGGTCGGCGGCGCGCGAACACATCAGCACGAAGGTCGGCGGGCGTGATTTGGTCTGGGTGAGATAGCGCGGCTTGATCCGGCGTCCATTGACGGCCGGCGGCGGATGCCGCTCGATCATCTCATGCAGCCAGTCATTGAGATCGCGGGTCTTCACCTTGGCGTCCCAATTTCGGTGCAGGATCGACAGGGTCGGCATGATCTTGTCGAGGCCCTTGTTTTTCAGGGCCGAGATCGGCAGGAGCGGCGCGCCGGACATTTGCGGCAGAAGCCGGTCAAATTCCTCGCGCACTTCCTTGAGATAGGCTTCGCGATCCGGCACGAGGTCGAACTTCGAAATCGCCACTGCGACGGCCCGGCCTTCGGAGAAGGCCATGTCGGCGAGCTGGAGGTCCTGCTTCTCCAGGGGATGGCTGGCATCCATCAGCAAGAGCACGACTTCGGAGAATTTGATCGCGCGCAGCGTATCGGCGACGCTCATCCGCTCGAGCCGGTCAGAGACCTTGCCCTTCTTGCGCAGACCGGCCGTGTCGTGCAGGCGCACCCTGCGCCCGTCCCACAACCAGTCGACAGCGATCGCGTCACGCGTGATGCCCGCCTCGGGACCGGTGATCAGGCGTTGTTCGCCGATCAGGCAATTGATCAGGGTCGACTTGCCCGCATTGGGCCGGCCAATGACCGCAATGCGCAGGGGCGGCGAATCCGGACGCGCCTTCGAACTTTTTTGCGGCTGCTGGCCGATCGCATCAATGAGCGCCTGATAGAGTTCGCTCATACCCTCGCCATGGGCCGCAGAGATCGCAACCGGTTCACCCAGGCCAAGACTGTAGGCATCGAGCAGGCCCGATTGCCCGGCCCGGCCTTCGGCCTTGTTGGCCAGCAGAATGACGGGTTTACCGGCCTTGCGCATGACTTCGGCAAAGGTCTGGTCGAGCGGCATGATGCCGGCCCGCGCGTCGATCAGCAGCAGACAGATATCCGCATCCTTGATCGCGATCTCGGTCTGGGCGCGCATTTCCGCCTCCAGACCTTCCTTTTTCTCGTCGTCATAGCCGGCGGTGTCGATCAGGCGCAGATCCATATCGCCCAGACGGCCCACGGCTTCGCGTCGGTCGCGCGTCACGCCCGGCCGGTCATCGACAATCGCCAGCGGCTTGCCCGCCAGGCGATTGAACAGCGTCGATTTTCCCACATTGGGCCGTCCGACGACGGCGATGCGGGGTATAAAATCAGTCATGGATTTTTGGCCTATCGAAGCGCGAGCAGGCGCGCCTCATCGGTAACCACATAAACAGTCTCGTTGGCAATCACCGGTGCCACAAAGACCGTGGCGCCCAACGAGAACTGACGGATGATTTCGCCGTCATATGCATTGACCAAAACACCATCGCCGCTGCTCGAGGCCAGGAAAACCCGGCCGCCAGCGAGAACAGGACCAGCCCAGGCAATACGGTTCTTGCGCCGGTTCGGATTCTCGAACAAATCGAGCTGGGTGATCCAGTGGACCACGCCGGTATTGCGGTTGAGGCAAACCAGTTCGGCTTCGCTGGTGGTGACGTAGAGGAAATCCCCGGCGACCCACGGCGTGTGGAGACCACCGGCCGGCTGTGTCCATATCCGCTCGCCTGTGCGCAATTCAATCGCCACCAGCGTGCCTGAATGGCTCATCGCATACACGGTGCCGTCCAGGATGACCGGGCTACCGGCAACATCATTGATTTCCGACATGGCCGTCAGGCCCGCGCCGCGCGTGAGACTGTCGGACCAGACCGGATTGCCGTTCTGCACCCGCAGCGCCACCAGCTCGCCGGAGGCAAACGGGGCCACGACGATATCGCCCAGCACAGCGGGGCTCGGCCCGGTCAGCAGACGCGCCGTCTCGACGATGCCCTGATAGGTCCACAGGACCGATCCGGTCGCGGCGTCCAGCGCCAGCAATTCATTGTCATCACTGGTGACGAAAACGCGGCCATCGGCGACGGTTGGGGCGCCATGGAAGGGGACGAGCGTTTCGGTGCGCCAGACTTCAGCGCCCGTGGCCGCGTCAAGCGCGACGAAAAAATTAAATCCGGAATGAGCGTAGATACGCCCTGAATCATGGGCCAGCCCGGAACCGAAGGACATGCGGTCATAGCGGTTGGGAACGTCCAGACGCACGGACCAGACTTCCTGCCCGGACTCAGCATCAAGCGCAGAAATCTGCCCGGTCGCATCGCCTGCAAAGATATGGCCGTCAGCGATAACAGGCCGCGCATTGAGCCGGCGGTCATTATTGGAGCCCTGACCAACAGACTGGCGCCAGGCGACGGCAAGATCGCCACTGGCCTGGGTGTGTTGCAGCGCGTGCGTCGGATAGCCGCCCGGCTGCGGCCAGACCGTATTGACATAGGCCGGCGGCAAGGTGACGGCCGGGATGTCCGCATCAGCGCTGATTTGCAGCGTCTGCTCGAAACTGAGGATCGAGACACGCCCGTCGGTTGGCGCCGTATCGCTATCTTCATCGCCATTCGACAGAAAGTCGAAGGCGTTCATCGGATTGGGCACCGATGAACAGGCCGCCAATGGGGCCAGCATGAGGGCCAGAACGGCCGTACGAAAACGCTTTACATCAATCATCGCCCGAATCCCCGGCGCTAGCTTGTTCAGTCTCTGGTTCGATCTCGCTGCCAGCAGCGTCATCGACCGGCGCAGGCGCCGCGATTTCAGTGGTCGCGGGCGCGCCGTCGGCGGCAATCAGTGCCAGGCCTTCCAGCGCCCGCCGGGCCACACCCTGCGGTGCATCAAAACTCGTCGAAAGGAATTGATATTCGCGCTGGGCGCGCTCCCTGTCGCCAGCGCGCAGGGCTGCAACGGCAATCGCTTCGCGCGCCAGATGCCGATAGGGCGAAGTCGCCGTTGTCAGCGGCGTCAGGCGAATCTCGACATCGCTGAAGCTCAGCGTATCCCACAACGCCCAGACGGCCTTGAGACTGGCGAGGTCGCGGATCAGCGGTTCGGCTGTACGCGAGGCGGCCTGCTCATAGAAGGCGGCCGCCGTCGCATTGTCGCCGGCTTCGAGCGCCATGGCAGCGCGTTGCAGCAGCGCCAGGGTTGCATAGGACGCGGTTCCGGTTTCCGCCAGAGTGTCAAAGCCCGCAACGGCCTGGGCCGAACGATCGGCCTCCAGCGCGTTGATCGCCACTTCATAGGAATCCGAGGACTGCTCGCGCGTTGAGGTCTGCCACGCCTGCCAGCCCTGATAGCCAGCGGTTCCAACGATGATCGCAGCGGCAACACCGAGCACAAGCGGGCCGTATTGGCGCGCCAGATCCTGGTATTTGTCTCTGCGAAGTTCCTCGTCAACTTCTTCGAAAATATCGACCACGTCGAAGCGGCTCCATGCTTATGGGATAATATCCGCGCGACCCTAGCGTCCGCGCGCCCAAGCGGCAACAGACCTCAACCGTCAATCCGTCTCAGCGTGTAGACCTCGTCGCCCGAGGGGAAGCTGCGATCACGCACCTCGCTGGCATAGCGTGCGACGGCAGCATCGGTGCGCTCGGCCATATTGTCATAGCGCTTGACGAATTTGGGCGTCCAGTCGAACACGCCCAGCATGTCCTGGGTGACCAGGATTTGTCCGTCGCAATGGCCCGACGCGCCGATCCCGATCGTCGGAACCTTGACGGTCCCGGTGATTTCGCGGGCCAATTCCTCATCGACCCCCTCGATCACAATGGCGAAGGCGCCCGCCTTCTCCGCGATGACCGCTTCCTCGATGACGCGATCTCGCTCGGCACCGGTCTTGCCTTTCGCCTTGAACCCGCCCTCGGCCAGCGCCGCCTGCGGCCGCAAGCCGACATGACCGATCACCGGGATGGAGCGTTGCGCCATGAATTCAATCGTGTCGCCAGCATAGGTGCCACTTTCGATCTTGATCGCCTGGCAGCCGGTCTCGCTCATGATACGGGCCGCGTTCTCGAAGGCTTGCTGTGGTGATTTTTCATAGCTGCCGAAGGGCATGTCGACGGCCACCAGGGCACGGTTCGCACCGCGCATCACCGCCTGGCCATGCAGGATCATCATGTCGAGGGTGACACCGATCGTGCTCGCCAGGCCGTGGACGACCATGCCGACGCTGTCGCCGACCAGTAGCAGGTCGCAATGCGGGTCGAGCAGGCGGGCCATCGGCGCATCATAGGCGGTCAGGCAGACCAGGGGTTCGAGCCCCTTGCGCGCGCGGATATCGGCGGCGGTGATACGACGGGTCTGGGTCTGGGCGGACATGGGTGCGGCCTCTCGGGGCTGGGATTGCCTTGAGACTAGCGCACCATGCTGCAGCGCAAAAGTCTTGAGCACTCCGGCCCGTCAAACTGGCTGCGACTTTTGCTGGTCAGACTCTAGGCGAGCCGGCGCGGCAGGATCAGCGCCACCATCCCCAACGCCACGGCCATGGCGAGTGCCGCCATCGTCTCCGGAGACATCAGGAAAGCGAAATTCGCGATCAGGCCATCGGCCGGGATCTGCACCTGGGTGAACACGCCTTCCAGCTGGGTGCCGGCAATCGCCGAGCCGATCGAGCCGGCCCCACCGAGCACCAGGGCACGCTTGCGGTCCGGATGCGACAGCTGCGCCACGACCTTGGCCGAAAAGGCGTCCGCCTCGGCCTGTTCATTCAAAGGCTCTGCCGCCTCCGCGAAGGCCGCCATGAGCCGCTGGTCAAAGGCATCGTTCATAGTCATGACGCCACTACCTCCGATTCCGCAAAATAGGCCTGCAATTTGGCACGCCCGCGATTGACATGCGACTTGATGGTCCCCAGCGGCATGCCGGTCGCCTCTGCAGCTTCCGAATGCGACATCCCGCAAGAATAACACATCACCACCGCCACGCGCTCTTCGTCTTTCAATGTGGTGAGGGCGCGGTCGAGATCAACCACATTGCCCATGTCCCGGGGCGCCTCACTATCTTCCATACCGCTGCCGAAACGCTCCATCGCCCTGTCGGTCGATTTGCGCTTGCGCGCCGATTTGAGGAATTCCGTGTAGGCGATCGAGCACAGCCAGGATTTGAAGCTGCCCGTACCCAGGAAACTGCCAATTTTCTCGAAAGCCCGGATGAATGTGTCCTGGGCGAGATCATCGGCCAGGGCATGATTGCGGCACATACGGTGCAACATGCCGCGCACCACGCCCTGATGGCGCCGGACCAGCTCTCCGAAGGCGGCGACATTCTTCGTCGCCATCACCAGAGCTGTGAGTTCTTCGTCCGACGCCCGCATGGCCCGTGCCCCTACTTCGCGTCTTTTTTCGAACCCATCAGGCCGAACCCGATCAGGACGAGTCCGATCAAGCCCGGGAACGCGGCGATGCCGGCCATGACGCGGAAAGCGTCCTCTACTTCGTCATCAATGCCCGTGGCCGTCCAGCCCAGCACGACGAAGGCGATGGCGACTGCCAGCAAAATGGCACCGGATTTGAGATCGCCACCGCGATCCTTGTTGGGCATGCCCAGCGAACTCACCAGTTCGGGCGTCAGCTGTTGCCCTGCGCGAATAGCCTCTTCGACCGTGTGAAGCGCGGCCTTGCGCTTTTGCGTTCCGCCATTGACCGCAATAAAAACGATCAATGCAATCATGACACAACCGAAGAAAGGCACCAGTACTGCCGGACCCATATCAACCTCCATAACCAGGCAACACCACGCCGCCTCATATCGATAAGATGCATCCCGACCCGCAAACGGATGCAGAGACATCAGCCAATGATGGCTACACCAAACAAGTACATGTGAACATTGATGATTATCAGGGCGAGCAAGGCACCCAGAACGATCGCGGTCAGGTCCCCGCCCCAGCCCTTGACCACAGGCGGCGGCGTTTCGCGCAGACAGGCGGAGACATAGGTGATGCACGACCAGATGAAAAAGCCGCCAAACAGCAGCATCGCCGACAATTCCCCATTGGCGAGCAGATGCGCACCCGACCAGAGCGCAACACCGGCCAGCATCGGGTGCCGCACAACGCGCCGGATATGGCCCGGCGCGTAGGCCGACATCAGAAGGATGAGTGCGAGCGGCACAACAAGGAAGGCGACATGCCGGCTCCAGATCGGCGGCACCCACACGACGACTGGCGGATGGGCGATGATCTTGCCGTAGATCAAAAGACCGAAACCAATCAGCGACAGAGCCGTGTAGATCAGCTTGTAGGGCATCTCGCCCAGGCCCGCCTTGAGCCGAGGGCGCAATCCGGGAATGACCTGCAGCGAATGCACACCCAGAAACAAGATCAGTCCAGCTGCCAGTATCAACATGTCGCCCCCCGCGTTTCGCCGCGACTATAGGCGATTCATCAGCTCAGGAACGGAAAACCTGCAAAACGATCCGCCGGCTAGAGCAGTCGCTGGACCCAGGCCGGCAAGGGCACGGTGCGCGTCGCCAGATAATAGCCCGCCAGCGCCAGCAGTCCGGTCGCCGCGAGCATCAAGACGGCCTGCCCGAATGATGCCGGCAGGTTCAGCACCAGAATCACGAGAATGGGGCGAAGCAGCAGGAGCGCGACAAACACGACGAGACCGGCCAGCGCGGCGCGTGCCAATCCCAGGTGCAGCCGGCGTTGGGCAATGCGCTGCATGGTGGCGGCGCGGAAAGCCTGATCGACAACCGGCGCCTCGCCAGCCTCGAAAAACGCCTTGAGCGGATCAGTGGTCATCTTCACGCACTCCCAATATCTCCACCAGCCGGGCCCGGCCGCGTGAGACATGTGATTTTACCGTACCAAGCGGCATTTCCAAAATTTGCGCCGCATCGGCATGCGACCAGTCGCCGGCGAGACACAAGGCGACTGCGGCGCGCTGGTCCGGCGGCAATTGTGCCAGCGCCTGCTGCATCGCAATATTCATTTCCGTACCGGGCTGGTCATGCCCGGGTCGCTCCTCCTGCCAGTCGGTCTCGCGCTGGCGGCTGCGCGACATCGACCGGGCCATGCCCTGGGCCCGCCGCCAGGCGATACCGAACAGCCAGGACCGGACACGTTCGGGTTTGTCCAGCGTGCGCAGCGATGTCCAGGCCGCCAGGAAAGTCTCCTGCGCCAGATCATCCGCATCGGCCTCATGCCGGCAGACACGGCGCAAGAAGCTGCGGACCGCCTGTTGATGGCGGTCCACAAGTCTTGCAAACGCATTGTCCGAGCCTGCCCGAGCCGCTGCGACCAGCGCGGCATCGGTCCCGTGCGCCGACATCAGCCGCCCTTGCGACCGCTCTTGAACATGGCCGAGACCAGAAAGGCGAAGGAGAGCACGCCCAAAATCATAGCGACGAAGTAGAGTTCCGTATCGACGCCGCCAATCCACCCGGTATAGCCGGTAAAGGCGAACACCCCGGCGAGACCGCCAAACAGAACGACCAGAAAGGCCCGGCCACCGCCGGAATGCCGCTCGCCATCATACCCCGTATCGTCATCGTCGGAGGTGTCCGGCGCGTCCAGGCTGGCAATCAATTCGGCCGGCGCCTCTTTACCCGCAGCCGCATAGGTCTTGATCAGATCGATCTTGGCCTGGGTCCGCTTGAAACGCATCAGGCTGCCCCAGCCGGCTCCGACAAACCAGAAGAGCGGGAAGAGGAGCCACCAATAGCTTTGAAACAGGTCAATCATAATCAGTCCTTTCGTGCCGTAGCGATCTTGCTTTCATAAACAGGTCGCCGCTGCGGCGTGATATGGATGCAAACCCTGTGCAGATTATTCCGCCTCTCGCATCACACCACGCCGTCGAAGACCGTCAGCAATTCGGCCGGTGTCGGCCGGACCCGGTAATTATCGGTCTCATGGGTCCACAGGATCCCGCCCCCCGCTGCAAGGGCAATCACGGTCGGCAAGACGGTCTCGGAGCGATAGCCCAGCAATTCCATCCCCAGCGGCAGGCCGGCCGGATTATCAATTCCGAGCAGGCGTCCTGCGGCATTGCCGGTGTCGGAATAGAATTCCAGCCCGTCCGGCCTGCCCCGGGCGAGCGCCCTCGTCTTGCCAACCGATTGCGGGGCGATGAAGGCGACCCGGATGCCGCGCTCCACAAAGGGTGAAATCCCGGCTGCCATCTCATTGACCTGCCCCATGCAGAGCGGACACCAATTGCCGCGAATGAAGATCAGCACGGCGGGAGTTTCGGTCAGGGCCCGGGAACTCACAACATCGCCCGCGCTGTCGAGCACCTCGAAGTCCGGCAAGGCATTACCCGCCGCAATCGCCGGGCTCGGCTTGCGGTTGAAGCGCGAATACCAGAAAACATAGATCAGGAAGCTGGCAAAACCCGCGAGCGCCCAATAGACCAGATCGCGTTCACCGCCGGCAAAATGCGCCTCCCAGGCGGCCAGCAACACGCCCGCGAGGCCCGCGGCGATGAAGAGCGGGAGATTGGCGCTGGTGCGGGCCATGCGGCGTGTCAGCATCGCGATCGACAGGATCACCACGATCGGCGCGACCGTGAGCAGCACACCCAGCCAGCCGATCCAGTGATGACCGGAGTCCAGGCCCTGTCCGGCCTTGATCACCAGGATGATTGCGCCGGTCAGATAGACCATCACATAGATGCGTTTGAGCGTATTCATGACCGCCTCCCCGTTTGCGTGACGCCAGCTCTAGCAGCTGGGGTCACGCAGGGGCAGTCACGAGCGGGTTATCAGCCCTGTTGGTCGAGCGGATTGGCAGTCATGTCCGGCAGATCGATGATGATTTCGCTGCTGGCTGCGGCCTCGCCGCGCATGAAGCGATGCATCGCCGCGGCGACCTCCGGCGTGGTCATGAAGAGATTATGCCCCGCATTGCGCACGATGATCTGCTCGACATGGCTCAGGCCAGAGACGGAAGCGGCCTGGGCGTCGGGATAGGTCCGCCCGTCCAGCGTCCCCGTGAGCAGCAGGACCGGCGTATCACCGTGGGGGCGCTCGCGGAATTCACCGCCAAGATCAAATCCGTCCCAGGCGCCCCGGATCTGCGGCATCGGGAAGTTGAGATAGCCACCGATCAGACCGGTTTCAGCCTGGCGTTCGAATTCAGCGAGGCGCTCATCATCGATCCCGGAGGCGAGATCCATCGCCGTCGACATCGCACTCAGTGTAATAGGCTCACCCATAGACCAGAAGCGCTGTAACAGCAGGACTGCCAGAGTGCTATGGCCAGCCTCCAGCTCGGTATAGAGCATCAAGAGCAGGGCCGCATATTGCGGGTCCGAGATCAGGCCCGATGAGAATTCCTGCAGATTGCGGCGCTGCAACAGGAAGGGCCGTGTTTCGCCATCCTCCTGCGGCACCTGCACCAGCATGGGCTCAGCCTCGAACCGGGCGTGCACACGTCGCATCAGGCCAGCGACATCGGGATAGAGGGCCCGCGCCGCCGGCTGGGTGTCGATGGCCGCCTGCAGACGCGCGAAATAACGATCGGTTTCGGCCGGCATCTTGACCGTCTGGTCGAGCCCTTCCGCGCTGGCCAGGATTACCCGGTCGAGCTGTTCGGGAATCTCCTTCAGCGCCGCCAGGGCGAGATGGCTGCCATAGGATATCCCCCACAGCGAAATCTGTTCGGCGCCGAGATGCTCCCGCAGCGCGGCCAGGTCCTGCACGCTCTCGCGCGTCGTATAGCCCGTGACGTCGACGCCCTGCTCGCGCCAGAACACACCACACTCTTCAACAGCACGCCGATAGGCCGCCGCGTATTCGGCATCGCTGACCCTTTGGGTCTCGGAGACTGGCTGCGAAGAGACGCAGCGCGGCAATTCGGTCGAACCGCCCGTGCCGCGCTGATCAAAGGCGATGACATCGCCATGCTGGCGCATCTCCTGGAACAGGGGGAAGCGTGGTCCGCGTGCCGTGCCGCTGCCCGAACCGCCCGGTCCGCCGGAGAGATAAACGATGGGCGAGCCCGGATTCTCGCCCGTCGCGGGAAAACGGATATAGCTCACCTCGATCATGCGGCTGGCCGGGTCGGCACGGTTTTCCGGCACAAGGACCGTCCCGTGAAAGGCCGCGACGCTGTCGCCGCTGCGCGCGGTGAACTCGATGGCATCCTCGCCATAGGCATTGGCGCCAGGCACTGATTGCGCGAAGACGGCGGGCGACAGCAAGATGGCACTCAGCGCCGTTGCCAGAATGGATTGCTTCCAGGACATCATGTTTCACTCCGTAACCTTGAGCCCCCCGGCTCGCACGCATCCTGCCTTCCAGGCACGCCCATGCACGCGCCAATCGGGCAATGGTCACTTCTGGCCGTTGAACGGCGGGACGTTCACGCGCCTGCGCGCTAGAGTGACGTCATGACACGCACGCCCCTCACCCTCCTCCTCGCCCTCCTTCTGCTGGCGCTGCCGGTCGGCTCGGCCGCGGCACAGCGTCTTGTTGCGCTGGGCGCGACATCGCTGCGGGTCTGCCCGACCCATGGCGCGGCCGGTTCGACACCCGATTTCACTGGCGAGGATTGCACCGACATCACGCTGAGCGAGCTTGATCCCCAGGGCCGGCAGGTCTGGGTCCGGGCCGAGATCGACTGGGACGGCGCGCAATGGCCACAGGATCGTCCGATCGGCCTCTTCATCTCCGGCAAGGCTGCAAGCACGGCCTGGCTCAATGGTCATGAGCTTGGCTCCAATGGTCGTCCGGGACCGGACCGGGCCACGGAAATTCCCGGCCGCATGGATTCCGTGCTCTATGTCCCGCGCGAGCGCCTGCGGCCCGGACGCAATGAACTGGTTCTGCTGATGTCGTCTCAGCATGGCTTTCTGGAGCTGGGCTGGCCGGTGCACTGGATCGGGCTGGAGCGCTACCAGCCCCCGACCAGCATGCTCGCGGCCGTCTATGCGCCCAGCCTGGTAACACTCGGCGTTCTGGTGCTGGGCTTCGTCTTCTTCGCCGCGATGGCGATCCGCGGCGGCGACCGGGAGGGCTCTGCCCTGATCAGTGCGATGTCCCTGATCGCCGTGGCGCAATTGCTGATCGAGACCAGTCGCGGCCTCTATGCCTATCCCTATCCGATGCATGATCTGCGTCTGGTGCTGATCGTCGCCTGCACCGCCGCCTTCGGGCTGACCCTGATCGCCTATCTCCTGCACCGCTTCTCCGGCCTCTCCCTGCGCGCGCGTCTCCTGCGTGGGCTTGCCGTCGGCGCCCTGCTCATAACCATCCTGCAAATGCATGCGGGCTATGATGCCAAGACTCTCTTCGCCTTTGAAACCACGATCCTGGCCGGCCTGGCCTGGTGCGGTGTCTGGGTCTGGCAGCGCAAGCCCGGCGCCCGCGCCCATCTCGCCGTGCTGGCGGGACTGGCCGCTCTGGCCGTGCTCTTCCCGGAACTCTTCATCGATCGCTATTTCTACCAGGCGATCGCCGGCCTTCTGCTCTTCCTGTTCGCACAGCAAGCCATTGCCCTGGTCAATGAACGCCGCATCCGCGCGCTGGAAGCCACCCGCGCCGACCGGCTCGAGATCGCGCTGAGCCAGGCACGCCAGAAGGACCACCCGGTCCAGATCGAACTCGTCAGCGCCGGCCGCACCGATTACATCGCGACCGACCGCATCGCCCAGCTCAAGGCGGCCGGTGATTATGTCGAAGTGCATTTCGAGAACGGCCAGACGTCGCTCTATACCGGCTCACTCTCCGGCCTCGAGGCGAGCCTGCCGCCGACCTTCCTGCGCGTCCACCGCTCCCATATCGTCAATACCGGCTATGTCAGCGCCCTGGAGCGCGATGCCTCCGGTGTCGGACGGCTGATCCTGTCGAACGGGATGGATGTTCCGATCAGCCGGCGGATCCTGCCAAAGGTGAGATCGGCGCTGGCTGACGCGGCACAATAGCGCGGCCATACGCCGCCTCACGCGACGAACGAATTGGGATATGATGGCCTCCGGCACGCCCGGAGGCTCCCATGCAACGCTGGCCGCACATGATTCCGCTTGCGATCATCACCCTCATCCTGCTCGCCCTCGTGGCAAGCTATGCGGCCTATGCGCGAGACATGCAGACGATCCGCGCGCGGCTGGCAGCGACCAGCATATTGATCCCGGGCCCGTCCGGGCCGGTGGAATACACAACCGGCGGAAGCGGTACCGCCGTGCTGGCCCTGCACGGTGCCGGTGGCGGATTCGACCAGGGCGCGCTGTTTGCCACCACCTTTGTCGGCGATGATTTCCACTGGATCGCCCCGTCACGCTTTGGCTATCTACGCTCCCCCCTGCCCGATGATGCCTCCACCGCGGCGCAGGCCGATGCCTTCGCCGCCCTGCTCGACGGGCTGGGCATTGAACGGGTGGCGATCATCGCGATATCCGGCGGCGTGCCCCCGGCGCTGCAATTCGCCGCGCGCTATCCCGATCGCACCTCGGCCCTGGTCCTGCTCTCCTCGGCACCACACACGCCCTATACGACAGAGCAGCAGGGCTTGCCGATCCCGGCCTGGCTCTACCAGGCCCTGTTCAGCTCGAACTTCCCCTATTGGGCCCTGAGCAAGACGGCCCGCCCGGCGCTGGAAGGCATTTTCGACGTCACGCCGGAACTGCGTAGCGGCATGAGCGAAGAAGAGCGCGTCTTTCTCGCCGGGATGGTGGATCTGTTTCAGCCCGTCACCCAGCGCCTTGACGGCGTGCGCAATGAAGGCGCGGCGATTGATCCGGCAGCGCAATACGATCTTGGCGCCATCACGGCACCGACCCTGATCATCCACAGCCGCGATGACGGCCTCAATCCGTTCGAGATCGCACAAGGTCTCGCGCGCGAGATTGCCGGCGCCGAACTTGTCCCGCTCGAGAGCGGCGGTCATTTGATGCTCGGCCATCACGACGATGTCCGCGCGCGGGTCAGTGGCTTTCTGACGGCGCATACTGGCGGCGCGTGAGGGGCCGGGTGGCCGGGCCTACCAATGCGGCGGCGGACGATTCTCCGGCGCGGGGCCTTGGGCCTCGACGGCATGGATACGGTCGAGGAACTGGTTGAGCCGCGCCTTGATCAGGTCGAACTCGGTGCGCTGGTCATTCATGACCTCGGAGAGTTCCTGCAGCATCTGGTCCTGATGCGCGATGTGGGCTTCGAGCTCATCGATACGCTCGATCAACGGGTCTGGCAGCTCATCGCTCATGGCCTGCTCCTCTACATCACGGATTGCACACAACCGGTGGTGCAATCGTCTTGCCTGCGGTCTTGCCTGCTCTATGCTGCATGCTGGTTCAGGGGGCGAGGATGTCATGCAGCTGAAATCAATCAACGGCAAGCTGACGTTGGGCAGTGCCTACAAATTATTCGTGGTCAGCTGGTATATCGGCTGGACCAGCATCTTCGTGATTATCGGGGGCATCGGCCTGCTGGCCATGCTCGTCAGCGGCCAGGCCACGATAAACGGCGAAGTCGTCGAAGGTGCTGGACCGGTCGCCGCGCAATTATTGCCAATGCTGGCGCTCTTCCCGATCATCATCATATTCCACGCCTTCGTGTTCAGCGGCCTGCTCCTGCTGGGATTGATCATCTACCGTATCTGGCGCCCGGTGCAGATCACCGACTACCAGCCGGCGGTCAAGAATGCTGTGCCGACCAACACGGCCAGCCAGGACTAGAGCGTCTCCAGCCGGTCCTTGCCGAAATAGAGCTCGCCGCCGACGATGAAGCTGGGAATGCCGAACACGCCCTGGTCGACCGCCAATTGCGTATTCGCCATCAGCTGCGCCTTGACCTCCGGCGTCTGGATCGCGGCCAGCAGGCGTTCCGCTGGCAGGCCGGCCTCGGTCAGCGTGGCGCGCAAGACATCCGCATCGTCGAGCTTGCGCGGCTTCTCCCACATGAAGTGGAACATCGCCTCGACATAGGCCTCCAGCACGCCCTCCGCTTCCGCCGCGACCGCACCGCGCATCAGGGCCAGCGTATTGACCGGGAAATGCGGATTGAAGTTGAAGTGTTGGAGATCATGGCGGGCGATGAAGCGCTCGATTTCCTTGTATTCATAGGCCAGCTTGGCCGGCACCCCGGCGAAGGCGATCATCGGCGCCTGATTGCCGGTCGATTTGAAAATCCCGCCGAGCAGCACCGGCACATGGCGAAATTTCAGACCCGTGCGTGCCTCGACACCCGGCAGGATGCGATGCGCGAAATAGGCATTGGGGCTGGCAAAGTCGAAATAGAAGACCGGGCCGTTTGTTGAATCGCTCACCAGTTTTCTCCATAGGGCCGAAGGTCAAGTTCATGGGTCCAGGCATCGCGTGATTGGCGATGCAGCATGAGGTAGGTCTCGGCAATCGAGGCCGGGTCCATCAGCGTGTCCGGCGGCATGGCGGCCAGAGCCTCGGCGCCCTTCGCCTGGGCGATGCGCTCACGCACCCAGGCCGTATCGACGCCGGCATCAATCACGAGATGGGCGACGTGCAGGCCCTGCGGTCCCAATTCGCGCGCCATGGATTGCGCCAGCGAGCGCAGCCCGGCCTTGGCCGCCCCGAAGGCCGCATAACCCTTGCCGCCGCGCATCGAGGCCGTAGCCCCCGTAAAGAAGATAGACCCCGCCCCGCGCGGCAACATGATCCGCGCCGCCTCACGCCCGGTCAGGAAGCCCGCCTTGCAGGCCATGTCCCACACCTTGGAGAAAACACGCTCCGAGGTCTCCAGCAGCGGGAATTGCACATTGGCGCCGACATTGAAGATCACCGCCTCGAGCGGCGCTGAGGCTTCGGCCGCGTCGAGAAAGGCCGTCACGGATTTCTCGTCGCGCGCATCCAGCGAATGGCCAGTGAAACGCCCGCCCCCCGCCTCGATCTCCTGCCCCACCGGTGCCAGCATCTCGCCGCGCCGCCGCCCGCCATGGACATGATACCCCTCGGCGGCAAAACGCCGGGCAATGGCGGCGCCGATGAAATCACCGGCGCCGACGATGGCGATGCTGGCATTGCGCTGGGTCATGCTGGGCTCCCGGTCTGTTCGCATTCGAGAGCGCGCCTGGACGCCCGAACGGGGCGCTAGCCCCCTACTCCCACTCAATCGTCCCCGGCGGCTTGCTGGTCACATCATAAACCACGCGATTAATCCCGCGGCATTCATTGATGATGCGGGTGGCCACTCGCCCGAGGAAATCATGCTCGAACGGGTAGTAATCCGCCGTCATGCCGTCGACCGAGGTCACGGCGCGCAGGGCCAGCACGGCGTCATAGGTGCGCTCATCGCCCATCACGCCGACGGTGTTGACCGGCAACAGGACCGAGAAGGCCTGCCAGATGACGTCATAGAGGCCGGCCTTCTTGATCTCCTCGATATAGATCGCATCGGCCTTGCGCAGGATATCGGCCTTCTCCTTGGAGACGGCGCCGGGAATGCGGATGCCCAGGCCTGGTCCCGGGAAGGGATGGCGTTTGACGAAGGCTTCCGGCAGGCCGAGCTCACGGCCCAGCGCGCGCACTTCGTCCTTGAACAGCTCGCGCAAGGGCTCGACCAACTGCATCTTCATGCGCGCCGGCAGACCGCCGACATTATGGTGCGATTTGATGGTGACCGAAGGTCCGCCATCGAAGCTGACGCTTTCGATCACATCGGGATAGAGCGTGCCCTGGGCGAGGAAATCGGCGCCGCCGGCCTCCTTCGCCTTCTCGTCGAACACGTCGATGAAGAGGCCGCCAATGATCTTGCGCTTCTTCTCCGGATCCTCGACGCCCTTGAGCGCGGTGAGGAACAAGTCCTCGGCCTGGGCGTGGACGAGCGGGATATTGTAATGCTCGCGGAACAGGTCAACGACCTCATCGGCCTCGCCCAGACGCATCAGGCCGGTATCGACAAAGACGCAGATCAGCTGGTCGCCAATCGCTTCGTGCAGCAGCACGGCCGCCACGGAGCTGTCGACACCGCCTGACAGGCCGCACAATACCCGCTTGTCGCCAACCTGGGCGCGGATCTTGGTGATCGCCTCGTCCTTGAAACTCGCCATGGACCAGTCGCCACGGAAACCGGCGATCTGATGGGTGAAATTCTTGAGCAGCTCGGCCCCGCGCGGCGTGTGCACGACTTCGGGGTGGAATTGCACCGCATAGAATTTGCGCGCTTCGTCGGCAATCGCCGCATAGGGGGCATTGCCCGAAGTGGCGACGACATGGAAACCGTCCGGCAGGGCGCTGACGCGGTCGCCATGGCTCATCCAGACGCGTTCTTCATGGCCAATGGGGCCAAAGCCGGCAAACAGCGGGCTATCGGCGACGAGCTTGATATCGGCGCGGCCGAACTCGCGCTCTTCCGATGCCTCGACGCGGCCGCCGAGCTGGGCGCACATGGTCTGCTCGCCATAGCAAATCCCCAGAACCGGGATACCGCGTGTGAAGACCGATGGATCAGCTTTCGGCGAATTATCCCAATGGGTCGAATGGGGCGAACCCGACAGGATGATCGCCTTGGGGTCGTAAGCGTCGATAAAGGCCTTGTCGGCGCGGTTATAGGGATGGACTTCGCAGAAGACGCCGCTCTCGCGCAAACGCCGCGCGATCAGCTGGGTGACCTGGCTGCCAAAGTCGATGATGAGGGCTTTTTCGTGTTGATCAGTCATGCGCTCTCATTCCCGCAGGCGCGGGCTTTCCGGGGACGAAATGTGGGGGTTATGGCCGAGCTCGATTTCAGCATGGCGCCGGATAGCGCGAGTCAGCCGCGATGGCCAGCAAGGAATCCGGTTTTGACGCCGATCCGGACCGCATCCGCCACCGGACCCCGGCAATCAAGGCGCAATCCAGTCTCAAATCGGGCAAAAATGAGGCGAGCCGGGGGATTGAGGCGGCGCCCGTCCCGCGCCCCAAGAAATTCGCCATCTCTTTGTAATGTATTGCTGTTCCGTAACCTTCCCGTAAGTGTCAAACCATGTGCGCCAAGGCTAGATGAGCGGAGCGGGAGGTATGGGACATGCAGCAGATTATCGGCCAGGCTCCGATCTTTATCGGTGGCGCACCGCGCTCGGGTACGACGCTCTTGCGCGCCATCGTCAATACGTCGAAAGGCATTGTCTGCGGCCCGGAATCCCGAGTCGTACCGGCGCTGGCCGCCCTGTCCACACAGGTGGAACAGATGCACATGCCGGTGCTCGAACAGCAATACGGACTCGATGCTGACGCCTTGCACCAGAAATTTGCCACCAGCATCAATGGGTTTCTTGCACCATTGCAGGCGCGCGCCGGCCGCCGCATCGCCGAGAAAACGCCGGCAAATGTACTGCATTTCAGCCAGTTGCGCCGCCTTTTCCCGGCCAGCCCGCTCGTCGGAATCATTCGTGACGGCCGCGATGTCGTCGCCTCACTGCTTTCAATGGACTGGCCGGATGCCCGGACCGGTCGCCCCATGGCCGTCACACGTGATGCCGCAGCCGCCGCGCGTCTTTGGGTCGCCAGCATCGAAGCCGGCACGGCAATGCGCGAGGACGGGAATTATTTCGAACTGCGCTATGAATCGCTGGTGCGCTATCCCCGTGACACGATTGCCGGCCTGTTCGGTTTCCTCGGCGAGGATGCGCAGGCCGTCGAAGCGGCACTCGATCATGCGCGCAGTTTCAATCCGGCCTCGGGTCGCAATGAGGCCAGCAATGACCGCGTTGCCCAACCCATCGACACGCAATCCATCGGCCGCTGGCGTGGGCAACTCAACGCACAGCAATACGCCACTGTCATGCAGATCGCCGGCCCGGCCCTGTCGCAGCTGGGATATGTCTGAGGCCGCGAGCGGAGCGGGCTTCGTCTTTCTC
The DNA here is from genome assembly GCF_900103475.1 of Maricaulis salignorans. GTDB lineage: Bacteria > Pseudomonadota > Alphaproteobacteria > Caulobacterales > Maricaulaceae > Maricaulis > Maricaulis salignorans. The sequence goes on from NZ_FNHG01000011.1 coordinate 61,658, forward strand.
GGCGGTTGCCCGCGTTCCGGCCTGACCGTGATGCGCCGGCTTCTGGCTGGACACTCGCGAATCCATTGCGGACCCGATACCGGCCTGCCCGTGGCGATCGCCATGCAGTGGGAGAATTTCACCACCCAGCTCGGTGATCTGCACCGGGATGATTTCGGCCTTGAGGCAGAGCAGGTGCGCGCCAATATGGCCGAACTGCTGACCGGGCTGATCGGCGAACCCATCCACGGGCGGCCAGGTCACCGGCTGGTGGAAAAGACCAGTCTCAACATCCTCGCCTTCGAACGCCTGGGCCGCTTGCTGCCTGAGGCGCGCTTCGTTCATATCGTGCGCGATGGCCGCGATGTCGCCGCCTCACTGCTGAAACGCGACTGGCGCGGCCCCGATACCCGTCCCTTCGCGCATGTGAGCCAGCCAGCAGCGGCGCTGAAATACTGGAACGATCTCACCGGGATCGGCCTGCAGGCGGAAACCGCCCTGGGCCCCGGCCGCGTCCTGCGCCTGCGCTATGAGGATGTGGTGAAAAAGCCCAAGCGGAGTATGACGGCCCTGCTGCGCTTCCTGGGGCTCGAATACGAGCCGGCAACGCTCAATTATGCCGGCAATCCGATCGAATGGATCGGACTGGAGCGCGAGAGCCTGCCGCTGCTCGATGCCCCCGTCTGCATCGACAGGATCGGCGCCGGGCGTGAGCTGGACGGGTTGATGAATGAGGCCGGTCGGGAAAGATTGCGGGCACTGGGCTATCGGGCAGCGGCCGCTTCTCGCACACGGCACTAGCCCCGCGCAATCCTTCCCGGCTTCGCGTCGCCCGCGGAATACTTGGCGCAGAGCGAAAACTTTGCACCGGAGGCGGAAGGCGAGCCCCCTAGCCCACGCGTTCCAGCACGCAGATGTAGAACCCGTCCGTATCGGTGCGCGCCGGCGAGAGTTGCAGGGCCCCGTGCAGGCCTTCACATTTTGCGAGGATTTCCTCGGCGCCCTTGGCAAGGCCGCCCGAGGCGCGCATCGCCTTGATAGCCGGAACAGGCTTGAAGTTCTCGGCCTTGGCGAGGAAGGCGGTGATGCGGTCCTCGTTTTCTTCCGGCAGGACGGAACAGGTGACATAGACCAGGCGGCCGCCCTGTTTGACGTAGGCTTGAGCGCGTTCAAGCACGGTGTCCTGTTCGCCCATACGGGTTTCCAGGGCGCGTTCGCGCAGACGCCATTTGGCGTCGGGGCGGCGGCGCCAGGTGCCGGTACCGGTGCAGGGCGCGTCGCAGAAGACGACATCCATCTTGGATTTGAGCTCACCGAGGCATTTGTCTTCCTCGGCATCATGAACCTGGACATTATGGGCCCCGGCGCGCTTGAGGCGCGGCCAGATGGCGCGCAGGCGGCGCCAGTCGATATCCCAGGCATGGATCTGACCGGTATTGTTGAGCAGGGCCGACAGCGCCAGCGTCTTGCCGCCGGCACCGGCACAATAATCGAGGATCTGCATGCCTTCGCGGGCGCCCGAGGCGAGCGCCGCCACCTGCGAGCCGATATCCTGGACCTCGACCCAGCCCTTGCCATAGGCCGGAATGCTTTCAGCGGCGGCCGATTTGCCGCGCGGATCGCGCTGCGGGATGCGGATCGCCATCGCAGCGAGTTCTGAAGGCTCGGCGGTCTTCAGCTTCGAGCTGACTTCCTTGAACGCCTTGTCAAACCCGACCTGGACTTCATTGACGCGCAGATCGACCGGCGCGCGCGAGCAAAGCTCGTGCGCCTCTTCCTCAGCCTTCTCGCCGAAGGCGCGCTGAAAGCTGGGCTCAAGCCATTCGGGGAAATCGCCGCGGATATAGAGCGGTGCATCGGAGATATCGCGCTCCAGACCGCTGCGCTCGGCATTGGTCAGGGTTTCGGGCGCATGCGGATCGCCCTCCATCATGGCGTCGATTTCCTCGACCGAAACACCCCAGACGCGGGCGACGGTGCCAAAAGCGAGCGCGCGGGCGCTCTCATCCTGCATCGCATGGCCAACCGAGGACTGGTGACGCAGGGCGTCAAGCACCAGACCGGTGATCCAGGCGCGGTCGCCGGAGCCGGCATAACGATTGGCCTTGCCCCAGTCGCGCACGGCGTCCTTGACCGGTGTGTGCTGGCGCAATTGATTGTCGAGGATTTCAATCGCCGCGGCGATCTTGGCTGCATCTCTCATTTTGGCTGTGCTCCGCCATAGGTGGTGGCGAGCTGTTGGCAGATCGCGATCGGGTCGGTCAGGAAACGGCGATCATTCGCGGTCTCCACCAGGATATGGGCTTTGGTCTCGCCGGCCAGGATCAGGGTCGGCGCATTCTGGTGCGCCTCCCCCAGAAGGGCGATAATCTCTGGCCGTGGCCGGGGGTATTCGATGCGGACAATGCTGATGGCGTCTGTCCAGTGTGGATTGCCGAGCAAGGCGCCCTCGAGCAGACAGCAATCGGCACACAGGCGCGGCCCGTCAACGCCGTCCCAGGCGCCGGTGAGCAGGAAGAGGATATCCTTGCCGGTTTCGATGGCGGGCTGGTCCTGCATCATCGCGTCATCAGCTCCACGGCGAGCACGACCCAATAGGCCAGCAATACCAGAAGACTGGTGGCGAAGGCCATGAAGCGCGAGCGCAAATGATTGCTGGTGACATGGATCAGGGCGTGCAGCAGGCGCAGGCCAACATAGGCCCAGGCGATCACGACGAGCAGGACACTGGTCGAGCTGGCGATCAGGGCGAAGGCGATGCCGGCATAGAAGAGCACCGGGGAGGCAAGCTGGTTCTCATAGGCGTTGGAGACCTGCTGCACCCGCACCGGCCAGGCTTGCTGCCCCAGCGCGATATCGCCCGGCTTGACCTTGCCCGAAGCGATGGCACCATAGCGCATCGCGCCCATGGTGAAAACCAGCGCAAAGGTCAGGGCGACCTGGACGAAGACCGGGTAGAGGAGCGCGTAATTCATCACTTGGATCCTTGTTCAAACGGGGTGGCGAGCCAAGGCTCGCCGCCCCTCCCGGTCAATCGACAAACATGCAGACAGGCCATACGCGCCCATCGCTTGCCAGAGGTCAAACGCCCTAGCTCTGCGTCGGATAATTCGGCGCTTCGCGGGTGATCTTGACGTCGTGGACATGGCTTTCTCGCAGGCCGGCATTGGTGATGCGGACAAATTGCGCCCGCTCGTGCAAGTCGCTGATCGTCTTGGAGCCCGTATAGCCCATGGCCGCACGCAGGCCGCCAACCATCTGGTGCAGGATCGGTGCGACGGGGCCCTTATAGGGCACCTGGCCTTCAATCCCCTCGGGCACCAGCTTCATACGCTCGGTATCCTTCTGGAAATATCGGTCGGCGGAACCCGCCGCCATCGCCCCGAGCGAGCCCATGCCGCGATAGGATTTATACGAGCGGCCCTGATAGAGGAAAACCTCGCCGGGCGCTTCTTCAGTACCGGCCAGCAGGGAGCCGACCATGATGGCGTCAGCTCCGGCGGCAATCGCCTTGGCCATGTCACCGGAATATTTGATGCCGCCATCAGCGATGATGCAGGCGTCCGAGCCTTGTGCGGCACGGCGTGCATCCATGATCGCGGTCAATTGCGGCACGCCGACACCGGCAACGATCCGCGTGGTGCAGATCGAGCCCGGTCCGATCCCGACCTTGACGCAATCAGCGCCCGCCTCGATCAGCGCCTTGGCACCGTCATAGGTGGCGACATTGCCGGCGACAATGCGCGACAGGTTCGACGCCTTTCGAATGCGCTGGACTTGCTCAAGCACCGAAGAGCTCTGACCATGCGCGGTATCGATCACGACGACATCAACGCCGGCATCGATCAGCGCCATGGCGCGCTCATAGCCACTATCGCCGACCGTGGTCGCGGCGGCGCAGCGCAGCGAGCCTTCGCGATCCTTGGCGGCGGTGGGATGGGCCTGGGCCTTCTCCATATCCTTGACGGTGATCAGACCGATGCAGCGATTGTCGGCATCGACGACCAGCACGCGTTCAATCCGGTGGCGGTGCAACTTGGCGCGGGCCTCGTCCTGGCTCGCACCTTCATTGACGGTGACGACGTCGCGCGTCATCAGATTGCCAACCTTTTCATTGGGATCATCGGCAAAGCGCACATCGCGATTGGTGATAATGCCGACCAGCTTGCCCGGCTTGCCCGGTGCGGCGCCTTCAACGACGGGAATGCCGGAAATGCGGCGTTCGGCCATCAGGGCGCGAAGCTCGGCCAGGGTCGCGTCCGGGGCGATTGTCACCGGATTGACCACCATGCCGCTCTCGAAACGCTTGACGCGGCGAACTTCCTCGGCCTGCTCGGCAATGGTCAGGTTGCGATGGATCACCGCCAGCCCGCCGGCCTGTGCCATGGCAATCGCCATATGCGCTTCAGACACCGTATCCATGGCCGCAGCCATGATCGGAATATTGAGACCACAATCGCGCGCCACGCGTGTGGAAACGATGGCGTCGGCGGGAAGAACGTCGGACGGGCCGGGCTGCAAGAGCACGTCATCGAAGGTCAAACCTTCACGAATCTCCATCAGAGACTCCTTTTCGCTGCTTGCGGCGCGGCTATAACAGGTGTGACGCGAAGGTCAATTGTGCAGTGCGGGAGCGAGGAAGCCGGACTGTCATGATTTCACATGTCTGCCATCCTGCCATTCTGCCATCGACACGCGGGCAGCCTCGTGTGGGCTGGACATAGCGGCCGCTCGGAGGCGTCCTGGCCCTGCCATCGAATGACAGAGTCTGCCACGCGCGGACGTATGTCGGCTGTGATTTTTTGCTCGGGAGAACGATGTCAAAGAGCGAGGGGGCCCGATTATGGCGCGGCGGTAGTGGCGGCGGATCAGGAGTGCCACCTCCCCCACCCCGCGACAGCCCCCGGCGTCCCGCCAGTGCGTCTCCCGGGGGCGGGTAAGCAAAGACCGGCGCGAGGCCGCTGCCCCGCGCCCGGTATCGCTGCCCCTCACGAATAACTCACCACCTCAAACTCGATCCCGTTTTCGTCGAAAAAATAGAATCGCCGGCCCGGCTCGTAATCGCCGTGGGAAGCTGGTTCATAGCCGGCCTTGATGACGCGCGCCTCGACCGCGTCGAGGTCCTCGACGACGACGCCGATATGATTGAGATGGCCCGGCGCGGCGATGTTGCGGGCCCCGGCGGTCTCCAGACTGGCCGGTGAATAGAGCGCGATATAGGCGGTGTCCGTGCCGACATGGGCGGTCTGGCCACCCAGAGCCGAGGGGCCGGCCCAGCGGATGTGCCAGTCGAAAAGGCGGCACATCAGATCTGCGGTGTCTTGCGGCTTGGCAACGGTGACGTTCACGTGTTCGAGCAATCCTGTTTTCATGATTTTTCCGGTCTTGCTGAGGCCCGCTACGGGCTGCGATTTGCCAAGCCTAATTGCTCAACTTAAGTTCAGGTCAAGCGACAAATTGCAGCGGTAAGGACGGAGACTTTCTATGCGGGCAAATGACTCGATATCCATCGGTCAACTGGCTGAACGGACAGGTGTTTCCGTCTCGGCGGTGCGGTTTTACGAAGCCCGCGGCCTGGTCAGTGCCAGCCGCAATGCCGGTGGCCAGAGGCGCTTCCTGCGCTCTGATGTGCGCCGCATCGCCTTCGTGCTGATCGCCCAGAAGCTCGGCTTCACCATCGCGGAAATTGGCGATCAGCTCGCCAGCCTGCCCCAGGGCCGCACCCCGACCCAGGCCGACTGGTCGCAGATCAGCGCCCGATTCGGCCAGGTGCTTGATGAGCGTATTGCCGGGCTCACTCTGATGCGCGACCGGCTGGATGGCTGTATCGGCTGCGGCTGCCTGTCACTGAAGGTCTGCGCCCTCTACAATCCCGGCGATCGCATCGCCGCGCGCGGCCCCGGCCCGCGCTATCTGCTCGGCGACCGGCGGCGCAAGGCCTAGCCCCGGCCCGCTATTATTGTGGAGACGACGAGCGCCCGGATCAGGCCGATGGCGCGCTGGCCGCAGCCGCGCGCCGCCTGTGGCCGGTCACTTCCATCGCCTTGGAGAGAATCCGTCCGCTCCCGTCGACGATCAGCCGCAGGGCGCGGCTCTGATAGTGAAAGCTGAGCTGGAAACGGCCCTCGTCTTCGCCGACACCGGTGGCGCAGCGGCTGGTGATCTCGCCAGCGCGCATCCTGGCCTGCACGGCCTGCTGGTCGAGGGCGAAGGCGGCGGCGATGAGGTCGGCATCGACGGTGAATTCGCCGGCCTTGAGGGTCACTTGGGTCATGGCTCGTGCTCCTGTCGCGCTCAGCTACATTTCGAATAGCCGCAGCTGGTGCAGGTGTTACAGCCCTCCATCCTCACGATACTGGGCTGATGGCATTTGGGGCAGAGCTGGTCCCTGGCCGGCGAATTGACGGCCTCGACCTCGACCGCGCCGGCCGCAGCACGCGCCGACTCCGGCACGAAGGCCACCGGTGATGCGCCGCCGCCCAGCGTATTGAGATGGCGTTCGATGACGCCGCCAATAACGGCCAGAAGGCTGGGCTCATAGCGGCCATTGACGAAGGCACCGCCCTGCGGATCGAACACGGCGCCCAATTCCTCGGCGACGAAGCGGACATCGCCGCCGCGCCGGAAGACCGCCGAGATCATCCGCGTCAGGGCCAGGGTCCAGGCGTAATGATCCATATTCTTGGAGTTGATGAAAATCTCGAACGGCTTGCGCGCCTGGACGATTTCGCCATCCGAGTCGACGGCCTCCTCCACAATATCATTGAGGGTGACATAGATGGCGTGCTCACTGTGCGGCCAGCGCACCTTGTAGGTCTGGCCCGGCAATTCCTCGGGCCGGTTGATAAAGCCGGCCGGCTTGGCCGTATCAGTTTTCCTCACCGCGGCCGGGGCCTCGGCTTTGGACAGGACCGAACCGGTCACCTCATTGGGGCGATAGGTCGTGCAACCCTTGCAGCCCAGATCATAGGCGAGCCGGTAGACATCCTTGAAGGCCTCGAAATCGATATCGCGCGGCAGGTTGATCGTCTTGGAGATGGAGCTGTCGACCCATTTTTGCGCCGCCGCCTGCATCACGACATGCTCGCGCGGCGTCAGCCCGTCGGCCTCAACGAAATAATCCGGCAGCGCGGTGTCCTCACCGAACACGCTACGGAAGGTCAGATAGGCGAAATCCTGGATTTCCTCTTCGACGTGCGAGCCATCGGTCTGCAGGACCTTGCGGTTGAAGACATAACCAAACACCGGCTCGACGCCGCCGCTGGTATTATTGGCGTAGAGCGAGATGGTTCCGGTCGGGGCGATCGAGGTGAGATGACTGTTGCGGATCCCATGTTCGGCGATCAAGGCCTGCACATCGGCATCGAGCGACTGCACCATCGGCGCCTTGAGATAATGCTCGGCCTCATAGAGCGGGAATGGCCCCTTCTCCTTCGCCAGCAGGGCACTGGTGCGATAGGCCTCATTGGCGATGGCACCGAGCCAGGCATCGACCGCCTCGACCGCTTGCGGTGAGCCATAGCGGATGCCGCACATGATCAGCGCATCACCCAGCCCGGTGACACCGAGGCCGAGCCGGCGCTTGTTGAAGGCTTCCTCGCGCTGCTGCTCGAGCGGGAAATTGCTGGAATCGACAACATTATCCATCATCCGCACCGCCGTCGCGACGCAGGATTTCAGGGCCTCGACATCGATATGCGCGGCGTCTGTGAAGGCATCCGCGACGAAGCGGCTCAGATTGACCGAGCCGAGCAGACAGGCGCCATAGGGCGGCAAGGGTTGTTCGCCGCACGGATTGGTGGCGGCAATCGTTTCGAGCCAGGACAGGTTATTGGTCTTGTTGATCCGGTCGATGAAGATCACGCCCGGCTCGGCATAGTCATAGGTCGCGGCCATGATCGCATCCCACAGATCGCGGGCGCGGATGGTGTTGTAGACCTTGCCGTCAAAATGCAGCGGCCAGTCGGCGTCCTGATCAATGGCTTCGATCAGCGCATCGCTGACCAGGACGGAGAGATTGAAATTGCGCAGCCGCGCCTGGTCGCGCTTGGCTTCGACGAAGGCCAGCACATCGGGGTGATGATCGCGCATCACACCCATCATCGCGCCGCGGCGCGAGCCGGCGCTCATGATCGTGCGGCACATTGCATCCCACACATCCATGAAGCTCAAAGGTCCGCTGGCATCGGCATCGACACCGGCGACACGGCTACCCTTGGGGCGGATGGTCGAGAAATCATAACCGATCCCGCCCCCCTGCTGCATCGTCAGCGCGGCTTCCTTGAGCATGTCGAATATGCCGCCGAGGCTGTCGGGGATGGTGCCCATCACGAAACAATTGAACAGGGTCACATTGCGGCCGGTACCGGCGCCCGAAACGATGCGACCGGCCGGCAGGAAACGGAAATCCTCCAGTGCGCTGCGGAATTCGCGCTTCCAGTGCGCCGCCTTCTTGCCCTCACAGCGTGACAGCGCATGGGCGACCCGGTCCCACGTATCCTCGATGGTTTCGTCGACCACGCCGCTCTCACCGCTCTTGAAGCGGTATTTCATGTCCCAGATATCGGTCGAAATTTTCTGCAGCGCGATCATGGCGTTCTCGGTCAGGTGTTGGATTTCAAAAACTCACGCGCCGGAAGATCCGGGCGCCGGACAAGTATGGGATGCGAATCGTCAGCCCAGGAGTGAACGCGCGTGCCGGCGATTCCGCCAGCGCTCATCATGCCGCACCCCCTGTGCACGCCATCGCCCATGGCGCTCACCGGACTCACGGCCGAGCCCAATATCCATTGGCGGCAGAGATGGTGGCGAAATGGGTGGCGACGACGGCGCTTACGGCAATCAGGGAATCGGCATTCTCGGCATAGTCCGGCCGCAGACGGTCGCGGATCGCGGCATCGGTCTGGGTTTTCTTGATCGTCATCCGGGCCAGTTTGACCGCCAGGTCGTAGCCTTCGCTCGGGGTTTCGGTCTGCAGGGTGGGAAGCCAGTTATCCATCGGAACTCTCCTGTTCAGGGGGCGGAAATGGGTGCGGCGGCCAGCGGCGGCAAGGCCACATCGGCGAGCGTGGAGCGGTCCAGCTCGGCCAGAAACGCCGCCTCTGCGCTGCCCAGGCGGGCCTTGAGACGGCATTGCGGGCTGATCGAACAGGAACCGCCATCGGCGGCGAAGCAATTGACCAGCGCCTGGTCGCTTTCCAGCACGCGGACAATATCACCCAGGCTGATCTGCCCCGCGGGCCGTCCGAGCCGGGCACCTCCGCCGCCGCCGCGCCGGGTGAGGACGATTCCGGCCTGCGCCAGGGTCGCCATGATCTTCGTCAGATGATGGCGCGACAGCTCGAACTCATCGGCCAGCTCGGCGGTGGAAAACGCGCGCTCCGGCTCGGACGCCATGCGCATCAGGGCCCGCAGGCCAAAATCGGTGAAGGATGTCAGGCGCATTGGGATTCGACTCACAATTGGTATTTACAATACCTATTAGCAAGGTCTATGCGTGATGCAAGTCCTCGATACGGAATTGACCACCATGCCCGCCGCCTCCGCCTCGCCCGTTTCCAGCGCCCGCCCGCAGATGACGGCCGATCTGATGGCCCGGACGGGCCTCGATGAGGGCCTGCTCGAACGTCTGGTTCACGGTTTCTATGACCGCGTGCGCGTGGATGAGCTGCTGGGCCCGGTCTTTGCCGAGCGCATCACCGACTGGGGCCCGCATCTCGAGCGGATGGTGGAATTCTGGTCATCGGTCGCGCTGATGACCGGCCGCTATCATGGTGCCCCCATGCCCAAGCATCTGCCCCTGCCCATCCATGCCGAGCATTTTGTGCGCTGGCTTGAGCTTTTCCGCCTCACCGCCCGCGAGGTCTGCCCGCCGGCCGGCGCCGACTGGGTGATCGAGCGGGCCGAACGCATCGCCACATCCATCCACATGAATATCGAGACGGCGCGGGACCGCGAAGGCCGAGCCGCCCCGCCAACCCCGTCTGAACCGGAGAGACTGTCATGACCGAAGACCTGCCCCCCGATGATCCCGCTGCCCTGACCAGTTTCATCGAGGCGCGCTACCACGCGCGCCATCGCGAGGAATTGCCCGATCTGACCGCCCTCGCCCTGAGGGTCGAGCGCGTCCATGCCGACGCCGCCAAAGTCCCGGCGGGGCTGGCAGCCGTGCTGCAGCTGATGATTGGCGAGCTCGAGGTTCACATGAAGAAGGAGGAGCTGATTCTCTTCCCCGCCATCCGTCGCGGTGGCGCCAGCGGCCTTGAAAACCCGATCGCGGTGATGCGTGCCGACCATAGGGACCATGAAGCCATGATCGGGCAGATCCGCGAGCTGACCGACAATCTCACCCTGCCGGACGGGGCCTGCCGCTCCTGGACGGCCTTGTATGAAGGCCTGGGCCGGTTTCTCGATGATTTCGACGCTCATCTTCAGCTTGAAAACGAGGTGTTGTTTCCGCAATTTGAACCGCAGGGCGTCTGAGCCGCAACCGCGTCTGGCCAGATCGGGCGCTGTCCCGGCCCGGGATCAGCGGCAATCGCCGGAAGAGGCCAGGATCGATGAGCGAACCGACGGAGAAATCACCGGGCTTTGCCTCGCCGCCCTGCCTGGCGCATGAGATCGACCCGGTCTATGCCGGCACAGCCGCGGTCGACCCGCAACAGGCGCTCGATGTGGCGCGCTGGCGCAAGGCCGAGCGCGCACGGCTTCTCGCGCAGCGCGCAGCCCTGGACGGCGACACGCGCAAGGCCGCCGCGATCGCGGTCACCCGCCATCTCGACGCATGGCTGGCGGACCGCTTCGATACGCTCGACGATCTGACGATCTCGGCCTGGTGGCCGATCAAGGCTGAACTCGATCTGCGCGACTGGCTGGCCACTCTGGCCCGGCGCGGCGCGCGGGCCGCCCTGCCCGTGGTCACCGTCCGCTCGGCCCCGCTGGTCTTTCGCGCATGGACGCCAGAGATGAAAATGAAGCGCGGCGTCTGGAATATTCCCGTGCCCGCGCACGGCCCCGACATCATCCCCGACATCGTCATGTCGCCCCTGGTCGGCTGGGATCGGGGCGGCTATCGGCTCGGCTATGGCGGCGGGTATTTCGATCGCACCCTGGCCGCCCTCACCCCACGCCCGCTGACGATCGGCATCGGCCTCGACGCCGCCCGGATCGCGACGATATTCCCGCAACCCCATGACATCGCCATGCAGGCCATCGTGACCGAGACCGGCATGGCGAGGCTGGAATGCGACGAAAAAGCCCCTTAGAGCGGTATATTATCGTGCTTTTTCCAGGGGTTTTCGAGCTTCTTGTTCTTCAGCGTTCTGAGCGCCGCGATCAGGCGTTTGCGGGTTGAGTGCGGGCTGATCACATCGTCGATATAGCCGCGGCCGGCCGCGATGAACGGGTTGGCGAAACGGTCTTCATATTCCTTCACATGGCCGGCCATTTTCTCGGCATCGTCGAGATCGGCGCGGTGGATGATTTCGGCGGCACCCTTGGCGCCCATCACGGCGATCTGGGCCGTCGGCCAGGCGTAGTTGACATCGCCGCGCAGATGTTTCGAACTCATCACATCATAGGCACCGCCATAGGCCTTGCGGGTGATGACGGTGAGTTTGGGCACGGTGGCTTCGGCATAGGCAAAGAGGAGTTTGGCGCCGTGTTTGATCAGGCCGCCATATTCCTGCTTGGTGCCGGGCAGGAAGCCGGGCACGTCGACAAAGGTGATGATCGGAATGCCGAAAGCATCGCAAAAGCGCACGAAACGGCCGGCCTTGCGGGAAGCATCGCTGTCGAGCACCCCGGCCAGGCTCATCGGCTGATTGGCGACAAATCCGACCGGCTGGCCGTTGAGGCGGCCAAAGGCGGTGACGATATTGGCGGCATAATCCGGCGCGATCTCGAAGAAATCGCCTTCATCGGCGACCTTGGAGATCAATTCCTTGATGTCATAGGGCTTGTTGGGATTGGCCGGGACGAGCGTATCCAGGCTGGGATCAATCCGGTCCGGGTCATCAAAGGACGGCCGTACGGGCGGTTTCTCGCGATTGGACAGCGGCAGGAAGTCGATCAGGCGGCGCAGCTGGACCAGGGCTTCAAGATCATTCTCGAAAGCGCCATCGGCGACACCGGATTTCTTGGCATGGATGGAGGCGCCGCCGAGCTCTTCATGGGTGACGGTCTCATTGGTCACGGTTTTGACCACATCGGGCCCGGTGACATACATGTAGGACGTGTCCTTCACCATGAAGATGAAGTCGGTAATGGCCGGCGAATAGACATCGCCGCCGGCGCAAGGCCCCATGATCATGGAGATTTGCGGCACAACGCCTGAGGCCAGCGTATTCTGCAGGAAGATGTCGGCATAGCCGGCCAGAGAGGCGACGCCCTCCTGGATACGCGCACCGCCAGCATCGAAAATCCCGATAATCGGCGCGCCATTCTGGATCGCGGCCTTCTGGATTTTGACGATTTTCTGGGCGTGGGTCTCGGACAGCGAGCCGCCGAACACGGTGAAGTCCTTGGAGAAGACGTAGACCATACGGCCATTGATCGTGCCATGGCCGGTGACGACGCCATCGCCTGGGATTTTTTTCTCGGCCATGCCGAAATCGACGCAGCGATGTTCGACGAACATGTCCCATTCCTCGAATGAGCCATCATCAAGCAGCATTTCGACGCGTTCCCGCGCGCTCAGCTTGCCCTTGGCATGCTGGTTCGCGACCCGTTTGGGACCGCCACCGGCGCGAGCGCCGGCCCGCTTTTCAATGAGTTGTTCGAGTACATCCTTCATGGACGTCAATCCTTCCGCACCAATCAATCCCGGTTCGATAGCAGAGGTCGCGCCGCAAGGGCAATCAATCGACCTGCTCCCCGATCCGGCTGAGCCGCGGCCGGCGCGGTGCGCTTCTTGCATTTTACCGGGGCAGAGCAAATGAAAAGGCGATCATGGCACACCGCGCCATCACCACAGAACTGGTCCCGATCTCCGGATTGACGACCGCGCATCGCGCCGCATGGCGTGGCATGCGTGCCGAAAACCCGACGCTGGCCTCGCCTTATTTCGCACTCGAGTTTGCCGACCTGATTGCCGACCGGCGACCTGATGCCCAGGCCCTCGTTCTGACACGCAAGGGCCGCACGGTCGGTTTCCTGCCGATGCAGTTGTCGAGTTTGGGTGTGGCCCGCCCGCTCGGTGGCCCGCTCGGCGATCATCATGCACTGATCACCGAGGATGACAGCCTCGACCTGGGAGCCGCGCTCCAGAACAGTCCCGTTTCGGTATACTGCTTTCATGGCGCACTGGTCAGCCAGCCCACATTCACCGACGAAGCGTCGCAAATTGAACCATCCTGGACGGTCGATCTGAGCCAGGGTTGTGATCAATGGCTCGAAGGCAGACGCCTCGCCGATGCCAAGGCAATGCGCAATATCCGCGCCCGCCAGCGCAAGCTCGCCGAATCCGGCCTTGAGGTCACCTATCGCTTCGACGACCGTCGCCCGGAAGCCCTCGCCGCCAGCTTCGCCAACAAGCGCGAGCAATACCGGCGCACCAATGCCTTTGACGTTTTCATCGCCAAATGGGCCCGCGACCTGATCAATGATCTGTTCGAGCACCAGACACCGCAATTGAGCGGCTGCCTGTCGACGCTCGAAATCAATGGCCAGCTGGCGGCGGCGCATTTCGGCATGCGCTCGGAAAGCGTGCTGCACTACTGGTTCCCGGTCTACTGGCCTGAATACTCCAGGTTCGGACCCGGCTTGCAGCTCTTCATCGAAATGGCGCGTGAGATGACAACCACCGGTATCGACAGCATCCATCTGGGTCCGGGCGATATGGACTTCAAACGCAAGCTGGCCAATGCCTCTTTCGACATCGCCGGTGGACGGATCGAGCGACCCTCAATGGCCGCCAGCCTGATCGCCGCCGGAGCGAGCATGGATGCCTTTGCCCGCAAACTGCCGATCGGGCGCGTGAGCCACTGGCCCGGCAAGGCCTTGCGCCGCCTCGACACGCTCGCCGCCGCCTACGGCATCTGATGCGCCGCGCGGCGCAATGCGAAACAACGGAGACGCGAGATGGAAATCCTCTCTCCTGACGGAGAAATCGGCTCCCCCCTTCAGGCCATCGGTCTGCTGCTGGTCACGCTCGCGGGCGGCCTCATCCTGCTCCGTGGCCTGGCCGCACAGGCACGCGATACCGGCCTTGGCGGGCTGGTCACGAGCCTGTGGCGCTATGACAGCGCCGTGGCTCTCGCCCTGGTCGCGCTGGCCCTTCTCAATCTGGTCAATCAGTTCACGCCACTCACCGGCGTCTTTCGCCCCGAAGTCGGCGATGGCGGACTGATCGAAAACCTGACCATCACCGTGATGATTTTCCCTGCCGTCATCTTCCTGGCTCACCTGCTGAGCGGCAAACCGAGGCGCGGCCATTTCGGGCCATCCATGATGACCGCGCTCAGCCTGGCGCTGCTGGCGGGTTTTGGCGAGGAAATCAGCTGGGGCCAGCACTGGTTCGGGCTCGCTGTCCCCGACGCCATCGCGCAGGCCAATCTGCAGTCGGAAATCAATCTGCACAATTACATCCCGCCCGGCATGATGGAGGCGATATATTTCGCGACGGGTCTGGTCTTGCTGTTGATCGCCGCCAATTTGCGGCAGATCCTGAAATCGACCGAACAGGTGCGTGGCCTGCTCGCCCTGAGGGCGCTGCTGGTGCTCAGCGCCGTGCTGCTCTGCCACCACGTCTTCCAGGAGCTCGGCGAGCTGGCAGTTATCATCGCCGGTTTCCTGATCTGGAAACGGCTCGATGACGGACGATTAAGCCTGAAACCGCGCTGGCTAAAGACGCTGACAGCCTACTGAGGCTACAGCAGTCCCGAATGCGTTCAGCGTCTCAGCCTTGGGACCACGCCAGAGCCTGTCGCTCGAGATCAGCGACAAACGGGCTTTTGGCGGCCTGGTAATCCTCGCGTCTGACACCAATCCCGTCGACCAGTTTGGCCTTGAACTCACTGTAGCGTTTCGCCTGTTCGGGAAAGGCCAATAGAAAATCCCGGAATACGAGGTGGCGCGAGAAATCCGCCGAGTTCCTGGCGTAAATATGCAGATGGTGCGTGCGTTGCCCACGGTCGTCATGCTTGCGAAAATACCTCCGCCCCGCCAGGCCGAACTCCCCTTTGGCCTCATAGCCGAGGCGGCCGATCGCATCGACACACTCATCGACGGCATCCAGGCATGTCACAGCGCCGAGCATATCGATAACCGGTTTGGCCAAGATGCCCGGAATCGAAGTGCTTCCGATGTGGTGCAGGTCGACGGCGTTCGCTCCGAGGGCTGCCCGGATGCCGGCGGCCTCGTGCCGATATTGCCTGGCCCAGGACGGGTTATGCGCAACCAGAATCGGTGTCATTCAGTGTTTCCTCCGGGCCAGGCTGGCGCGGGCCTACTGAAACGGATTCAGTTTTTTGAGGAAATACTGCAGCCCGCCGCGATTTTCCTTGCGGTCGAGCTCTTCCTGCGAGGTCAGGAAAGTCGTCTGCACGACATAGCGCTCGCCTTCAAAGGGCAGGTGTCCGTGCCAGGAATTATCGGCGCGCAGGAAAGCGAAGACATAACCGGCCAGAGGCGGCACTTCCTCGGTGAAGTCGTCAAAATCCTTCGGCCCGTTGAGCACGCGGATACAGCCCGCCCCGGTCCCGTCCCACTCGGCATTGAGATAGGTCAGCATGGTCAGGATTTTTGACTTCGAATCATTGTGGATCGGACCGTCGGAGAGCTGTGAGACCTTGCGAACCGTGATCATGCGCGGCTTGTCGGTGAAGTCGACGCCGAACTTGTCGGTCAACAGCTGTGCCAGTTCCGCCGAATTGAGGTCCTGCATCAATTGATCGAATGTGCCGTGCGCTTCCAGTTTGGAGAGCGGCAGATAGCCCGGCTTGTTGATCTGCGGATAATCACGGCGGATCTCGCCGACCTCGGCCTCGCTGAGCGTGCCCGGTGCAACGAAATAATTATAGGGCTCGGTACGCAGTTCGGCCGCGCGCAGGGCGTCAAAATCGAGGATGCCGCCGGGACCGGTCTTGCCGCCCTTGCCGCGCTTTGTCGTGTTTATCTCAGCCATGGTGCAATCTTTCGCTTCCGCCCTGGCAACACATTAGCGTGCCGCCCGCCGCCTTCAACCTGTCACGACGCGTCCAATGCACGCAGCAACCGTTCAGCGGCAATCAGCTCGGTTTTCAATAGATCGAGCCTTTCGGTTGCTTCCTCGTCCTGGCCCCAATGGGCGGCCTGGTAGGCTTCGTCGATAATGGACAGGGCAAACACGTCCTCGCCGCCACGCTCGCCGGTCAGCAAAGCAAAGCCGAGCACGGCGGAGCTGCAGACCGCCGTCGCATGGGCCAGCGCCGTCAGACGCCAGATATCAAGCGCGGCGGCGCGCGCATGAATGGCCTGCAGGGCTGCGGGATCCTGGTCGATCGGCAGGACCCCCGTGCCTGAACGAAGCTCGACACCAAGCTCGTTTCTGGCCCAGTCCAGCATTGGGTCCCAGGCCGCCGCCTGCGCCGCGACGAGATCGGAGGGATCCGGGGCGCGGAAACAGAGCTGGTCGGTCGAGGCATAGCGCGTCACTTCCGCGACCGTAGCGCCATGGGCCTCACCCATCAGATCGATCGCGACGAAACACAGACGGTTGGCCGGCATGGCTGGGGCATTGATGCGCTCGCCCTGCGCCTCCCACTCCGACGCCAGCAATTCAGCACACGCCTTCGTCGGAACCTGCAACAGGTTCTTGGCCGGGGTCTTGACCGAACGGCCATCGAGCAGGACCTGCCAGCCCGCATCGCCCGGCGCGACGCTGACCGCCGTGTAAAAGCGCTTGGGCCGGTTATCTTCCGGCGTGGGCATGCGCACGCCCGGCTTGGTTTCGTAGGTCACGTCTCTACCCGATGCTCTTTGGTTACGGCCGGAACACGTAGAAATGCCGTTCAACCGCTTCTCGCCGGGCTATATAGCGTCCTGCGTCCTGCGGATCATTTTCGATCAGCAGTACGAAGTGCCGGCACGACCGGGCGCGGGCCTCATTCGAGGTGGGGCGCACCAGGGTTTCAAAGGCGGCAATCCCGAGCTGCGATGCCGGCTGCTCGGGTATTTCGGTGAAGCCGCGATTGCGCGCCATCTCCACCCCGTCAGCCAGTGGACGCAGCGAGAGCGATGCATCCCGGTCCAGCGTGATGGCATATAGAAAGGTCGGGAAGGCGCGATCGCCTTCATGCCGCACCGGCAAACATGCGGCCTGCCCGATACGGTCCATTTGCGTGCCCGGCACAGGCAGGGCCGCCAGGCGCGCCCACACCGCGGCAATTTCCTGATCCAGTTCGGTCAGGCGCGTTGCGGTTTCGGCATCGACCTGCCTGCCCGCCGCGATCTGGTCCCGCAGCGCCTGATCGACCTCGACCATTTCGGCCAGCTGGGTGCGCAGGCTTTCCAGCTCATCGCGGTCAACATGATGTGGATGCGGCAGGAAGCGGGTCTTCAATTCCGGCACCGTCAGCACGGCAGTGGCCGCGCCCAGCGCCGCGACCAGAATGGCGAGGCATACAAACCATATCCACCGGCGCTTGCGGCGTTCCGGCAGGGGTTTGGGAAAGATCTCGTCACTCAGCGACTTGATGACGTCGGAGGCCAGCCGATGGAATTTCGTCTGTACTCGCCAGCGGGTGAATTCCGGCTCGCCGCCCTTGTCGACGGCTTTCTCGCAGCGCGCCAGAACGATATGGCGATGCAGCGGAGCCTCGCGATAACCGGGCACACAATCGGGGGCCATTTTCTCAAGGGTTTCAGGCACCAGATTGGAGGTCTTGAAAAACACCACGCGTTCGAGCGCATAGGCACGCTCCTGCTTGTGGGCATGGCGTTTGAGAATAAGGGGCAGACTGAGGCGCCTCAGGCGCTCCTCCGAGACCCCCTTGTTCTCTGGGAGTTTGCGGCGGCGGCGGACCTCGGCATCAACTGCATGGCTACGCCAGTAATCGAGATCCCCCAGCCAGGACAGGGTCAGGAAATCCCGGTGTGCGGAAATGTCGACGCAACGATGGACCTTGATCGACGAGGTCTGGTCCTGGACCGCCTGGTCGAGCTGAACCTTCAATTCCTTGAAGCGGCATTGCAGTGTCAATAGCCCGCCCCCGAGTCACCGATTCCCTTCAGGGTTGATACACGAATAACGGGCTGCTCGATAGGATTCGCGCGTACAGCGATCCAGCGCCGGCCATCAGCCGCCAGGCCTCAGCCGTCACGCCCTTGCGGCAAAGCTGTCGAGGGCCGCGTTCAACGTATCGAAATCATGATGCAATTCGTGGGCGCCGCCCTCGTTGATCTCGTCAGCGGTATGAAAGCCCCAGGAAACGCCCAGCGTATGCACGCCGGCATTGCGGCCCATCGCCATGTCAAAACCGGTATCGCCGATCATGACGGCCTGGCCGGCTTCGGTGCCGGTCTCCTTCATGGCGTCGAGCACCATGCGCGGATGCGGCTTGCCGGGACCGTGATCGACGGTCTGGAAGGTGTCGAAATAACGGTGCAACCCGTGATGCTCGAACACGGCGTCGAGCCCGCGCCGCGGCTTGCCGGTGGCCACACCGAGCAGCCAGCCCTCATCGCGCAGCTTCTCCAGCGTCTCGCGGGCACCATCATAGAGTGGTTCGGAAAAATCAGGCTCGCCGCGCATTTCCACGAAGGCCTGTTTGTAGAAAGTCGCCAGCTCGGGCACGCGCTCTGCCGGGTAATCGACCGGTGCCAGACGCATGACGGCCTCGGTCAGTTCCAGCCCGACAATGGTACGGGTGCGCTCATAGGCGATCTCGCCCAGCCCGGCACGCTTGAAGGCGCGCTCCATGGCTTGCTGGATCACGACGCGGCTGTCGACGAGCGTGCCGTCAATATCCCAGATGGCGAGTTTCAGATCCGGCATCAGGCCAGCTGTGCCTCGATCTCGGTCTCGTCAATCTCGCGTGGATTGAAGCCGAGCGTATTGAACACCTTGGCCAGCGGTTTGGGCAGGTCGGCCTCAATGATGAGCGGATTGCCATTATCGCGCGGGATTTCCAGCCGGCGCGCGTGCAGGCAGAGCCGCTGGCCGAGATCTTCCGGTGCCGGACGGTCGCAGGTGTATTTGCGGTCGCCGAGAATGGCGGTACCCATCGCGGCGAGATGGACGCGCAATTGGTGCGTCCGGCCGGTGACGGGCCGCAGCGCGACCCAGCTGGCCTTCTGGCCTGCATCGGCAATAACGGTATAGCGCGTCAGGGCGTGGTGCGAGCCGGGATCGCCATGGCTGGCGCCGACCATCAATTCACGGTCGGGATCGCCGCCGGCGCCGGCCGCCTTCTTGAGGAAACCCTTGATCTCGCCCATGCGTGGTTTGGGAACGCCAATCGCGATCGCCCAATAGGTCTTCTTGGTGCGATGCTGCTGGAAGGCCTTGGCGAGACGGGCCGCAGCCTTGGGCGTGCGGCCGACGACGAGGACGCCGGACGTGTCCTTGTCGAGCCGGTGCACCAGGCGCGGGCGCGTCATGCCCTCGCCGAAGGCGTCGAGCAGGCGGTCGAGATGCTTGGTGGTTTTCGAACCGCCCTGCACGGCCAGTCCCGAAGGCTTGTTGAAGGCGATCAGCTCGTCATCCTCATAGATGACCAGGCCACGCACATAATGAATCTCTTCCGGGGTCAGGACATCGATCTTCTCGACCTCGCCTGGCTCGGGCAGGGGCGGGATGCGGATTTCCATCCCCATCTCGACGCGCAGATCGGTCTTGGCGCGGCGGCCATCGACGCGGATATCGCCCTTGCGGCAGAGCTTCTGGATCAGGCCCTGGCCGATATGCGGAAAACGGCGCTTGAACCAGCGATCCAGCCGTGCGCCGTCCTCGCCCTGGTCGACCGTCAGTAATTGAACGCCACTCATGGATAAACTTTCCGCATGATCATCATGCCAATCATCAGCGCTGCCAGCGCCAGAATTACCGAGCCTGCCGCATAGGCGAAGGCATTGAGCCAGGCCTTGCGTTCGATCATCAGTGCGATATCGAGCGAATAGGCCGAGAATGTTGTGAAGCCGCCCAGAAAGCCGACCGCACCGAATGTCCGCAGCATGTGGTGATCACCGCGATCACTCGCCACCAGCCAGCCGATCAACAGCCCCATCATCAAGCCACCGGCGATATTGACCGCCAATGTGCCCCAGGGCTGATCCGGCCCGAGCCATTTCAGCGCTGCACGCCCGACCAGATGCCGGGAGATCGCACCCAGCGCCCCGCCGGTTCCGATGAGAAGAAGGCTTTGCATCGCGGCTCGATAGGCTGTGCAGGCGGGATTGGCAAGGCCGCACAGCCTGAGACATGGGTCGAGACCGGGCTTTGCCGCCGGCCCGACAGGCCTGGCCGCGATCCGCCCTCCCCGCAATGGGCGGCCAGTCCCGACCAGAGTTGGCCCCCTAAAAATTCATACTAAACTTTTCTTAACTTGCATTTATGCATAGCCGTCTTGGCGTAACAGAGGTTGTGAAACATGCCTAACCACCTATTTACAAAGGCGTGAACCGGGAGGGCCCGGCGCACCAAGAACAAATGGAGTTATTATCATGAACCGCTTCACCAGCACTCTCAACGCTGTCATCAACGTCCTCTTCCTCGCTGGCGCGTTCGGCGCCATGGCTGTCGCACTCGGCGGCACCATCGCCTAGAACACCCACGTCGGCGGGACCGCATTTCGCGGTCCCGGCACAGGTGACTACGCAGACAAAAAGCGGGACCAGGCTCCTACCTGATCCCGCTTTTGTTTTGTCTGGTCGCAGGACAATGCCGTCGCAGGCTTGGCAGCGCGCGTTTACGATCTAGACTGATGACCTTCGCTTTCAAGGTCCCAGCGCCATGTTTCTCGTCACCGCCATCGCCGCCACGCTAGTCCTGCAGACGACCGAGCCGCCAGCCGAGCCAGGCGATGTCGCGGCGGACGCCAATGACGTCACCGCCACACCGGCGCCTCCACCGACCGACGCCGCCACACTGATCGCCCGCTTCGACGCGCAATACGACGCCTGGAGCGATCTCATCGCCGAGCTGGCAGCGCGCAAGGCGCGCGAGCGTTATCTGGCCGAATTGCTGTTACCAGTGATTACCCGCTCCGATCTCGATGAAGGCGCCAGCAGCGAGATCCTGCGCGAAACCCGCGATACGATCGCCGAGGTCGAGGCGGCCAACACGCAATGGGCCCTCGCCCAGCTGGATCCGGAACACTTCGCCGCTTTCGAGCTGGAACATCCGCGCCTCGCCGCCGATCTCCTGCGCTGGGCCGAGCGCGACGAGGCGGGCCGCCGCCGCATTGTCGCTGCGCTCGAACCAGTCGCCCGGGCCGGCCGCTATGATGCCCGGGATTTTGCACCAATGGCCGATGCCCTGGCCGTGAGCCAGAATGGCCGCCAAGTTTACGGCACGCTTTCCGCCTGTGTCGACGGTCTGCGCGAACCGGTACGCGTGCGCAGACCGGCCGAACTGGATGCGCGCCGCGCGGCCCTGGGTCTGTCCCCGATGGACGAAGCCTGGGCTGCGCTGATCGCCGACGAGGGTGAGTCGTGTGAGGCAGCGCCTGCGCCATGATGATGCGCCACAAGGCAAGCTGACGCGGCGACAAGACGGTTACGGCCCGGCCGGGCTCTTGCCGCGCCGCAGGGCTCGCCAGCGGGCCAGCCGTTCGCCAATCGCCGCCTCACGGCCCGCATCCTTGGGCTCATAGAAAACCGGCCGGTCGCGCATGTCCTCAGGAAAATAGTCCTGACCGGACACACCGCCCTCGACATCATGATCGTATTGATAGCCGGCACCATAGCCCTGATCCTTCATCATCGAAGTCGGGGCATTGAGGATATGGGCGGGCGGCATCAGCGAGCCGGTCTCGCGGGCTGACTTCTGGGCCCGTTTCCAGGCGGTATAGACGGCGTTCGACTTGGGCGAACAGGCCAGATGCACCACAGCCTGGGCGAGGGCGAGATCGCCCTCGGGAGAACCGAGGAATTGATAGGTGTCCTTGGCCGCCAGGGCAGCGTGAATGGCCGCGCTGTCGGCCAGGCCGATATCCTCGATCGCCATGCGCACAATGCGCCTCGCCAGATAGAGCGGATCCTCACCGCCCTCGATCATCCGCGCCAGCCAGTAGAGCGCCGCATCCGGATCGGAACCGCGTACGGATTTGTGCAGGGCGGAGATCAGGTTGAAATGCTCGTCGCGTGACTTGTCATAGACCGGCGCGCGCTTGTTGAGCAGACGGCCCAGCTCGATCCGGCCGATCGGGGTCTCGCGCTGGAAGGTAAAAACCTCCTCGACAAGATTGAGCAGGTAGCGCCCGTCGCCATCGGCCATGGCCGCGAGCGCATGGCGGGCATCATCATCGAGCGGCAGCTTGCGCTCCATCTCGTCCTCGGCGCGCGCGATCAGATCATCGAGCGCCGCATCATCGAGGCGTTTGAGGACCAGAACCTGACAGCGCGACAGCAAGGCCGCATTGAGCTCGAAGGACGGGTTTTCCGTGGTCGCCCCGACGAGAGTGACAACCCCCTCCTCCACCACAGGCAGGAAACCATCCTGCTGGGCGCGATTGAAGCGATGGATCTCGTCGACGAACAGGAGCGTTCCGCGCCCGGCCGCGCGGCGCGCCCTTGCGCGCTCGAACACTTTCTTGAGATCGGCAACACCGGAGAAGACCGCCGAAAGCGGCTCGAATTCCAGACCGCTATCCTCGGCCAGCAGACGGGCAATGGTCGTCTTGCCGACGCCGGGCGGTCCCCACAGGACCAGCGAGGCCAGCCGTCCCTGGGCGCGCATGCGGGCAATCGGCCCGTCACCCTTGAGCAGATGATCCTGACCGACGACCTCGTCGAGCACGCGCGGCCGCAAACGGTCCGCCAGCGGGCGCGGCGCTTCGGTCTCAAGACCGGCAGCTTCAAACAGACTCGACATTGCGCTAGGCTAGAGCCACGCAACCGCGTTGCAAGAGGAAGACACGGTATGAGCACGCCCCGGACTGTCATCGCGCCTTATCTGAGCGTCAGGCGCGGCGCTGAGGCGATCGAGTTCTACACGTCAGCCTTCGGGGCCGAGGCTCTTGAGCGCTATGAGCATGAGGGCAAGATCGGGCATGCGACACTGCGGATCAATGGTGGCATCCTCAATCTCGCCGATGAGTATCCAGAGCACGAGGACCAGATCGGCACGGTCGCGCCCGATACACTGGGCGGCCGGACGAGCGTCACCATCATGCTCTATGTCGACAATGCGGATGCCTGGTTTGACCGGGCGATCACTGCAGGAGCCGCTGTGCTACGCCCCTGCAGTGATGAGTTCTACGGTCGGCACGGCAAGCTGCGCGACCCGTTTGGCCATGTCTGGAGCCTGGTAACGCTCAAACAAGCCCAACAGGACTAGTAGAGCCGCAGGGTCGGTTGATAGCGCTGCCCGCGGCGATCGAGCACGATCGGCCACTCCCGCTCACCATCGAAGCGGCTGGCAATACTGGCGGCATCGTCCAGGGTCTCGATCGGCTGCCCCATCAGCGAAATCAGGCGATCGCCAGGGCGGAAGCCATAGCGCGCGGCCACCGAGCGGCGCTGCACATTCATCACCACAACACCATCCAGGAAGGGATCGAGCCCGACGGTTTCGTTGAAGGCCGGCGACAGCTGGACCAGCCGGACACCGGACAAGGGATTGCGCCCCTCGACCGGCAGGAGTTCCGGCGTCGTCGCTCCAGGTGCGGGCAAGACGGGGACGTCAAGTTCCAGCTCATCCTCACCGCGCAGGACGGTGAAACGGGCCGCCTCACCAGCGCCGCGAATGGCCAGCCGGAAACGAGCCCCGGCATCATTGCTGATTTCATGGCCGTCGACAGCCAGGACGATATCGCCCTGGCGCAGCCCGCCATCATCGGCGGCGGCCCGCGGATAGATTTCACTGACCAGCGCGCCGCGCGGCCGGACCATGCCAAAGCTCGAGGCGATATCGCCGGTCACCGGCTGCAGGCGTGCGCCCAGCCAGGGCCGGATCAACTCGCCCTCGCTCAGGGCCGTATCAACCACACGCCGGACCATCTCAACCGGGATTGCAAACCCGATCCCGTTCGAGCCGCCCGAGCGCGAGAAGATCATCGAATTCACGCCGATCAACTGCCCGCGCATATCCACCAGCGCGCCGCCGGAATTGCCCGGATTGATCGCCGCATCAGTCTGGATGAAGGAGGCAAAATCGGTCTGGCCGACATCGGTCCGCGCCAGGGCCGAGACGATACCGCTGGTCACCGTCTGGCCAACGCCAAACGGATTGCCGATCGCCAGCACCAGATCCCCGACTTCCGGATCATCGGTCATGTTGAAGGGCAGCATGGGCAGAGGTTCGTCGGTCTCGATCTTGAGGACAGCCAGATCGGTCGCCTCATCGGTGAGCAGCACCTCCGCTTCAAACTCGCGGCGGTCTGCGAGCACAACACGCAGTTCCGTGGCATCGGCGACGACATGGTAATTTGTCACGATGACGCCGGACTGGTCGACAATCACACCGGAACCGAGCGAGTTTTGCTCGCGCGGCTGCGACCGGAACATGCGCGAGAAGACCGGATCATTGGCAAACCGGTTCTGATTATTCACGACACGGCGGGAGAATACATTCACCACGGCGGGCGCCACTTCGCGCACGATGGGCGCAAAGGAGAGCTGCATCTCGACGCGGCTCTCGGGAACGATCCGGTCCTGCGCGGCGGCGAGGTCGATATCCTGGGCTGCTGCGGGCGCTGCAAACAGGATGGATGCGAGAAGCAGATGTTTGATCATGATGCTCATATAACCCTGATTTCCGGCATGAAAAAGGCGGCTAGCCTGAGCTAACCGCCTTGATCTGATATTTTGATGACGACAATCTTACTCGTCAGTCATGTCATTCGCGGCTTCGGCGCGGGCCCGGTCGACGGCGCCCTTTGCCGCGGCGTCGCGATCGACAAGCTCGATAACAGCCATCGGCGCATTATCGCCATGACGGTAACCGGCTTTGAGCACGCGGGTGTAACCACCATTGCGCTCGGTGTAGCGGCCGCCGAGTGTGTCGAACAGCTTCTTGACCTGTTCCTCGTTGCGAACCTTGGACATCGCCTGACGGCGGCCATGGATATCGCCACGCTTCGCCAGCGAGATAAGCTTGTCCATGAACGGAGCCAGCTCCTTCGCCTTGGGAAGGGTCGTGATGATTTGCTCGTGCTCGATCAGCGATGCAGCCATATTGGCGAACAAGGCTTTGCGATGCGAGTGCGTGCGGTTGAGCTTGCGGTGTGCGATGCCGTGACGCATGGCTTGATCTCCTCAGGTCCAGTCGGGAGCCTCTCGGCTGCCTTGCTAGACGTGGTCCTCGAAACGTTTGGCAAGATCTTCGATGTTCTCCGGCGGCCAGTTCGGCGCTTCCATGCCAAGATGCAGACCCATCTGGGCGAGAACTTCCTTGATCTCATTAAGCGACTTGCGGCCAAAATTCGGCGTGCGGAGCATTTCCGCCTCCGACTTCTGGATCAGGTCACCGATGTAGACGATGTTGTCGTTCTTCAGGCAGTTTGCTGAACGCACCGACAGTTCAAGCTCGTCGACCTTGCGCAGGAGCGCCGGGTTGAAGTCGAGCTCAGGCTTGTCATCTTCGGCCGGACGCGCTTCCACAGCTTCTTCAAAGTTGATGAAGATCTGGAACTGGTCCTGCAGGATGCGCGCCGAATAGGCGACGGCATCTTCCGGTGACACGGTGCCATCGGTTTCGACTTCAAGAATCAGCTTGTCATAATCGAGCACCTGGCCTTCACGCGTGTTTTCGACGCGATAGGACACACGCTTGACCGGGCTGAACAGGGCATCGACGCCAATCAGGCCGATCGGTGCATCTTCCGGACGATTACGGTCGGACGGGACATAGCCCTTCCCGGTATTGACGGTGAATTCCATACGGATTTCAGCACCAACATCGAGCGTGCACAGAACGAGATCCTTGTTGACGATCTCGATGTCGGCCGTCTCTTCGATATCGCCGGCTGTCACCACGCCCGGGCCGGACTTGCGCAGAACAACGCGCTTTGGGCCCTCGCCATGCATGTGCAAGGCAATCTGCTTGATGTTGAGCACGATATCGGTGACGTCTTCACGAACACCGTCGATCGACGAGAACTCGTGCACAACGCCATCGATATGTACGTTGGTGACCGCTGCGCCCTGAAGCGAAGACAGCAGCACACGACGCAGCGAATTGCCGAGCGTCATGCCAAAGCCGCGTTCCAGCGGCTCGGCAATGATCTTGGCATGTCGAGCCGGGTTATGACCCGGTTCGATTTCCGGCTTCATCGGGCGGATGAGTTCTTGCCAGTTCTTTTCGATCACGTTCTTACTGCCCCTTCATCAGCCGCGCGGGAGATCCCGACGGCGCGTTCAATATCCGAATTGCACAAACACGTACTAGACGCGGCGGCGTTTCGGCGGACGGCAGCCATTGTGTGGAATCGGCGTGACGTCCTGGATGGTCGTGATGGTGAAACCCACCGACTGCAAGGCACGCAGAGCCGACTCACGACCCGACCCTGGACCCGAGACTTTCACCTCGATGGTCTTCATGCCGTGTTCCATGGCCTTCTTGCCAGCATCCTCAGCCGCCATCTGGGCCGCATAAGGAGTCGATTTACGCGACCCCTTGAAGCCCATGTGGCCAGCCGACGACCAGGAAATAGCATTTCCCTGCGCATCGGTGATGGTCACCATGGTGTTGTTGAAGCTCGCGCTCACATGGGCAACGCCCGATGTGATGTTTTTGCGTTCGCGCCGCTTAACGCGGCCCTGTTCCTTAGCCATAATCTAGGCCCTACTTCTTCTTGCCAGCAATAGGCTTGGCGGGACCCTTGCGCGTACGCGCATTGGTGTGAGTGCGTTGACCACGAACCGGAAGGCCACGACGGTGGCGCAAGCCACGGTAGTTACCCAGGTCCATGAGACGCTTGATATTCACAGCAACCTCACGGCGCAGATCCCCCTCCACTTGGTGATCACGATCGATCACTTCGCGGATTTGCAGGACTTCTGCATCCGTCAGCTGATTGACGCGGCGCTCAGACGCAATGGAAACCTGCTCGCAGATCTCCTTCGCCTTGGCCGGGCCAATGCCGTGGATATAGCTCAGCGCGATTTCCACGCGCTTATTCGTCGGAATATTGACGCCGGCAATACGGGCCACAATCCATCTCCCAAAATCAGAACGCCGTGCGCGAGCGAACCAATGGACAACCTTTCGGTCGCCACATGAGCTCGCCCGTCTCGCGAAGGGCGCTATCTACAGTCAGCATTGCCCCCCCGTCAATGGGGTTGCAACAGGGTTGGTTCAGTTCACGGACAAAGCAGCAGATATTCCTGCAGCTACATCGTCCACAGAGCCCATTCCTGGCACTTCCCGCATTTTGCCTTGAGCGGCATAAAACGGGATCAGTTGCGCCGTTTGGTCCTGGTAGTTTTTGAGGCGCACTTTGAACGCCTCAATATTATCGTCTGCACGTCCTTCTTCGGCCGCACGTTTTTCCATGCGGGCCACAAGTTCCTTGTCATCCACCATAAGGCGGATCACGCATTCCACTTTGCTGCCGCGGCGGGCGAGCGCTGCATCGAGCGCCTCTGCCTGGGCCACAGTGCGTGGAAAGCCGTCAAAAATCGCACCGCCAGCGGCTTCCGCCTCAGGCAGTCTTTCCTCGATCAGTTCGATTACGATCGCGTCGGACACCAGATCGCCCGCATCCATGATTGCTGCAACCCGCTTACCCAGTTCGCTACCGGCTGCCTTGGCAGCGCGCAGCATGTCACCGGTCGACAACTGCACCCAGCCGCGCTCAGCGACAAGCCGCTTGGACTGTGTGCCCTTGCCGCAGCCTGGAGGTCCGAACAGGATGACATTCATCGTTTACGGCCCCGCAGCTTCGACTTCTTGATCAGGCCTTCATACTGGTGCGCCAGCAGATGCGACTGGATCTGCGAAATCGTATCCATGGAGACCGAGACCACGATCAGGATGGACGTGCCGCCCAGACCAGCATTCGTGCTCATCATCATCGGTACCAGGCAGATCAGGGTCAGATAGAGCGCCCCGATCAGGGTCAGCCGCGAGAGGACATAGTCGAGATATTCAGTGGTGCGCTGACCGGGGCGAATGCCCGGAAGGAAACCACCATATTTGCGCAGATTGTCAGCCGTCTCTTCCGGATTGAACACCACGGAGGTGTAGAAGAAGCAGAAGAAGATGATCAGAGCCGCGTACAGCGCCAGGAAGAGCGGCGAACCGGCACCGAGATAGGCGACCGCAGTCTGCAGCCATTCCGGTCCTGACTGCGACTGGAAGCCGGCTGCCGTCGCCGGCAGCAATAGCAGCGAGGACGCGAAGATCGGCGGAATCACGCCGGCCGTGTTGAGTTTCAGCGGCAGGAAGGACGAATCACCGCCCACCATACGATTGCCCTGCTGGCGCTTGGGGTATTGAACCAGCAGCCGGCGCTGTGAGCGCTCGATGAAGACGACCAGAACCAGGCCGGCGACGATCATCAGAATGCCGCCAAAGAAAACGCCGGCCGACATGCCGCCACTGGCGCTCAGGCTCAGAGCGTTGCCCAGCATGCCCGGGACCGCTGCGATAATGCCGGCGAAGATGATCAGCGACACGCCATTGCCGACGCCGCGCGATGTGATCTGCTCACCGAGCCACAGCAGCAGCATGGTGCCGCCAACCAGGGTGACCACGGTTGAAATAATGAAGAAAGGTCCCGGGTTCAGGGCCATGCTGAGACCATCAGCATTGACCGCATTCATGCCCATGGCGATGGCCAGGGCCTGACCGGTGGCCAGCACGACAGTCAGATAACGGGAATACTGGTTGATCTGCTTGCGGCCGGCTTCGCCGCCTTCCTTCTTCAGCTTTTCAAGGCTGGGAATGGTGGCGGACATCAGCTGCATGATGATGGATGCCGAGATATACGGCATCACATTCAGGGCGAAAATCGCCATGCGCTCGACGGCACCGCCGCCCAGCACGTTGAACATGCTCAGGATACCCTGCGAATTCTGTTCAAACACCCGCGCATACTGGACCATGTCGATACCCGGGATCGGAACCCAGGTGCCGAGACGGTAAACGACCAGAATGATGATGGTGAACAGGATACGCTGCTGCAGCTCCTTCGCCTTGGCGAAGGAGCTGAAATTCATGTTCGCAGCAAGCTGTTCGGCAGCTGAAGCCATTAGCTATTCCCCTCGCGGCCGACGCTTGACCGCTTATTCCGCGGACGCTGCCGCGGGCAGATTGACTTTACCGCCGGCTTTTTCGACAGCCTCGATGGCTGGCTTGGAAGCGCCGGCAACGGTGATCTCAACCTTGGTCTTCAGCTCGCCCTTTGCAAGAAGGCGGATGCCATCAAGCTCACGACGAACCAGTCCGGCAGCGCGCAGGACGTCGGCATCGATCGGCTTTTTCGCATCAATCTGTCCGGCATCGATGGCCTTCTGGATCCGGCCGAGATTGATCTCGGCCCAGGCCTTGCGGTTCGGCTTGTTGAAGCCGCGCTTTGGCAGACGCATGTGGAGTGGCATCTGGCCACCCTCAAAGCCCTTGATCGCCACGCCGGAGCGTGACTTCTGGCCTTTTACGCCGCGGCCGCCGGTCTTGCCCTTGCCAGAGCCGATACCGCGACCAACCCGAAAACGGTTCTTGGTCGAGCCATCATTGTCGCGCAATTCATTGAGACGCATGTCATTCTCCATTCGAAAGAGCGGTATCCCGCAAGGGACCTACTCTTCGACGATTTCCACCATATGGCTGACCTTGGCGATCATGCCACGGACAGACGGTGTATCTTCCAGGACGCGCTCGCGGCCGATCTTGTTGAGACCGAGGCCGACCAGGGTTGCGCGTTGATCTGCCGGACGACGGATAGGACTCCGGATCTGGCGTACTTTGAGTGTCTTCTTGGCCATGACAGCGATCCTTACGCTTCGATCGCTTCGGGTGAGGACGCGCCATCATCGCGGCGGTTCACCACATCACCAACCTTCAGGCCACGCTTGGCCGCAACCGAGCGTGGGCTCGCCTGCGATTTCAGCGCGTCGAACGTGGCGCGGATCATGTTGTACGGGTTGGACGTGCCAACCGATTTGGCAACAACGTCGTGAATCCCGAGGGTTTCAAGCACGGCGCGCATCGGGCCACCGGCGATGACGCCGGTACCTGGAGGCGCAGCGCGCAGAACAACCTTGCCGGCGCCGTGACGGCCCTTGCCGTCATGGTGCAGGGTCCGGCCCTCGCGCAGGGGCACACGGATCAAGCTCTTCTTGGCTTCATCAGTGGCCTTGCGAATGGCTTCAGGAACTTCGCGGGCCTTGCCCTGGCCGAAGCCAACGCGGCCCTTCTTGTCACCGACGACGACAAGCGCGGCGAACTGGAAGTTACGGCCGCCCTTGACCGTCTTGGCAACACGATTGATGTGAACCAGCTTGTCGACGAATTCGTCTTCGCGCTCTTGTTCACGACCGCGACCGCGTCCGCGACCCCGATCACCACGATCGCGCTGCTGCTCGTTTGGATGAGCCATGCGTCCGCTCCCTTAAAAGCTCAGGCCGCCCTCGCGGGCCGCCTCTGCAAGCGCTTTGACACGCCCGTGAAACATATTGCCGCCGCGATCGAAGACGACCTCTTTCACGCCAGCCTTGACGGCGCGTTCAGCGATCATTTTACCCACGATGCCAGCAGCCGTGACGTCGCCCCCTTTCGGGTGCTCCTTCTTGGCCGCTTCCTCGAGCGAACACGCTGCGGCGACAGTGACGCCATTGGTGTCGTCGATGATCTGCGCGTAGATATTCTTCGAAGAACGGAAGACGGACAGGCGCAAACGCCCATTGGCGAATTTCCGCAGACGGGTCCGCGTGCGCTGGGCGCGACGGACAGATTTTTCGCGTTGGTTTTTCATCGCTCGCCCTACTTCTTCTTGCCTTCTTTGCGGCGAATGTATTCGCCAGCATATTTGATACCCTTGCCCTTATAGGGCTCAGGCGGACGGAAGCGACGGATTTCAGCGGCCACCTGGCCAACTCTCTGCTTGTCCGCACCTTCGATCTTGATCTCGGTGGGCTTCGTAGAGGAAATCGTGACGCCAGCAGGCGGATCGTAGACAACATCGTGCGACAGGCCGAGGGCCAGTTTCACGGAATTGCCCTGCATGGAAGCGCGATAACCGACGCCGACAAGCTCGAGGTTCTTCTCGTAACCCGTAGTGACACCCTGAACCAGGTTTGCCACCAGAGCGCGCTGCAAGCCCCACATGGAGCGGGCGCGCTTGGTCATATCGCGAGGCGTGACCTTGAAGCCATCGTCTTCCTGGGTGACGGACACCTCAGGAACGAACACCATGGACAATTCGCCCTTGGGTCCCTTGACGGTCAGACCGCTCTCGGTGAGCGTCGTGGTGACGCCGGCCGGGATCGCGACGGGGAGTTTACCGATACGTGACATGGATTCGCTCCCTTAGCTTACGTGGCAGAGAATTTCCCCGCCCACATTGGCTTCACGGGCGCTCGTATCCGACATCACGCCCTGGGGCGTGGAGAGGATAGCGATGCCGAGGCCATTCTGGACGAGGGCGATATCTTTGACGCCGGAATAAACGCGACGACCTGGCTTTGAGATCCGCTTGATGTGCTGGATCACCGAGTCACCTTCGTAATATTTCAGCTCGATTTCGAGCTCTTTCTGGCCCGAAGAATGTTCGACTTCCGCATAATCACGGATATAGCCTTCAGTCTTCAGAACTTCGAGAACCCGGCGGCGCAAGGCCGATGCTGGCGTGCTGACGGTCCGCTTGTTGCGCATCAGCGCATTACGGATACGGGTCAACATATCGCCGAGAGGATCATTCACCATGCTCGCTCTCCCTTACCAGCTTGACTTGACCATGCCGGGCACCAAGCCCTGGCTGGCCAGATCACGCATCGCGATACGCGACATGCGGAACTTGCGATAGAAAGCGCGCGGCCGGCCCGAAACCAGGCAACGGTTGCGCACGCGCGAGACCGCGGAATTCCGCGGCAGGCTTGCCAGCTTGAGCTGAGCGGCAAAGCGCTCCTCAACCGGCAGGTCCTTATTACGGGCAATCGCCTTGAGCTGCTCGCGCTTGGCAGCGTAACGCTTGACCAAGAGCTCGCGCTTGCGATTGCGCTCCACTGCGGATTTTTTCGCCATTTAATTCCTCCTGCGTGCAGGGCCCGATCGGCCTGCGCCCTTGTTGCGTTAGTTCGAAAACGGAAAATCGAACTCGGCCAACAAAGCCTTCGCTTCTTCATCCGAATTTGCGGTGGTGCACACCACAATGTCCATGCCCCGGATCTTCTCGACCTTGTCATAGTCGATCTCAGGGAAAACGATATGCTCTTTCAAGCCCATCGCGTAATTGCCGCGGCCGTCGAAGCTCTTGCCATTGAGGCCGCGGAAGTCGCGGACGCGTGGCAGGGCAATCGTAATCAGTCGGTCGAGGAACTCATACATGCGATCCTGGCGCAGGGTCACTTTGGCCCCGATCACCTGTTCTTCGCGCAGCTTGAAGCCAGCGATCGAATTCTTCGCGACGGTCTGGACCGGCTTCTGGCCGGAGATCGCCTGGAGGTCTTCGAGCGCGCCCTTGATCTTCTTGGAATCCTGGGCTGCTTCACCAACACCCATATTGATCACGACCTTATCCAGGCGCGGGATCTGCATGACGTTGGCATAGCCGAATTTTTCCTTCAGCTTCTCGCGAATTTCGTCGCGATACTTGGTGCGAAGGCGTGGTGTGTAAGAATCAGACATCGATCACCTCACCCGAACTCTTGGCGAAACGAACCTTGCGGCCGTCATCAAGCGTCTTGAAACCGACACGGGTCGGCTCACCAGTCTTCGGATCAGCCAGAGCCACATTTGACTTGTGGATCGTGGCTTCTTTTTCCTTGATCCCGCCCGGATCGGCTTGCGTTGCGCGCGTGTGGCGTTTGACCACATTCACGCCGGCAACGATCATCCGGTCTTCAGCAGGAATCACTTTCATGACTTCGCCGGTCTTGCCCTTGTCACGGCCAGCGAGAATGACGACCTTGTCGCCCTTCTTGATCTTGGCAGCCATTACAGCACCTCCGGAGCCAGCGAGATGATCTTCATGTGGTTCTTGGCGCGCAATTCGCGCGGAACCGGTCCGAAGATACGAGTGCCGAGCGGCTCGTTATTATTGTTGATCAGGACAGCCGAATTCGAATCGAAGCGAATGACGCTGCCGTCCTTACGCTTGATATCCTTGCGGACGCGAACGACGACCGCTTTACGGACATCGCCTTTTTTCACGCGGCCGCGTGGAATGGCTTCCTTGACGGACACGACAATAATGTCGCCGACGTGGGCATAACGACGCTTCGCGCCGCCGAGCACCTTGATGCATTGCACACGACGTGCGCCGGAATTGTCGGCCACGTCCAGATTTGTCTGCATCTGGATCATCGCAGATCCTCCTTATGAGATGGCGTTATCCAGTCCAAGCCTAGGCTTGAGCCGGAACTACCTCCCACCGCTTAAGTTTCGACTTGGGTGCGCATTCCTGGATCTGGATCATATCCCCGACCTTGAATGCGGATTGCTCGTCATGCGCGTGATAACGCTTGGTACGGCGAACCGTCTTGCGAAGCAGGGGATGCAGGAATGTCCGCTCCACCCGAACCACAACGGTTTTGGTACCTTTATCGCTCACCACGACGCCTTGCAGGATACGCTTCGGCATCGCTTAGCTCCCTTGCTCTTGCTGCGACTTGCGCTCGCTTTGAATGGTCCGGAGACGCGCGATGTCGCGGCGAACCTGGGTAAAACGAGCCGTGTTTTCCAGCTGGCCGGTAGCCGCCTGGAAGCGCAGATTGAACTGCTCCTTTTTCAGCTTCAGGATATTATCCTTCAGCTGATCTTCGGTCATGGCGCGAACGTCAACGGGTTTCATCGTTCCGCTCTCCCTTACTCGCCCATCCGGGCGACGATTTTTGTCTTGATCGGCAGCTTTGCAGCGCCGAGCGACAGAGCCTCACGTGCGACATCGTCCGGAACACCGTCGATTTCGAACATGATACGGCCCGGTTTCACACGACACGCCCAGAATTCTGGCGTGCCCTTACCTTTACCCATCCGGACTTCAGTCGGTTTCTTCGAAACCGGCACGTCCGGGAAGATACGGATCCACACGCGCCCTGCCCGTTTCATATGACGGGTGATGGCGCGGCGGGTCGCTTCAATCTGACGCGCGGTAACGCGTTCAGGCTCAAGCGCCTTAAGACCGTAAGATCCGAAATTCAGCGTGAAGCCGCCTTTGGCAACACCCTTGATCCGACCCTTATGGGCTTTGCGGAATTTTGTACGTTTCGGTTGCAGCATGACCCGATTTCCTTACGCAGCCTGGCGGCCCGAACGGGCGCGCTGCTCACCCGACTCCTGGAGCCGGCGCTCCTGGGCCATCGGGTCGTGTTCCATGATCTCGCCCTTATTGATCCAGACCTTGATCCCGATGATACCCATCGCGGTCTTGGCGGAGGCGGTCCCATAATCGATATCCGCACGCAGAGTGTGGAGCGGCACGGAGCCTTCATTATACTGTTCGGTCCGGGCGATTTCGGCACCGCCGAGGCGGCCACCGCAAACAACCTTGCAGCCCTTGGCACCCATACGCATCGCCGACTGCAGTGAACGCTTCATCGCGCGGCGGAAAGCCACACGGCGCTCGAGCTGCTGAGCGATCGACTCCGCGACGAGCGTGGCATCAATCTCAGGCTTGCGAACTTCAACCAGGTTCAGGAAGACTTCACCATCGACCATTTTCGAGAGTTCGCGGCGCAGGACTTCGATATCGGAGCCCTTCTTGCCGATCACCACACCCGGACGGGCCGTGTGAACAGTGACGCGGCACTTCTTGTGCGGACGCTCGATCACGATCTTGGAAATGCTGGCGGCCTTGAGGCGCTCTTTCAGCACTTTGCGGATCGCGAGGTCTTCGTGCAGCAGCTTGGCGTATTCGCCAGCCGACGCGTACCAGCGGGAATCCCAGGTACGGTTGATGCCAAGGCGCAGACCGATCGGATTTACTTTCTGACCCATCAGGCGGCCTCCTCAACTTCACGAACCACGATGGTGAGCTCGGAGAATGGTTTCAGGATCTTGGCGCCGCGGCCCCGGGCACGGGCCCGGAAACGCTTCATCACAAGGTTTTTGCCGACGAAGGCTTCAGCAACGATCAGTGAATCGATGTCGAGGCCGTGATTGTTTTCGGCGTTGGCAACCGCAGACTCGAGGGTCTTCTTGACCTCGAGCGAAATCCGCTTGCGCGAGAATTCCAGATCCGCCAGGGCGCGCTCGACCTTTTTGCCGCGGATCATCGCAGCAACGAGATTGAGCTTCTGGCCACTCGTACGGATCGTCCGCAATTTTGCCCGCGCTTCATTATCGGCGACGCGGCGGGGATTAGCTGTTTTTCCCATCTCTTATCTCCGCTTCGCTTTTTTGTCGGCCGCGTGACCGTAATAGGTCCGGGTCGGGGAAAATTCACCAAGCTTGTGACCGACCATGTCTTCCGACACGAGCACAGGCACGAACTTGTTGCCGTTGTGAACCTGGAATGTCAGGCCCACGAATTGTGGCATGATGGTGGAACGGCGCGACCAGGTCTTGATCGCTTGCTTGCGTCCGCCTTCGTGCGACTTTTCCGCTTTTTTCAGCAGATAGCCGTCGACGAACGGACCTTTCCAGACAGAACGAGGCATCGTCGGCTCCCTATCGCTTCTTGCGTTCGTGACGCGAGCGGATGATGAACTTGTCCGTAGACTTGTTCTTGCGTGTTTTGGCACCCTTGGTCGGCTTGCCCCATGGGGTCACCGGATGGCGACCACCAGAGGTGCGGCCTTCGCCGCCGCCGTGCGGGTGATCGACCGGGTTCATGACAACACCGCGGACCGACGGACGCTTGCCCATGTGGCGCTTGCGACCGGCCTTGCCGAGATTGATGTTGGAGTGGTCCTGGTTGGACACCGCACCGACCGTTGCCATGCATTTGTCAGAGACCATGCGAAGCTCGCCAGACGCCAGACGGATCTGGGCATAGCCATTATCGCGGCCGACCAGCTGGACATAAGCGCCAGCAGAGCGGGCGACCTGACCACCTTTTTCAGGCTTCAGCTCAACATTGTGCAGGATCGTGCCAACCGGAACCGATTTGAGCGGCATCGCATTACCCGGTTTCACATCGACCTTGGCTGCGGCAATGATGACATCGCCTTCAGCCAGGCGCTGTGGCGCCAGGATATAGGATTTCTCGCCATCTTCGTACTGGATCAGCGCGATGAATGCGGTCCGGTTCGGATCGTATTCCAGGCGCTCGACCGTAGCCGGCATGTCCCACTTGCGACGTTTGAAGTCGACAAGACGGTACAGACGCTTGGCACCACCACCGATACGGCGAGCAGTGATCCGCCCCATATTGTTGCGGCCGCCGTGCTTCGACAGGCCCTCAACAAGGGATTTTTCCGGACGGCCCTTGTGCAGTGCGGAACGATCCACAAGCACGAGAGCGCGACGGCCCGGAGACGTTGGTTTGAATGTTCTCAAAGCCATCTTAGAGCCCCGTCGTCACATCGATCGAGTGGCCCTCGGCGAGGGTCACAACCGCTTTTTTCTGGTCATTACGTCGACCGCTAATACCGCGGAAGCGCTTGGTTTTACCGTGAATCCTGATCGTGTTCACGGCCGTCACTTTCACCTTGAAGAGCTCTTCGACCGCCTCGGCGATCTCCTTCTTGTTGGCGCTCAGCGGCACGAAGAAGACAACCTTGCCGTCTTCCGACAGCAGGGTGGACTTTTCCGTGATCACTGGACCCAGGATGGTGTCGTAATGGCGCGCAGCAGCTGACATGTTCAAGCCTCCTTCGCGCTAAAGCGTTCGTGGATTTTCTCCACGGCCGACTTGGTCAATACCAGCGTATCGCGACGCAGCACGTCGTAAACATTCAGGCCCTGGACAGGCAGAACATCGACGCACGGCAGGTTGCGAGCCGCGAGGGCGAAATTCTCATTGACGGCTTCGCCGTCGATGATCAGCACATTCGACAGGCCGAGGCCGGCGAAGGAGAGGCGCAACTCTTTGGTCTTCGGCGCGCTCAGCACCGCATCATCAAGAATGATGAGCGATTGCGAACCGGCCTTGGACGACAGCGCATGGCACAGGGCCAGCGAGCGCAACTTCTTCGTCAGATCGTGGGCATGGCTGCGAACGCGAGGTCCGTGTGCCTTGCCGCCACCGACGAATTGCGGAGCAGAGCGAGCGCCGTGACGTGCAGTACCGCCGCCCTTTTGCTTGCCAAACCGCTTCTTGGTGCGGGCGATTTCGGAACGGCCCTTGGTCTTGTGCGTTCCTTGTTGCCGAGCGGCGAGCTGCCACTTGACGACACGCTGCAAAAGGTCGGCGCGAACTTCATCGATACCGAAAACGGCATCGTCAAGCTCGATGGCACCGGCATTTTTCGCCGCGAGGGTCTTTACCTCGAACTTCATGCTTCCGTTCCTTCTTCGCCATCAACGGCCACCGGAGCCGGATCGGCCGCCGGAGCGTTGATTGCGTCGAGCGTACGGAACTTGCCAGGAAGGGGCAGATCGGCAGCGCCGTGTCCCTTGATGGCATCCCGCAACTCAACCCAGCCACCGGCGGAACCGGGGACTGCACCTTTGACAAGCACCAGGCCGCGATCAGTGTCGACGCGAACAACCTCGATATTCTGGGTCGTCACGCGCACGGCACCCATATGGCCGGCCATCTTCTTGCCTTTGAACACCTTGCCCGGATCCTGACACTGACCGGTCGAGCCGTGCGAACGGTGCGAAACTGACACGCCGTGGGACGCCCGAAGACCCCCAAAGCCGTGACGTTTCATCGCGCCTGCAAAACCCTTACCAATCGATGTCCCGGCCACGTCAACCTTTTGACCTGGCACGAAGTGATCGGCGGTCAGCTCGGCGCCGACTTCAATCACACCGGTTTCCGGAACCCGGAATTCCACAAGCTTGCGCTTGGGAGCAACTTTGGCTTTCGCGAAATGCCCGCGCATCGCCTTTGGCGTGCGCTTGGCTTTTGCGGTGCCGGAACCAAGCTGCAGGGCCAGATAACCGTCGGTGTCGACGGTCTTGTGGGCCACAACCTGGCAACCTTCCAGATGGAGCACCGTGCAAGGCACATGCGAACCGTCTTCAGCGAAGACGCGCGTCATGCCGAGCTTGCGGGCAACCACACCGGTTCTACGATCTTCCTGGCGCATGGTCCTAGGCTCCCAGCTTGATCTCGACGTCCACGCCGGCGGACAGGTCGAGCTTCATCAGCGCGTCCACCGTTTGTGGCGTGGGGTCGACGATATCGAGAAGGCGCTTGTGGGTCCGGATTTCGAACTGCTCACGCGACTTCTTGTCGATGTGCGGCGAACGCAGCACGGTGAATTTCTCAATGCGCGTCGGCAGCGGAATCGGTCCGCGCACGTTCGCGCCTGTGCGCTTTGCCGTCGAGACGATCTCCCGGGTGGAGCTATCCAGTACCCGATGATCGAAAGCCTTCAGGCGAATGCGGATGTTTTGACGTTCCATCAACCCGATCCCGTTTCTTAAACTTCAAAAAGAGCGAAGCCGGAGCGGCGCACTGGGCGCCGCTCCAACCAGTGAATGCTAGTTATTCGACGATTTTCGAGACGACGCCGGCACCCACGGTGCGACCGCCTTCGCGGATGGCGAAGCGGAGCTTCTCTTCCATCGCGATCGGGACGAT
>NZ_FNHG01000021.1 GCF_900103475.1 Maricaulis salignorans
CGCCGGGCAGAGCCATCCCTGAAACCCTTGCCAAGCAGGGCGCCAGACTGGAGTTGAGACGTCAAGGGCGCGAAGCGCCGCTTCGCGGTCAGGACCCTTGACGTCTCAACTCCAGTCTGGCCGGATCCCGGCATAGGATTCAAGGCGGGGTCTGGCCGGCGGGCCGGGGTATTTAACTAGCTGGGCACACACGTAATTATCCAGAACAACGGCGCGCGTCCCCGCTTATTCAGCCGCCATTTGCGCAAATTTGTCCTGCCAGGCGGTAATGGTGGCGCGATTATCGTGATCCCAGGGATGAAAGCCGGGCTTGTACCAGGCCCAGTAACTGCGCCAGCCCTTGCGGAACAGGCCCGGCTTGAACAGAAGATACCACAAGACCCGCGCCCGCGCTGTCCAGGGGCTGACGCCGTCGGCGATCAGGAGTTTCGAGGCATAGCGGCTGATATTCGAGGTGAAGAGCAGGGTCACCAGCGCCATCACCCGGGTGCGTAGAAAATAGCGCTGACGCGGCGTCCAGTCTTGCGTGACCTGCTGGAAGACGTCAAAGGCGACGGCCTTGTGTTCGGTCTCCTCCAGGGCATGCCATTGCCACAGGCGCAGGATGTCCTCGTGTGTGCCTTCGAAAATGCTGCCATCCTCGAGCGTCACATCGGCCATCATGGCGGTGAAATGCTCCAGCGCGATGGTGACGGAGAGCATGGCGATCGGGCCGCGCTCGCGGGTGATGCGGATCCGGTCGCGGATTTCCGTCTCGATGGCGTCAATCGGGTAGTGGTCCCGGTCCAGCCCGCCATTGAGCGCCACATGCTCACGCGAATGGATCGCCTCCTGCGTGATGAAGGCCTTCGCATCTTCCAGCAGCTTGCCCGAAAGCTCGCTGCGATAATGGCGCACCGCGTCCATGAACAGGCGCTCGCCATCGGGGAAGGTCAGCGACATGGCGTTGAACACCGCCGTCGCCACCGCATCACCGCCAAGCCACGCCTGGCCGCTGGCCGCCTCCGTCGCGAAATGGATATCGCGGGGGGTGACCGTGAGGTCGGGCGGGGTGGTTTTTGTGGCGGGGCGAGGGGCGGTCATAGGCGGTATCCTGAAGGCAGGATGCCATAATGAACGCTGTTCACTTCACGCGCTAGCGAAAAAGGGCGGGCGCAGAAATCACGTCTCCCGGGGCGCCTGATCCGCGCGCACAGCCTTCTTCAGCATCGCCCGATAGCCCGGCGCGCTTGAGCCCTCATAGCCTTCGAAATAACCGCGCTCGCTCAAAAGGCGATGCAGCCGGGGCAGGTTATAGGGCGGGATGGCCGCGAAGAGGTGATGTTCGAGGTGGTAGTTTACAAAATTCGGCGCAACCAGCAGACGCTCGGCCCAATTGGCGTGGGTGGTGTGAGTGTTATTGCGTGGCTCGGTGTCGAGCCGGTTGATGGCGACACCATGCTCTCCGATATGGCGCAGGCGCATGACGGCGGGAAAGACCATGATCCGGGCCGCCCACCACAGACCGATCGCCCAAAGCGCGCCGGCCGCGTAAAGCGCGATCATCATCACCAGCTGGAAGACGAGGAAGGGAAGCTTGGCCTCCAGTGTCGGGTTTTGCCATGACGCGATCAATTCGCGCATCCCGGTCTGGCCGGTCAGATCGCGGGTGAATTTGCGGCGCAGGCTGGCGCGCGTGACGGGATAGTCCTTGACCAGGCCCTTGTCGGGATCCTTTGCCGTGCCGGCATATTTGTGGTGGTCAAAATGATAGGCGCGGTAGGCGAGGAAGGGCGCATCAATGGCGGCGCCGCCGATCCATTTGCCGACGAATTCATTCAGCGCGCGGGTGTGGAAGAGCGAGCGGTGGGCGCAGTCATGCATGATAATGGCAAAGCTGAGCTGACGTCCCCCGAGCAGTGCGATGGCCATCAGCAAGGTGAGCGGATGGGGCCAGATGATGGCCAGCGCATAGGCGGCGATCACGAGGGCAATATCGCCAGCCAGCATCAGGGCACCCTGCCAGTCGGTCGACCGTGACAGGACGCGCAGCTCTTCGCGTGAAAGGCAATCGGACAGGCTGGACGTCATGGCAAATCCTCCAATCCCACTATCGCGCAAAATCCTGCGGTCGGCCAGCTGCCCCCGGCAGGCGTGCTGGCACCGCACCAGCCGGGATTGGCGGGTGACAAGGCCTTGATTTACGCCGATTATGGCCCGCAGGGACGAGGCCTCAAGAGCACGGCGTGATGGCGTTGAAATTTGTCGATCGACGCGGCGTGCTGGCGAGCCTCGCTGCAATGGTGCTGATGCCGTCGGCATCTCCGGCGCAAAGGCGATCGGGCAGAGCCATCGTGATTGGCGCTGGCGTCGCGGGTCTGGCCTGTGCCCGTGACATGAGGCGTGCTGGTTTGGAAGTCGTGGTGCTCGAGGCGCAGACTCGGATTGGCGGTCGCCTCAAGACAAGTCGCCACTGGGCCGATCTGCCGGTTGAGCTTGGCGCGTCCTGGATCCATGGCGTGACGGGTAACCCGGCCGCCAGCGCCGCGCGCAGCGCCGGGCTGGAATTGCAGCCCGCCGATTATGATAATCGCGCTGTTTACGAAGCCGGTGCCGGCTTGCTCGGTCGCCAGGCGCTCGCCCGGCTGGAAGCGGTCGAACGCCGGCTCGAACGCCATATGCAGAGTGCGCCGGGCGAGGCCCTGGCGCGCGCCTGCCGCACGCGTCCGCGCGGTACGATTGCCAACCGGGTGGCGCGCCAGGTCAATCTCGACGCGACCGGTGAGAGCAAGCGCCAGAGGGCCCAGTTCGCTATCAACTCTATTGTTGAACATGAATTCGGCACTGATTTCGAACACCTCTCGCGCTGTTTCTGGACCGAGGGCGAAGCCTTGCCCGGTGGCGATGCCTGGGTTGGGGGCGGGTTTGACCGCCTGGCGCAATCGCTGGCTGACGGGCTCGATATCCGCCTGGGACAGCGGGTTGCGCAGGTTGATTATCGTGGCAATGGCGTCGCTGTGACGACCGCAGACGGGGTCGAGCAGGCCGATGTGGTCATCGTGACGGTGCCGCTGGGCGTGCTGCAGGCGGGCCATATCCGTTTCGAACCCGGCCTGCCATCAACCAAGCTCGAGGCCATTGACGCTCTGGGCTCGGGCCTGCTCAATAAATGCGTGTTGCGTTTCGATGCGATCAACTGGCCGCGCAATATCGAGATTTTCAACCGGCTCGCCGATGCGCGCGGTGAGTGGAGCGAATTCGTCAATCTCGGTGCCTATGACCAGGGCGCGGCGATCATGGCTTTCAATGCCGGCTCCTTTGCCCACGAGCTTGAGAGCGCCAGTGACGCGACGACCGGCATGCTGGCCCTTGAGGCCTTGCGCTCCATGTTTGGTTCAAGCTTTCCCGAGCCGACGGCATTGCAGGTCACGCGTTGGGCCGGCGATGAAAACGCCTTCGGCAGCCATTCCTTCCCGATCGAGGCGACGCGGGCCGACACTCGAATTCGTCTGCTCGATGCGGTCGATAACCGGATATTCTTCGCCGGCGAGGCAACCTCGACCAATGCGCCCGGAACGGTTCATGGTGCGATGCGTTCAGGCCGTGCCGCTGCCGTCGCTGTCGTCGAGCGCTAGGCGCGCTTGCGCTTCGGCCAGACGCGCCCGGCCACCAGGCCGGCGAGGACAGCCCACACCGGCAGTGTCGCCAGAAGTCCGGCCTGGCCTTCAAACATCGCCGCTGTGGCAAACAGCACGACGATCATGGCACCGCCGCGGACACGGCGGCGTTCGAGCGGTTCACTGCTGGCATCGCAGACGCTGGTGACGGCCGGGCAGGTGAGGATGAAGATCGCGCTCAGCGCGGTCACAATCAGGGCGGCGAGGCTCCACGCCGGATCGATCTGGCCCAGCGGCTCCAGTGTCAGCGGCCCCCATTCGCCGCCGCGCTGGACGACGGCAAACATCGAGAACCCGGTCGCGAAGGCGGCAAACACCAGGTTGAGGGTGCGCTTGCGGTCATAGAGCAGGTCGACTGCCATCGCGAAAGCGGCGATCAGGCCCATCGCCCAATAGCCGTCAACGAATACCGCCATGCCGGCCAGCACGGTGACGAGCGCAAGATCGGTCAGCTTGGCGGCCTGTCCGACCGTGCGCACGACGATGCGGGTCGCCATCAGCACCAGGGCGAGCACCCACAGGGCGGGCGCATAACCCAGCGCCATGGCTGCGACGGTCAGCGCCATGGCGATGAAGGCGGCTTCATTGCGATCGGGATCCACTTCGCGGCCGAGTGCCCAGGCCAAGAAGGCGGACAGCAGGCCACCGAGCCCGGCGGAGGCCGCAGCGGCCAGGCCGGCATCGCGCAGGATGAAGGCGGTGGCGCCGGTCGCCAGGGCGATCAGGGGCAGGAGGATCAGCACGGCCTTATTGGTCGGATATTGCGGCTCCAGCGGGCGCGCGATCGAAGACAGACGGTAGATCGGCTTGGACATGATTGGCTCCTCGAATCCCTGTGGCCTATCATGGCGCGGATCGGGCTGCGCGCGAAGAACAGTCTTGCGATTTCGCCGTCATGCGCTTTAGTGACGGCAAGGCCTGCGTACCGAGCAGCCCGGTGGCGAAGGGCAAGAGCATGATCTGGGCAATACTGGTTTCTTTCGCGATCTGCTCGGTCACCGTGGTGGTGCATATGGGCGGACTGGTCTTGCTGATGGCATTCATGCGCGCCCGGACCGGCCGGATCCGGCCGCATCAAAGCATGGCGCGCCAGACTGGATTCATCATGCTGATCGTGTTCGGCCTGTTCGCGATTCATGCGGTCGAGATCTGGGCGTATGCGTTGCTCTATCTGGCGTTGGGCGAGTTTTCGACGCTGGAATCCGCGCTGTATTTCGCCACCAGCACCTTTACCACGCTCGGCTATGGCGATGTGCTGCTGTCGCAGGAGTGGCGCCTGGTCGGGGCCATAGAGGGCTTTAACGGCTTCCTGCTGATCGGCTGGTCGACGGCATTTCTGGTGACGGTGATCGGCAGATTGCGGGCGATCGAGTTTGATTGGCTCGACCATCATCTCGAAGGCGACTGACCGGTTACACACCGCGACTTGCTCCATGGGCGCGAGCCACGTTAAACCGGAGCCTAACCGGGCGTCCGCCCGTCTTGCCTGGGGCCGCAATGTTCAAGAAAATTCTGATCGCCAATCGCGGTGAAATCGCCGTGCGAGTTATCAAGACCTGCCAGCGTCTGGGCATTGCCACCGTGGCGGTCTATTCGGAGGCGGATGCCGACAGTCTTGCTGTGGAAATGGCCGATGAGGCCGTTTTCATCGGACCGCCGGCGCCGGGCGAGAGCTATTTGCGGCTCGATAAAATTCTTGAAGTGATTGAGCAGACCGGTGCCGATGCCGTGCATCCCGGCTTTGGATTTCTGTCCGAGAATGCCGCTTTCCCGATTGCGCTCGAGAAAATCGGTGTGGCCTGGATCGGGCCGAATGTGCATGCGATCGAGGCTATGGGCGACAAGATCCGCTCCAAGCAATTGGCCGCCAAGGCCGGCGTTTCGACCATCCCCGGTGCTGATGGCGAGATCGCCGATGCCGACACGGCCGTCGCGGCGGCCAAGGCCATCGGTTTTCCCGTCATGCTCAAGGCTTCGGCCGGCGGCGGCGGCAAGGGCATGCGGATCGCCCGCACCGAGCAGGAGACCCGCGAAGGCTTTGCCGCGGCGCGCAATGAGGCCAAGACCGCTTTTGGCGATGATCGCATCCTGATCGAGAAATTCATCGAGGAGCCGCGCCATATCGAGATCCAGGTGCTCGGCGACAAGCACGGTCATGTGATCCATC
Source organism: Maricaulis salignorans (assembly GCF_900103475.1). Classification (GTDB taxonomy): domain Bacteria; phylum Pseudomonadota; class Alphaproteobacteria; order Caulobacterales; family Maricaulaceae; genus Maricaulis; species Maricaulis salignorans. Next base: position 5,824 of record NZ_FNHG01000021.1, read on the forward strand.
TCAATGAGCGCGAATGTTCCGTTCAGCGCCGCAATCAGAAAGTCCTCGAAGAGGCGCCATCACCCTTCCTCGACGCCAAGACCCGCGCCGCCATGGGCGAACAGGCTGTCGCGCTTTCGGCCGCCGTCGATTATGACAGCGCCGGCACGGTCGAATTTATCGTCGACAAGGATCGCAAATTCTACTTCCTCGAAATGAATACGCGGCTGCAGGTCGAGCATCCGGTGACCGAGATGACGGTGCAGCTCGATCTGGTCGAGCAGATGATCCGCTCCGCTGCCGGCTTGCCGCTCGAGCTGACCCAGCGCGAGGTCAAGATCAAGGGCTGGGCCGTCGAGGCGCGGCTCTATGCTGAAGATCCCTATCGCGGATTCCTGCCCTCGATCGGGCGGCTCAAACGCTTTGTCGAGCCGAAACAGGGCCCGCTCGGCGAGGGCGAATTGCGCATTGATGCCGGGGTGAGGGAAGGCGATGAGATCTCGCTCTTCTATGACCCGATGATTGCCAAGGTGATCGGCTATGGCAAAACCCGCGAGATCGCCATCGACACGCTGGCCGCCGCGCTGGACCGGCTGCATGTCGAGGGGTTGCAGTCGAATGCGCCCTTCCTCTCGGCCGTGCTCGACGAAGCCGATTTCCGCGCCGGGCGTATCCATACCGGCTATATCGACCAGCATTTCCCCGACGGTTTCCACGGCACCGCGCCGCGTGAGGGCCAGCTGGCCTGGATGGTCTGTGCTGCCGCATTCGTGCACGAAACCTTCGTGCGCCGGGCTGCGCAGATCGAGGGCCGTGTCACGCCGCCACCGGCGCCGGGGCCGCGCGAATGGGTCGTCCTGATGGATGGCCGTCGTTTCCCGGTCGAGATCGAGCTGGGCGGACCGGGCGAGGCCCGGGTCTGGGCGCCGACGCTGGCGGAAAAACAGTTCGAGTTGAAGACCGGCTGGCGCGCCGGCGGACAATTATTCGACGGCGAGATCAATGGTCAGGCATTCGCGCTGGAATTCTCCGACCGCACGGAAGGTTACCGCCTGCGTCATCGGGGCTATTCGGCGGTCGCCCTGGTCTGTTCGGCGCGTTCGGCGGAACTGCACCTCCTGCTGCCGGAGAAGGAGAAGGCCGATACCTCCAAACTGGTGTTGAGCCCGATGCCGGGGCTGGTGGTCTCGATCGCGGTCGAGGCCGGCCAGGCGGTCAAGGGCGGCGAAATCCTGCTGGTCGTCGAGGCGATGAAGATGGAGAATGTCATCCGCGCGGAGAAGGATGGCGTGGTCAAGGCCGTGTCGGTCACGCCGGGAGCCTCCGTCGCCGCCGACGAGACGATGATCGAGTTCGAATAGCGCGTGATTGCGCTCGCCGATTCAATCGGAACCCGAAATCGCCTTCACAAATTCGCGTATTAGGCTAGTATTTCGCCTTTGGACGGGGAGAATCTCATGAACTTTCAGGATTTTATTATCGATCCCAAGGATGCCAAGCGCATCCTGATCGGCGCCAGCGGCAAGCTTGGTCCGATGGATTTCGCCCAGGGGCTGGTGGCGATCATTGCGGGATCACTGATTCTCAACCTGGTGTCGCTGGTTCCCGGGATCGGACCGCTGGTCGGCTTTCTGGGCGGACTGGTTCTGGCCTTTGCCTGGGTGTGTATCTTTTCCAAGCGCTTTCATGATGCCGGTCAGTCCGGCTGGATGACCGTCGCCGCGATTGTGGCCGTGATCGTCCTCTCTGTCGTGATCGCAATGATTTTGACCCCGCTCTTCGGCGGTGCCAGCTTCACCGATATGAGCCGCATGCAGACGATGGGGTTCGGCTTTGCGGTCAAGAACATGATCACCAGCGTGCTCGCGAATGCCGCTGTCGGCTATTACATGTTCAAGCTCAAGCCTGCCCTGCTCTGAGGCCTGCCCTGGTCTGAGGCCGGCTCCGGTCTGGCACGGCCAGGTCGGCCCTGTCGCAGCCTTCACTGCCCCATTCCGGTTGACGCCGCGCGCGATCAGCCGGAATGGTGGCCGGTGTTTGCTTGAAAGGTGTGGCCGCCCATGAATCCGCTCATTCTGTTCCTGCCGGTCTATCGCGCTTCGGTCACGGCCTATCTGCTCGGGCTTGTCGCGCTGGCATTGCTGGACGCGATGCGGATGCAGTTCGGGCTGATCCTCATCCCTTCGGGCATCGCGCTGATTGCCATCTGGTTCTTCGTTTACGCCCTGCACGCCAATCGCCGCCGCCATGCGGGGCGGGAGCCGGCGCTGGGTGTGCTGCCGGTTGTGGTCGCCGTGCTCGCCAAGGGCGTTGCGGCCGTGATGGGGATATTCCCGGGCCTGGTCGCGGCCATGACGGATTTCGCCGAACGCAATGGCGTCGACACCGCTGACGACCAGGCCTTTGCCGAGGCCATCAGCCAGCCTGGCTTCCAGGAAGCCTTCCAGAATGATTTGCTGGCCCAGCCGGAACTGATGGACACGCTGACCGCGGGCATGGCCTGGCCGTCCTGGTTTGGCTTCTGGCTGGTAATCGCCCTGTTTGCGATCTGGTTCGCGCGCATGCGCCCGCCAAACGCGCCGTCAGTCTCACCGGGCGTCTGAGGCCTCGGCCGGCGCTGTCTCAGCCAGCTCAGGCGGCGGCACCATGCGCGCCGGCCCGAAAATCTCGTTGAAGCCGAGATGCAGCGCGGCGTCGAAATCCGCCATCGAGGCGCGATGGCCCAGATCCGCCAGGCTGGTGACGCCATAGAGCGGATTGGAGATGCCGCACGGCGTGATGCCGCTGAAATGCGTGAGATCGGGCGCGACATTGAAGGCGATGCCGTGGAAGGACACCCAGCGGCGCAGGCGCACGCCGATGGCGGCGATCTTGTCTTCGCGGCGATCACCACGCTCGACCCAGACACCGACCCGGCCGTCGCGCGTGCCGGCCTCGACGCCGAAACTGGCGGCGGTCGCGATCAGCCAGCGCTCCAGATTGCAGACAAATTTGCGCGCATCCCGGCCGCGTCTTGTCAGGTCGAGCATGACATAGGCCACCCGCTGGCCCGGGCCGTGATAGGTATATTCGCCGCCGCGGCCCGTCGTGTAGACGGGAAAGCGGTCGGGCATAAGCAGATCGCCCGGCTTGGCCGAGGTGCCGGCAGTGTAGAGCGGCGGGTGTTCGAGCAGCCACACCAGCTCACGGGCCTCACCGCTCGCGATCGCCGCGACCCGGGCTTCCATGATCGCAACAGCGTCGGGATAGGCCACTGGCTGTGGCGAAACGGCCCAGTCGACAGGATGTGCGGCATTTTCCATTTGTCTTAACCCTGCGGAAACCGGTTCGGTCAAACATCATCATTCCAGCGAGAAATCGCAAGCCCAGGAGTGTTTGTCCTTGAGCCAGCTCGGCGCCGTGCAGATCGAGATTGCCGTCCTTCTGGGGCGCTCGAAAATGCCAATCCAGCAATTTCTGCGGATGGGGCGTGGAGCTGTGATCCCGCTCGACAGCGGCGAGGACGACCAGGTCTGGATCCTGGCGAACAATCATCCCATCGCCCGCGGCGACGTGGTTTTGCAGGGGGATCGCATCTCGATCACCATTTCCGGGGTCGCAGATGCCAATGAATTCTTCGCAGCTGCTTAAACTGCGGTATTAAGCACTTCACAAGGGGAGGGGATGTTGCTATCTCCGCGCCTCTTCCACGTGCGGTCGTGGCGGAATTGGTAGACGCGCAGCGTTGAGGTCGCTGTGGGGTAAAACCCGTGGAAGTTCGAGTCTTCTCGACCGCACCATTACTTCTCGAAATTGCCTGCAAATATTCGGCGCAGCGAGCCCAGGCTCTCTCGCCTTTGCGGCGCTTGCGTCCTAGTGTGCCGCTGAATCATACAGCGCATGGAGGGCAACTTGAGCGACACAGCTTTCGAAGACGACCTCTATCGCAAGGGCTCTGCCCGCGCTGATACCGACCCCGAGTTTGTCGCCGAGCTGCGCCAGGCTATTTCCGATCTCGATGCCGACCTGATCCGGCAATTGCTGGCGCCTCTGCATGCGGCTGATATCGCCGACGTGCTGGAACAGCTTTCCGCTGGCCAGCAGGGCATTCTTGCAGAACTGACACCGGATATCTTCTCCGGCGATGTGCTGGCCGAGATGGATCCCGGCACGCGCGAAGTCGTGATGGACTATCTCCATCCTTCACATCTCGCTGCGGCCATTGCCGAACTCGACAGCGATGACGCCACCGAAGTGGTTGAAGAGCTCAATGCGGTGAGACGTGCCGCCGTGCTGGCGGAAATCTCAGACATCAATCGCGAGGCCGTCGAATCGAGCCTCGCGTTCGATGATGAGACGGCCGGCCGCCTGATGCAGCGCGAATTCGTCGCGGCGCCGGACTTCTGGACGATCGGCCATGCTATCGATCACATGCGCGAATCCGCCGACGACCTGCCCGACAAGTTTCACGACCTCTTTGTGGTCGATACCGGGTTTCGGCCGGTCGGGGAGATCCCGGTTTGCCGTCTGCTCAGCGCCCAGCGCGATGTTCACCTGACCGATATCATGGAGCCGCCGCGCATTCTGGTGAAGCCGGAAACCGATCAGGAAGAAGTCGCCTATCTGTTCCAGAAATATCACCTGGTCTCCGCGCCGGTGGTCGACAGCGCCGGGCGCCTCACTGGTATGCTGACCGTGGAAGACATGGTCGATGTCATCCAGGACGAGAACAAGGAAGACATGCTGGCGCTGGCCGGCGTGAACGAGGCCGACCTGGCCGATACCGTGCTGCGCTCTGTGCGTTCGCGCGCGCCCTGGCTGTTGGTGAATCTGTTCACGGCGATCCTCGCCTCGGGCGTTATCGCCCTGTTCGAGGGCGCGCTGGAGCGCATCGTGGCGCTGGCCGTGCTGATGCCGATCGTGGCCTCTATGGGTGGCAATGCCGGGACGCAATCCCTGGCCGTTGCCGTGCGCGCAATTGCCGAACGCGATCTGACGGCGGCGAACTCGATGCGGGTGATCTGGCGCGAACTGGCGACGGGTACGATAAACGGCGTGATTTTTGCCGCACTCATTTCGACCGTGACACTGCTCTGGTTCCAGGACTGGGAGATCGCTGCGGTGATCGGGATCGCCATGATCGTCAACCTTTCCCTTGCAGGTCTGTCGGGCATTTTGATCCCGCTCGGCCTGGTTCGTGCGGGGGCCGACCCGGCTGTCGCATCCTCGGTTTTTGTAACCACGGTGACCGATGTCGTCGGCTTCCTGGCGTTTCTGGGACTGGCGACAATCGTCTTGTTGTGATGATATCAGCGCGGGTGCCGGGCGGAGTATTGGTGGTGTAATGGTGCATTTGATCAAATTGCTTGCGGTTGTGGCCCTGTTATGGACGCCGGCCGCCATGGCGCAGGGGCAGGGGCGCTGGGAATCGGCAGCCCGTCTCGATGTGCCCCGCGCCGGGCTTGCGGTGGCAGTGCTGGATGGGCGGCTCTACGCCGCCGGCGGCGCAGGACTGACGTCGCCCCGCGCCGAATTTGAAGTTTTCGAACCCGAACTCAATCGCTGGATGCCCGAGCGGGCCTTGCCGCGCGGGCTCGAACGTTTCGGCATGGCGGCGGTCAATGGCCGTATTTATGCCGCTGGCGGTTACGCGCCCGGCGAGCTCGGCGTTGAGCCGACCGCCTCAATGTGGTCCTGGTCGCCCGAGGGCGGCATCTGGCAGAGCGAAGCCGCCATGCCCGGGCCCAAGGCCGATTTCTCGATGCTGGCCTATGGCGAGCATCTCTACGCGATCGGCGGCACGCGCGATGACAATAGTATCTATGTCTTCGACCCCGAGGCCCGCAGCTGGGAAACCCTCGAGATCCCCGATGATCTCACCCGGCGTGGCGCCGCGATCGTGGCATTCGATGGCCATATCTATGTGATTGGTGGCTCCCTGGGCGGCGAACTTTCGGCCCGCGTCGATGTCTATGATCTGGAGGCGGATGCCTGGACTTCGGGGCCAGACCTGCCGGGCGCCAGTACAGGAATAGCGGCGGTGGCCCTTAATGGCCGCCTGCATGTGCTTGGTGGTACGGGCACCGAGGGCGAGCAAAGACAGACCCTGCGGCGTCATGCCTCCTGGCAGCCCGGTGAGCCGGGCTGGCGTAGCGAGCCTGATCTGCCGACACCGCGCACGGCGGCCGATGCAGCTGTCCTCGAGGGCGGTATCTATCTGATCGGCGGCGGAAGCGGCGGTGGGTTCTTTGCGCCCTTCACCGCGATGGATACGACGGATGTCTTCCTCGATGAGGCCAGCTAAGCCGTCCGGCACCGGGCTTGCAGTCGCTCTGTATTGATGCAGCGACGGGTCTCGAAACAGGACACGATGAAACCGCAAATGAAATCCTCTCCGGCGGCCCGCGCACTGATTCAGCGGTTCGAGCCTTATCGTGAACGTGCTGCCCAGGGCAGTGACGGACGCTGGCGTGTCGGCTTCGGGCACCGTGCCGCTGCCCGTGAGGGTGTGCGAGTGTCGCGCGAGGATGCCGCGCTCCTCCTGATCTATGATGTGATGCAGGCCGAAGCCGCGGTGGACGAGATCTTCCCGGCCCGGCTACCCGATTCACAACGCGATGCGCTGACCTCCTTTGTCCATGACATCGGACCGGCCGCATTCCGAAATTCCGATGTCGCCCGCTATATGTTTGAAGGCCGCGTGGAGGCTGCTGCCGAGGCGCTCGCCAGCTATGGCGAGAGCAATTCGGCCCGCCGTGAGGCGGAAAGCGCCATGATACTGGCCGGGCTCGCCCCGGAACGCGGTGCCGGTCGCAAGCCGGCCATGGTCGATGTCGTGATCAAGGTCGAGCATGCTGGCGATGCGGATCAGCCCGCAGCGGCGACGCCGCCGGCTACGCGCCCGGCCTTGCCCGGTTCGATCATGCCGCCGCCGGCGCCACCGGTTCTGAGCCGCCAGCTCGCTGCGCGCCGTGAAGCGGAACAGGAAATTGCCAGGATCCTTGCGACCGTCGGTGCCATGCCGCACGAGGACGCGGACGATCAGCCCGAGATCGTGCGCCCCGATCCAGCGCCCGAAAGCCCCGCCGCGGCTGAAGTCGAGGCCGCGAGCGAACCGGTCCCGGAGCCAGAGCCAGAGGCTGAAGTTGAAGTTGAGGTTGAGCCAGAGACAGAGCCGGAAGCCGAGCCTGTCGACCAGCCAGGCGGGGATGCCCCACAGGGCATAACAGTGCCTGAACCGCTTGTGGCCGAGGAGCACGCGGTGTCCGCTGAGCCTGCGGACAGCCCGGTTCAGGAGAGCGCCCCCGCGCCGGCCTCGGCCCAGGTGATTGCGCGCATGTCGCAGGAAATTGCCCAGGTCGAGATCGAAATTTCCGGGCGGCAGGCCAGCCAGACAGCCCCGGCCGCGCAAGGGGAAACCCTGCCGGACGGTGTCACGCTGGGCTACGTCTTCGTGCGTACAATATCCGCCTCGCTGGTACTGCCCGATGAATCCCGGGCTGAGGCGGTCGCCCCGCAATTCGCTGTGCCTTCGGACGATGCAGCGGTAAAGCCGGACAGCGATGTGGCCGAAGCTCTGAATGAGGCTGACCTCCCGATCGAGGATCAGCCGACTGACGCGCCAGAGGTCGAGCCTGAAGTCGCGCCGGAAGCCATATCCGAGCCAGAATCGGAACCAGACCCGGAACTAGACCCGGAACCGGAATCCGAGCCCGCGCCTGAAGCCGCCGACGTTGCGGATGCCGGGGATGCGGATTCTGTCCCTGCGGCGGCGGCAATTGTCGAGCGCGCGCTGGCCGTCTCGGGGCAACGTACGCCGCCACCGCATCCAGCGGATACGCCGGCAGCGAGCGCCGGTGCTGTCGGCGACATTGCCGGCGAGGGCGGTCAGACCCGCTTCGGCGAAGATGAGATCGCACATATCGATGAGCTGGCGGGCCTGTCCCAGTCGGCAGATGCCGGTGGCGATGATGATGACGCCTTGTCGCCCAGCGATCTGGTGGGCGATTCAGACATGTTTATCGAGAGCAAGCCTGCCACTTCGGCAGGCGAAGAGGATGGCTGGGGTTTCGTCGCCACCCTCCTTGCCGGTCTGGTCGTTGCCGGTGCCGGGGTGCTGGACATCTATGGCGACTGGCCGCGTGTCTGGGTCGAGCGCGATCCAACCTGGGGCGTGCTGGCAGCGGTGGGCGGCACCTTCCTGGCGGTCACGGCGGGCTGGATGCTGACCTCTGTCCTGGCGGCCAAGCGCCGGCGTCGCCGCGCAGGCTAGGCCATAATGGGCAGGCGGCGATCTTGACCGCCCCGGACGCCGTGCTATGTCGCTGGGCATGATCTCCAATCAATATCCTTCCCTCGACTTCGACCTCGGTGAAACTGCGGACATGATCCGCGACACCGTCCGTTCCTTTGCGTCTGACGAGATTGCGCCGCGCGCGGCCGAAATCGATCGCTCTGACGTGTTTCCTGCTGATCTGTGGGAGAAAATGGGCGCCCTCGGCCTGCTTGGCATGACCGTGCCGGAAGAGGATGGCGGCACCGGTCTGGGCTATCTCGAACATGTCGTGGCGATGGAAGAAATCAGCCGCGCCTCGGCTTCGGTCGGCCTGAGTTATGGCGCTCATTCCAATCTCTGCGTCAACCAGTTGCGCCGGTGGGGTAATGCCGAGCAGAAGGCGCGCTATCTGCCGAAACTGATCTCCGGCGAACATGTCGGGGCGCTGGCCATGTCGGAGCCGGGCGCCGGGTCCGATGTCGTCTCGATGCGTCTGAAGGCTGAAAAGCGGGGCGATCACTACATCCTCAATGGTTCGAAGATGTGGATCACCAATGCGCCGGCCGCCGATACGCTGGTCGTCTACGCCAAGACTGACGCTTCGGCCGGGTCGCGCGGGATTTCCGCCTTTCTGATCGAGCGGAGTTTCAAGGGCTTCTCCGTCGCCCAGAAACTCGACAAGCTGGGCATGCGCGGTTCGGAAACCGGCGAACTGGTGTTCGAGGATTGTGAAGTCCCGGTCGAGAATGTGATGGGGCCGCTCAATGGCGGTGCCAAAATCCTGATGTCCGGGCTCGATTACGAACGCGCCGTGCTCTCGGCCGGTCCGATCGGTATCATGCAGGCCTGTATGGATGTGGTGATGCCCTATGTGCGCGAGCGCAAGCAATTCGGCGAATCGATTGGCTCTTTCCAGCTGGTCCAGGGCAAGCTGGCCGACATGTATGTGCGCATGAATGCGGCGCGCTCCTATGTCTACGCCGTTGCGAAGGCCTGTGACCGTGGCCAGACAACGCGCAAGGATGCAGCCGGGGCGATCCTCTATGCCGCCGAAGCGGCGACCCAGATGGCGCTCGACGCGATCCAACTGCTGGGCGGCAATGGCTATATCAATGAGTACTCCACCGGCCGTCTGCTGCGCGATGCCAAGCTGTACGAGATCGGTGCCGGCACCTCGGAAATCCGCCGCTGGCTGATCGGGCGCGAACTGTTCAACGAGAGCGCCTGATTTCGGACCGGCGCTACGCTGGACCGGGGGAAGGGAATGGCGCTAGGCTCGGGGCCTCGATGCACCGATGAGGCTCTCCATGCGCGTTCTGATGCTTGCAGCCAGTTTGTCGATTGGCCTGTCCGCCTGCGGCGATGCGCAGAAATCGGAAGAGCCGGACGTCCAGTCCATGCCCATGCTTTCGGCGATCAATACGATCGAGGCCTGCCTGGGCCGTTATCCCGATCTTGCCGCGCGTGAAACCGAATGCATCGGGCAATATTCCAATGCCTGTATGAGGTTGAGCCGGGACGGTGAGACCAATGCCGGCATGATCCGCTGCACGGTTGAGGAATATGAGGCCTGGGATGACCGGCTCAACACTGCCTATGGCGCCTATATGCAACGGCTCGACGCGCCGCGGGATGCCGGTTTGCGCGAGGCCCAGCGCGCCTGGATGACGCTGCGCGATGCCGATTGCGACTTTTCTGCCTCGGCCTATGAGGGCGGCTCGATGCAGCCGCTGGTGAGTGCCGGTTGCCATCGGGACTATGCGGCGCGGCGCACGCTTCGCCTGCTCAGCTGGCTGGAAGGCCCGCCTTACTGAGACCGGCGATCAGCCGACGCGCGCGGGCAGGCCGAGCCGGGCGCGCATCTCATCGCTCAGTCCTGCGAGCATGCCCTGGGCCGCGTCGAAGCCGGCTTCCAGCGATTCGTCATAACGATCCCAATCGCGCAGATCGACTGTGGTTTCCGGCAGAATCAGCAAATCGGCCGCTTCGCGCCCGGTATCGCGGTCATCGGCGACGCCGACGGTCGCCGCGCGCATCAGTAGCGAGGCAATGGGCGGCAGGGATTTGAATCCGTTCTTGCGAACCCAGTTGAAAAAATTGGGCGGATCAATGAAATCGGCCGGATCGAGCCCCTGCGCCCGGCTGACATCGACACCGACCACCGAGCCGCGGTGGAAGGCGCGCATTTCACGAGCCGGGAAATTGGTGAAGACGGCGCCATCGACCAGGATTTGCCCGTCCTGGACCACGGGCGGCAGCAGGCCCGGGATTGCGACGGTCGCGCGCAGGGCTTCGCGGACCAGGCCGCTGCGGTGCACGAAGGGCCGGCCGGTGGCGAGATTCGAGGACAGGCAGAAGAAGGGGCGCACCATGTCGGCGATCTCGGCATCGCCGAAATGCTCCTTCAGGCGGGCATTGACCTTGCGGCCCTTGGCCAGGGAGATGACCGGCAGATTCCAGTCGTCCAGCGGGTTGGAATCAACGAAGGCACGGCGGATCCGGTCCTCGAGCTCGTCATCGCTCCAGTCCAGCCCGATCCCGGCGGCAATAATCCCGCCCATCGAGGCGCCGCCGACAAAATCAAACTTCATGCCGGCTTCGCGCAGGGCCCGGATCGCGCCGATATGCGCATAGGCTCGTGCGCCACCGCCGGAGATGATCAAGCCGACCGATTGGCCGGTCAGCGTGCGGGCGAGCCGTTCGGCATCAATACGGTCATGATCCTGACGCCAGTGGAAGACCCGGGCCGCGTCAGCCGCCGCAGCCCATTCCTGCGGCCGCGATGCCGCTGTGGTGCCGCCGAAATGAAGCATGACGACATCGATCAGCTTGAGCTTGGCGGCAGGTGAGGGATCGTCGGGCAGGAGCGGCGTGGAGGGGCGCGCATCCGAACGCGCCAGCAGCCAGATGCGATCCGCCCGGCCCATCGCGCGCCGGGCCCAGACCGGATCGCCCAGGCGCGCGGTCAGCAGCACGATGTCGTGGCGCGTCTCGAGGGCTTCGAGGCGGCTGCCGCTCCATTCTGCATGGCTGTCGTCACAAATGACGCAAGTCTTGCCCAGCCGGGTGAGCGCGTCCTTCAATTCGGCGGCGCGGTAGGCCAGGTCAATCGTTGGCGAGCTGCCGATCAACGCAAACACTTTGGGCTCGGCGGCGACATTGCGCTGGGTACCGCGCAGGCGCGCCAGCATCATGCGGGCCAGCTCGCGCATCAGGCTGGCATGCTTGCGGGTCAGCTTGTCGAAACTCGCCTTGGGCAGGCGCACCAGCTCGGTATCGCGCAGCGCGTAGACGCTGGCACTGTGGGGACTCTCGTCGAGCAGTGACATTTCGCCGACCGGCTCGCCGGCGCGGATATAGCCGATCAGATTAGGCCGCCCGAGCGCCCCGCCGCGAAAGGCTGCCAGCGCCCCCGATCGCACCAGATAGAAAGCATCGGCCGGGTCGCCTTCGCGGAACAGCATTTGTCCGGCGGGCAGGCAGAACCATTCAACCTCGGCCTCAACCGCATTGAGGGCGGATTTCTCCACGCGTTTCAGGAAGGGCAGGAAGGAGAGATTGAGTGCCATGATGTGTCGGGCGAATCTTCAAACGGGCTGTCAGGCCCGCACAATGGATGATTCGAAGGAAACCACGGACTGACGCCCAGCGCAAAGCGCGAAATCGGGTGGATTATTCGGGATGGCAGGATTGGCGTCGCCGTCAGAAGCGGCGGCGGATCACCAGATGGGCCACCGGACGGAAAGAGCGGGCCTGGGTTTCACCGACGGCCTCGCGATCCATATTGTCGAGATCGTCGAGCAGGGTCATGGTCTCGCCGGTATCCTGATCGAGGATTTGCAGCCGGTCGCGGCCGCGGTCCTGGAAATAGGCGCCACCCTCGACGGTCAGGCTCCACTGATCGAGATTGCGCACCGTGATGCCGGCACCAAGATAGCTGGTCAGCTTTTCCAGCCCGGTCTCGCGCAGGTCTTCCGTCAACTCAGCGTGTGGAAAGCCAGCCCAGGCAGGACTGCCAGCCTGTTGGTTCCACGCCGGAACCGCATTGCCATAGAGCGGGCGCACGGCGCCGGCCGACAGGTAGAACTCATCACCAAAGGGGAAGAAGTCGACTTGCCCGGTCAGGGTGGTGATATCGGTTTCCAAAATCGGTGTACTGGGCAGAAGGCCAATCGCCGGTGCCGCTTCCTCACTGGAAAAATGCCAGCGCAACAAGCCCGAATCGCCGGTTTCCCCGATGCGCGTCGTCCAGGACTGTGAATCCTGCAGAGCCTGCGCCGAAACGGCGCCTGAGGCCAGTATCGACACGGCGGCAGCCAGTGCAAAACGCGAAACCATGGACACCTCCCTGAGTGTGATCCGGCGGACAGGAATCTTTGTTCCTGAAGCCTGCGCCCCACCCCTGAATCAGAAGTTAAAGTGCCGACATTGATGGTTTCAAGCCATCTTATGGTTGCCAGACTATGATGAATTCGCGCGCGCTCCAAGGCCGATCATGGGGCTGTGCAAGATTATCATATGCACGCCCGGCCCTTGCCAAGTCAGGCAAGGGCCGGACGATATTGCCCGGTCGCTGGGGAGTGATCGGGCGATGGGTAAGGTCGGTCAGTCCAGATAGGCCAGCGGGTCGACCAGGACGAGATTGGGAGCCGAATCGACGAACTGGTCGAGGAGGTATTTGTGGCCACCGCCATAGACAACCAGGACCCGGTCACCCGGCCCGGCGAGCCGCGCGATATTGGCGAAGATGTGCAGGTTGCGGCCCCACCAGAGCTGCATCTGTTCGGCACCGACAGGATTATCGGCCGCCCCCATCTGGGCGGTGAGAAGGTAGAGCGCGTGATAGCTGGCCATTTCGGCTGAATTGGTCTCGATCAGCCGTTCCAGCACAGGCCGGGCGGCCTGGTCCGGCGACTCCATCTGTGCCTGGATTGGTGCCATGAAGGCATGGAAATCGGCGAGGAGTTCACTCTGGCCGGCCGCTTCGGCCGCGGCGAACATGCCGCCAAAATCCATCTCGCTCGCATAATCGATGGCGTGGACTTGATCCAGGCCGAGCCGTGCGGCGAGCGCCAGGCCGATTTGCTGTCGTTCATTGACGGTCAGTGTGCCTTCGCCGGCACGGTATTGCTGGTAAGTCGCGTTGAATTCCGCCTCGTATTCCGGGAGCAGCTCGACGAGAATCCGGGTCGGTGCGAAGGCTTCGAGCCGGTCGAGCACGACGGCGATTTCCGCCTGGCGTTCCGGGCTCAGATAATCGACGACGGGCGAATTGACGTAATCGCTGCCGCCACCAGTAAAGTGAAATGTACCCAGGACCATGATTTCCGGGGCTGCTGCCGGTTCGGTGGCTGGCGGTTCCTGCGCCAGGGCGGCGGAGCTCATGGCCAGTGCCATGAAGATGATTGCGGTCTGACGAAGCATGGCGGCGTCCCCTGTTTGTGATTGCCTGGACCTGTGATGCCCGGGGCGGGCATTTTGGATGCACGGGTGATTGCCTTGAGGCGGTCAGGCGGGGTAAGCAGCGAAACCCATCCGCGACATGTCGAGGCTTTTCATGACCCAGTTGACGACGGCCATCGATACCGGCTCTCAGGCCTTCCGCGATAATGCCACCGCGATGCAGGCCTTGCTGGAGCAGTTGCAGGCCAAAACGGCGGAGGCGGCGATCGGCGGTTCGCAACGCTCGCGCGACAAGCACACATCGCGCGGCAAACTCCTGCCCCGGGAGCGCGTCGAACGCCTGCTCGATCCGGGCTCGCCCTTGCTTGAGATCGGCGCGCTGGCTGCCAATGGCATGTATGAGGGCAATGTCCATGGTGCGGGCATGATTGCCGGTATCGGCCGCGTCTCCGGCCGCGAGGTGATGATTGTCTGCAATGACCCGACGATCAAGGGCGGCGCCTACTACCCGATGACGGTGAAAAAGCATCTGCGCGCCCAGGAAATCGCGATGCAGAACCGTCTGCCCTGCGTCTATCTGGTTGATAGCGGCGGTGCCAATCTGCCCCACCAGGCCGATGTCTTCCCCGATCGCGAACATTTCGGACGGATTTTCTACAATCAGGCCAATATGTCGGCGATGGGTATTCCCCAGATCGCCGTCGTGATGGGATCCTGCACGGCGGGCGGCGCCTATGTGCCGGCGATGTCGGATGAGAGCATTATCGTGCGCGAACAGGGCACGATCTTCCTCGCTGGCCCACCCCTGGTGAAGGCCGCGACCGGCGAAGTGATCTCGGCCGAAGATCTCGGCGGTGCCGATGTGCATTGCCGCACCTCCGGCGTTGCCGATCACTATGCGGCCAATGACGAGCACGCGCTGCATATCTGCCGCCGCATCATCGCCAATCTCAATTCGACAAAGAAGATCGATCTCGACCTGTCCGAACCGCGTGAGCCGGCGCTCGATCCGGCCGAGCTCGACGGTGTCGTGCCGGCCGATATCCGCGCGCCCTATGATGTGCGTGAAGTGATTGCCCGCCTGGTTGATGGCTCGGTGTTCGACGAGTTCAAGAAACTCTATGGCGAGACCCTGGTCACAGGCTTTGCCCGGCTCTACGGTATGCCGGTCGGCATTATTGCCAATAATGGCATCCTGTTCTCGGAGAGCGCGCAGAAGGGGGCCCATTTCATCGAGCTGTGCGCCCAGCGCGGTATTCCGCTGGTCTTCCTGCAGAATATCACCGGCTTCATGGTCGGTTCGAAGGCCGAGCATGGCGGTATTGCCAAGGATGGCGCCAAGCTTGTCACGGCGGTATCGACCTTCAAGGGACCGAAATTCACGATCATCATTGGCGGATCCTATGGCGCCGGCAATTACGGCATGTGCGGCCGCGCCTACAGCCCGCGTTTTCTCTTCATGTGGCCCAATGCCCGCATCTCGGTGATGGGCGGCGAACAGGCCGCGGCCGTGCTCGCGACGGTCAAGCGCGACTCGATGGAGCATCGCGGCGAGAACTGGCCGCTCGAGGACGAGGCGGCCTTCAAGGCGCCGATCCGAGAAAGCTATGAGGCCGAAGGCAATCCCTATTTCTCCACCGCGCGGATGTGGGATGACGGCATTATTGCGCCGTCCGATACCCGCCGCGTACTGGGCCTGGCTTTGTCGGCGGCGCTCAATGCGCCGATCGAGAAGACGACATTCGGACTGTTCCGGATGTAGGCGAGGCAGGCTGCGGCTCCGTGCCGCGCCGGTAAAACCGATCCGGTTTGCTAGAATGTGGGCGAGGAGATCCGCCCATGCCCAAAACCGTCTGTGTCATCAATGGCCATCCAGATCCGGCCAAGGGGCATTTCGTCGAAGCTCTGGCCGATGCCTATGCGCATGGCGCCGGAGAGGGTGACCACCGGGTCAGCCGGATCGATATTGCCAAACTGCCGGTCGAGTTTCTGCGCAATGCAGCCGAGTTCGGCCGGCCGCCCTGTGATGCGATCATTGCCGAGCGCGCCAAGATCGCGGCCGCCGACCATGTCGTGCTGATATATCCGCTCTGGATGGGTTCGATGCCCGCGATCGGAAAGGCCTTTCTGGAACAGGTCAGCCGCGACGGTTTCATGGCGGACACTTCAGGCGAGGCCAATCAGATGCCGATCCGGAAAATGACGGGCAAATCGGTTCGCCTGATCGTCACCATGGGCATGCCCGGTCTCGCCTATCGCCTGATTTTCGGAGCCCATAGTGTGAAAGCCGTCAAGCAGGGCATTTTCCGTATGGTTGGCTTCAAGCCGGTGCGGCACACGATTCTGGGCATGGTCGAGGCCGCAGGGGCCAAGGGGCGGGCGAAGATGCTCGCCCGCGTACAGGCGCTGGGGCGCCAGGCCCGGTGACGCCTCGCAGGTCAGACTGATCCGCTGCGGCGGCGCGCGCGTATCGTTTCAGACACATGGAGTTTGAAGCGATGCGATATTTGATGATTTCCGCACTGATGAGTTTGGGTACCGCTTCGGCAGCGTCCGCTGCAGATGAACCGGCCCACACAGTGATCCGCTCCGAAGGGGCGATAGAGATCCGCGATTACGAGTCAGTGATCGAGGCACATGTCGAGGTCGAAGGCGACCGGCGCGGCGCGGTCAATGCCGGTTTCCGGCCGTTGGCCGGCTATATTTTCGGCGGCAACCAATCTCGCGACCAGGACGGAGCCGAGGAAATCGCGATGACCACGCCGGTCATCCAGTCGGCCTCGCAGCGCATTGCCATGACCACTCCGGTGACCCAGGCCGCCGCCGAGGACGGCGTCTGGCGTGTTGCCTTCATCATGCCTGCGCAGTGGACGATGGAGACCTTGCCGGTGCCGGACAATGCCGAGGTTCGCCTGGTTGAAGTCCCGGCGCGCCGGATGGCGGCGATCCGGTTTTCCGGGCGCGCCCGTGATGCGGACATGGCCGAGAAACAGGCTGAATTACTCGAATTTCTCGCCGCCAATGCCTATCGGGTGATCGGCGAGCCCCAATATGCCTATTACGACCCGCCCTGGACACTGGGGCCCTTCCGCCGCAATGAAATCATGATCGAGGTCGAGCGATCTGATTGACGGTCGCTCCGGATCGCCCCGAATCCCGGCAGCATTGTCGTGACAAGATCGCTCTTGTGCCTGTAGTCTTTGCCCGAAGTGCTACACGCCAAGCCCGGGGGGATTGAGATGGCAGAGTTTTTCCAGACGGTACTGATGTATGCCCGCGAGGGATTTGCCGAGGTCAACGCCCTGCAGGGGCTGGTGATAGCCTTGATCGCAACCGTCCTGATGACGCGCTGGGCGCGGTTGCTGGTCATGGTTCTCGCGGCTGTGGTGGCCAATGTCCTTGTCGATACGCTGCGGCCGGTCCTGTTCGACCAGGCCGCGGTCAGACTGCCGCCCCTGCTTGAACCGGCCTACTGGCACTACCTGTTGCTCTTGTTTGCTGGCTTTCTGGTCGTGATCGGAATTATGTTCATGGTCAAACGGGTTATGATGAAAGGCTGATAAAATTCCCCTGAGAGGGGAAGAGGCTTTCCAAATCGTAAATTTGTGAACATCGTTAGCCTAATGGGCGCGTCTTGGGGTAAGGTAAGCGTCGTCATTCATGGCGGAGGGGAACGCAATATGGAATTCATGGAGCCGGTGATCGGCTATTTTAATCAAGGTCTCGACTTTTTCATGCCGGGGCTTCTGGCGCATGCAGGCGACGGCGCGGCCGTTAACTGGATGGCGCTTGGCATCCAGCTTGGCGTAATTGCACTCGTGCTGGCGCTGTTGATGCGCGAAATTGGCGGGATCATCATTTTCACCGTCGTCGGTGTGATCATTCACGTGATCGTCGATGTCGTGATGCCGATGGTACGCGGCGGTGGCGGCGAAGGTTTCGATATCAACGCCTTCATCTCGCAATTCACGCAGACCGATTACCTGTTGTATCTGGGCGCCCTGGCGATCGGCTACTTCGTGGGCATCATCATTCTGTCCATTCTCAAGGGCCTGATCTTCCGCGGCGACTGATGCCGGCAGGATGACGGGTTGAAATCGGGGCTGCCGGCATTCGTGCCGGCGGCCCTTTTTTATTTGCCATCCGGGCAGGCAGCGGCAATCCGCCCCTTGGCCCGCGCCCGCCGCGGGGCTAAGTCTGGTGGATCAGTTTCACAGTGAGGAAATCCGATGAGCGACGCAGCCGTCCTGCTTGATGTCAGCCCTGCCGGTGTGGCCGTGGTCACGATCAACCGTCCCGAGAAACACAATGCCTTCAATGCCGAGGTGATTGCGGCGCTGTCGGAAATCTTCGAGACCCTGCGCGCCAATCCGGGCAATGTCCGCCTGGTGCTGCTGCGCGGTGCCGGGCCGAGCTTTTCCGCCGGTGCCGATCTGGAATGGATGCAGTCGGCAGCCCATTTCGACGAGGTCGATAATGAGCAGGACGCGATGGCCCTCGCTACCATGCTCAAGCGCCTCTACGACTTGCCGCAGATGACTGTCGCCCTGGTTCAGGGCGCAGCCATGGGCGGCGGTGCCGGCCTGCTGGCGGCCTGTGATGTCGGTGTCGTGATGGCCGACGCCAAGATCCGCTTCTCTGAAGTGCGCCTCGGCCTGACCCCGGCGACGATCTCACCCTATGTGATCCGCGCGATCGGCCCGAAATGGAGCCGCGCCCTGTTTGCCTCCGGCGAAAGCTTCGATGGCAATTTCGCCTATCACATGGGTCTGGCCCAATATGTCGTCGCGAATATGGAAGAGATGACCCAGATCGAGGAACATCTCGCCAAGCTGGCTTTCGCAACGGCACCGGGCGCCGTCGCCGATGCCAAGCAATTGGTCGATGATGTCGCCGGACGCGAGATCGATCACGGCCTCGCCGTCCACACCGCCAAGGCGATCGCCAAACGCCGCGTCTCCGAAGAGGGCCGCGAGGGTCTTTCGGCCTTCCTCGAGCGGCGCAAACCGAGCTGGGCCGAGTAGGCGCGCGCGCCGCGTGGTCCGACTACCCGATCCGCGCGCATTCCTGCATGCGCGCCGTGAGGCGTTGCGGACCTGGTTCGTGCGCGGACCGTGGACCCAGGGCGTGTTTGAATTTGTCGCCTTCGGCATCAAACAGGCCTGGGCCTGTCTGTTCGGCGGATTGATGCTGGCCCTGCTGCTGGGGACCTATCTGTGGTACCCGCAGGGCTGGGCGCTGGCGCGCTATGATTTTCTGACCCTGGCGGCGCTCTCGATCCAGGTCATGCTGATCGCCACGCGGCTGGAGACCTGGGAGGAGGCGAGGGTGATTGCCGTCTTCCACATCGTCGGCACGGTGATGGAGATTTTCAAGACCTATGCCGGCAGCTGGGAATATCCCGAGGCGAGCCTGCTGCGGATCGCGGGTGTGCCGCTCTTCACCGGCTTCATGTATGCGGCGGTCGGGTCCTATATCGCGCGGGTCTGGCGCATCTTCGATTTTCGCTTCGACCGATTTCCGAAGATATCCTGGCAAATCGCTTTGGCTGTCGCGGTTTACGTGAATTTCTTCGCCCATCACTACGGGCCGGATTTCCGCCTTTTCCTCTTCCTCGCGACCGGGGTCATCTATGGCCGCTGCGTTGTCTGGTTCCGCCCCGATGCGGCCCACCGGCCGATGCCGCTTGTGGTTGGTTTTCTGCTGGTGGCGCTCTTCATCTGGTTTGCCGAGAATCTTGGCACCTTCGCCCGCGCCTGGGCCTATCCCGGTCAGGAGGCGGGTTGGCACATGGTTTCGCTGGCCAAGCTGGGGTCGTGGTACCTCCTGATGATCATCAGTTTTGTCCTGGTGGCCGCTGTGCAGGCCCGCGCGAAACGGGACTGAGGTTTTCGCCTGTCCGGGAATTTCGGTCTGCTCCAGCTTGCGTCGGATAATATTCATCCTTATGGTTGCAGTTCTGATTACCGGCGGGGACCGAGTAATGCGGCGCATCATCATTCGATATTTGACCATCCTGACCGCGGCTGTGCTCGCCACCGCCTGCGCGTCCAATGTGACGGAAACGCATTATTTCGCGGCCTATTCACGCGATGAACCGCGCGAACCCATCGAGTTTTTCCGTCTCCAGGTTGCCGCCGACGCGCAATTCTCATCGTCGCGCTTTGTCGCCGGCTTCTATGATGAGCGGGCTGTCGACTTCCTGTTTGATGAGCTGCGCATGGATAATGGTGCAACCTCGCCGTCCTCCGATGCGTCGCGGCAATTGTCGTCGCTGGGAAGCGGGGAAGGCGCTCCGGATGATATCTCCCTGCTGTCACCCACTATGGATAATGGCGCATTCGTCCTGATTTTCAGTACCAATGCGGACTCAATCGCCCGGACGATTGGCAGTTTTTCTGAATCGGAAATCGTCGCGCAGGCCGTCACCAACCTGCTCAATCAGGAGCGGTTTCGCGGCCTCGAGCAGAGCAATGCCCGGGCCTCAGCGCAGATTTCGCTGGCCAATGCCATGACAGTCAGCTTTGGGCAATCGCTGGAACGGGCAGCGCAGGCGCAGGCCGGTACAGCGGCTGAAGCGGAGTATCTGCGAGCTCTCGGCGTCCTCGCCCGCAGCATGGGGCGGGCCGAGCCGTTTTCCGGTTTCGACGAGGCGCGTGGCTGGTTTGGCGCCGCCGCCGCCGGGCTTGACCGGGAGGCCCGGCGCGAATGAGGACATCTCTGAGACTGACGCTCGCCTTTGGTCTGATGGTCGCGCTGGCAGGTTGTTCCAGCCTCAGCGTCCAGGTCGATGTGGCGGACGCGACCGAGGTTCGAGCCGCGATCGCGCTGCAATCCGCACGCGAGCAGTCTTTCCGCTACCTGTCGCAGAGCGAGGCGGATCTGAGGATACGCACCGAGGCCTTGCAGCAACGCGTGTCTGTCGCTTTCAACGCCGTCGCACAGAGCTATATCGATCTGGCCCGGACGGCCGACCCGGATGAGGTGCCGCGACTTCACAGGCGAGCCGAAGATCTTCAAACTGGCCAGTTGCGTAGGGATGTCCAGAGCGAGACAGACCGCTACTGGGCCCGGGCTGTGACCCTCAATCACCAAATACGTGAGGCCTATCTGGCCAGCAATCCGGGTGAGCAATGGTATGTGAGCGGCCCACTCAGCGCCTTGATTCAGCAGCGTTCGGAGCTGGATGCCGAACTCAACGAGGCGATCGACGCGCTGATCGATCAGTTGATGGCTATCGCCGCGGAGAACTCGGCGCTTGCGCGGCAGTCCGCCGAGGCCGCCGGCGGGCTGAACCGCGGGCAGACGGGCGTGCTCGACGGCCCACCGGCTCCGCCAGACACCCCGGTCGCGGTCGTCGACGCGGCGCAGACCCCCGTTGGCACATCCGGGGCCGAAGTGTCGCCCGAGGTCGCAGCGGCGCTCGCTGCACTGGGCCGGAGTTCACGTTCGGTGATCGGTGAGGGTAGTCTTGTTGGCACCGGCTATGCCTATGCACTTCGGGCCCTGCCGGATAATTTTTGGCGCAATAATTATAATCAGGCCAGCGGTTCCGGGCATTTCGGCAATACCGACATTGTGATCCGGCTCAACTCAACGGGTGATTTTTCAGTGAAGGGGATGACCTTCGACCCCAGCACGGTCGCGGCCATCGCCAGCAAGGTATCGACCCAGGCGCTGTTGCTGGGCGCGCAAATGGCGGGTGTTCCTGTTGCGACCAGTGGGAGCGGGAATAATAACGGCCTGGCGGGTCAGGGCGGGCGGCTGCAATCGGCTCGGCAGACCGAGCTGGTTCGCCAGGCTCGCGAGGGCGCGCAGGCCCGCGCCATAATAGAAATGGCGCACGCTGTACTTGCTGAAGAGGAGGCATTTGCGGATGGCGCTGAACCGGAAGACCGCGCGCGCGCAGAGGCCGCAATCCAGACGGTTTTCGGCGCCTACCGGTCACTCATGAGCCTGGAGAATTATCCCACCGACCCGCCAGAAAACGATTGAGGGTGCCATGAGATTTCACATTGGAGACATTGTTGAGCTGACGGGCGGCGCGGATGCCGGTCAGATCGGTCGGGTCTGTGCGGCCACGCAGCTGGCATACACGGTTCGGATCTGGAAAAATCCACTGAACCACGCCAAGGGCTCGATCCCGACCATTGTTTCGCCATCGCAGTTGAAAGCTGCCAGCGGCGACGCTCCGGCCTGCTGAACGCTGGCCGGTCGGCCGGGGGGTATGAAGTTATTGCGCCGACCGCCGCAATCGCGCACAAACCGCAGGTAATTGCCCCATTCAGAGCTTGCGGAATGCCGATATGATCAAAACGCTCCTGATCGCCAATCGTGGCGAAATCGCCTGTCGTATCATGCGCACTGCGCAGGCGATGGGGATTCGCTGTATCGCTGTGTATTCCGAGGCCGATGCTGACGCCCTGCATGTCCGCATGGCTGACGAAGCGGTTCTGATCGGCCCGGCGCCTGCTGCGGACAGCTATTTGCGTGCCGACAAGATCCTCGCTGCCGCGGCGCAAACCGCCGCCGATGCGATTCATCCCGGCTATGGCTTCCTGTCGGAGAATGCCGAATTTGCCGAGGCCTGCTCGGCGAAGGGAATCATCTTCGTCGGCCCGTCTGCAGCCTCGATCCGGGCCATGGGGCTGAAGGATCGCGCCAAGGCCCTGATGGAGACCGCCGGCGTTCCGGTGACGCCCGGCTATCATGGCGAAAATCAGGATCCGGGCCATCTCAGGGACGCCGCAGAATCGATCGGCTATCCCGTGCTGATCAAGGCCGTGGCCGGTGGCGGCGGCAAGGGCATGCGCAAGGTCGAGCGCGCGGCCGACTTCCTCGCCGATCTCGAAAGCTGCAAGCGCGAGGCGTCCAAGAGCTTTGGCGATGACCGGGTGCTGATCGAGAAATTCATCACCAATCCGCGCCATATCGAAGTTCAGGTGTTTGGCGATAGCCGCGGCCGTGTCGTGCACATGTATGAGCGCGACTGCTCGCTCCAGCGCCGCCATCAGAAAGTGATCGAGGAAGCGCCGGCGCCGGGCATGACGCCCGCCGTGCGCACCGCCATGTGTTCGGCTGCGATCAATGCCGCCAAAGCCGTTGATTATGTTGGCGCTGGCACGGTGGAATTCATTGTCGACGGCTCGGGGCCGCTGCGCGAGGACGGCTTCTTCTTCATGGAGATGAATACGCGGCTACAGGTCGAGCATCCGGTCTCCGAAATGGTCACCGGCCTGGATCTGGTCGAGCTTCAGCTCACTGTCGCGGCCGGCGGGTCGGTGCCGGAACAGGACATGATCGGCCTGCATGGTCATGCGATCGAGGCGCGCCTCTATGCCGAAGACCCGGTCAATGGTTTTCTGCCCTCGATCGGTGCGCTGCACCGGCTGACCTTGCCCGCTGACAGCGATGATGAGCGCGTCGAGACCGGTGTGGAAGAGGGCGGCGAGGTCTCGCTTCACTATGACCCGATGATTGCCAAGCTGGTCGCCCATGGCGAGACCCGGGAGGCTGCGGCCGTGCGGCTGGCCGGGATGCTCGATGAACTCGTCGTCTGGCCGGTCAAGACCAATGCCGGCTTCCTGCGCCGGGCCGTCTTGCACCCTGATTTCCTCGCGGCGCGCCTGAATACCGGTTTCATCGAGACCCATCTGGAAGCCTTGGTGCCAGCCGCATTTGACCTGGCCGATGCCGGTTTCGCCGTACTCGGCGCGCTCGACTTACGGCCGTTGCTCGCCGACCTTTCCGACCCGTTCGATGTCGCCGATGGCTGGCGGATGAATGGTGCGCCGCGGATTTCCCACCGGTTCGAACTGGACGGCGCACCGATTGATGTGTCTCTGGCGATCTCGGGTGACCAGATGACTGTCCACGCTGATGGTGCATCGATGCAGCTGGACGGGCTGGAAATCCAAGCGCTCGATGACGGCTACCTGTTCGAGGCAAGCTGCGGCGGCGAGGTTGTTTCCGCCGAGTTCGAGCTGATGGAGCAGGGGTATCTTGTCTCGTCCCGGGGGCGCACAAGTCTCTTCGCCCTGTCTCACCCTGACGCGGCAGTCGATGCGCTGGAAGCAGGCGACACAATCAAGGCGCCGATGCCGGGCAAGGTGCTGGCGGTTCATGTCAGTGTCGGCGACAATGTGGTCAAGGGCCAGGCGCTTGTCGTGCTCGAGGCCATGAAGATGGAACATGCGCTTGTAGCGCCGCGCGATGGCAGTCTCGCCGAGGTGCGGGTGGATGCCGGTGCCCAGGTGGCCGAGGGCGATATTCTGGTCCTGCTGCATGAAGTGGACGCCGGCGCGGACTGAATTCCCGCCTGACGCGAAACTGGCATCATTCCTGCTCATCGAAAGGGAGAGCAGAGGGAGCCGGTTCAATGCGTGACACTTTCATGGAGCGATTTTCCAGCAATTGGTCAGTCGAGGCGCGGCAGAAATTCCGCACCGAGCCTGTCACCGTCCGCCATAATTATCACGAACATCACCTGTTTTCGGACATGGCACTGGCCGCACTGATCGAACGCCACCCACGCGAGCTGATCGATTTCTGCACCATGGGCGATGATGCCACCGATCACGACAGCTGGCGTGCCGGCGATCCCGGCGCGCTGTCGGGGATGGAATTGATCGATGCGGTGCGCCGCGGCAAGCTGTGGCTCAATCTGCGCCACGCCATGGATCTGGATCCGCAATACCGGCCCATCTTCGACGCCATGCTGGCCGACATGAAGCGCGCCAGTCCCGGCTTCAAGCCCTTCATGGCCGAGGCCGGCATCCTGATCTCCTCGCCGTCAGCGCAGGTCTTCCTGCATTCCGACGCGTCGGAAACCATGCTCTGGCACATGCGCGGCGTGAAGCGCTTCCGGGTCTATCCACCAAAACTGCCCTATCTCAATACCGATGATGTTGAGGCGATGCTGCATCATGACAAGACCGAGGACATCCCCTTCAACCCGGTCTGGGACAAGGATGCCTTCACCCTCGACCTGCATCCCGGCATGGCGGTCAATTGGCCGCTGCACGCCCCGCACCGGATCGAGAACCAGTCGGGCATCAATGTTTCTGTTCCGTTCGAGATATCGACTGCCAGGTCGCGCCGGCAAAATGCCGTGCTCTACGCCAATGGCGTGCTGCGCCGCCGCTTTGGCTGGGTGCCGAAATCGACCCGGCCGGACGGGCTGGTCGCCCTTGCCAAGCAGGCGCTGACGGCGGCGGTCAAGCTGCAGCTCAAATATTTTGGCGCGCCCGACAGGCCCATGCCCAAGAGCGAGACGACCTTCGATATCGACCCGACCGCACCGGACGGGTTTATCGACCGGCAGGCGGCCTAGGCGGCATCAGGATCGGGGCTTCTGCAACGCTGGATTCAGTACGAGCAGGATGAGCAGGGCGGACCCGATTGTCAGCGTGACATAGCCTGTGGGGGCATTGAAGTAGGGATTGCCGACAATCGACGTCCAGCCAATGATGTGAATCAGGATGCTGCTCAACAACAGGGGCAGGGTCCAGCGGGGCGCGCGGTGGTGGGTGTAGAGCATGGCCATGATCAGCCCGCAGCGCAGGAATGGCGCGATGATGGCGGGCAATGGCGTCTCCCTGACCGTCACCCGGACGCGTTCGGGGGACACCGTCCAAGCGTCGGCCCCCATCCAGACCAGCGTGATCTGCAAGGTGAAGAAGAGCGGCAGGATCAGCTGGGCCAGCAATAATGCCGTGAAAAGATGGTGGGCGAAGCGCGTCAGATCGGGCTGTGGGGAGGATTGCATGGGCAATTCAGGGCCTGCAGTTGGTGGTGCGTACAGCATCTGGCTGACCGGTGTCATAAGCAAGCATTGATGCGCAAGCCTTTGACCGGGGTGCGGATTGGCCTTAGATGCCAGTCATGGCGATCCATCTGATAAAACTTTGTGTTGGCGTAAAGGAAGTCGACCAGCTCGAGGCTTCGATCCGGCGCGAAACTGCGGCACGGTGCGCGGCCGGCGAGCCGGAAGTCATGATGCATGTGACCCGCATGATGCCCTCGCGCAAGGATGAGCTCGAGGCCGGCGGTTCGCTTTACTGGGTGATCAATGGCGCTGTGCAATGCCGGTCCGAGATCATCGCGCTGGAACAGGTTCAGGGCGAGGATGGCATCAAGCGCTGCGCCATCATCATGGCGCCAGACGTGGTCCGGACATCGCCTTCGCCGAAGCGGCCGTTCCAGGGGTGGCGCTATCTGAAGCCGGAGGACGCCCCGCGCGACCTCTCAGGACCCGGTGAGGGCGGTGCGGGGCTTCCCGACGATCTCCGGGCCCGGCTGATGGAAATCGGCGCCTGGTAGCGCCTATTCCGCGCTGTCGGGCAGGCGGATCTCATACAGGACCGGCCAAAGCTTGCCCGTGACATAGATCTGGCCGGTCTCACGATTCCAGGCAATGCCATTGGCGACAGCATCGCGTGGATCCGCCAGGCCGGCGGGGAGCAGGGCTGTCAGGTCGACCAGGCCGGTGACGATGCCGGTTTGCGGATCGATGCGGACAATCGTGCTGGTCTGCCAGATATTGGCCCAGATCTCGTCCGCGACCCACTCCAGTTCATTGATCCGCCGGACGAGGCGCCCGTTGAGCGTGACGTCGAGCGTGCCGGTCAATTCCATTGTTTCCGGCTCAAGGAAGCGCAATTGCGGCGACCCGTCGCTGAGGATGAGGCGGGTGCCATCCGTCGTCAGGCCCCAGCCTTCGCCGGGATAGCTGAACTGGTCGATCAGTTCGAAACTCGCGGCGTCAAACACCATGCCCGTTTGCGACAGCCAGCTGAGCATATATATCGCGTCGCCAATCCGGGCGCTGCCCTCGCCGAAAACGGGCGGGTTTATATTGACTTGCTGCAGGACATTGCCGGTTTCCAGCTCGACGCGGCGCAGACTCGACTGGCCGACCTGGCCCGTGCTCTCGAACAGCGCGCCGTCATGCATGAACAGGCCCTGGGTGAAGGCGGCTTCGTCATGCGGATAGGTGGCGACGAGTTCGGCCTGCTGTACCTGGGCGCGCGCGGGCTGGGCGCAGGCGCTCAGCGGCATGGCCAGCCAGGCCAGCACAGTCAGGGGGAGAAGGAGTTTCATGTCGCCGCGTCCAGATCGGTTTATCCGTGATCAGCTTAGCGCCAATTCGGGCGTCAGGAAGGCGTCGCTGCACAATTATCGATCAACCGGGTCTTGCCGAGGCGTACGGCGGCCAGCACCCGAGCGGGGGTGTCCAGCCGGCCGTCGGCCAGCTCTGCCAGACTGGTCGCGCAGCGCACTTCAACATAGTCGACGCTATCAAAGCCGGCCAGGCAGGCCTCAAACGCCGTCTGGCGGGCCTGTGCAATGCTCTGACCGTCGGCGAGCGCCGCCGCGCACTGTTTCAGGATCTGATTGAGCCGGCCGGCGCGCTGGCGATCATCCGCACTGAGATAGGCATTGCGCGATGACAGGGCGAGGCCGTCGCGCTCGCGCACGGTCTCACCGGCAATGATGTCGACGCCCAGGTCAAGATCGCGCGCGAGTTGCCGGATCACCAGTAATTGCTGGTAATCCTTTTCGCCAAACACCGCGACATCCGGCCGGACCTGGTTGAGCAGTTTGGCGACAACCGTGGCGACGCCATTGAAGAAATGCGGCCGCGCGGCACTTTCCAGTCCGGCGGCGGGGCCGGTCATCGAGATTGTGGTGGCAAAGCCCTCCGGGTAGATCACCTCGGTGGTCGGCAGGTAGACGAGGTCGCACCGGGCTTCCGTCAGTTTCTGCGAATCCTCGATCACGCTGCGCGGATAGGCCTCGAAATCCTCGCCCGGCGCGAATTGGGCCGGATTGACATAAATACTGGCGACCACCCGGTCGCACTGGGCCTTGGCCAGCTGCACCAGCGCAAGATGGCCCTGGTGCAGGGCGCCCATGGTCGGCACGAAGCCGACGCTCAAGCCGTCCGCGCGCCAGCTGCGAATGCGCGCGCGCAGGGCGGAAATCGTGGTGGCATGGGGGATTTGCAGATTGTGCATGGGGCTTCCGGAAAACTGTCGGCCATCGGCATAATCATAAGCGATGAGGGAGGCAAGCGCGCCGACTCGGTCTAGACGGAGTGTCATGAAAACTCTGCGACTTCTTCTCGCCTCCATGGCGCTTGTGTCCGGGCTGTCCGCTTGCACCACGACGGCGGATGCGCCCGAAGCCATGGTCTCCCTGCCGCCCGTTGCCGAGACCGAAAATGCCCGGATCGCCGAAATCACGGCGCGCGAGCTTGATCGCCGTGCCCGCCATGAGCCGGATAGCCTGACGGCGGTGGCGCCGCAATTGCGCGCGCTCGCCCTGGCGCTGGCCGGCCCGCCACCGGCGGCCGTACAGGCCGCGCCGGGCGCGCAGCTGATGGCCGGCGCGCCGGAGGCCATGCTGACCGCGCCGAGCTTGTGGCATGGCATTCATCTCGCCTCTTACAGGACAATGGCAAACAGTGTGTCCGGCTGGGCTGAATTACAGGCGCGGTTCCCGGATCTGCTCGCCGACCGCGAAGCGCGCATCGAGGCGGTAAATATCCCCGACCGGGGCGAATTCCTGCGCCTGCAGGCGGGTCCGTATGATACGCTGGCGGCCGCGCGCACCGCCTGTGCGGCGATAACCCGCGCCGGTGAATACTGCCTGCCGGTTGACTTTTCCGGTCGACCACTGGCCGATGCCGGTGGGGACGCGCTGCACTGACATGCGGCACTGGCAGTCTTGCCTGCTTGATCTTGTGTCGCGTTGCAGGCGCGCGGACTAGGCTACTGAAACCATGACCACACACTCTGCTTTCAAACTTCCCACACGCCCTGTCGGCCGCGTCCGCGACGGCGTCGCCGAGGCGCATCTGATTGTCGTCGGCAATGAGAAGGGCGGCGCGGGCAAGTCCACTGTGGCGATGCATCTGGCCGTGGCGCTGATGCGGATGGGCAAGCGGGTCGGCGCGATCGATCTGGATCTGCGCCAGCGCAGTTTTTCGCGCTATCTCGGAAATCGCAATGCCTGGTGCGAGAAGCATGGTGTCGACCTGCCGCGGGTGAGCGAGATCGCCGTGGCGCCAAGCGCCCAGCGTGATCTGGATATTGCCGAGATGGAGGAGACCGAGCGTTTCTCCCACGCACTGAGCGATCTCAAGGCGCGGACCGACTTCATCGTCATCGACGCTCCCGGCGCTGACACGCTGTATTCACGCCTGGCCCATTCGGCCGCCGATACCATTGTGACGCCCGTCAATGACAGCTTTGTCGATTTTGACCTGCTGGCCGAGATCGATCCGGACACCTTCCAGGTCGGGCGACCCAGTGTTTATAGCGAAATGGTCTGGGAGTGCCGCAAGCGCAAGGCCGCGCTGGAACGCCGCTCGATCGACTGGGTTGTGATGCGTAACCGGGTCTCCATGCTGGATGCGCGCAACAAGCGGCGCGTTGGCGAAGGGCTGAAAATGCTGTCGCAACGGATCGGCTTCCGGCTGGCTCCCGGATTTGCCGAACGTGTCATCTATCGCGAACTGTTTCCGCTCGGCCTGACCTTGCTCGACCTGACCGAAAGCGGCTCGACCCTGCCTTTCACCATGAGCCATGTCGCAGCCCGCCAGGAATTGCGGGACCTTCTCATTGTGCTCAAATTATCGGGGCTTGAGGGACAGGCCATCCCGTTCTGATATGGCGGCATTCTTTCTCGGATTTCTCGCCCTAGCAGGCTTTCTCGGCGCCGCCTGGTGGTTTTCGCGGCAGAAGACGGCGCGGGCTGCCCGCCTGGTCCGCATGCTGCTCGGTGGCGGTGCCGTGCTGGCCGGCGCCCTGTTGACCTTGCGCGGTGCGGTGGCACTGGGCGTGCCGATCGGTCTGTTCGGACTGGGCATGCTCGGGATCGCCTATAGCGGGCCCGGACAGAATGGCGCGTCCGGCAGTTCGCCACCGCAATCGGGCAATAGTATGAGCCTGGACGAAGCGCGTGAGATCCTCTCGGTTGGCCTGGGGGCGACGCGTGAGGAAATCCGCCAGGCCCATCGCAACCTGATGAAGAAACTGCACCCGGACACCGGTGGTGGTTCGGCGGCGCTGGCCCGCCAGGTCCAGGAAGCGCGTGATATCCTGCTCGCAGCGCTGGGCGATCAGGATTGACCCGGCCTTTGGCGGGTTGAATTGATCCAGACACGAAAAGGTTGTATTGCTTCTGCCCGGGTTTGGAGTGAGGGCAATGAAACCTTCAGGCGGGAATGGGCACAGGCGCAAGGCGAAACAGCGTGACCTGTTCGGACGCAGCCCCCGCATCGAGACCGGCAGCGATCCGGCAATGAGCCTGATTGCACTGGACTTGCGAGAAATGAGCGAACGGGCGCTGCGCGCGGGACTGGGCCGTTCCAGCAGCCTGATCGAGGTCGCGGCGCTGATGGTCGAGCTTGAGGGCTCGGTCGTGCTTCAGGATGACTGATTGGCCTGCAAAAGCCCGCCCGGCAAAATATTGACCTCCCCCGCCATTTCCAGTTCCAGGATTATAGCGCCGATCGCCCCGGCGGGGATGGCGGCCTGGCGCGATAATTCATCGGCCGAGATCGGTGTGGGCGACAGCAGGGCGCGAACGCGGTCAACCGGATCGGCCGGCGCGGGGATATCGGAGGTCTGATCCGGCATCGGCCAGTCGACAACTTCAAGCGCCTCATCCTCCAGCCCGTTGCCATCATGGCCCGGTTCAAGTCCTTCACGCTCAATGGCCGGTGTGTTCTCCAGTATGGCCAGGACATCCTCCACGCTTTCAATCAGATGCGCGCCGTCGCGCAATAATTGATTGCCGCCCCTTGCGCGCGGGTCGAGCGGTGAACCGGGAACGGCCATCACTTCGCGGCCCTGTTCAGCGGCAAAGCGGGCGGTGATGAGCGAGCCGGATTTCACTGCCGCTTCAACCACTAACACCCCGGACGACAGGCCGGAGATCAAGCGATTGCGGCGCGGAAAATCGCGCGCCGTCGGCAAGCATCCCAGGGCGACTTCGGAGACCAGCAAGCCCTGCTGAGCGATGGCGTGGTGCAGTTCGTAATGCTCGGGCGGATATATGTAATCCAGCCCGCCTGCGAGGACGGCGATGGTTCCGGTCTCGAGCGCCCCGGCGTGGGCGGCGCCATCAATGCCGCGTGCCAGACCGGAGACAATCACAATGCCGGCCGAGCCCAGACCATGGGCAAGCTGTCGCGAAAAGCGCAGGCCCGCGGCCGAGGCATTGCGCGCGCCGACCATGGCACAACAGGGTCTTGTCGCCAGTTCGAGGCGGCCCTTGACGAGGATAAGCGGCGGTGGAGCGGGGATACAGGCGAGGGCGTGGGGAAAATCCGGCTCGCAATGGGCCAGAAGGCGGACGCCGGCGCGGTCTATGGCGTCGATTTCGGCCTCGGCGCGCTCGCGCGGCGGGATGGCGGGGCGGGGCGATCCGCTTGTCCTGGCAAGGCCGGGCAGGGCATTGATGGCAGCTTCGGCGCTACCGAAACGGGCGAGCAACCGGGCAAAGCTGACGGGGCCGATGCGCGGCGTTCTTGCCAGGCGCAACCAGTCACATCGCTCGCTATAGCTCAGTTCTGCCGACCTCACGGCAGCCTCCGAATCTGCCCTGCCTTTGCCTGCTGCGGATTTGCCGCCCGTCTGTCCTTCGTATGCTGCCCGTGTGCCGTTGGTTCAGGTTTCGTCTGCCGTAGACTCACCGTCGGCTGGCGTCTTCTTGCCACCACCGATGCGCGGCTCCTCACCCTTGAGGATGCGCCCGATATTCGCCCGGTGCAGCCAGTAGATCATCACGGCGAGCAGCCCGGTCATGATCGCGACATCGGGCCGGCCGAGGACCAGCGCCGCGACCGGTGCGGCCAGCGCACCGACCAGGGCGCCGAGCGAGGACATGCGGAAAATCGCTGCCGTGATCAGCCAGCTGGCGATCACCGCCAGCCCGACCGGCCAGGACACGACCAGCACCGTGCCGACGAAAGTCGCGACGCCCTTGCCGCCCTTGAAATTGAGCCAGACCGGAAAGCAATGCCCGGCGAAGGCAGCGGCCCCGGCGACCAGGCCGGCCGTGGTGCCGAGGAAAAAGCCGAAGATCGCCGCGGCGATGCCCGCCTTGCCGGCATCGAGCAGCAAGGTGGCCAGCGCCAGATCCTTGCGCCCGGTACGCAACACATTGGTCGCGCCGATATTGCCCGAACCGATGGCGCGGATATCGCCCAGCCCGGCCAGCTTGGTGATCACCAGGCCGAAAGGGATGGAGCCGAGCAGATAGCCGGCCAGTGCCGCGATCAGAATAAAAAGCGCATTCATTACGATCTACCCGTCATGGTTGTGTATATTGATCCCGCCGACGAAGCTTTGCAAGACCCGCCCCTGGAAACGCCGTCCCGACCAGGCGCAATTGGCGCGCGGCGAGGCGAGCGCATCGGCATCGACGACCCAGGGAATATCGCCATCGATCAGGATCAGGTCGGCCGGAGCGCCCGCTGTGACACGCCCCTGGGGCAGGCCGAGCAGATCGGCGGGGCCGCAGGTCAGGACGCGTAGGGCGTCGATCAGTTCCAACTGGCCATCATGGACCAGGCCGAGCATGGCGCCGAGCAAAGTCTCGACGCTCAATGTGCCGGAGATCGCCAGCGCAAACGGTTCGCCCTTGTCGTCAAACGGGGTCGGGCGGTGATCGGAGACGACGGCATTGATCTCGCCATTGATGACGGCCTCGACCAGGGCGCGGCGATCCAGTTCCGAGCGCAGGGGCGGATCCATGCGGAAAGCCGAATCGAGATCACCGGCGTCGGTTTCATTGAGGGTGAGGTGAGCGACGGCCACGGTTGCGGCGATTTCGATGTCGCGCGAGCGGACATGGCGCAGCGCATCCAGCCCGGCCTCGGTCGAGAGCCGGTCGATGAGGAGTTTGCCGCCGGAAAGCTCGGCCAGGCTGGCATCACGCTCGATGGCGATGCGTTCGGAGATGGCGGGTTCCGAGGGCAGGCCCATGCGCGCCGACCAGTCGCTTTCCAATGCCACCGTGCCGGCGGAAAGCTCGGCATCGGCCGGGCGCGAAGCGAGCCAGAAATCGAACTGGCTGGAATAGGCCAGGACGCGCCGCATCACCCGGCTGTCGGCGATCGGCCGGTCGCCATTGCCGACCATGACGGCGCCGCAGCGTGCCAGCAGCCCGATCTCGGCCATTTGCTCGCCCGCAAGGCCCACCGTGGCGGCACCAGCCGCGAGGAAGCGCACACCATGATCGCTGAATGTGCGCACCAGCGCGGCGAGGCTGTCAGGGCTGTCCTGCGGCGTGCGGGCATTGGGCGCCAGCATGAGTGTGCCGACACCGCCGCGCGCGGCTCCCGCCGCCAGCGAGCCCATCGTCTCGCCATCGGGGGTGAGGCCGGGTTCCCTGGCGGTGCGCAGATCGATCAGCGCCGGGGCGAGGATACGGCCACGCGCATCAATGATCTCGTCGCAGGCATCGATATCGATATCCGGTCCGGCCTCGATGATGATGCCGTCCTCGACCACCACACCGCCGGGCCCGTCATAATCAGAGGCTGGATCGACCAGGCGTGCATTGATGATGGCAAACATCATGATCCATATCCCTTGCGGATATTGGTGCCGATCAGTTCCAGCATCGCCATGCGTATGGCGACACCGCTCTCGACCTGATCGAGGATCAGGCTGATCTCGGGATCATCGGCGAGGCGGGTATGGATTTCGACACCGCGATTCATGGGTCCCGGATGCAGCACCAGCACGTCCGGTGAGGCGACTTCGAGGCGTTCATGCGTCAGCCCGAACAGGTGGAAGAATTCCCGCTCAGACGGCACGAAACTGCCCGTCATGCGCTCTTTCTGCTGCCGCAGCGCCATCACCGCATCACAGCCGACCAGCGCCGCATCGAGATCATGGAAGACCTCGACACCCCATTGGTCGACATCGGTTGGCAAAAGGGTTGGCGGGGCACACAGGCGGATTTCGGCACCGAGAATATTCAGCAGGCCGATATTGGAGCGCGCGACGCGGCTGTGCAGGATATCGCCGACGATCAGGATCCGCCGCCCGCCGACCGAGCCCCAGCGCTGGGCCAGGGTGAAACTGTCGAGCAGCGCCTGGGTCGGGTGTTCATGCATGCCATCTCCGGCATTGATCACGGACAGCCCGGTCGCCTCGGCAAGGAATTTCGGTGCCCCGGTCGCCGGATGGCGCACCACGAGAATATCGGGCTGCATCGCCGCCAGGGTGCGCGCCGTATCCGACAG
Organism: Maricaulis salignorans; assembly: GCF_900103475.1. Classification (GTDB taxonomy): domain Bacteria; phylum Pseudomonadota; class Alphaproteobacteria; order Caulobacterales; family Maricaulaceae; genus Maricaulis; species Maricaulis salignorans. The sequence continues at coordinate 39,726 of NZ_FNHG01000021.1, forward strand.
GCTCTCGCCCTTCGAGGTCGACGAAGAGGCCATGGCGAAATTGACAACATCGGCGCCGAGCCGCTTGCCCGCCATTTCGAAACTGCCCTGGGTGCGCGTCGAGGCCTCGAAGAACAGGTTGAGCACGGTCAGCCCGCGTAAGCCGTCCGAGGATTTGTCCGGCGTGCGGTTGCGCTTGAGGAAGACCTCGGCGCGCTCGAAAATGATCGCGATATCAACGGGATTGAGGTCGGCCACCGATAGAAGGTGACGGTGAGGGAAATCGTAGGAAAATTCCGCGCGGCTCATCCCGCCTCCCGCTTAAAGCGACCCGCCCAAGGGGTCGGCGCGGTATAGGCGGCGAGGCGGGGCGTGGCAAGGGGGGCGTTTCCCTCTCCATGAGGAGAGGGTGCCCGGCAGGGCGGGTGAGGCGGGCCATGTGCACAGCGCAGGACTGGCGCAGCGGACGCTAATCGCCGACCGGTGGTGTTTCCCCCCTCATCCGCCCTTCGGGCACCTTCTCCCCGTGGGAGAAGGAAGGGGGGCGGCTAGCCCAGCAGCCAGAGCCAGAACGGGATGGTGATGAAGCAGAACAGCGTAGAAGCCGTGATGTCGCCGGCGGAATAGGGGGCGTCACCGCCCATTTGCTGGGCCAGGACATAGGCCGAGCCGGCGCCGGGTGAGGAACCGGTCAGCAGGAGGATGGTCAGCGGGATGCCCTCCAGGCCCATGGCTCGGCCAACGCCGTAGAAGACCAATGGCCCGACCATGAGCTTGAGGAAGACCGACAGGGCCAGCAGGCGTGGCCGTGCGCGCATGGTCGTAAAGCTCAGTCCGGCGCCAACCGAGAGCAGGATAAGCGGCAGGGCGGCTTCGCCCAGCAGGGAAAGCGTGTCGGTCAGGGCGGCCGGGACGGGGATGTGGGCCAGATTGACCACGCCGCCTGCGACCGAGCCGAGGATGAGCGGGTTGGTGACGATGCGGTAGAGGATGGAGCGCCAGTTCGGCGCCGCGCCTTCACCCCAGACCGCCAGGGCGGCGACGCACTCGATATTCACCAGCGGGATGGAGACGACCATCACCAGGGCGACAAGGATTTCGCCCTGGTCGCCGAACAGCGCGATGCCGAGCGCCAGGATCAGCATCCCGTTCCAGCGGCACACCGCCTGGAAGACGCTGGTATAGGTCGGGTCGGGGATTTTCAGCGCCGGTTTGAGCGCCAGCATGATGACGGCCATCGCCAGAAAGCCGAGCACTGAGGCGATCAGGAAGGGGCCCAGCGTGATCGATGAGAGGTCGGCGCGGGCGATGGCTGTAAACAGCAGGGCCGGCGACAGGCCGAGATAAGCCAGGCGCGAGACCGGGCCCCAGCTATTGTCCGGCAACAAGCCGGAACGGCGCAGCAGCCAGCCGATGGCGATGACACCGAAGATCGGGAAGAGGGCGGCGAGGATCATGGCCTATAAATGCTCCAGCCGGTCGAGCACGCTGCGCAATATATTGGCGGCAGCATGGGCATCGATGACTTCCTTGCGGCGCTCGCGGCGCATGCCCGCGGAGATCAGCGCCTCGGTGGCCTCGAAGGTTGAGAGGCGTTCATCCTGGAAGATGATCGGGATATCGCGCAGATTGATCAGATTGCGGGCCAGGGCGCGAGAGGACTGGGCACGTGCGCCTTCCGATCCGTCCATATTATAGGGCAGGCCGATCACCAGGCCGACCGCCTTGCGCTCATCATAGAGCTGGAAAATGCGGGCCGCGTCATGGGTGAACTTCGTGCGCTGAATGGTTTCCACCGGCGTGGCGAGCCCGCGCGTGGCACCACAGGCCGCAACACCAATCGTCTTGGAGCCCGGATCGAGCGCAAGGATCGGGCCTTGGGCTAAGTCTTCAAGGTCAATCAGGGCCATGGGTTCGAAATGCTCCGAGTGCGGTTTGCCGTCAAGCTTTCTTGCACCTGCGAAGACGTATTGCTACTCAGTCGGCATCGATTGCCCGGAGCTGATTTCCATGTCCGTCACCGCTGATGATGTGCGCCGCATTGCCCGGCTTGCACGCCTTGCCGAACCCAAAGACCGAATCGACACGCTGGTCGGCGAGTTGAACGGGATTCTCGCCTGGATCGAACAGCTCAACGAGGTTGATGTCGAAGGCGTCGAGCCGATGACCACACCGGTCAAATTCCCGCTGCCGCAGCGCGAGGATATCGTCAATGATGGCGGGATTCGCGACAAGGTGCTGGCCAATGCGCCCAGCAGCGAAGACGGATTTTTCGTTGTGCCCAAGAGCGTGGAATAGAGACCATGAGCGATCTCCTCAAACTCTCCCTTACCGATGTCACCGCCAAGCTGCGGGCGCGCGAAGTCTCCGCGACCGAATTGGCGAAAGAAGCGCTGGCCGCCTGCCGGTCGGCCCAGGGCGCGCTGAATGCCTTCACGGCGTTTGATGAAGCCAAGACCATGGCGATGGCGAAAGCCTCTGACGAGCGCCTGGCGCGCGGCGAGGGCGGGCTGCTGGAAGGCGCGCCGCTGGCGATCAAGGATCTGTTCGCGGTTGAAGGCGTCTCGACGACGGCTTCCTCGAACATCCTCAAGGGGTTCAAACCGCCCTATGAGAGCTCGGTGACCCAGTCCTGGTGGGATAATGGCGGCGTCTTCCTGTGCAAGACCTCGATGGACGAGTTTGCGATGGGCTCCTCCAACGAGACCTCCAATACCGGTCCGGTCAACAACCCCTGGAAGGGCGCCAAGGGCGAGACCCTGACACCGGGGGGTTCCTCGGGTGGTTCGGCGACCGCAGTTGCCGCCGACTTGTGCTTTGGCGCGACCGGCACCGATACCGGCGGCTCGATCCGCCAGCCGGCTTCGTTTACGGGCACGGTCGGCGTAAAGGGCACATATGGGCGCACCTCGCGCTGGGGCGCGATCGCCTTTGCCTCCTCGCTCGACCATCCGGGCCCGTTTGCCAAGACGGTCAAGGATGGCGCCATGCTGCTGCAGGCGATGTCGGGCCATGACCCCAAGGATTCGACGTCCTTGCCCAACGAAGTCCCCGATTTCGTCGCCGCCTGTGGCCGCTCGGTCAAGGGCCTGCGCATTGGCGTGCCGAAGGAATACCGCGTCGATGGCATGCCCGACGAGATCGAGCAGGCCTGGCAGCAGGGCATTGAATGGCTCAAGGCCGCCGGCTGCGAGATCGTCGACATCTCCCTGCCGCACACCAAATACGCCCTGCCGGCCTATTACATCGTCGCGCCGGCGGAAGCCTCGTCCAATCTCGCCCGCTATGACGGCATGCGCTACGGCAATCGCGTCGAGGGCAAGGATCTGACCGAGACCTATGAGAAGACCCGCGCGAGCGGTTTCGGCACCGAGGTCCAGCGCCGCATCATGATCGGCACCTATGTGCTCTCGGCCGGGTATTACGACGCCTATTATCTGCGCGCCCTGAAAGTGCGCACGCGCATCCTGCAGGATTTCGACCAGGCTTTCGAAAAGGTCGATGCCATCCTGACGCCGTCCGCACCGTCGGCGGCCTTCCCGTTGGGGTCGAAATCGAATGACCCGATCGCGATGTATCTCAATGACGTCTTCACCGTGACCGCCAATCTGGCCGGTGTGCCCGCCATGTCGGTGCCCGCCGGGCTCGACAAGGATGGCCTGCCGCTGGGGCTGCAGATCATCACCAAGGCGCTCGACGAGGAGACGATGTTTACCGTCGGTGCCGCGCTCGAGGATGCCGCCGGCTTCACCGCCAAACCGGCCAAATGGTGGTAGGGCGATGAGCGAGAACACGCCCGTCGAGACCCCGGAAGAGACGCCGGACGCCAAGCCCCGGAGCGTGATGGACCGCATCATGTTTGCGGTGATCGCCCTGATGTGCGCGATGTTCGGCCTGCCGATGGTGTATTCCAGTGGCACGGTGGTCGGCGCGATGTTTGCCGGGACGATGCCCAGCCTGTGGACCATCGCGCTGGCGCCGATCGGACTGGCGCTGGTCTATGCCGCGATCCGCCTGGCAATGGTGGCGCTGATGCCGAACAAGCGCGCGCCATGAGCCCTGCGCCGGCACCGGCAGCGGTCAAGCTGATCCGCCCGGCAATCTATGCCGGCGTGCTGGTCTGCCTGTTGGGTGCGGCGCTGGTCGCGGAGAAGCTGGAGTTCGGTCTGCCGCTGGTGGCCGAGATCATCCTGCTGGCGACGGGCGTGGCGATCCTGGTATTCGGCCTGCTCGCATCGCTGTCCTGGCGGGGCCTCCAGGCGGCGATGGCGAATGAGGCGGCGGGCAATGCCCCGTTGCCCTGTGATGACGATGACGATGATGAGGACGACTAGCGCGTCCGGACTATGTATGTGGGCGATAATCTGGATGGCGTGCTGACGCCCATCCATGAAGGCTTTGAAGAGGCAGACCGACATGAGTGAACACACCTATCGCATCACCGGTTCCACCGGCGAGTGGGAAGTCGTGATGGGGCTTGAAGTGCATGCCCAGGTCGTTTCCAACTCGAAGCTCTTCTCGGGCGCCTCGACCGCCTTCGGCGCGGACCCCAATACCCAGGTCTCGCTGGTCGATGCGGCGATGCCGGGCATGTTGCCGGTGATCAATCACGCCGTCGTCGAACAGGCGGTGAAGACCGGGCTGGGCCTCAATGCCGAGATCCATCTCTTCTCGCGCTTCGACCGCAAGAATTACTTCTACCCCGATCTGCCGCAGGGCTATCAGATCTCGCAATTCCAGTTCCCCATTGTCGGTGAGGGCGAGCTGGAATGCGAACGCGATGACGGCTCGCGCTTCACGGTCGGGATTGAACGCCTGCACCTGGAACAGGATGCCGGCAAGTCGATCCATGATCTCGATCCGAACTCGACCTATGTCGATCTCAACCGTTCCGGCGTCGCCCTGATGGAGATCGTCTCCAAGCCGCATATCCGCTCGCCCGAAGAGGCCTCGGCCTATGTTTCCAAACTGCGCTCCATCCTGCGCTATCTGGGCACATGTGGCGGCGATATGGAAAAGGGCCAGCTGCGCGCCGACGTCAATGTTTCGGTCTGCCGCCCCGGTGGCTATGAGAAATTCCGCGAAACCGGTGATTTCAGCCATCTCGGCACGCGTTGCGAGATCAAGAATGTCAACTCCCTGCGCTTCATCCGCCAGGCGATCGATTTCGAGGCCCAGCGCCAGGTCGATCTGATCGAGGATGGTGGCACGGTGCAGCAGCAGACGCGTCTGTTCGACAGTGTTACCGGCGAGACGCGCTCGATGCGTTCCAAGGAAGAGGCGCATGATTACCGCTACTTCCCCGATCCCGACCTGCTGCCGCTCGAGCTGGAGCAGGCCTGGGTCGACGAGATCAAGCGCAATCTGCCCGAATTGCCGGACGAGAAGCGCCATCGCCTGGTGACCGATCTCGGCCTGTCCGATTACGACGCCTCCGTTCTCGTTGCCGACAAGGACCGCGCCGATTATTTCGAGGCCGTCGCCGAGGGCCGCGATGCCAAGCTGGCGTCGAGCTGGGTCAATAACGAGTTGTTCGGCCGCCTCAACAAGGAAGGCCTCTCCATCACCGAGAGCCCGGTCTCCGCGACCCAGCTCGGCCAGCTGATCGCGCTGATCAGCGATGACACCATCTCCGGCAAGATCGCCAAGGATGTGTTCGAGATCGTCTGGGACGAAGGCGGCGATCCGGCCGAGATCGTCGAGGCGCGCGGCATGAAACAGGTCACCGATACCGGCGCCATCGAAGCCGTGATCGACCAGCTCATCACCGACAATCCGGAACAGGCCGCCCAGGTGAAGGAAAAGCCCAAGACGATGGGCTGGTTCGTCGGCCAGGTGATGAAGGCGATGCAGGGCAAGGCCAACCCGCAAGCGGTCAACGAGATCCTGGCGAAGAAGCTGCTGGGGTAATTCCCTCTCCCATGAGGTGAGGGGCCCCGGCAGGGCGGGTGAGGCGGGCCTGCGCACGCTCTCAGGACTGGCGCTCGCGCCGCTAATCGCCGACCGGCGGCGTTTCCCCCTCATCCGGTTCGGACCACCTTCTCCTCACGGAGAAGGACCGTGTTGTGCTCTCCATGAAACGGCAGTGAGATAGCGTAGTTGACCTGAGCCCTTCGGCTCACTCGTTCGTTTCGAGAGTCTGACGCTTTCATAGTCCATGGTTTGCGATGTGGCGAGCGTGCCGGGAGTGGAGCCCCCGCGTAGCTCGAGCGACCGACACGCTGCGGGCGTGAGCCCGCCCAGGGATGAGGGGGGCCGGTGGTGGTTGTAGTCGTGGCGCCAGCGCGCCAGCACCTTGCGGGCATGGGCGAGGCTGAATTACCTCAATGGAATGCTGGAAATCCGAACACGTATCCAAGTGATCGCGGATGGGTTTGATCCAACGCGGGGAATACTTCATGCTGATGGTGCGAGCGGGCGAGACGCCTACGTTTTCGACCTGATGGAGTCGGCGAGGCCGGATGAGGAATATCGTATCCTTCGTACGCTGAGACGTCAGAATTTTATCCCAGCTGACCTTGCGGTATCAAGCACAGGCGGCTGCCGCATGAGTCCAGCCTTGGCTACCGCTTTGGTTAGCGACTTTCGAGCTCCGTAATCCGCGCTCTCACGTCATCAGCGCTTTGCGGCTCCCCTCGGCCATCATGGTATTCCGCAAGCTCCGTCCACACGGATATGGCCTCAGCTCTTGCACGCTGATCGCCATTCTCCCGCCACAAAGCCGCAAGCGCATTGCCGAGGTTATTCTGGGTCGAGGCCCAAGCCGACGGCATCGCCTCGCGGGTGTAGACCTCCAGCGCGGACCGGAAAGTGATCACTGCCTCGTCTATCCGGCTCGCATCTCCGAGCATCTCCCCGAGGATTTTAAGTGCACTGCCCAGATTGTTTTGGGTCATCGCCCAATCCGACGGCATCGCTTCGCGGGTGAAAACCTTGAGTGCCGCCCGATAGGCGGTGACCGCGTCTTCCAGCCGGCCCGCATCTCCGGCCAGTTGTCCGAGGGTTTGAAGCGCAGAAGCCAGATTGTTCTGGGTCGTGGCCCAATTCGACGGCATCGCTGTGCGGGTATACACTTCCAGCGCAGCTCGGTAGGCGGTGACCGCGTCCTCCAGCCGACCCGCGTCCCCGGCCAGTTCCCCGAGGTCTGCCAGCGCACTGCCCAGATTGTTCTGGGTCGCGGCCCAATCGGATGGCATTGCCGCGCGGGTTCTAACCTCCAGCGCAGACTGGTACTTTGTCACCGCATTCTCAAGCCGACCCGCATCCCCGGCCATTTGCCCGAGGACTGCAAGCGAAAGGCCCAGGTTGTTCTGGGTCATGGCCCAATTCGACGGCATCGCCGTGCGGGTATACACTTCCAGCGCAGCTCGGTAGGCGGTGACCGCGTCCTCCAGCCGACTCGCGTCCCCGGCCAGTTCCCCGAGGTCTGAAAGCGTATTGCCCAGATTGTTCTGGGTCGCGGCCCAATCGGACGCAAGGGCTTCGCGGGTCCTAACCTCCAGCGCGGACCGGTAGGCGGTGACTGCCTCCTCCAGCCGACCCGCGTCCCCGGCCAGTTGCCCAAGGGCATGAAGCGAAAGGCCCAGGTTGTTCTGGGTCGCGGCCCAATCCGGTGGCATCGCCGCCCGGGTTCTAACCTCGAGTGCCGCCCGATAGGCGGTGACCGCGTCTTCCAGCCGGCCCGCATCTCCGGCCAGTTGTCCGAGGGCGGCAAGCACGGCACCCAGATTAGTCTGGGTCCTGGCCCATTCCAACGGCATCGCCGCACGGGTATGTACCTCTAGCGCGGACCGGTACGCTGTCACCGCATCCTCGAGCCGCCCCCCATCCCCTGACTGTTGCCCGAGGACTAGAAGCGCGGTACCCAGATTATTCTGGGTCATGGCCCAATTCGACGCGGTCGCCGCGCGGGTATAGACCTCCAGTGCAGCCCGAAAAGCTGTCACCGCGCCTTCCAGCCGGCCCGCATCCCCGGCCATTTGCCCGAGTGCGGCAAGCGCACCGCCAAGATTATTCTGGGTCGCGGCCCAATCGGACGGCATTGCCGCGCGGGTTCTAACCTCCAGCGCGGACCGGTAGGCGGTCACTGCATCCTCCAGCCGACCCGCATCCCCGGCCATTTGCCCAAGGGTTTGAAGAGCAGTACCCAGATTGTTCTGGGTCAAGGCCCAACCCGCCGGCATCTCATCGTGGGTTCGAAACTCCAGTGCGGCCTCGTAGGCGGTGACCGCATCCTCCAACCGCCCCCCATCCCCAACCAATTGCCCAAGGGTTTGAAGCGCAAGGCCCAGATTGTGCTGGGTCATCGCCCAATCCGACGGCATCGCCTCGCGGGTGTAGACCGCCAGCGCGGCCCGGTAGGCGGTCACAGCCTCGTCTATCCGGCTCGCATCCCCGGCCATCTGCCCAAGGCTTTGAAGCGCAAGGCCCAGATTGTTCTGGATCGCCGCCCATTTCTCAGGACTGTTGCCCTTCAAATACTGGGCGGCGGTTTTCATGGCTTCGATGGCGAGCAGTATGTTGTCGAGATCGGTCAGGTCTTGCGCGTTCTGAGACAGGCTGTACCCGGCATCCGCAAGGGCTTTGGCCGCTTTTTCCCGCCAGACCGGCTCCTGTAACAGCCCGTCAGGACGGCTGGCCCGGGTGATCTCGAACAGGTGGGCGATCGCGTGGCGGCGCTCTTTCATGGCCGCGTCGATGATGACGTCCAGAGCGGCGTCGATTTTGCCGGGATCACCGGATTTGAGGTCCTGGGCAGGTTTGCGCAGGTCAATACCGGCGGCCTCACTGCGCAAGATGGCGAAGGTTCTCAAAATGCCCGCCAGGACGAGCAGGTCGAAGAGGATGCGCAGGACAAAATTGAGGACCAGCCCGGCCTGGCCGCTGGACTGTACGCCGGACAGATTGTTGACGCGGAACACCTCGCTCCAATCGACTAGCGGAATGGCCTTGGCCAGCTCACCCCACACAAAGAGCGCCGCATCGACTGACGGCAGTGCAGAATGCCCGTCCGTGACCGTCACCAGCTCTGCGATGCGGACATAACCAAGGGGCACAAAGAAGAGCAGCAGGGCGACGCCGAGGAACATCTCATCGCGCAAGTCCTGGTCCGCTTGCTCCGCACGCCCGCGCGCCCGGTTTTCAAGCTTCTTGTCCTCGTCCCGCTCCCACAGCCGATAGACCGCCAGAACAGCCACCAGCGCCATCGCAACGGCGGCCAGCGCGACCGATGTCGGGGCGAAGGCGCCCACCGCTGCCAGAACGCCAAAAAAGGCTGTGAAACTCGCCCAACGCTTCCAACGGGTCTGGAACGACGCGCCGATGGCTGGGGCAATACCGTGCCTCAAAAGGCGGTCAAGACCGGTGAACAAGCGCCCGAAGACCCAATCCAGCCGCACCAGGACCAGGAATTTGTAGAGCAGCCAAAACAGCCCACCCAAAAGCAATGCCGCCGCGAACGACACGCCACCATTCATCAGCGCATTCATGCCGCGCTCGACCACACCATCAGACAACATGAATGCCCCACGCAAGTTACATCCATAGATCGTTATTGTGCGGGTCGGCCGGAGTCAAAACCTCCAGCGGATCAAACCGCATTGTTCAGGATCAGCCGAGGCTTGGAGCAGGATCACCTCGCTGGAGACGCGTAAATATCATGGGGCTGTCGCGTCCGACCTGTGGCGATGTTTAATTTTGGATATGTCTATACCCCCTCTCCGCGAGGAGAGGGGGGCCCCCGGATCCAGCCTTCGGCCGGTCCGGGGCAGGCTCCGGGCGGGTGAGGCGGGTCAGGTGCACATCTGCGCACTGGCACCGGCCCCCGCAATAATGCTATCGCTGCATCAGCGAGCCGCGGGGACAGCAGATGATTCAGACACAGGATGACTCGGCCTTGGACGATCTGGTGCCGGTCGAGGTCTTGCAGGAACACCTGCTGGCCGTCTGGCACTGGTTTCTCCAGGCCATGCTCAATCTGGATATCGCACTGCAGATCGGGCTGATCGCGGCGGCGATTATTCCGGCCCTGATGTTCGGGCCACGTTTGCGGCGGCTGGTGGAACACCATACCGCTTCGCGTATCCGCACCGGTCTGGCGCGGCGCCTGCTCTCGGCGGCGCTGGCGCTGGCGACACCGCTGGCCCTGTTGATGGTGCTGGCGACGATCCGCATTGTTCTGGGCAGTCTGGACCGCCCCTATGGGCTGATTGATGCGGCGATGAGCCTGATGTCGGCCTGGCTGGTAATCCGCGCCGTGACGCTGATCATCCGCTCGAAATTCTGGTCGAATGTCGCGTTTTACGTGATCTGGCCGGTGGCCGCGCTCGATGTGTTCGGTCTGCTCGACGATGTCGTCATTCAATTGCAGGCGCTGGCCATTCCGCTGGGCGAGACGGCCGATGGCGCGCCGGTTGATCTCAGCCTGTTCGATATCCTGCGCACGGTGATCTATTTCGCCGCCCTGTTCTGGCTCGCCTCGCTGGCCGGGCGCGCCGTCAATGCCCAGCTGGAAAAGGCCGAGGAGATCTCGCCGGCCTTCCGCGCCCTGATCGCCAAAGTGCTCGGCTTCGTGCTGCCGGTCGCGGCCCTGCTGATCGCGCTGCAGCTGACCGGCTTCAACATCGCCACGCTGGCCATCTTCTCCGGTGCGGTCGGTATCGGTGTCGGCCTGGGCCTGCAAAAGACCGTCGCCAACTTCGCCGCCGGTTTCACCCTGCTGGCCGACAAGTCGATCAAGCCGGGCGATGCGCTCGAGATTGACGGCACGTTTGGCTGGGTCACGGAGATGCAGTCGCGCTATGTCTCGATCCGCACCCGTGACGGCACGGAAATGCTGATCCCGAACGAGCGCTTTATCGTCGAGGGCGTCATCAACTGGTCGAAATCCGACCGCGCGGTGCGCGTGCACGCCCCATTCGGCGTCAGCTATGCCACCGAGGATGTCGAACTGGTGCAGCGGGTCGCGATCGAGGCGGCCCAGAGCGTTGAGCGTGTGCTGGCTGACAAGACGCCGGTGTGCAATCTGATGGGCTATGGTGCCAGCTCGGTCGATTTCGATCTGCGATTCTGGATTACCGATCCGGAAAACGGGCTCTCCAATATTCGCAGCGCTGTCAATGTCGCGCTGTGGAAGGCCTTCAAGGCCCATGACATCGAATTCCCTTTCCCGCAGCTGGATATCCATGTGAAGGAATTGCCGCGCAGCCGGACCGGGGCCCGCATCGCTTCACCCGACTAGGGTCTGTACTCAATAAGGGGATTCCCGGATCGTTGATTGCGTGATTCACTTCTGCGCGAAGCAGGAGGAGATCATGGCACGTTATGATTTGAGCGATGAAGAGTGGGCGCTTGTCGGGCCGCTCTTGCCCAAGCCGGGCAAGGGCAAGCGGCGGGTGGACGATCGGCGGGTGGTGAACGCGATCTTCTATGTGCTGCGCACCGGGGCTCCGTGGCGCGACCTTCCCGGTCGGTACGGCCCTTACACAACGGTCTACAACCGGTTCAATCGCTGGGCCAAGCGAGGTATCTGGTTGAGGGTGTTCGAGGAATTGGCCCGGCGCTCGCCGCAGTCGCTGCAGCTGATCG
>NZ_FNHG01000012.1 GCF_900103475.1 Maricaulis salignorans
ACACGCTTCGAAAAACACGCCGACAATTTCATGGCCGCCCTCGCGCTCGCCTCAGCCCGAATTTGGATGCGCGCAATTGAGTCCACGCCCTAGCGGGGCCTGGCCTGCCGGCATCACCAGTCAGGCGGGGTGAGTTTCGATACTTAGGCATTTCTGTAAGTTTTGACTTGACGCGGCGCGTTGCGCTCAATTACATAGCCGTATGCCTAACTATTCAGACGATCTCGACCACACCTTCCGCGCCCTGGCCGACCCGACCCGCCGGGCGGTGATTGCGCGCCTGATCCAGGGCCCGGCCTCGGTCTCCGAGCTTGCCGAGCCCTTCGACATGGCGATGCCGTCTCTGATGCAGCATTTGCGTGTGCTCGAGAGCGGCGGGCTGATCCGCTCATCCAAGCAGGGCCGGGTGCGCACCTGCCATATCGAGCCGGTGCAGCTGCAGCGCGCCCAGGACTGGATCGCCGGCCAGCGCGCGCTCTGGGAGGGCCGTCTGGACCGGCTCGATGATTATCTCAAGACGACGCGCAGCGATGAGGACGCGCCCTGAGGGCGGCCGGAGCGCAAACCACATTCGAACCGGCGATTGATCCATCGCCACGGCAATTCATCAACACACCAGCCTGGCGTTTCGCCCGGCTGTAGGGAGAACCCCCATGACTGACAGAACCGCACTGCACGAGACTTTCACCCTGACCCGCACGCTCGCCGCGCCGGTTGCGGCCGTCTATCGCGCCTGGGCCGACCCGAAAGCCCGCGCTGTGTGGAACGCACCGGTGCCGGGTGTCGAGATCGTCTATGACGCCGATGATTTCCGCGTCTGCGGGATTGATCGCGTGCGCTATATCGAGCCGGATGGCGCGGTGTTCAACGCTCACCTGACCTATCATGACATCGTCGCTGATCAGCGCATTCTCTACTCCGAAACCCTGTCCTGCGAGGGCGCACCGCTTTCGGCGGCGCTGGTGACGGCTGAGTTCTTCGACGACACGGCCGGCTGCAAACTGGTCGTGACGGTCCAGATGGCCGCGCTCAACGGATCCGGCATGGAAGTCGGCTATCACGAGGGCTGGAACGCCGTACTCGATTGCCTGCCGCTCTGGCTGGCGAGAGAAAGCGCCGGAGGCGTGGCGTGAGCGAGCACGCACGCGCTGGCGGCCAGGGCGGGGCTCAGTCGGCCCCGGTCTCGCTCTCGCTCTCATCGGCGGCCGGACTCAGCGCCGTCAGATAGCGCTGGGCGCCGCTATGGGCGTCGATCATCTCGCGGAACCGCATTTTGACGACCGCATTGATAACCGCGTCCCAGGCTGCGCTCTCGGCCTTCTCATCATCCTGGATGCGGCCATCTTCCTCATGCAGGAAGTGCAGGCGGCCGAACTGGCGATAGGGCCATTCGGGCAGGGCCTTGATCGCGTCCTCGACCAGCATCAGCTTCTTGGCCTCGTCGAGCCGTTTCTCACCGTCCAGCCATTGCCGGATCACCGGACCGCCGGGCAGGTAGGGCACCGGATCGAGCGCGTTCTGGAACCGGTCGGTGCGCGCCAGCAGGCCGTCCCTGTCATAGCAATCGATGAAATCCTGGTCGGCGGTCATCGGCGCGGCGAAACTGCACACTTCGATGCGGCGGTCGGGATATTGCTCGCGGATCAGCGTCGCGCCGAGACAGGCCATCGCCCCGCCCTTGGAATGGCCGGTAATGCGGATGGCGCTGGCCGAGCCGGCATTGAGGGTTTCCAGGGTCTCGAGCAGGTCCTGGGCGAGGCTTGAGACGGCAATCCCGAAGGCACTGGCCACCTGGCCGTAGTCACGTTCACCGACCGTCCACGGCATCGGCACGGTCTGGGCGTCGTGCAGCCAGTCGGCAGCCCAGCGCCAGAAGATCATGTCTTCCGGCGGCAAGGTACCGCGAAACGTCACCAGCAGGCCGTCATCATCGGTGCGGCAGACGAAGCCGGCATGCACATCATGAATACCACTGACGAAGACCAGCGGACGGGTGCCCTTGAGCATGCCGGCCTCTTCGAGCAGAGGCAGGCTCGAGCCGAGCCGACGGTCCGAGATCATGTAGGCCGCATTGCAGGCATTGATCAGGCGTCGCGGCCAGGGATTGCCGCCCAGCGCGTCCAGAACCGGATCGATCAGTTCGCTCGCCGCACTCTTGATGTCATCGAGGATCGGACTGTCGGACGGCGGCATGGGCAGGACGGACTCGTGCTGTCAGTGGGGCAGGGCGCGGGGCTAGAGCAGGCCGATCTCGCGCAGGCGCTGATTGAGGAAATCATTGGCGCGCATCGCTTCCGGGTATTTGTCAGGATGCTCGTCCGTGGCGCAGCCGGGCAGGGTCTCGATCATATAGTCGGGCCGGTAGTGCAGGAAGAAGGGCATGGAATAGCGTGAATGCCCGGTGCGCGCGCCGACCGGATTGATGACGCGGTGCTGGGTCGAGGGCAGGAGATCATTGGTCGAGCGTGCCAGCATATCGCCCATATTCACCACCAGGCAGCCGGCCGGCGGGTTCATGTCGACCCATTCGCCCGAACGCGTCTTGACCTGCAGGCCAGGCTCTTCGGCCCCGAGCAGCAGGGTGATGGTATTGATATCGCCATGCGCCTCGGCGCGGATGGAGCCGCCCGGATCGCCGGCGACCGGCGGATAATGCAGGAGCCGCATCACCGAATTGCCGTCCTTGACCGTGTCGTCGAAGAAGTCTTCCGCGAGGCCAAGGTCAAGCGCGATCGCGCTCAGGACGCGCCGGCCGAGGGCGTCGAAATCCTGGTAGAGGCCGTGCACGCTGTCCTGCCAGCCTTCGACCTCTGCCGGTACGAGATTGGGCGCCATGTCGGCTTGGTATTTGTGACCCGCAGGCAGATCGCGGCCGACATGCCAGAATTCTTTCAGGTCGACATGGCTCGCGTCCTTGGCGATCTCCTTGCCGAAGGGCGTATAGCCGCGCGCGCCGCCGCCGCCGGGGACGAAATATTGCTGCTTTACAGCCTCGGGCAGGGCGAAAAATTCCGCGGCCTTGGCATAGGCGCGATCAATCCGGGCCGGATCGAGGCCATGGTCGGAGATGGCGGCAAAGCCGAACTCGCGGAAGCTGCGTCCCAGTTCGGTGGCGAAGCCTTGCGGATCGCTGGCCTGGCGGGCCATGGAGACGGGGGCGAAGCGGGAAAGGATTTCGTTGGCTGGCATGAGGTGCGGACCTGTTCTGGTGTGATGACGGGAATAAGGCCTTGCTGCCCGCCTGCCAAGCGGTGAGCGGGAAATGACGCACCCGTGATCAGGCTTGTGCTTGTATCACCGGCCGTCCACCCCATTTGCGCTCCACAGGGATTGCCTGCCACTCATCAAGACGGAGACGCTTCATGTCCGCACCGATCGAACTCTATTACTGGCCGACACCAAATGGCTGGAAAGTCTCCATCGCGCTGGAGGAGATGGGCCTGGCCTATGACCTCAAGCCGGTGAATATCGGTGCCGGGGAGCAATTCGAGCCGGATTTCCTCAAGATCAGTCCCAATAACCGCATGCCCGCGATCATCGACCCGGACGGTCCTGACGGCCTGCCGATCGCGATTTTCGAGAGCGGCGCCATTTTGCAGTATCTCGGCCGCAAGTCCGGCCAGTTCTATCCGGCCGACCCGCGCGCCCGCGCCGCGGTCGAGCAATGGCTGTTCTGGCAGATGGGCGGACTGGGTCCGATGGCCGGACAGGCGCATCATTTCCGCACCTATGCCAAGGCGATCGAGCCCGATGAGAGCAAGCTGGATTACGGCAAGACCCGCTATACCAATGAGGTCAACCGGCTCTATGGCGTGCTTGAGCGCGCCCTGTCGGACGGGCGCGACTATATCGCCGGCGAGTATTCCATCGCCGATATGGCGATCTGGCCGTGGATCCTGCCCGAAGGCCAGGGCCAGGACCTCGCTGATTTCCCGTTGCTGTCGGCCTGGATGGATCGCGTCGGTGCGCGGCCCGCGGTCAAGACGGGCCGCGCCCTGGGCACGGATATGCGCCGTCCGCTCGACGAGGACAGCGCGGATGGCAAGAAGGCGCGTGACCTTCTGTTCGGCCAGAAGGCGCGCGTCTGAGGCCAGTGTCTGAGTTCCGTGCCTGAGGCCTGTGCCTGAGGCCTGTGTTTGAGGCCAGTGTCTGAGGCCAGTGTCTGAGGCTTGTGTGGCGTGTGAATTCGCCTTGTACGCGTAAGGGCTTGCGTCGGCAGGTGGGACATTCAATGCTGTGGCGGGGAAGCAAGGGGGCAGGCCCATGGCTGACGTCTCTGACGCGGCGCAATCCGACACGCCTGAAATCGAATCCCGGCCCCGCAACGGGCTGACCGGGGCGGAGAGCGTGCGGCTGGCGGCAACGGACGCCTGCCGTGCGGACACCTGTTCGCCCTGGGAGGCATCCCCGCCCGGCCTTGTCGCCTGGTTGCTGTGGCGCGCGCTGTTCAAGGGATTCCGGCCGGCCTGGCTGCTTGCATCGCTGGCGGTTTCAGCCTGGTTTGGCGCCCATGTGGTGATCGAGAGCGGCGGCATTGCCGCGATGACCCGGACCGAAGCCGGCCTCGAAACCCGCATCCAGACAGCCCTTGCAGCCTCGGTGCCCGAAGGCGTTGAGGCGCAGGATTACTGGGTCGCCCGCATGTCCGAGGCGCTTGATGGCGATGCGCGGCGGCGCGCGGATATTGACCGGTTCCGGGCCTGGGCAGTGATTGGCCCCGATTTGATCGGGCGTGACCGGCTGGCGCTGGAACATCTGGCGGGCCCGGCCGGATCTGAAACTCTCAATGCCCGCCTGACGGCAGCCCCGCCCTGGGTGCGCGCTGATGCCCTGGAAAGCGGTTATCGCGAGCTGATCGGCAGCGAGGCCGCACAACAGCTCGATCCGCCGCAACTTGTCTTCGCACCGCCCGCCCTGCTGGCGCGGCTGGATGCGGCGCAATTCCACTGGTCGATAGCAGAGCACAGCGCCAATGCTTTCTTCAGCGGCCGGCGCAGCGGTCAATTCGAGCTGACCATGGTGCCCGGGCTTGTGATTGGCCGGGGCGGCGATACCCGGCTCTATGGCGGTGTGCGACAACTCTTCATGCAGGCCTGTGCCGCGACGCCGCAAATGGAGGGCTGTGAGGCCGGTCTTGTTCCGGCCCAGGACTTCGATCCGGTTCGCTATGCCCTGGCGGCGCTCGAATCCGGTCTGGTCGATCTCAACCTGCCCGCCAGCGCTGTGCATGACGGTGCCGAAGTGCTGCAGGCCGCGCGCGAAGCCGGTCGCCTGCAGCCGCAGCTCGAGGCGCAATTGCGCGACTGGGTGGAGACGGTTTTGCCGCCGTCGGAGATTTCCGGCGCCCTGCAGGCTTCGGGGCTGCGGCCGGACTTCGCCTTTTCGGCACCGACCCAGGCGAGCCGCCAACTGGCCGGACATGTGGAACGGCGCTCCGGCGCCGAAGCGGCCGCGCTGTCGCGTCTGCTGGGCGATCTGGCTCGTATACGGCGTTCGTCATCGGTCATGACAGCGATCCGCGTCGTGTCATCGATCGGCGAACTTAACCACGCGGATTATCTTGTTCGCATCTCCAACACCGCCGGCGACCGTCTCCTGGCGCTGCATTTCGCTCTGGGTGACGGGGTGTATCAATTGCTGGATTCCCCGGAAGGCCACCCCCGCGCAAGCGCCCGTTCCGTCAATCTGGCCTATGCTGGCCTGCTCTCTGCGGCGATTGTCGTGTTTTTGATCCTCTTGCGGTTGGCGACATCGCCCGAAGTGAGGAGGGCGAGTCGCCTGACAGCACTGGACGCGCGGCTTTCGCGTTTATTCCTTGGTAGGAAAACCTAACCGATTTAAAGGCTTATGGCGTATTTTTCCTGAATTCCCTTAACCTTAAAGCAATTCTCTTTGCGCAGGATCGGTCTCGTTCGGAAGGCATTCGGACAGGATGGTGGCGCGGATGACAGATCCATAAGGATCGCATCCGCCGGTGTTACAGGGGAATGATCATGGCGTTTACCGACGTTGAAACTGCGCAAGTGCATGAAGCCGTTACCAGCGACCCGACAGGTGAAGATCTGTGCAAGCTGGGTATTCTGTACTCAACCGGCCAGGGCGGCGAAGTCGACTATGTCGAAGCCCATAAATGGTTCAATCTCGCGGCCCTGATGGGGTCCGAGCCGGCGAAATACTATCGCCAGGAAATCTCTGACCAGATGTCGACGTTTGAAGTCGCCAGCGCGCAGCGTGCCGCTCGCGAATGGCTCTCGACGCGCCACTAGTCACGCCACCAGACTGTCTGAAGGTCAGCGGACTAGCCTCCGCTGACCACCCTGACAGTTTGTGCAGGCGCCTGCAGACCGCGATGCCCCGGCATGCGGCTCGAGTGCAGGTGAGGGGCCTGGCGTCGATCAGTTATTATTGATCGCGTTGGCGATGGCGTAGGACATTGCCTGGTCGAGCGGCAGGATCGAGTTCACATATTGCTCAATGAAGACATTGATCTCGGCCACCGTGGTCCGGGGTACAAACACGATATCATTGCGGCGCAGCTGAAGCGCGTCGGCGCCATCGCGTCCGCGTAAGGCATCACGCAGATTGACGGTGCGCAGCATCAGGCCGCCGCCGGCGCCACGGCGCAGAATCGCGACCTCGCGCGACGCCGTGTCGCGAAAACCACCCGCCAGCATCACCGCCTCCAGCGCCCCGATCGGGCTGGGCAGGGCGATCAGGCCGGGAGAATTGACTTCCCCGCCCACGATAATGTTCTGCGGCCCCAGTGTGGCGCGACGCACTTCAACAATCGGCGACACCAGGACATTGCGCGCATAGGCGTCAGCGATGACGGTGGCGATCTCGTAATCCGTCTTGTTGGCGACCATCACATTTGCGAGCATGGGCAGATTGATGCGGCCATCAGGGCCGATCTCGGCCGTGCTCGACAATTCCGGTGCCGAATGCACCGTGACATCGACGCTATCGCCCGGAAAGAAGCGGTATTCCGGGTCGCTATCCTGCCAGGCAAGGAAATGTTGCCCGCCCCATTGTGCGGCTTCGGCAGCCGGCGCAGGTGCCCGGCTGGCACAGGCACCGAGCCCGAAAGAGGCCGCAAGGCACAGGCCCAGACTGATCGCACGCATAATTATCCCTCGGATTCGCTGACAAGCTGATTTCAGACCCGTTTGGATAAGAAAAAATTAAGCGCGACGAGGCCTTTATGGAAGGATGACACGTGATCAGGATATTGCCGGCTCGAATGAGGGCCGGGTGACCGGGCTTGGCTCGGGTGCCCGGGGCGATCTTGATTTGTTCGATGTCATTGCCCTGGCATGGTCGGAGAAGGGTTTTATCGCCCTGATTTTTGCCCTTCTGTTTGCCATCGGTGTGGCGCTCTCGCTGACCATGCTCAAGCCGAGCTATGAAGCGCGCTCCAGCCTGATGATTCTCCAGGATGACAATCCGACGCCGGCCACGGCCGGAGCCGGCGGCGCCTTTACGCTCGCCCAGGTGATGCAGTCGGAAAGCCAGTTGCTCAGCTCGGCAACGGTGTTGCGGCGGGCCCTGGCGGAAATCGGACCTGGCGCGGTCCTTGGAGCCGGCGCTGGCAGCGATGCCACGACCTCGGCGCTGAGGGCGATGTCCAATTCCTTCTCGCTGTCACGCGAACCCAATTCAACCGCGATCAATGCCAGCTATACCGCTGACACCGCAGACCGTTCGGCCCTGGTCCTGAATGCGATCATCGACGCCTATCTCGATTACCGCGAGGAAGTCCTGATCGAAACCGGCGTGCGCGGCCTGTCGGTCCGGCGTGAGCAGGCGAATGCCGCCGTCGAGGACGCGCAGGCCGCGCGCGATGCCTTCCTGCTGCGCCATGATTTGTCGAATTTCGAAATCGAACAACAGACCACCGATGCGCTGGTCGGCAATCTGACCGACCGGGTCAATACCTCCAGCGCCAATCGGGACTCAGCGCTTGCCGGCGCCCAGGCGATCCGTGAACGTCTGCGCAGCGTTCCGGAGAATATCGAACTTTATGTCGAGAACGGTGTCGATGCGGTTCTGCTCGATCGTCAGTCCGAACGTGCCCGGCTCCTGGCCCGATATCAGACCGGTGCGCCAGCCGTTATTGCGCTGGATCGCGAGATCGCGGCGATTGAGGCCTTTCTTGCCAGCGGCGCCTCTGATGGCCGGGGCCAGAGCCGGACCGGTCCCAATCCGGTCAGGCAGTCGCTCGAAACCGATCTGGCCACCCGCGAAGCGAATGCCCGCGCCGAAGCATCCATGCTGGCGGCGCTGGAACAGCAATTGCGCGTCAATCGCGATGAGGCGGCCCGTCTGCGCCAGCTCGAACCGGAATTCACCCGGCTTGAACAGAATGTGGTCGCCGCCGAGGAAGCCGCGGCAATCGTCGCCGGCCAGGAAGCGACCGCGTCCGCACGCCGTTCCTCGACTCTGGGCGGTGCTGATGCCGTCCGCTTGATCGACCGCGCCATGCCGCCCTTGCAGGCCAAGTCGATGAAGAAACTGGGCCTGATCGCGGCCTTCGTTCTGGCAGCCGGTGTCGCGCTGTTTGCCGGACTGATGCGCGGCTATTGGCGCGTCTATATCGCTGCGGGCGGGATACCCGCCACCACGAGCACGCGGCAGTCCGCGCCGACATCGGCAGCTGAAGTGGCCGCACCGCGGCATCCAGCCAATGATCTGCCCGCGGATATTCCGATCCTTGCGCGCGTTGCCGAACGCACCGCGTAAGCAGCGCGTTAACCGTGTTGGCCGCAAGCTGATCCGGATGCCAATGGAATCACGCCGGACGCGAACCAGTTCATGAATTTGACAGCCGAATTGTCCCAGCTGATTGATCAGCTCGAACCGATCGCCCGGCCGGGCGGACAGGGCCGTGCCCTCATGGTCATGGGTTCACGCCCCGGCGCCGGGGCCTCGACCGTCGCGCGCGAACTGGCCCGGCTGGCGGCCTTGCGCTCGCAACGTGGTGTCTGGCTGTACGATCTCGATTTTGCCGGGAACGCGCAAGCGCGCGCCGCCCGCGTCCAGGGTCCGGCGTTTGACGCCGCGCTGGGACGCGATCCGTTCTGGGCACTCCAGACCGGGGCCGGGCGGGCACGGATTGTCGCGCGCCAGTCGGTCGTCGCCAATCTTTTCGTGACCGAATTGCAGAGTGAGCCCGGTGCGCTCGAGGGCGTGGCCCTGCGCGCAGCGCCCGATTACTGGACGGCCGTGCGCCAGTCGATTGACCTGGCGATCATTGATGCACCCAGCCAGACCACAACACCGCTCAATCTGGCCGCAGATCTTGATGGCGTGATCCTGGTGGCCGATGCGCGCGACCCGAATGGAGCCGGTTTGCAGGCGCGGCGCGCCGCGATCGAGGCGAGGGGCGGTGTCGTCGCCGGTCTGATCCTCAACCGGACGGAACGTATCCAGAGCGCAGCATGAGCCCGATCGCCGCCCGCGAACCGCTTTTCCTGAGCGTGTTGCGGCAGGCGCCCGGATTGCGCTCGGTGCGCTTCGTCGAGGCCGGATTTACCGTTCTCGGGCTGTTTCTCTTCTCCCAGGCGCTGATCGGACCGTTGTTTGCGCCGTCCGGCAGTGAGGAAACCTCGATCATCCTGCGCCTGATGTGGTTGCCGGTCTATGCGGTGACCCTTGTGCTGATGCTGGCTCGGCCGGGCGCGATCCTGCGCACGCTCAGCGGCAATCTCCTTGTTCTCATGCTCATCGGTTTGATGGCGGTGTCGGTGACGTGGTCGGTTGCGCCGGATGTGACGATCCGGCGGTCCTTTGCGCTGGCGATGAGTTCCTGTTTCGGGCTCTGGATGGCGTCACGCTGGAGCTGGCGTGAGATGATCCTGCTGATTGCCTCGACCTTTGTATTGCTGGCGCTTGCCAGTGCCATGATGGCATTGGCCGTACCCTCGATGGGGGTCGATCATGAGGTTCACGCTGGCGCCTGGAAGGGCGTGTTCTGGGAAAAGAATACCCTCGGCGCGGTGATGGCCTGGGGCGCAGTCAGCGGCTATGCCGCCAGCCGGGTTGACCCGAAGCACTGGCTGTTCTGGATGGGATGCGCGGTGATGTGCGTCGCGCTCGTCCTGCTCTCCACCTCGAAGACGGCGCTGTTGTCCTGCCTGCTCGGAACCGGGATTGCGGTCGGGATCGCCCTGTGCCGACGCGGCTTCGGCTTTGCCTCCCTGATGATGTTTCTCGGGCTGACGGGCGGGATCACCATCGCGATGATCCTGCTGGTTGCACCGGTTGAGGCATTGCAGGCGCTCGGCCGCGACGCGACGCTGACGGGGCGGACCGATATCTGGGGCGTCCTGATCGAGGAAATCCGCGCCGTGCCCTGGACCGGCTATGGCTATAGAGCCTTTTGGGTCGCGGATAACGGACCGGTCTTCTGGGTGCGCCAGGCGACAAACTGGGATGTGCCGACGGCGCATAATGGCTGGATCGAGATCGCGCTGGCGATCGGTATCCCCGGCGTTGTTCTGACCGCTGTGGTCTATCTTCAGGCCTTCCTGCGCGGGGTCGGGCGGATTTTTCGCGGACCGGAAACCTATTGGGCGCTGGCGTTTGTCGCCATGCTTTTCCTGGTCAGCATCAGCGAGAGCAATCTCGTGCAGCAGAACTCGCTCGGCTGGGTCCTGTTCGTGGCGACATCTGCCAAGCTGGCTGAGCGCCGCGACGGTTCCGCCAGCCGCTAGCCGCGCCCTGTCTCCAATACCCGTCGATCAGGCCCCGTTTCAGGCAGCCGCCGGCTGTCAAGCCGCGGCGCTACCGGGATCCTGCGCGGAGGCCGTGTTGGCCTGTCCGTAGAATTTAGGCTCCAGACCTCTGAACCAGAGCACTTTCCCCGCACCCTGCACGGCCTTGTCGAGCGCCTTGACCGCCAGGGCCCGGCGCACCGGCAGACTCAGGAGGGCGAGCGGTGCGAAGGCCAGGATCTGTGCCAGGCCGACCGCCATCCAGAACGCGATTCCGGCCCGATCAACGGCGTCTGGCCGGGCGCAATTCTGCGTCGCGCCCTGGCCGAAGGCAAAGCTGCGTGAGAGCAGGTGCGACCAATTGGTCCGGCTTTCGCCGACCACTTCGACAGCTTTCGCGCGCGACGACCAGCCGAAGCGGGCGCCCTGTGCGGCGAGCAGGGCGAAGAAGGCGTCATCCTCGCCGCCGATCTGGTTGAGCGCCGGGTCGAAGGGCTGGTCGGGCAGTTTGAAGGCGTCGCGATCGATCAGGGAATTGCCACTGCCGAAGGGCTCATCAAGCAGGCTGTCGGCGGCGGGGCCGGTACGTGAATACAGGCGCGTGGCAAGCTGGCCGGGCAGGCTCGCCGGTGCGTTGACCTCGGCGCGCAAGGGCCCGAACACCACCTGAGCGTCGAGCGTCCGGGCGGTTTCGAGCAGGGCGCCGAGCCAGTCAACGCTGGCGACTTCGTCGTCATCGAGCAGGGCGATATAGCGTCCGCTGGCGGCAGCAAAGCCGGCATTGCGGGCATTGGAAACGCCCGGCCTTGGCTCGTGCACATAGATGACGGGGCAGCGCGCGACGGCATTGGCATTGGCGGCAATCGCCCTTGCGGAGGCCTCCGGGGAGTTGTCGACGATGATGATTTCGTCGGGGCGGTGCGATTGCGCCAGCACGCTCTGGACCGCGACGCGCAGGCCTTCCGGCCGGCGGAATGTCGGGATCATCACGGAAATACTCATGCGGCGTCTCCAATCTCTGCCATCGCTGCGGCAACCGTCAGCACGCGGGCGCCGCTGCGCTCGACAGCGGCACACACCCGCTCGAGCTGGGCCGGCGTACAGCCCCATTGGGTTGGTTCGTCCTGCACATCATGCAGGTAGAAGATCAGCCATCCCGGGTGCTCGACCAGGCTTTCGGCCGCGTCGACAGCGCGGGCGATGCCGGTTTCGCCACCATCGACGGGTACCGATTTGAGCAGGCTGCGATCGCTGTCACCGCGATTGATCGCGGCGTGGACGCCGCGCAGTGAGGTGAAGCGCTGGGCCAGCAAGCGCTTGGCCGCAGGCGTTGTCTCGCCATAGGGATAGGCGAAGCTGTCCAGCTTGCCCTCATAACCCAGTTCGCGCAGGGCCTGATGATTGCGCTCGATATCGGCCAGCAGCGCGTCGGCACCGACGCGTGATCCGTCGATATGCGTATGGGTGTGACAGCCGATTTCATGACCTGTGGCGACAAGGCGTTGCAGATCACCGGCATCGAACATGTCACCGTGATGGGTGCGGGTGCCCGCATAACCGGCCGAGGCGTAATACGTGCCGCGCCAGCCATGGCTTTCCAGGATCGTCGCACCGTTCAAGGCGGCCGATTTGGGAAAATCATCGAAGCTGAAGCTGACGATGGCATGATCAAGGTCGACGCTCAGCGGTGCGCGCGCCGCGAGCCGCGCCCAGCGGCGGTTCAGCTTCGAGACCAGGCCTCCGCCGGGATTATAGGGCGTGTCCATCAAATCGCCTCCGCGGCCCAGCTGGCGCGCCAGAGCTTGAGCGCTGCCGTGCGCAGCCGCACTGGCAGGCCCTGGCTATTGGCCAGCCGAGCCCACAGGCCGCGCAGCAAGCCCTGAAAGGGAATGATGCCAAGCGTACGGGCCGCGCGGGCGCCGGGCAGGACTGCCAGATGCGGATGCTTTTCCAGCAGGCGGGCATAGTTGACGGCGCCATCGCGGAACTTCTGCAACAGGGATTCAGTGGTCTGAAGGCCGGCATGGCTGGCCGGATTGTCAAAATGGATCAGAATATGGTTGCGCGCCGCGCGCACGGCCCAGTCGACATCCTCAAAACCCCAGCCGGTGAATCCGGTGTCGAACGGGACGCCGCGCATGACACTGGCGCGCACCAGAAGATTGCTCGAGCAATAGGCGGTGGGGCCGATCAGGGCGCGGGCCGCCGCGTCTTTCTCGTCGCTTGTGCGGGCGAGAACCGCGTGCAGCTGATAGCGCCGGTCATCGGGCTCGGCGGTTTCATAACCACCAAAGGCGGCGTCGAAATCATCCAGTTCGATGCGTTCGAGATAGGCATCGAGAAAACGGTCATCGCCGGGCTGCATGTCGGCATCGAGATAGAGCAGCCAGCGGCCGCGGGCCTGGCGGGCAAGCAGATTGCGCCCGGCCGAACGGCCAATGTTCTCGGCTGCGGTGAGGAGCCGGGCCGGGGCGCTGAGCGCCCGGATTGTGCGCGATACGGCTTCGTTAAGGCCCGGATCGGGACAGCCATCATCGAGCAGCACGATCTCGATGTCGCGGCGCACGCCGATCAACGGGTTGAGCGCGGCGGCGAGGGCCGTCGGATCATCGCGATAGAAGGGCACCAGAATGGACAGGACCGTGCGGTCGGATCGCTGCCAGGCGGTATTGGCCAGTTCGGCAAATGGCGTCTGTGATGTGTCCGTCATGATTGGGCCCCCGCCGGTTTCATCAGTGCACGTGCATCGGCCAGCCAGCTGCGGCAGTCCGCGATATTGAAAGCCAGCGCGCTGGCGACATAGACAAGCGCGCCGGTCATTGCCTGGGCGACAAGCATCAACCATGCCGAACCGATGACCGGCAGCGCGTAAACGGCCGCTGCCATGATCCCGGTCGCTGCTGCGGCCCGGATCCAGTCAGCCCAGGGCAGGGGCAGCGCGAAGTGTTTGCGGCCCAGCCAGGCGCAGATGAGCAGGGCAATGAAATACGCGATCACGGTTGCGGCTGCGGCGCCGGCAATGCCGAACATCGGAATAAAGACCAGGTTGAGGCCGAGATTGAGCACGGCAGCACCGGCCATGATGACAGCCATGCTGGCGGTGCGGCGCTTCAGTGTGAAAGCTTCGTGGAAATAATAGGTCATCATCCCCTTCATCAGGCCCGACAAGGCGATCCAGGGCATGATAAGGGCGGCCTGTTCACGCAGGCTTTCACCGATGATGATCGTGGTCAGCGGCACGGCAACCAGCGCCAGCCCGGCGGCGGCCGGGAAAGCGATCAGGGCCATCAGCCCGGCCGCGCGGCCGGCGACGTCGCGCGCGGCTTCCGGTCCCTGGCTCTCCAGCGCCTTGATCGTCAGCGGCCACACGGCGGCGCCGAACCAGATGAAGATGACATCGAGCAACCGGTCCGCGAGGCCGTATCCGGCGGCATACATGCCCACTGCACCTTGCCCGAGGAAGGCGGCGATCAGGAAACGGTCGCCGACCGAGAGCAATTCTTCAAAGACGAGCGAGGCCGAGACCGGCGCCCCGTAGCGCGCATAGACCTGGGCGCGCACGACCTGGCGACGGCCCCTGGCGGCGCGGCGCAGCATGACCGGCAGGTCGACGATGAGCGCGATCGCGGCGGCGATGGCCGAGCCCATGAAAATGCCGGCGGCGCCCAGGTCCGTTGTGAAGATAATACCGACGCCAATGATGAAACCGCCCATCAGATAGCCGGCCTCCAGCGCGGAGAAGCGGGCGATCTCGCCGGCGGCGCGATGCGTCACCAGGCCGATCTGCAGCAGGGCCCGCAGCAGCAAGGCCATCGCCGCGAAAGCCAGAACGGTTTTCAGGCGCGCATCAAAGGGCAGCCAGACCAGCGCGGCGACAATCAGGATCGCTCCCGCCAGCGCCATCAGCAGGAAGAGAGCATAGGCCGTCGCCAGATGGTCGCCGAGGCGGCGGCGCGCGTCGGCACGGGCGTGGAAACGCGCGATCGCGGCTTCCAGCCAGGTGAAGGTCGTGATGTGAAACAGGGAGAGAGCGGCCAGCGCCAGCGCGTACTGACCGTAATCATCCGCCGACAGCAGACGCGTGAAAATCGCCACGCCGCCGAAGCCGACAATCACCTGGGTCAGTTGTACGGGAAGATATCCCAGAAGATGCCGTCCAAGCATGAAACGCTCCGCTCGCCTGTAACGCGAAGCTTGCAAGATGAGTGCCGCGTGAAAGGGGATTGTCGCCATCGTCGCCCGCGTTCACCCCGCGATAAGGCATCGCGCGTTATAAAGGTGAAAGGCTCGGTCAAGTCGGGCCGGAAGTTTAAGCGGAATCAAGCTTATGGATGTTGGATCAAAACGACCCAGTGAATTGAGTCCCGCCGAGAAACAGGCCTGGCGGGCCTTTGTCGCGGCCGATGAGACACTGGCCAGTCCGTATTTCGCGATTGAATTCGCGGAGTGCTGTGAAGAAGCCCGCGATGATACGCGTGTGCTCGTCATTCGCAAGGCGGGGCAGATCGTCGGCTTTTTGCCCCTGCACACGGGCAAGCTGGGCTATGCGCGGCCGCTGGCGGGGCCGATGGGGGATGTGCAAGGACTGATCGCCGAGCCCGGCGTTGAAATCGACCTGCGGCGGGCGCTGCGCAAGGCGAGATTGCCGCTGTTTGCCTTTCATTCCGCATTGGCGAGCCAGAAAGTCTTCCATGACCATGCGGACGAAATCCGCGGTTCCTGGATGATTGATCTCTCCGAGGGCTTCGACTCCTGGGAGGCGCGCCGCGGCCAGGTTGTGCCCAAGGCGATGCGAACCCTGCGCTCGCGCCGGCGCAAGCTGGACGAGCTGGAGGGCGGCTATCATTACGTGATGGAAGACAGCAATCCGGAAGTTTTTGACCGGATGCTCGAATGGAAGCGGCAACAATACGACTCGACGCAAGTTTTCAATGTGTTTTCCGTCGACTGGACACGCGACCTTCTCAAAGCTGTACTGCGCCGCAAGGGTGAGTTTTTCTCCGGCAGCTGTTCATCGCTCTATGTCGGTGACGAGTTGGTGTCGGTTCATATCGGGATGGAGACCGACCGGCTCTCGCATTACTGGTTTCCCGCCTACCACGCGGACTATGCCCGCTTGAGCGCGGGTGTGTTGCTGCTCACCGAGGCCGCGCGCTCGGCGGCGGCCAAAGGACATCGGGCCGTCGAGCTCGGGCCCGGCGACTTTCAGTTCAAGCGCGATTTGTCGAGCTATCAGGTCGGGCTGGCGAGCGGCTGTGTCGCCCATCTGTCATTGATGTGCGTAACCCGGGATGCCGGCCAGGCCCTGACCCGGGCGGCCGAGGCCTCGCCGCTTGGCCCAATTCGGCACTGGCCGGGCAAGTTGATGCGCAAGATTGACCGGATCAGCGGATTTTACGCGTTGTGACCGACCCGAGCCGCCGATCCCTCATCGCCGCGGCCGGGCTGGCCTCGCTTGGCCTGCCGGGATGCGCCCGGGCTCAGACCAACCGGCTGGAATTGTGGAATAATCATACCGGGCCGCACTTGCGTGGCGCAGTCCTGGCGCAACGACGTGTCTTTCCTGAGCTCGATGGCCCGGAATTTCTCGGCTCCGGTGCGGTTGGCGTTCCGGTTACCGATGCTTCCCTGCGTGAACTCGCGGCCAGCGGCGCCAATCTCGTCATTCTGTCCCATCCCGGGACCGTCACGGAATGGGCGCCCTATGTGCCCGACCTGGCGGTCGAGGATCATCTCAATGACATGGTCCGGCGCTGCGAACTGGCGGGCCTGTATGTCGTGATCGGGTTTCGCACCGGCCCGGGACGCAGTGAATTCACCTTCCATCGCGGCGGCGCCGGTGGCTGGTTTCCCGCCTCGATGATCAATGATGATGTCTGGGCCTCGACCGAGGCCCAGGATGGATGGGACATGATGTGGCGCCGCACGGCCAGCCGTTTTCGCGACCGCGCCAATGTCGCCGGCTATCTCCTGATGGTCGAGCCGAACGCCAACCAGGCCGCGCCCGGACCTGATGGCGGCGATCTTGATCAATGGGACCCGGCACGCCTGGCGCAACATGTCGCCGGCACCCCGGCCGACTGGCCGGCCCTGGCCCGGCGCCTGGCCGCGGTTATCCGCGAGCATGACACCGACACGCCCATACTGATCAATCCGGACGGTTACGGGCATAGCAGTTTTGCTGGTCTGCTAGATCTCAACAGCGCGCCTGGCCTCGTGCTGGCCCTGCATGATTACTCACCACGCGCCTATACCCACCAGGGCCGCGGTGCCAATGTCGCCTTCGCCCGCGGCGAGGCCGAGTTCATGCCGCCCGATGCGGCGCGATGGATGATGGGTGAGTTTGGTGTCGCCCGCTGGGCGCCCGACGCGCCGCGTTATCTGCGCCGGCGGGCGGCGTCGCTGGAGCGTGCGGGAGCCGGCTGGGCGATGTTTCGCTGGGATAGTGGCTGGCGCCTCTATGAGGACCGCGAAAACATGTTCAACCCGGTCTATGGTGCCGATCCCGATGCGGTGAGCCCGGTGCCGGAAGCGCCCTTGTTGACCACATTGCAGGATTTGTGGCGCCGTAACCGGATGCGCCCGCGGTCGCTGCTCCGGCGCTAGACTGCACCGGTTCCACTCTGGCCATACCCGATGAGGGGCCTCCAATGACCGCCGCGCGCATCCATTTTCCCCGCGAAACGGGGGAAGGTCGGTCAAGCGCTAGCGAATATTGAGCTTGTCGCCGAGCAAGGCTGGCAGGGTGCGCAGCATGATCATCAGGTCGAACCAGAAATCGGCACGTGCGATATAGTCGACATCCCACTGGATGCGTTCGCGGGCGGCCTCTGGTGAATGCAGTGGACCCCGCGAGCCATTGACCTGGGCCCAGCCGGTTATGCCCGGCTTGACGCGGTGACGGTGGGCGTATTCGGCGACCAGTTTGGAGGTCTCGGTACCACCCGTGCGCATGCCCGGCGCATGCGGACGCGGACCGACCAGTGACATCTCGCCGCCGAGGACATTCCACAATTGCGGTAACTCATCCAGGCTGGTGCGGCGCAGGAAGCCACCCAGCCGGGTGACCCTCGGGTCATCGAATTCGACCTGCCGGACGGTCTGTGTCTGGCGATCAGGCGAATGCCGCATCGAGCGGAATTTATAGACGGTGATCATGCGTCCGTTGAAGCCCTCGCGCTTCTGGCGGAAAATGGCGGGGCCGGGGCTTTCCAGCCGGACGGCGATGCCGATGATCAGCATGAGGGGCAGCAGGCCCATGAACATCAGCGAGGCGAACACCAGATCCTGGAGACGCTTGGCGATCATATGGCCGACCCGTTCCTCAAACCCGCTCATCCGCGCAGCCTGCACCCCGACCACATCTTCCAGGCTGGTCGTGTCGGGATCGAAATGGTCGAGGTCGAGCAGGAGGCAGACCGGCTGGGGCAGGGCGCGCAGCTTGCCGAGCAGAATCCGGACGCGATCTTGCGCCTTGGGAGTCACGGTCAGGATGATCCGGTCGACATCGGGCAGGGTGCCCCATTTGAAGAGGTCATCGGTATCGCCCAGATAGGGTGTGCCGGCGAGCTGTGACGGGCTGCGGGCCTTGCGGTCGTCGAAAATGCCGACGACATTGACCGTGCCGGAACCCTTGTTTGCGGCGATCAGTTTGCGCGCATTGGGCGTGGCCCCAACCAGCACGACATTGCGCGCCAGCCGCCCGGCCTTGGCCCAATGCTCGATGAAGCCGGCATAGATGATGTGCAGGATTGTGACGGCTGCCGTCGCGGTGATCGCAAAACTGGCGACCAGATCGACGGTGCGCGGTGCGGTCAGATGCGCCAGCGCGATGATCGCGGCGCCGCTCAGTCCGGCAGCGATGAAGGCCGTCAGCACGCGATAGACCACAATCCCGCGCGGATCGACCCGGTAGAGTTTGAACATCAGGAGCAGGGCCGGGGTCAGGGCCGCGAAAGCGGCCAGGGGCAGTAACTCGCCGGCTGGAACCTGGGTCACGGCGCCGCCGGAAATGGCAAAGGCGCCGGCCGTGCTGATGATGGCGATGGCAAGAATATCGATCGTCTGCATCAGATGACCGAGGGCCTTGCGGTTGACGCGGTGTTGGGGTGCACGGGCCCTGGCGCGCAGTTGTGCGCGGGTCAGCGCGGCCGCATCGGCCATTGCCGGGCGGACACCATCGGTCATATCATTGGCCGGACCGCTTTGCGGCTGACGTCGTGAACTGGAATATTCCAAGGCCTAACCCCTTATTCGATGCGGGCAAGCTAGCGCATTGAACACAATATTCCGTTGAGAAGCGTGGTTAGCGAAGTCTTGACGCGCGGCGGGGCGGACAGAATCCGCGCTGGTATTTTGTTGCGTCGCAGCATAGAAGCCCGATCTGGCTAGCGCGCGGTGCCGCGCCGACACCGAATGGATACATCTGATGAACCGATCTCCCCTTGCCGTGTTCGCGGAACGCGTGGCTGCAACCGTTCTCAATCGCGGTGCAGGCCCGGATCTCAATCCAACACGGATCCGGATCGAGCTTCTGGCGGGTCTGACGGTTGCACTGGCGCTGGTGCCCGAGGCGGTGGCCTTTGCCTTCGTTGCCGGTGTGCCGCCACTGGCCGGGCTCTATGCCGCCTTCATCGTCGGCCTCATCACGGCCGTGTTCGGCGGGCGACCGGGCATGATTTCCGGCGCCACCGGGGCTCTGGCTGTCGTGATCGTGCATCTGGTGGCGACACACGGGATCGAGTATCTGTTCGCGACCGTGGTGCTGATGGGGCTCATCCAGGTCACCGCCGGTGTGCTGCGCCTGGGCAAATTCATCCGCATGGTGCCGCACCCGGTGATGCTCGGTTTCGTCAACGGGCTGGCGATCGTGATCTTCCTGGCCCAGCTCGACCAGTTCAAGATTATCAATGAGAGCGGCGAGCATGTCTGGATGACCGGCATGCCGCTGATCATCACGCTGGGCCTGGTTGTGCTGACGATGTGCATCATCCAGTTCTGGCCAAAAATTTCCAAGTCCATCCCGGCGCCGCTGGTGGCGATCGGTATCGTGGCGGCCCTGGTGATCGGCTTCAATATCCCGGTTTCGCGCGTCGGTGACCTCGCCTCGATCGCGGGCGGTCTGCCGCAATTTCACATCCCGGAAATGCCGCTCAATCTGGAATCGCTCCAGGTCATCCTGCCCTACGCCTTTATCCTCGCTGCGATCGGTCTGATCGAAAGCCTGCTGACGCTCAACCTGGTTGGTGAGATTACCGGCCAGCGCGGCGGTGCCTCACGCGAATGTGTCGCCCAGGGGGCGGCCAATATCGTTACCGGCTTCTTCGGCGGCATGGGCGGCTGTGCGATGATCGGTCAGTCGATGATCAATGTGAAATCCGGCGGACGCCTGCGCCTGTCCGGTATCGCAGCCTCGCTCTTCCTGCTCGCCTTCATCCTGTTCGGTTCCGGCCTGATCGAGCAAATCCCGCTCGCCGCCCTGGTCGGCGTGATGTTCATGGTCGTGATCGGCACCTTTGCCTGGCAGAGCATCATGGTGCTGCGTCGTATCCCGCGGAATGACGCCTTCATCATCCTGCTGGTCACCGGCGTGACGGTGTATAGCGATCTCGCGATCGCCGTGATCGTCGGCGTCATCGTCTCGGCGCTCTTCTACGCCTGGAACGCGGCCTCGCGCATTCACGCCATCACCGAGATCAATGAGGCCGGCGCCAAGGTCTACAAGGTCGAGGGGCCGCTCTTCTTTGGTTCGGCGACGGGCTTCATGGAAATCTTCGATGTTGCCGGCGACCCGCAACGCGTGATCGTCGATTTCAACGAATCGCGCATTGTCGACCAGTCGGCGCTGCAGGCGATCGAGGATCTCGCGGCGAAGTATGATGCGGCGGGCAAACAGCTGGAATTGCGCCATCTCAGCCATGATTGCCACCAGCTCCTGACCAAGGCCGGGCAGCTGATGGTCGATGCCGATGATGACCCGGAATACGCGCTGGCGGTGGATTACCAGGTCCGCCTTGGCCGTATGGGCGGCGCTCACTAGCCGGGGCGCACATCCGGGCGCGGGCGGCGCCGGCTGACGTTACAAAACCGTTAGTTTGTCGCTTTGGCCGCGGCGCTCTACTCTCCCCCAAAATCTTTGGACTCTTTGGGGAGCTTGATATGAGCCGATACCTGCTGGCACTCGCTGCATCGACTATTCTGTGTACTTCGCCCGGCCTGGCCTGGCAGGATGCCGAGGCGGCAGACGGGGCCTCGGCTGGCTGGGATGTCGCCAATCCAGGCCTTGAGATGCGCCAGGTGCCGCTCAATGTCACCGAAGGTACCTGGATGAGCCTTGATGTCAGCCCGGACGGGCAGACGATCGCCTTCGACCTGCTCGGCGATATCTACACCATTCCGGTGACCGGCGGCGAAGCGACGAATATCGCGTCCGGCATGCCCTGGGAGATCCAGCCGCGCTTCTCGCCCGATGGCAGCCAGATCGCCTTCACCTCCGATCGCGGGGGCGGCGATAATATCTGGATCATGAATGCCGATGGCTCGGATGCCGCAGCGCTGACCGATGAGAGCTTCCGCCTGCTCAATAACCCGACCTGGCATCCCCATGGCCGCTATATCGCGGCGCGCAAGCATTTCACCACCCAGCGTTCGGCCGGTGTTGGCGAAATCTGGATGTATCACGTGCTCGGCGGTGCCGGCGTCCAGCTGGTCGAGCGTCCCAATGAGAGCTTCCAGAAAGAACTCGGTGAGCCGATGTTCTCGCCGGACGGGCGCTATGTCTATTACACGATGAATGTGACCCCGGGTAACAGCTTCATCTACGCCCAGGATTCCAACACCAATCTGTTCGATATCCTGCGCTATGACCTGGAAACCGGCGAGACCGCCACGGCCGTTTCCGGTGCCGGCGGTGCGGTGCGCCCGACACCATCGCCGGACGGGCGCTATATGGCCTTCGTGCGCCGCGAGCGTATCCAGTCGACCCTCTACATCAAGGACCTGCACAGCGGTGAGGAACGTCGCCTGGTCGAGAATCTCGACCAGGACATGCAGGAGACCTGGGGCGTCACCGGCATGTATCCGAACATGGACTGGATGCCCGACAGCCAGTCCATCGTCTATTGGGCCGGTGGCCAGATCCATCGCGTCGACCTGGCCAGCGGCACGGTCAGCGACATTCCTTTCTCCGTCAATGATACGCGCGATATCGTCGATCCACCGCGTCCGCAGGTCGAAGTCGCTCCGGCGACGTTCGAAACCCGCATGCCGCGCTTTGCCACGGCCTCGCCCGATGGCAGCCAGATCGTGTTCGAAAGCCTCGGCCAGCTCTGGGTCCGCGCCGCTTCAGGCGATGCGGCACCGCGCCGTCTGACCAATAATAATGGCGATCGCCGCGAGCTCTTCCCGAGCTGGTCGGCCGATGGTCGCACGATCGTCTTTGCGACCTGGGATGACCAGGCGCTGGGCTCGATCCGCACGATTTCGGCGCGCGGTGGCCGCGAGACCGTGGTCACATCCGAGCCGGGGCATTACCGCCGGCCGCGCTTCTCGCCCGATGGCAATACCATCGTGTTTGAAAAGGGATCGGGCGGCTATCTGACAGCCGCGGAATGGTCCGAAGCGCCGGGCGTCTACACCATCGCGGCCCGCGGCGGCGCCATGTCGCTGGTGACGGAGAGCGGCAGCAGTCCGCAATTTGCCAATCGCAATGACCGGATTTTTGTGACCCGCGGTGGCGATGGAGCCTCGCTGGTCTCGATGGACCTCAATGGTGCCAATGAACGCATTCACGCCACCGGTGAGCTGGTGACGGAGTACGAAGTGTCGCCAGCCGGTGATCACGTCGCCTTCCGCCAGAATTACGATGTCTTCGTCACACCGCTTCTGCCCGGCCCGCAAGCGGTCGGCGGCAGCCGTACCAGCGGTGCCTTGCCGACGTCCGAGCTGTCCGGCAATGGCGGCACCTATTTCCACTGGAGTGATGGCGGCCAGCAGGTCAACTGGACCATGGGTCCGGTTTTCTATTCGGCCCGGATCGAGGATTTCCGCCCCAATCCGAATGCGGAAGAGGGCGAGGGCTATACCCCGCCAACCGAAGGCGTGGACCTCTCCATGACGGTCACCGCCGATCAGCCAACCGGCATCACTGCGCTGGTCGGGGCCCGCATCATCACCATGGCCGGCGAAGATGGCGGCGTGATCGAGAACGGCACCATCCTGATCGACGGCAATCGCATCAGTGCGGTCGGCGCCGATATCGAGGTGCCTGAAGGGGCACGCGTGGTTGACGTTACCGGGCACACCATCACGCCAGGCTTCATCGATTCCCATGCCCACGGCCCGCAGGGCACGGATGATCTCATTCCCGAGCAGAACTGGTCGGAAATTGCCCATCTCGCCTTCGGCGTCACGACGACCCACAATCCGTCAAGCCGCGCCAGCCAGATTTTCTCCGCCAGCGAATATCAGCGTGCCGGCCGGCTTCTGGCCCCGCGCATCTATTCCAGCGGCGAGATCGTCTATGGCGCCCGCGCGCCATCGGTCTATGCCGAGATCAATAGTCTCGACGATGCCGAACAGCACGTCTTCCGCCTCGCGGCGCAAGGCGCGCACTCGATCAAGAACTATAATCAACCACGCCGCGATCAGCGCCAGCAGGTTGTTGCGGCCGGGATTGAGGCCGACCTGCTGGTCGTGCCTGAAGGCGGGTCCAATTATCATATGGACATGTCCTTGATCGCCGACGGGAATTCGTCGCTGGAACACAATCTTCCGGTTTCGGCGATCTATGAGGATGTCATCAGCCTGTATGCCCAGACCCAGGTCGCCTATTCGCCGACCCTGGTCGTCACTTATGGCGGTCTGGCCGGTGATCCCTATTGGCGTCAGGCGACGGATGTCTGGTTGCACCCGATCCTGTCGCGGCATGTGCCGCCACGCATCCTGCAGGCCAATAATGTCCGCCGCACCACAGCCCCGGAAACGGACTTTGTCGATGATGACAGTGCCCGTGTGGCGCATCGTCTGATGCAGGCCGGGGTCGATGTCGTGATCGGCGCTCACGGCCAGGAAGAAGGCCTGGCCTCGCATTGGGAGATGTGGTCGCTGGCGCGTGGCGGCTGGTCACCGCTCGAAGCGCTGCAGGCTGCCACTGTGATGCCGGCCCGCCATCTTGGCTTCGACGCCGATATTGGATCGCTCGAGGTTGGCAAGCTCGCTGATCTGGTGATCATGCGCGCCAATCCACTCGACGATATCGGCAATACCGACGAGATCGATTTCGTGATGCTCAATGGCCGTCTCTATGACGCCGAGACGATGAACGAGACCGTCACGGGCGATAATGATCGCCAGCCTTACTTCTGGGAGTAGGTCTGGGGCGACAGCCTGAATGAGAAGGGGGGCGCTCCATCGGGGCGCCCCTTTTTTGTGCGCTTGCGGCGGCGGCGCGCTGCGATAGACTTGCGACCAAAGGGGAAAATTCATGAAACTGTCGAAGTTCTGGGGCCGGATTGTCATGGCCGTCACTCTGCTGGTGATCGCGGCCACCTTGGTCAATATGGGCCTGCAATATCGCAGCCTGCAGGCCTTCACGCGCCAGGCTTTCGCGGTCGCCGAAACCTATTCGGTCCGCATCGTGCGCGACGAGTTTGGTGTGCCGCAAATCTATGGCGTCACGGACCCTGACACCGCCTTTGGCCTTGGTTATGCCCAGGCTGAGGATGACTGGGCGACCCTGCAGACGACGCTGGTCGCTGCACGCGGACGCCTTGCGCGCTATGCCGGCCAGGACGCTGCACCGACCGACTATATCGTCCAGCTCCTGCGCATTCGCGAACTGGTCGAGGCGCGCTATGAGAGCGATCTTTCGCCGGCCACGCGAGCCCTGGTCGAGGCCTATGCCGACGGGCTCAACCTGTATGCCGCCGAGAACCCCCGGCACACATGGTCCGCCGAACTGCCAGTGCGCGGGCAGGATATCGTCGCCGGCTTCGTCCTGCGCACGCCCTTCATGTACGGGCTCGACGGCGATCTCGCCGAATTGTTCGAGGATGCCCGTCAGCGCACCGTTTCGATGGGCTCCAGTGAGACCGCATTTCAGCTGATCGAGGCCGAACGCCTGCCGTTCGGCTCGAACGCCTTCGCCATCGCGCCATCGCGCTCGGCCGATGGCGCGACACGCCTGCTGATCAATTCACACCAGCCCTTCGAAGGGCCGGTCGCCTGGTATGAGGCCCGCCTTCACTCCGAGGCCGGCTGGGACATGGCTGGCGCGACCTTCCCCGGAGCGCCCCTCATCCTGCATGGTTTCAGTCCCGATCTCGGCTGGGCGCATACGGTCAACAAGCCCGACTTGTCAGACATTTACGTGCTGGAGACCGAGGGTGACCGTTACCGCCTCGATGGTGAATGGCTCGATCTTGAGCATGGTACGGCGCGCCTGACGATCGGGATTTTCGGGCCGATCAGCTGGACTGTGACGCGTGACATGTGGTGGTCGCGCCATGGGCCTGTGGTGCGTACTGATCATGGGGACTACGCGATCCGTTATTCCGGCATGGATCAGGTCGGGCAGGTCGAGCAATGGTATGCGATGAACCGCGCCACCGATTTCGACAGCTGGATGACGGCGATGGAGATCAATGCCATTTCCTCGCTGAACGCCGTTTATGCCGACCGCGCGGGTCATATCGCCTATGTCTACAATGCCCGCATGCCGGTGCGCGAAGCCGGGTATGACTGGCTTCAATACCTGCCTGGTGACCGCTCCGAACTGATCTGGGATGAATATCTGCCGCTCACTGCCATGCCGATCTATACCGATCCGGATAGCGGTTGGCTGCTCTCGGCCAACCAGACACCCTTTGATGCCAGCGAACAGGCCGACAATATCGACGCGGTTGGCTATTCACCCACATTCGGCATCCAGCCGCGCTACTCCAACCGCGCCTGGCGCGGGCTGGACCTGTTGCGGGCAGAGGGGGCCATCAGCCGCGAGCGATTGCTCGAAATCAAGTTCGACAAGGTCTACGCGCCACAATCGCCGGTCGCGCGGCTGGTGGACGAACTTCTTGCCGCCGATTTCTCCGCCGATCAGGACCTGGCCCGCGCGCAGGGCATGCTGGCGCGCTGGGATTTATCGACCGACACGGCCAATCGCGAGGCGGCACTGGGCGTGCTGGTCGCGGTGCGCTGTATCGGCAATCTGCACACCGATGATCCCTGGTTGATGGACCCGGCCGAGGCGTTGCGCGAAGCGGCCGCCGACTTGATGGCGCATCATGGCCGGCTCGACCCTGAGTGGGGCGAGGTCAACCGGCTGGTTCGCGGTGAGCTCAATATCCCGATCGGCGGCGGACCGGATGCGCTGCGTGCCATCTATGCCGGTTCGCATGATCTCGATGCCAATGGCCAGCTGACGGCGGCGGCCGGCGATACGTCGATCATGCTGGTTGAGTGGCTGGCCGATGGTTCGCTCGACGCCTCCGCCATCATCCAGTATGGCGCCGCCACGCTGAATGAAAGCTCACCGCATTATGCCGACCAGGCACCGCTTTTCGCGGCCGAGCAATGGCGCACGCTTGATCTGTCAATCCGGGAGGGTGGTTACCGTCCGGGCGCACCGGACTGACCGAACTCGGCCATCAGGGTCGGCAGCTCCTCCATCGGCGGAAAGGCCTCGAAGCTGTGGCGGGCCGGTGTCGTCACCCAGGCCAGCTTGTCCTGCGTCATGGTCTCGATGAAGGGCGTAAACCAGCTTGTATCCTCGAACATTGTCGGGCGGACATTGACGAAATAGTCCAGCCCGGTGATGCGGGTGAAGATCCAGGTCAGGCAGCGTGGGCAGAACTGGTGGTCCAGCCGGCCTTCACCGAGGCCGCCGCGGCGGGTTTCGCCCTTGGTGACGGCGAAGCCTTGTGGCGGCACCATCGCCGTCAGTGAAAAGGCGCTTGAGCTCATTTTCTGACAGCCGGTGCAGTGACAGGCCGCTGTCATCAGGGGCGGGGCGCTCATGGTGACATGCACATCGCCGCAGCGGCAGGCGCCATGAAGGGGCAATTCTGGCGTGGTCATTGTTCGATCTCCGGGCCGTTGAAACGGGCCCTCAGTGTCTACACAGCCTGATCAGGCGATTCCATCGGTGAAAATGGACTGCTGCACCCTGTCGCAGTGAACAGGCCGGGCCGAACGCGAGAAGCTCCGGGCGCAAACCCGGAGCCTGTCTTGGGATGCTTGTGGTGAACTATTCGTCGGAGACCAGCACATAGCGCCGGTTGAGCGGCTGCACCGGGCGGAAGCTGTCCGGGTGACGGTTTTCGAACGCGTCGATCTGCCCCGGCGTCGCCGTGACGGGATGGGTCAATACGGTCCAGGAGACGATCTCGCTGCACGGCGGTGTCGTCAGCGAACCCTGATAGCGGAAAGATTCGCGGTCGACGGGCAGAAACTCGTTGAGGTGCACGCGCGCGGCAATGCCCGGTGAGGCATGGCTGTCGGCGGGCATGGCGGCCCAGACCGAGTCGAGGGTCGCCAGCGCGTCGCCGCGCTCGACCATGACGCCGACCACGGCCAGGTCACCGGCTTCGGACTGGTGCACGAAATGCACTTCCATCGGAGCCTGGCGGCCATTGATCGTGTGCTCGCTGGCGGCGTGGAAATGGAATTGCAGCAGGGCATAGCGCGTATCGCCCAGGATCAGGCCGCCGGCATTCTCGACGCTGACCTGTACGGTATGGCCATTATCAACCACGACGCCGGCGGTTTCATCAGCCCAGTCGATCATGGCGGGCGCGAAATCCGCCTGCAGGGCGCCGGTGAGATTGATCGGCGATTGTTGCTGCCCGGCGGCGCAAACGGCCCAGTCGGGATTCATCGCCTGCCAGTGCTCCGGCCCTTCATGGCCGTCATAGCCCCAGTGTTGGGCGTGGGCCGGCGCGGCAGCGCAGGCGGCGAGGGCGAGAGGAAGCCAGATGCGGTTCACGGGAGATCTCCTGATCTTGTTCGGGGGCTGTCATGGCGGCCGGTCGACCGTCTGTTCGAACGCCAAACTGCACGCGTTATGATGGAGCGACCCTTAACGCAGCGCCATCGGTTTCGCGATTGGCGGTCCAGACCGGATATTTCTGCATCACGCCGGTAAAGAGCGGCGAGGCCAGATGCGCGGCGAGCCAGGCTTGCAGATGCGGCAGCGCCTGCCGGGCAAACCACTCCCGGTCGGTATGCGCGAACTGGCGCACAAAGGGGAAGATTGCCGCATCGGCCAGGCTCATCGCTTCGCCACACAGGAAGGCGGAACCGGCGAGGCGCGCCTCGAGCGCGGTGAGGATTTCCAGACCGCGGGCACGATTCTCCAGCGCGTCCTCGCCGTCATAGCGGTTGGGGTATTTATAGCGGTCGAGTGCCTGCTTGAAAGGCCCGTCATTGATCGCCACCAGGTCGAACATCGCGTCGCCGGCCGTCAGCCAGCCGCGTGGATCATGGCGGCCCAGCGCCCAGCGCATGATGTCGAGGCTTTCCTCGACCACCTGGCCGTCGGGCAGGACGAGGACTGGCACCGTGCCCTTGGGCGAGGCGGCCAGCATTTCCGCCGGCTTGCCGCGCAGCAGGACTTCGCGGTGTTCGACGACCGTCTCACTGGCCGCCAGCGCCAGCCTGGCCCGCATCGCATAGGGGCAGCGGCGGAAGGAATAGAGGACGGGCAGGGCGGCGCTCACCCGGCCCCGCTTTCCGGAGCATCATCGCCATAGACGCGCCCGAGATGTTTTTCGCCGCGCTTCGCCGCCAGTTGTGACTGGCGATGACGTTCGGCAAAGCGTTCCCGGTCGGCGTCAGACATGCGGTCATGGCAGTGTGGGCAGGAGACGCCCGGCACGAATTTGTCCGAACGCAGATCTTCCGGGCCCAGGGGTTCGCGGCAGCCATGGCAAAGCGTGTGGGTGCCCTGTTCCAGCCCGTGCACGACGGCAACACGGCGGTCGAACACGAAGCATTCGCCGCGCCACAGGCTTTCCTCGGGCGGCACGGTCTCGAGATATTTCAGGATTCCGCCCTTGAGATGGAAGACCTCGTCGATGCCTTCGGCCTTCACAAAAGAGGTCGCCTTCTCGCAGCGTATCCCGCCGGTGCAATACATCGCCACGCGGGCATTGGGGCGGCCCTGGCGGAATTGCCGGAACCAGTCGGGGAATTCGCGAAAGCTGACGGTCTCCGGGTTTACCGCGCCCTCGAACTGGCCGATCCGCACTTCATAATCATTGCGCGTGTCAATGGTGACGACATCGGGCGAGGCGATCAGATCATTCCAGTCGGCGGGGTCGACATAGGAGCCGACCAGCGCATTGGGGTCGACGCCAGGAATGCCCATCGTCACAATCTCGCGCTTGAGCCGGACTTTCAGCCGCAGAAAGGGCTGCTGCTCGGCCCAGCTCTCCTTGTGCTCGAGATCGCCGCAGCCCGGCAGGGCCCGGATTGCGTCGAGCATGGCGGCGATCCCGTCGGCGGGGCCGGCGATCGTGCCATTGATGCCTTCGGAGGCGAGCAGGATCGTGCCGGTGATCGCATTCGCTTCGCCGACTTGCTTGAGCCGCGCCTGCAGAGCGTCGAGCCCGTCGAGCGGGGTGAATTTATACAGGGCGGCGACGGTGAAGCGGGGCATGGGCAGGTCCGGTATGGTTTGGCCTTGCTATAGCAAGTTTGGGCGCCCGGGCGGAGTCTCAAGCTGCGCTTGCTGAAACCTGCATCCGGGCGCCATCGCCCGGAACCATCATCCTCACCCGGTGCGATAGCGAACTGACAGGCTTGCGATGAAGACCTTGGCATTGCGCAATGCGATGTGTATACGTTCCGTATATGAAGCATATGGAGGTGCCGCGATGGGTATCGTGAATATTGATGATGATTTGCACGATCAACTGCGCAGGGCGAGCAAGGTTTCCTGCCGTTCGATCAACGCGCAGGCCGCCTACTGGATCAAGATCGGCATGCTGTGCGAGGCCAGTCCGACGCTCGGCTTCACCGAGATCATCAAACGCGAAATGGAGTCAGCCGGTGTCGAGCCTCACCCTTTGACCGCCAGCGCCGCATGACCAAAACGTCTGAAGAGCTCGCCTTGATGGCCGAATCCGGCCGTCTGCTGGCGTCAGTCTTCGGGCTGCTGGACCGAACGACGCTGGCGGGTATGTCCACCCTGCAGGTCGACGAACTGGTCGAGGATTATATCGTCCACGACCTTGAGGCGCGGCCCGCCAGCCTGGGGCAGTATGGCTTTGAATTCGTGTTGAATGCGTCGATAAATCATGTGGTCTGCCACGGCGTGCCGTCGAAATCGGATGTGCTGCGTGATGGCGATATCGTCAATTTCGACATTACGCTCGAGAAGAACGGCTTTATCGCGGATTCCAGCAAGACCTATCTCGTTGGCGCCGTGAAACCGGCCGCCCGCCGGCTCGTCAAGACCACCCATGACGCGATGTGGAAGGGGATTGGTGCGGTCCGTCCGGGCGCGCATCTGGGCGATATCGGATGGGCCATCGAGCGCCATGCCAAGCGCAATGGCTATTCCGTGGTGCGCGAATATTGCGGTCACGGCATTGGCCGCGAAATGCATGAGGAGCCGCAAGTCCTGCATTTCGGCAAGCCCGGAACCGGCCTTGTCCTGCGCGAGGGCATGGTGTTCACGATCGAGCCTATGCTCAATCATGGTCGGCGTTATGTGCGGACCGAGCCCGACGGCTGGACAGTCGTGACGAAGGACGGCTCGCTATCCGCACAGTTCGAGCACACCGTCGCCGTGACAGCGAGCGGTGTTTCGGTGCTGACACTCCGCCCCGAGGAAGCGGCGCGCAGGGCCAGCTAGGCCGTTCGCGCGCCAAGCCCCGGCCTAGTCGTAAATCGAGACGATCGTGCCAACCAGCTTGTAAATCGGCTGATTGCCGCCGGGGTGGTTCGGGGTGAAGGCATCGCAATAGCTATACCCGGCACCCCCGCCCATTCCCCATCGCATGGAGCCGGTGCCGCCGGCCACGCTGCAGATGTGCAGGTCCCGGTCCCCGTACGCGCTATAGCCACCGGACAGGGCATCGGTGTGCCAATCGGGCCGGGCGCGCCCGCCCATCTCGATCCAATGCGTGGAATGACCCGGCGTTGGAACCAGAAACTCAAGCTGGGTCGAAGCGGCCGGAAAAACCTCACGTCCAGACTCGTCGGCCAGGCAATTCGTGCCGTCAAACCATCCGATCAAATAGCTCCCGCGGGAGGCCTGATTGACCCGATTATCGGTGGCGCGGCACAGGGTGCGGTCGGTGCGGCCCTGAGGGGTGACCGCATCGGCTGGCGGTGTGCTCTGGCGCACCCAGATATATTCATCCTGGGCCTGGGCAGCGGCACTCAGGGCACAAGCCCCCAGGGCGGCGGTTGCGAGCGACCGCGCGATGGCGCGC
Organism: Maricaulis salignorans; assembly: GCF_900103475.1. Classification (GTDB taxonomy): domain Bacteria; phylum Pseudomonadota; class Alphaproteobacteria; order Caulobacterales; family Maricaulaceae; genus Maricaulis; species Maricaulis salignorans. The sequence continues at coordinate 31,151 of NZ_FNHG01000012.1, forward strand.
AGGCCCGATCGTCCGGGGCGGTTCTCGGTCATGTCGTCTCCTGGGGTCGGATAAAACTGAAGGCACAGGACAGTGTCCTGTGCCTTCCCTATGGATCTACCGGTAACTGGTAACCGCGCGTCTGCCTAACAAAATCAAATATTTGCGATGCGTCGGGATTGGGCCTCTACGGCCCCACACTCATCGACAAGACCCGGCTGATCTCTGTCAAGGATCGCCCGGACTGATCCTTCCAGCGATTGAACGCCGCCTGCACTGCCGCCAGGTCGCGCTTCGAGGTCGGCGCTTTGGCGACCACGCCCTCGGCGATCAGGCGGGCGCTGACGTCCTGCGACAGGATGAAACTCTCCTTGCCCATCCAGCGCAGGGCGCGCTGGCCGGTGGCGCCGCCCAGCCGTGAGCCGCGCTTGGCGAGGACATCCATCAGGCCGATAAAATCATCCGCCGGCCAGTCGGCGATGAATTTCGCGGCGCTGCCATGCTCGGCGGCGAGATCGGCGAGGAAGCGGGCATTTTCAATCACGGCCATGATCTTGGCGCCATTGCGGACAATGCCGGTGTCGGAGAGCAGCCGGTCGATTTCCTCATCGCCGTAAAACGCCACGCGCGGTGGGTCAAAACCCTCGAAAGCGGCCTCGAAACCGGGCCATTTCGCCTCGATCACCTTCCAGTGGAAACCGGCCTGGAACAGGCATTTCGCCATCATCGACAGCCAGCGATCATCGGGGATGGAGGCGAGCTCCTCGGCGGGGAGCGGTTTGGAGAGCAGGGCTTCCAGTGCGTCGGGTCCGCCCTTGCGATCGGCGGCGATGGCGAAGATTTCATCGAAACTGCGCATGATCAGCCCCTATAGTTCCGCTTCGCGCCGTTTGACGGCGACACCGTCGCGGATTTGCGGGCCGGGATACATCACGATGCTGTCGCCGGCCTCGAGGCCGGAGATAATTTGCGCCATGCGGCCATTCTCCTGGCCGATCTCGATTGGCGTCAGTGCCGCGCGGCCCTCTTCAACGCGGTAGACGGCCCATTGACCTTCCGAGCGGAACAGCGCCGCGACGGGCAGTTGGGCCGTATCCTCCTGACGCCAGATCGTCACCGCCGCCTCGACGCGATAGCCATGGCCCAGGGCGGACCATTGGGCGGGTTCGTCGAGCAGATCGATAATGACATTGACGCGCTGCTCCTCAACGCCCAGGGCGGAGACCTTGATGAAGCCATAGGGCTCGATCCTGCGCACGCGACCGCGCAGCGTGCCGCTGCCACCCCAGGCACTGATCTCGGCGGCATCGCCTTCATGGATCTGCACCGCATCGGTGGAGAGGAATTCGACGACGATTTCCAGATCGGCCGGATCCCCCATTTCCAGCACCGGCGTGCCCGGTGCGACAATGCTCTCGCTCTCCTGCAGCACGCGCAGCAGGCGGCCACCGATCGGCGCACGGATCTCCACCAGACCGCCATTGGCAGCGTCATCGCCGGGGCGGCTCAGGCGGGCCTGCGCGGCTTCCAGCTCGGCCTCGACGCGGGCGACATTGGCGCGCGCCGTATTAAGGCCGGCATAGGCCGTGCGGCGGGTCAGCCGGACGCGGTCGACAGCCCCCTGGGAGGCGACGCCGGTGCCAAACAGGGTCTCGATGCGTTCGGCTTCGGTGCGGGCATATTCATATTCCAGGGCGGCGCGCTGGGTCTCCGCATTGGCGAAGGCGAGGGCGGCCTCGGCTGATCGCACGGCAGCGCGCGCCTCGACCTGGGAACGCGCATCAAGCAGGGCTGGATCGCCGGGCAGGATGGTGGCCAGTACATCACCGGCGGCAACACTGTCGCCGGCATGGTGATTGACCCGCAGCAGGCGTCCGCCCAGCGGTGCGGAAACGACATAGACCTCGCGCACCCGCGTGCGGGCCTCGTCGCGGACGCTGACCGTGAGCGCGCCGCGGCTCACTTCGGCCAGATCAACCAGTACGGGCTGCGGCCGGAAGGCCAGGACCAGCAGCACGGCCAGCGTAATCCCGGCCATGGCCCAGAAGACGGTGCGGAAATTGAGTGTCAGTCCGGCGATTTTCAAAACCCGTTACTCCCCTGTTTTCAACACGGCGACCATGTCGAGCCGCTGGATCTGGTGGCGCACCAGAAGGCTCGAACCGATCGTGATCCCGATCAGCAATGCTCCGGCGAGACCGAAGGTCGAGAGACTGATCACGAAGGGCAGTCGGAACAGCTCCGAACTCATCGCCTGCGCCAGATACCAGGCCATTCCCGTCCCTGCCGCAGCGCCGACCGGCAGGGCCAGCAGCGTCAGAAACGCCACCTCGCCGAGCAGGATATAGGAGACATCGGCGACGGTGAAACCGAGCACGCGCAAGGAGGCGAGTTCGCGCTGACGCTCGGCGAAGGAAATGCGCACGCTGTTATAGATCACACCCAGCGCAATCAGTCCGGCAAAACCGGTATAGATCCAGATCGCGGTGCCGAGATTTTGCTGCATCAGATCATCGAGATTCTGTGCCGCCAGGGCCTGCAGGCCGGTGCCGGCGACCAGCGGCACGGATTTGAGGGCATTGTAGAGTGTATCGACCTGATCGGGATCGACGATGAGATAGGCCCCCGACACCACATCACCTTCGCCGAGCAGGGCATTGAGATCACCGATCCGCATTTGCGCACCCGAACCGATCAACGTCGTCGTGACGGCAGAGACGGCCACGTGCAGCACCGGCCGGCGGCCCTCAGCGATGTGGATTTCCAGCATGTCGCCCGCCTCGACATCCAGCTTGATGGCCAGATCCTGCGACAGGACGAGTCCGCCCGGCGGCGGCGAAACGGTGCGGTATTGCGCATCGACCATGCGCGATAATTGCGGATCGGGTGGCGAGCCGATCAGCGCCGCGCGCTCCTCCAGATTGCCGTGACGCAGGCGGGCCGAGGCCGCGCGAAAGGGTTCGGCGGCGAGCACGCCGGGCATGCGTTCAATGCTATGATAGGCGGCACGCGAGCGTGGCTGTACGAAGCTAACAGACACGTCGTAGCGATTGGAAACATTGAAGAAACCATCCATCATCACACTCATGGAATCGATGAAGAACATGGTCCCGATCAGCAGGGCGCCCGATGCGGCGACGCCGGCCACGGTGAGGGCGGCGCGGACGGGCCAGCGGATGATCTGACGCAATATCATCCGGGTTTGCTGGTCGATCCGGTGCCAGCGGGTAATGCCCATTCCGGCCGCCTTGGAATAGTCCGGCGGCGGTGGCTGGGTCATCGCATCGGCAGGATTGAGACTGGCGGCGCGTCGCACGGCCATCGCGGCCCCGCCGAGAATCGCGGCCGCAGTGACGGCAATGACGATGGCATAGGTGCGCGGATCGGCGTTGAAGACCAGGAAGGGGAAGCGATAGTATTGTGTATACATGATCGCCATTTCGCGCCCGAGCCAGATCCCCAGCCCGCCACCGATCAACAGCCCGGCCAGGCCAATCACGGCGACCAGTTTCATGTAATGCCAGCCGACCTCGTCATCGCGATAGCCAAACGCCTTGAGCAGGCCGATCCCGGCGCGTTGCACAGCGATCAGGCGCGAGATGACGATATTGACCAGGAAGGCCGCCACCAGCAGGAAAATCGGCGGCAGGACATTGCCCATCGTGCGCAATTGATCGATTTCGCTGGAGACGAAGACATCGGAAATCTGTTCGTCACGGCCATAGGCACCCGGCGCGCCAAAGGGTTCGAACAGGAGGTCGAGCTCGGCGATCACCGCGGCCTGGCTGGCTCCGTGTGACAGCCGCACCACCGCTTCATTGAAAGCCCCGTCCTGGTCGACGGCGCGCGCCAGCGCCTGGCGCCCCATCCACATCACGCCGAACAGCCGGTCATCGGGCACGATCTCGCCCGGTGCGATGGTGTAGACATGCTCGGGCGAGAGTCCGATCCCGACAATCACCAGGCGGGCGCGGCGGCCGTGAATGGTCGCCGCGACGGTATCGCCGATCTGCAGCTCATGCGCTGTGGCAAAGCTTTCCAGCACCACGACCTCATCGCTGCGGTCGACCTCGGGCGTGCGGCCGCGGGTGAGATAGAGCTGGTTGACCGAGGGCAGGCCGATATCAGGCAGGGAGAGGATTTCGCCAGAGGCTGGTTCGCTCATTCCGGGCATGTCGAACAGGGCGCCGGCACGGATGCGCGTCTCGGCTGCCTGCACGCCGTCGAGACCGCGTATATCGCTCAGCAGGGCTTGCGGCGCGCGCACCACAGGGGCCCAGATATCGGCGAGCAGATAGCGCTCATAATAGGCCCGCCGTGTCTCCTGCAGCGAGTTGAGCATGCCGGTCGAGAGGAGCTGCACCGAGACGCCGCCGGCGATGACGAAGGCGATCGCCAGCGCCTGGGTCTTCATCCCCCACAGGTCGCGCCAGAGCTTGCGATCAAGCACGGAAAGCCAGCTCAAGAGTCCGCCCCCGCCTACCATGTGATGTCTTTGGGGTTTTTGGGATTGGTATTGATCTTCACCTCGCGCACCGCGCCATCGGCGAAAATCACGACCCGGTCGGCCATCGCCGCGACGCCGGCATTGTGGGTGATGATCAGCGTGGTGGCGTTCAGCGTGTCATTGACGGTTTTGAGGGCTTCGAGCACCCGCGTTCCTGTCGCTGAATCGAGCGCCCCGGTCGGTTCGTCGCACAGCAGGACGGAGGGTTGTTTGGCAATGGCGCGGGCAATCGCGACGCGTTGTTGCTCGCCGCCCGACATCTGGGCCGGGAAATGGCTTTGCCGTTCCTTTAGCCCGACCATCTCCAGCGCGGCGTCCGGGGTGAGGGGATTGTCGGCGATCTCGGTCACCAGGGCGACATTCTCCCAGGCCGTCAGGGAGGGCATGAGATTGTAGAACTGGAACACGAAGCCGACATTGCGGCGCCGGTATTGCGTCAGCTCCTGGCGGCTGGCATGGCCGATATCGCGGCCGCGGAAGAAGACCTCGCCGCTGGTTGCCTTGTCGAGCCCGCCGATAATGTTGAGGAAGGTCGACTTGCCGCTGCCCGAGGCGCCGAGCACGACGACGAGCTCGCCATCGGGCAGTTCCAGATCGACGCCGCGCAGGGCCTGCACCTCGGCCGCGCCCTTGCCATAGGTTTTGGTCAGGCCACGCGTGCGAAAACACAGGCCTTCCATCGGCTCTATCGGTGCTTTCGGCGTCGACATGCGCTCTCCCTCGGGCGTGTCAGGCCTTCTGGATAGCCGTCATTCGAGCAGTGCGGAAGGCGACACTTTGCCCACCTTGCGCTGGCGCCCCAACACATAGACCGGCAGACCGACCAGCATCAGCACCATGCCCCAGAACATCACTTCCAGCCCCGAGCCATAGATGGCGAAGGCCGAATAGAGTGTCGCGAGTATGGCAATGATCGCCCATGAGCGTGCCGTGGCCCAGGAGTGGCGCAGCTCGGCGAGGGCGCTGACCAGAAGCGGCAGGAGTATGGTGACCGTGCTCATCATCAACAGGAATTCAAACGTGTCGATCAGCTCGCCGGAGAAATTGGCGAGCAGGAGCGCCGAGGCCAGGATCAGCGAGACCAGCAGGGAAAGCTGTGGCGCGCCGCCGGAATTGCGCTTGGCGAAGGCCTTCGGTGCGAGCTTGTCGATCGCGACGGCCATCGGCAATTGCCCGGCAATGAAGATCAGTCCGTTCAGACAGCCCGCCGTCGAGATCAAGGCGCCGATGGCGACCATTTTCGGGGCCCAGGGTCCCAGTCCGCGCGCGGCGTCCGAGAAGGGTGAGGTTGAGTCGACGAGTTCCGAGGCCGGAACCAGCAGCATCACGGCCGCGGTCGAGGCGATATAGACGATGGCGACGGTGATCGTGCCGATCAGGGTGGCGCGCGGGATCGTCTTTTGCGGATCGCGGACATCGCCGGCCGGGATGGTGGCGCATTCGAGGCCGGAAAACGCCCACATGGTCAACAGCGCCGTGGTTGCGAGAACCGGCAGGAAAGGCTGCCCCGACGGATTGAAATCGGGCAGGTTTTCGACCTGGCCGGCCACCGCGCCATAGCCGATTATGGCCAGGATGGGCAGGAGTTTCAGGAGCGTCATGCCGAGCTGGACCAGGCTCGCCTCGCGCACGCCGCGCAGCGAGACGATGCCGAGCAGCCAGATCAGGCCAAGCGCCACGCCGGCCTGGGCAATGGGGGCCTGGCTGAGCGCCGGGAAGAAGACGGCGAGATAGCCGACAAAGGCGATGGCGACGGTTGGAATGGCGATCCAGTAGGAGGCCCAATACCCCCAGATGACGAGAAAGCCGGGCAGGTCGCCGAAGGCTTCACGCGCATAGATATAGGGGCCGCCCGAGCGGGTGGTGCGCAGGGCCAGCCGGCTCATCACCAGCGCCAGCATGATCGAGCCCGCCGCGGTAAGAACCCAGCCGCTGAAGCCCATCAGGCCATAGGGTGCCATCACCGAAGGCAGGAGGAATATCCCCGAGCCGATCATCACCCCGACCGTCAGCGACCAGGCGCCCCAGAAGCCGATCGTGCGCGGCCGTGACGCCTCTTCGATTGAATTGTCCATGCCCTATTCCCCCGCAGCGCGGGCATAGGCGCCGCGCAGTAAATTCTGCCAATGCCAGACGCCAGCCTCCTGGCTGGGCGACAGCCGCCCGGGCCGGTAGGCACCGCTATCGAGCCCGTGCTGGACGCGTTCGCAAATCAGCCGGTCTTCGTCCTGGATCTCGTCGGAGAAGGCGTCATCGGCGGCGGCCATGCTCTCAAGGCCGGGCGCGTAATAGAAGTCAAACTCGATCCGGCAATGCGCCGGCCCGTCAGGCACGACGCGATTGGTCTGCATCCGGCCGGGCAGGATATTCAGCATGGTGTTGGGATAGATGAAGAAATACAGCGCCTCTCCATCGGCATAAATGCCGTTGGGGTCGCTCACCGGTGCGCGCTGCAGCGACCAGAATGGCGCCAGCTCGGTCCTGTATTGCGGATAGCTGACAACACCGCTCAGACCGGGATGCACGAAGGGCAGGTGATAGCCTTCGAGGTAATTGTCGACATAGGTCTTCCAGTTGGCGGCGACCTTGTAGATACGGCTGTGATGATGGCGCATGCCGGCCAGATCATAGGGCGCGGTAAGGGCGTCGATGCCGGCCGTCAGCGTGTCGAAGTCGGGCCCGCCGGTCCCGGCGCGGGCGAAGACCATGCCCTGCCATTGGTGCAGTTCGACCGGTGCCAGGCGGATGCCGTCGCGATCGAAACCGGCGGCGTCCTGCATCTCCGGCGCGGTGCGCAATTGCCCGTCCAGATCATAGGTCCAGCCATGATAGGCACAGCGCAGTCGCTTGGCGCCCTTGCCGTCGCAGGTCGCGAGCGGGCCGGCGCGATGGCGGCAGACATTGACGAAACCATTGAGCGCCCCGTCGCTTGCCCGCACGATCAGCACCGGCACACGCCCGAGCGTGCGCACGACATGATCGCCCGGCTCGGCCACGGCCGATGCCGGGCACAGGATCTGCCAGCCCGGCTCCAGCACTTGCGCTTGGTCGGCCGTCAGCCAGTGCTCGCCTGAATAGAAGTCCGGGGCGAGGGCGGAGGCCTGATCGAGCGCCTGCGGCCGCAGGCGTGGATCTGTCGATGCCGGAGTGTTTTTGGCGCGCATTGCAGGACGTTAGGGGCGGCGGCCGATGGCGGCAAGGGGTTTGACGACCCGGCCCGGACGGCAGCGTCTTCGGGTTGGCCTGACCGCCGCTCTATTCCGCCACCACCGACACATCGACGCCGGCTTCCTGCGCCTGGGCCTCGAGCTGTTTCGACATCCAGTTCGGCGTCTTGGTGAAACGGCCCAGCGTGGCATAGGCGATCGGCACCACGAACAGGGTGAAGAGGGTGGCGACGGTGACGCCGGTGAAGATGACGATACCGATGGTGATGCGGCTTTCCGCGCCGGGGCCCGAAGCGATCACCAGCGGGAAGGCGCCGATCGCGGTCGAGATGCCGGTCATCAGGATGGGGCGGAAACGGGTGGTCGCGGATTCCAGCGTCGCCTCGAGCAGGTCGCGGCCTTCCTCGCGCAGCTGATTGGCGAATTCGACGATCAGGATACCGTTCTTGGCCGCCAGGCCGATCAGGATGACCAGACCGATCTGCGAATAGATATTGAGACTGGATCCGACCAGTTCCAGCCCGAACAGGCCGCCGACGACGGCGAGCGGCACGGTCAGCATGATGACGAGCGGCTGGATCAGGCTTTCAAACTGCGCCGCCAGCACCAGGAAGACGATCAACAGCGCCATGCCGAAGGCAAACAGCATCGCCGAATTGGCGTTGAGGAATTCCTTGGCGCCGCCGAGATAGCTGGTCGACAGACCCGGTGCGAGTTCGCGCGCGGACCAGTCATCGAGCCAGGCGACGGCGTCACCGAGCGTATAGCCATCGGCCAGCGTGGCCGAAACAGTGATCGAGCGCTGCCGGTCGACCCGGTTGCGCGAAGAGGCCTCGCCAACCTCGCGGACACTGACCAGGTTGGACAGCGGGATGAGCTGGCCGCCGCGTCCGGAGACATAGAGCGATTCCAGATCGCCGGCGCTGGACCGGTCTTCGCGCCGGTTTTCCATGATCACATTATAGGCCTCGCCGCGATCAATGAATTGACCGACCCGGCGCGAGCCGAGATGGGTCTGCAAGGTCTGGCCAATGGCAGCGATGGAGACATCGAGTGCGGCGGCGCGTTCGCGGTCGATATCGACCACCAGACGCGGGCTGTTGGGCTGATAATCCTTGCGCGCCCGGACGAGATTGGGATTGGAGGCGCCAATCGCGGCGAGCAGGCGTTCAGCCTCGGCGTCGAGCACTTCGTATTCGGGACCCTGCAGCACGAACTGGATATCGTCGCCGCCGCCACCGCCGCCGAGCGAGGAGCGCATCGAGGCGAAGGCCTGCACGCCGGTCAGCTGACCGAGGCGTCCATTGATCTCGTCGAGGATTTCGCCGCCGGGACGGCGGTCGTCCCAGTCGACCATGGTGCCGATGACGAATCCGGAATTATAGCCGCCACCGCCCCAGCCGGGCGAAATGACGAGGGTGCGGCGCAATTCGCCCGCCTCCAGATAGTCCAGCATCACGTTCTCAACGGCGCCGGCCTGATCCGCCATATAGTCGAAACTCGCGCCTTCCGGACCGCTGAACCGGCCAAAGAAGGAGCCGCGGTCTTCCGGCGGTGTCAGTTCCGACGGCAGGCGGTCGAGCAGCACGCCAGACCCGGCCAGCGCGACGGCAATCACCGGCAGCACCAGTACGGGCATCTTGATGACGAGTTCGAGGCTGCGGCGATAGCTGTCACGCGTCGCATTGACGATCTGGTTGACCCATTTGGCCAGACCGCGCGCTTCGCGGGCCGGGCGCAGGAGTTTGGAGGCCATCATCGGCGACAGGGTCAGCGCCACGAAGGAGGACAGGATCACGGCGCTGGCAATGGTCAGGGCGAGTTCGGTGAAGAGACGGCCGATGAAACCGGGCAGGAAGACCAGCGGTACAAAGACCGCGATCAGGACCGCCGTGGTCGCGATAACGGCGAAGAAGACCTGTCGTCCGCCGCGCAGGGCCGCCAGGGCCGGGCCTTCGCCGAGATCGATCCGGCGCTGGATATTTTCCAGCACGACGATGGAATCATCGACCACCAGGCCGATAGCCAGCACCAGGCCGAGCAGGGTGAGGATATTGATCGAGAATCCGGCCATCGACAGGATGGCGAAGACACCGATCAAACAGACCGGAACCACCGCGGCCGGGATGATGGCGGCGCGAAAACTGCCGAGGAAGAGATAGATGACCAGCACGACCAGCGTGGCGGCGACCGCCAGGGTGCGCCAGACTTCCTTGATCGATTCCTCGATGAAAACGGTGTCGTCGGAAGCCTTGATCAGCTGCATGCCTTCAGGCAGGCCGGCGGCGACGCGTTCGGCCTGTTCGCTGATGCGCCGGGCGACATCAACCGAATTGGCCTGGCTCTGACGCACGAAGCCCAGTCCGATCATGTTCTGGCCATTGCCGCGGAACAGGGTGCGCGATTCCTCCGCTTCCAGCACAACATCGGATATCTCGCCGAGGCGTACCACATGGCCGGCATCTCCGGCGCGGATGGGCAGGCGCGCAAAACTGTCGGGATCACCGAACAGGCGTTCAACGCGGACCACGATTTCGGTGTCGGCCGTCTCGACGGAGCCGCCGGGAACCTCGATATTCTGGGCTCGCAGCGCGGAATCGATATCGGCGACGGTGATGCCGCGTGCTGCCATGGCTTGCGGGTTGAGCCAGATCCGCATCGCATAGCGCCGCTGGCCGCCAATGCGGACCTGGGCGACACCGTCAATGACGCTGAAACGATCAAGCAGAACCCGGTCGGCATAGTCGGACAATTCCTCCGAGGTCAGCCGGTCTGACATCAGGGACAGCCACAGGAAGGGGCGGGCATCGCTGTCCTGCTTGCGGACCTCGATCTCCTCGACATCGGGCGGCAGGCGGTCGACGATACGTGAGACCGCATCGCGGACATCATTGGCCGCCGCTTCGATATTGCGGCTCAGGGCAAAGGTGATGGAGATGCGGGCATTGCCGTCCCGCGAGGAGGAGGTGATGGTGTCGACACCATCAATGCCCGATAATTGATCCTCGATGACCTGGGTGACGCGGTTTTCGACCACTTCGGCATTGGCGCCGGGATAGCTGGCCGAGACCGAGACGATGGGCTGGTCGACATCGGGCAGTTCGCGCAGCGGCAGGGCGCGCAGGCCCAGAATACCAAAGACGACGATCATCGCGCTGGCGACGAAGGCGAGGACGGGGCGGCGGACCGCGATATCGGAGAGCGTCATGGCCGGGTCACCGCTGCCGGGCTGGCGGACCCGCCGCCGCCACTGCCGTATTCGCGGCGCGCCGCGATGGTGACGGGCATGCCGTCGCGCACCCGGTGCACACCTTCAGCGATGATCACCTCGCCCGGTTCCAGCCCGGCAGTGACCTCGACGACATCGCCGGAGCGCAGGCCCAGTTCGACGGTCCGCTGACGCACGGTCGCGGTTTCGCCCTCTTCCTCGAGCACATAGACAAAACTCTCGTCGAGATAGCGGGTGACCGCCGAGCCTGGCACGGCAGGGCTGTTGCGGATATCGCGACGCACTTCCACCACCATCAGCTGGCCCGGCAGGATGCGGCCATCGGGATTATCGATTTCGGCGCGCACGATGACGGCGCGGGCGATCGGATCAACCCGGCTGTCGATCTGGGAAATCGTGCCGAGAAAGACCTGGTCGGGATAGGCGTTGGTGGTCGCGGCAATCACCATGCCGGGGCGGATCGTGGCCAGGAAACGTTCCGGCACGGTGAAGTCGAGCCGGATGGCGCTGATGTCGTCGAGCGTGGTGATCGGATCACCGGGACGGATCAGTTCGCCCAGGCTCACTTCACGCAGGCCGACCACGCCGGAAAAGGGCGCACGCACGATGCGGTCCGCCAACTGGGCCTCGATCGAGGCGACCCGTGCCTGGGCGCGGTCCACGCCGGCGCGCGCCTCGTCCTGGCGCTGTTGCGGAACGACGCCGCGGGCGATGAGATCATTGACCCGTGTCAGGTCGCGACTGGCTTCGCGCAAAGTCGTGCGGGCCTCGCGCAGGCCGGCGGCTTCTTCGGTATCGGTCAGTTCGATCAGGATGTCGCCGGCTTCAACCTGCTGGCCGCTGTCGAAATTGATCACCGAGATGGTGTCGGAGACCCGCGCCGAAACCGTCACACTCTCCCGGGAGCGCGCTGTGCCGAGGGCTTCGACAATGTCCGCGAACTCGAATTGCGCCACGCTATAGGCCGCCACGGGGACCATGGGGCGCTGCATTCGGCCCTGGTCCGCGCCGCCGCCCGAGAGCACACGGAATGCGACGATCCCGGTCATCAGGGCGAAGACGAGCATGGCGGCGATCAAAAAACTGTAACGGCGCATCAAAAACTCCAGCAGGCGATGTTTCAGCTCAGTCTGGTAAGAGGTCAAAGCCTTGCTGGCAATGGGGGCCGGTGCCGCATCTTACACGCGTGAGTCTGTGGTATTACGCTCAATCATGATGATCGGATCGTTTTCCCGGCACTGTTGAAATGCTCCTTGATGAAGCGCATCGCTGCGGGCGCGTTGCGAACCGCATGGCCTGCCTGCCTGTCTGCGGTTTGGGCGGCCGCACCAAAGGGCCGTATCTGCCCGATGCGTCGCTTCGTGCCGCGCCGCCGGGCGCCGCGTGAGGCGGGCCCGGCCCGGCATTGTTCGCGATCAGGAATTCAACACATTATCGTGATCCCGGCATTGGCCGGCTCGCGGACGGGTTCACGGGTATCGCTTTGACCGGGCGCAATTATTTCGCATTCGCGGGCCGCTCCGCCTGAGACGGGCGGAGCGCCGACACGGGGCGCGCTAGACCACCGCCCATTGGCGCATCAGATTGTGATAAATACCGGTCAGGCTGTTGAGGCGAGGGTCATTATCGTCATGCTCCTGGCGCAGTTGCTGGATCGTGCTGTCGAGATCATAGAGCATTTCGCGCCGGGCGCCGTCCTGGACCATGCTCTGGATCCAGAAAAATGAGCTGATGCGGGCCCCGCGTGTGACCGGCGTGACCTGGTGCAGGCTGGTAGCCGGGTAAAGCACAAGATCGCCGGCGGCGAGCTTGACGGCCTGGGCGCCATAACTGGTTTCGATCACGAGTTCGCCGCCGTCATAGTCTTCCGGCTCGGTCAGGAAGAGGGTGGCGGACAGATCCGTGCGCACGGTCATATTGGCGCGATCAACATGCATGATGGCGCTGTCGATATGGGCGCCATAAGTGCCGCCGCCGGCGTAATTATTGAACATGGGTGGGTAGATTTTCTGCGGCAGGGCAGCAGAAATGAAGGTCGGATGGCGGCCGAGAATGCCCAGAATGTGATTGCCGAGCGCGATGGCGGTGTCGCTGTTCTGGTCGAGCTGGCGATTGCGCTTCACGGCCTGGGAGACGGAGCCGGCCGAGGCCTTGCCATCGACCCACTCGGCCTGGTCGAGCCGTTCGCGCAGGGCCTGGACGCCGGCCTTGTCGAGCACGTTTTCGATGATGATCAGCATGGCAAAGAAATCCGGTGCGGCCCGCGATGATGCCAGTCATCGGCAAGCCGGCTGCGGGTGTCAACCAGCGCCAGGGCGCTGGCCGACACCCGCCAGGGGTTAGAAGGACGAGACGAGGGTCAGGCGGACATTGCGGGCATCACCGATATAGGTGAAGGCGCCGCTGCGATAAGCCGCCGTGTAGTAATTCTCGTCGGTGAGATTGCCGACATTCAGGCGCACGCTTGTCTGTTCGGTGAATTCCCAGGTCGCGAAGGCGTCGAGCACCGTATAGGCCGGGATTTCATAGCTGCCGCCAGCGGAATCGGGCTGGCCCGAAAACATCTCGCTGGAATAGGTGACGGCACCGCCGAAGGAGAGTTGCGGTGTCGCCTGGTAGCGCAGCTGCAGATAGGCGCTGTTATCGGCAAAATTGCTCAGCGTGCCACCGATCTGGGAGGCGGTAATCGATTCCGTCACTTCCGAGGACATGAAGGCGGCGCCGAACTGGACCGAGAGCTCGTCAGTGATATTGCCGACGAGGCCGAATTCGATCCCGGTGACCTGGTTTTCGCCGGTATTGAGCGTGCCCAGCGCCTCATAATCGCTGCCGACATTTTCCATCACATTGCTCTTGGTGATCTGGAAGGCCGCGACGGTGAACAGGAGCTGGTCGTCATAGAAGCTCCATTTGCTGCCGAGCTCGATATTGAGCGTGTCTTCCGGTTCGCTCAGCACGACCTGGTCCGGCGTGCCGCACAGCCCGCCATAACCACAACTGCCGCCAACATCGGACTCGCCGCCATTGATATTGCTTGAGGTCGAGAAGCTCAGATAGATATTGGCGTCCTCGGTGACGTCATAGACCAGACCGATATGGCCATTCCACAATTCGTCGGAATAATCATAGGACGTGGTTGTGCCGCCCCGGGTCACGCCATTGGTATAATCGAAACTGTCCAGACGCACGCCGGCGAAGAGCGAGAGGCGATCGGTCAGATCGACCGTGTCCATCGCATAGAGCGAGAGCGTGTCGACATTATAGTCCGAATCCTGGACGCCGCGGCTGATATCGCGCCCCATCAGAGTGCCCAGATTGGCGACCGTATCGCCATTGGCGTCGACCATGCAGTAATTCGGAGACGCGCCGCCACGGCCGGAGGTGACGCAATTGGTCGCGCCGGTATTGTTGATGTCATAGACGCCATTGACCACGCTGAGATCGGAATATTCGACGCCAAACACGAAGCTGTGCGACAGGCCGGCCAGCTCAGTATCCCAGAAGGCATTGGCCTGGTTGACGAGGTATTCGACCTCCTGCCAGCCTTGGTGGGTGCTCAGGCCGATCGTCGGGGCGCCCGGTGCATCGGGATCGGTCGCGTGACGATCCGTGCCACGTGCGCCGGTGACGACATAGCCGTTCTCCGTCGTGCCATAGCGCAGCGCATTCTCGATGCGCAGATTGTCAGCCGGTTGCCAGCTTGTGCGGAAGGTGAAGACATTCACCGTCGATTCCAGGAAGTCCTCGTTTTGCAGATAGACCGGGATATCGTCGACCGGCGCGCCGCCTCCGGGAATGATATAGGTCCCCAGATCGGTATCGCCCGAGGCATCGAGGAAATAGTAATCGGCGACGAAGTTCAGCGTATCGCTGGCCTCGATGGCGAGTGACAGGGCGGCACCATTGCGTTCACGCTCGGCCGGGCCGCGATCGGGCACTTCCTCATAGGCGTGCAGGAGATTGGCCCGCAGGGCGACGGTGTCGGTCAGCGGCATGTTGGAATCGAGCGTGAAACGGCGATAGCCATCCGTGCCGATGCCGATTTCCAGATTGTTGAAATCATACTCCAGGCCGGCCTGTTTGGTGATCGAGTTGATCGCCCCGCCGGTCGAGCCGCGCCCGGCAAAGGTCGAGCTTGGGCCTTTGGTGATCTCGATCTGCTCGACGGCAAAGCTTTCGCGGATCGTCATGCCCGGATCGCGCAGACCGTCGACGAAAACATCGCTGCGCGCTTCATGACCACGGATGACATAGCGGTCGCCAAAGGCATTGCCGTTTTCGCCCGTGCCCAACGTGATGCCCGGCTGGCGGTCGAGGGTTTCGCGCAGATCGGTGGTGCCCGCTTCCTGGATCGCCGTCTGGGTCAGGACGCTGATCGTCGCCGGGGTCTCGGCGATGGTTTCGGTGCGGCGGCTGTCGCCGGAGATGCGCGCCTTGTAGGGCACGCCGTCTTCCGCATAGGGATTGGTGTCGAGCGTACGCTCCTCGATCCGCAGCGTGTCGAGCTCGAGCGTGCCTTCCTCGGAGGATTGTTGCGCCATGGCCTGGCCGCCCAGCAGCATGGCCGAGGCACCTAGCGCCAGCATGGCCTTATGGCTGCCGGCCTTGGTCGGGGCGGGGTGGCGCAGGCTGACGGGGCGCCGGATAGCAGGGGATGTACGGGTCATTGGAGTCTCCGGATAATCAGTTGGTGATGAGTGAGAATTCGATGGGAAGCGTGATGGTGAGCCGTTCCAGACCCATGGAGTCGGGAATCGGCGGGAGGGGGCTGGCGCGCTGAAGCACGGCGAGGGCGGCCTGGTCGAGGCCCGCATGGCCGGAGGTTTCTGCCAGTTCCGCCGAGAGGACATGGCCCTCGCGATCAATCGTGAACCGGACGCGGACAATGCCTTCGACATGGGCGCGCATCAGTTCGGGCGGATAGACGCGATGCTCGACCAGCGCTGCCATCAGGGCGCGGATATAGTCCTGCTGCTCGCGCGCCGCGCGGCGGCCTTCGCGGCCGGAACGCGCGCCCTGCCTGGCGGAGGCTTCCGGGCTTGTTGCCTCGGAGGTGGCCGGCCCGGCTGGCTGTGCGCTGCCGGGCTGGCTCTGGCCGTCTGTAGATGTGGCGGCGGGATCAGGCGGGGTGTCGGCGTCGGGCAGGGGCTCGACCGGTTGAACGGGCTCGGGCGCAGGCTCTGGTTCCGGCTCAGGTTCGGGCTCGGGCTCGGGACGGGGGGGCGGTGCCGGTCGGACCGGCTCCGGGCGCGGCGCCACCGTCTCGGGACGAATTGTGTCCGACAGGGCATCGACCGGAATGATCTCCGCCTCGACCGGCTGAGGTGCGGCTTCCGGAGCCGCGGGCGGGGTGAAACGCACCAGATTGACCTGGCGCATCGCCGCCGGCGCGGCCGTCTCGGCGCCGCCCTCCGGTATGGCAATGCCAGCGGGGGCGGACAGCAGGAGAATGGCTGTCAGACCGGCAGCATGCAGCAGGATAGCGGCAAGAAGGGCGGAGACCTTATCCATCGGCGGGCGTCTCGCGGGCCGTGATCAGCAAAATCCCCTGCGAGCCGGCGGTCTCATAGGCCCGCAACAACGCATTGATCCGCGCACCCGACGCCTCGGCATCAGCGAACAGGACGCCGCGCCGCTCGATCAACGTGCCGGTAATGTCAGTGATTTCAACGGTATCGCCACGAAACACCAATCGTCCATCGGCCGCGAGATAGAGCCAGTCGGCAGGGGCAAATTCGACATCATCGAAACTGACCGCCTGGGTCGGCGCCATGATCGACTTCTCGATCGGCGATTGCATGCTGCCGGCCATCAGGAAAAAGATGAGCAAAAGGAAGACGATATTGATCAACGGTAGCGCCGCCTCAACCGGTGGCCGGCGCGTATCATGGCGTGCGATGAAATCGGCGCCGGCACTCATGGCTGCGGTGCCTCGCCCGCCAGGCCGAAACTGACCTCATAGCCGCGCTCGATCAGACGGGTCTGAAGGTCGATCGCATCGCCAAGCTTTGCCGTATCGGCCATCCCGAGCACGACCGGATTGGCCAGGCTGTCGGGCAGGGCTGACAGGGCCGCCTCGCAGGACAGGTCGGTCTGGCGCAGGCGGCAGGCGCCATCCCCGTTAAGGGTGATGATCCAGTTGTCCTGATTGTCCTGGACGGGCGCCGTTGTCGTCGTCACCACCGTCATCGGCACTTGCTGATACTCACTGAATTGCACCACAAGCATGAAGAAAATCAACAAGATGAAGACGACATCGATCAGCGGCGTCAGGCCGGTGGCGGGTTTGCGCCTTGAGGTGGATTCGGGGATCATGGCGCCGGCCCTAGCGGGCGGAACCGGCGCGCTCACGGGCGCGCAAGGCATTTGAGATCCGCGCCAGAAGCGCATTCATCGCGATGCGGGCATTCTCCAGGCCGCGATCAAAATGATGCCAGGCGATCAGCGCCGGCAGCGCCACGATGAGACCGGCAGCGGTCGTCAGCAGGGCTTGCCAGATACCGCCCGACAGCACGGATGGATCAATCTGGCTGCCCGCCATTTCCAGCTGTTTGAAGGCTTCGATCATGCCGAGCACCGTGCCCAGCAGGCCCATCAGCGGTGCCGCGCCGGCTATCACTTCGAGCAGGCGCATACCGGTGCGCAAATCATTCAATTGCTCGGTCGCCAATATGGTCAGCTCGTCGAGGATATCCTGACGCGGCGTGCCGGCGCGGTGCAGCTTGCTCGCCATTGCCGCCAGCACTTCATAGGGCGCCCGCGCAACATTGCCTTCGGGGCCGAGCACCGTGGCGAGCAGGGCCTCGGTCCGGCGCGAATTGAGGGCGAGTTTCGCCGCGGAATGACGCGCAAAAACATAGAGAATAGCCGCGATCGAGACGACCGACCCGACGGCCAGAATCCAGATCACCCAACCGCCCTGCACCAGCCAAACCGGAACCAGATCCATCGCCATACGCCTGCCCTCAACCCTTGGAGTTTGTGAATGCGAATAAGTCGCATTGTTGATCCGGGGTCAAGTTTGTTGTTCAGGGCAGGGCAGCACGATGGCCGATCGGGCAATTATACCGGAGTATTTCGAGCGGGTGCCGCGCGCGCCGGCCCGGTTCCGGGGCGGGGATTTTCAAAAAAGCCAATGAGTTCGCGTGGTTGGAGCGCTATAAATGGTGAGTGTCCCCGTTTATTTGAAACGGTATTTTTCTCGAGGTTTACCGGTGCAGCCCATATGTATACCTTAGGTCGCGACGGTCGGGCGCTGGAAAATCTATGCTCTTGGGGCGATCCTACTTGCGGCGGCAGGTACTGTCAGACGAACGCGAACCGGTCTCCGAAATCGACCACCGACCTTAACTCAGGCTTCAAGTTGACGCCATTCGACCAGGGCGACGGACCGGCATTGCTTGAACGTTTCTCTGCGGTTTAAGTGACGTTCGTGGCTGAAGTGATTGTGGACGGATGATTGGGCTGAAACGAATTTCTGCAAGGTCTCGAAGCTGCGAAACTTGCCCATGGCGCGTTCCTTTCGCCTAAAGGGAAGGTGGGAGTTTTCCGCACGGTTGTTGAGCCAGCGCCCGGTCTCCTGGCGGCCGGCATTGCCGACCAGTTTCATGGCAGCCTTGTAGGACCCGAGCCGATCGGTCACGACCACATGTGGATTGCCGTAGCGCTTCATGGCTTTGCGCAAAAATCTCAGCGCAGCATGGCGATCACGCCGCTTGGTGACATAGGCCTCAAGCACCTCGCCTTCGTGATCGACGGCGCGCCAGAGATAGTGAAGCTCACCGTTGATTTTGACGAAGACCTCGTCGAGATGCCACGCCCAGTTTGAGTGATTTTGGTTCTGAACTCGCCGCTTCCGGATCTGCGCCGCAAACATGGGACCGAAACGGTTCCACCAGAAGCGCACCGTTTCGTGCGTGATATCCATCCCGCGCTCGTGGAGCAGGTCCTCGACGTTTCGGAGCGAGAGTGGAAACCGGATGTACATCATCACGGCAAGGCGGATGATCTCGGGCGAAGTCTTGAAATATTTGAACGGATTACGCATTGGGGGAGGCTAGGGAACTACGTCGCCGCGCTCAAGGCGAAGTTCTTCTGACAGGACCCAGCGCCGCCCTGGGTGGCCGCCCGCACCGGATTAATAGGTGCCTGTCACCATCTATTTTTTTGCATTTATCTATTCGCTGTCATGATCATCCGACGTATCCGGCCTCTTCGCTCTCAATTGGAGCGCAACTAGTGCGATCACCAACATCGAAACATACGCAATCACGGAGAAGCTCCCCACTGATCGCCAATAGGCCTCGCAGTTAGGGGCACCGAAAAGACAGACCCCTCGTGTTTCTCGCATCCCCAGACCTAAGCTTCCCACCAAAATATCATATGGCACGAACAAGACGGCATAGATTCCGGCAACTAAAATCAAGGGGTACAACAATATCCGCATAACCGCTCCCTACTGGCAAGATGACCGATCCCGCGTGCAATCCAAGATGTCCGCGGAAGGGTTTATGTTGATATCCTCGACGTTGGGCGCGCGAATCCCATTATATGTGTTGGCGGAACTTCCAGAGCCCATCAGATATCCGCTAACCGGCTCAATCTGCGTCAGAAAGGAGATACCGGGCTCGGCCAGCTGGTCTAACGTCAATTGCCCCGCCTCTGCGCCTAGTGCCGCCGCAAGCCCTTCATCTAGATGCGTTCCCCGCAACGCCTCTCCAAGTGCACCACCAATCAATCTACCTCCAATTTCACTGAACATTACACCGGCTTTCGCGCCCGCGACTTCAGAGACTGCCGCCGCTATCGCGTCGGTAGCTGACTCTGGGGAGAGTTCGCCATGTGCAAAATCACTCGCGATGCTCTTAAATGCACCATTGAAGTAGGCTGTTCGCACCGTTAGTGCTGGATTATATGCCACGAGTCCCGCTGTCATTCCGTCACCGAATGCGGTGATCGCGATGTCAGTCCCATCGGCCCCATTCGCGGCGGCGATTCCTGCTCCGATGCTTGCCCCAATGAGGGCGGAGTAGTGAACGCGGTTTTTGTACATCTGGTAAACAGTGCGGTACTGCGACTGCTCCCCCGTAGGATCGGTGAGATTCAACGGATTATTCCCGACATAGGCATACAGATTCATCTGGTCCGCATAGCCAATCGGATCGGTCTCCAGAAACCGCCCGATCTGGGGCCAGTAATAGCGGGCGCGGTAGTAATACAGCCCGCTCTCGGCGTCGAAGCGCCGCCCGGTATAGCGGAAGGGATTGCCGGAGGTGGCGAGCGGGGCTTCGACGCCATAGGGGGTGTAGACATACTGGTCGGTGAGGGCGCCCGATTGCTGGTTGGACAGGGCGATCCCCGTCACGCCCGCAGCCCGCGCAAGGGGGTGAGGACGGACAGATTTAGAAAAATGCGGCCGAGCCGGTTGGCGTGATAGTACTGGCGGGTCAGCGCCGCGCCCGTGGCCGGGTCGGTGACGATCATCGTCTCGCGCTGATCGATGCCGGGCCCGGGCACATAGCGCACCAGGTACTGCCCGGCCGCATTGACCTCGCCGATCTCCATGCCGCCGGCATGCACATAGCCGGTCCAGCTGGCACCGCTATTGAGGCTCTTGCCGATGCGCCGGCCGATCACGTCATATTGATAGGTGGTGGTCTGGCCCGGCTCGGCGATGCCGGTCAGCCGGTTGCGGGTGTCGTGATTGAAAAAGCGCGTGCCGTCGCCGGAGAGATTGTCGCTGCCGTCATAGGTGAGCGACCAGCTCGATGCGCCCGCCGATCCTGTCAGCGAGACGGTATCGTATTGATTGACGGTATTGGTCGGCTCGTCAGTGCGCACCGAGTTGGCGCTGTCGAAGTCCCAGCTCTCGCTGGCACCGGCGGCGGACCGGTTGCTTGTGTCCCGATTGTCTGGCGATCCATCGCCCAACCCTGCCTGTCCACGCAATTCCGGGCGCGGTTATACTGGGGGGGATGGTCGCGATGCGGCAAGTGCGGACATTATGAGGACGGGTTCAAGGCAGAATGCGAAATCGATATGCGGTTGTTTTTACGAGGGGTTTTCAAGTGTCGCAGGCGAAGTTTCAGCAACTGAAGCGCATGCCGGCGCATCATCAACGGCACATCTGCGGTGAGCCAGCGGCGAGTCCAGGGCAGATCAGTGGCAAACAGGGTGACACTCCCGGCCGGCGCAGGCTCGATCGCCGACGGCGCCGAGTGGCCGCAGTCCGGGACCGGTGTCGAGGTTTGGCGATTGGGGGTAGTGGCGGAGAGGAAGGGATTCGAACCCTCGGTACGCTTTTGGCGTACACTCCCTTAGCAGGGGAGCGCCTTCGACCACTCGGCCACCTCTCCACCTGCGGGTTTAGAATGCCCCGGCGGGGCTATCAAGCGCGAGTTGCGGCGATTTGCGATCCGATTGCAGGGGCGCGGTGCGCGAGACCCGCAATGGCTCGCCTGGCAACGGGCCTGGCGCCGCTCCGGCGGGGTCAGACGGGGTGGGGCCGGACGGGCCCGTAATATTTTCGCCAGCTTTTGATTGACTCACACGCAAAGGTGGTGAAGCCTGATTTTGTTCAATCTATGGATATAGGGGAAATCTCATGATCTCAGGAAAATCTCTCATGATGGCTGGCGTGGTTGCTGCCCTGGCGCTGGTCGCGGGGCCGTCGGCGATTGCCTCTGGCGGCGATGCCCTCGCGTCTGCGGACGCGCCCCAGCCGCGCATGCTCAGCGCTGCCGAGCTTCAGGCCTACCGGACAGGGCGGGCCAATACTGTTCCCGACAATTGCTGGGTCGAGACCTCACCCTTCACCAACCAATGCATTGGTGTTGTCTGCATCGAAGAAGGCTTCTGGGTCCTGTATGAGTGCGGCGAATTCGGCCTCTAGCCAATCTGCCGATTGCGCTCACAGCAATGCCCGGTTCGTTGATCGAACCGGGCATCTGCCTGTCTGGCCGTCAGAATGGCGGCGGATATCGATGCGAAGCGCTAGAAAAACGCCTGCAGACCGGTCTGGGCACGGCCCAGGATCAGGGCATGGACGTCGTGGGCACCCTCATAGGTATTGACGGTTTCCAGATTGACCATGTGGCGCATGACCTGGAATTCTTCCGAAATCCCGTTGCCGCCATGCATGTCGCGCGCCTGGCGGGCGATATCGAGCGCCTTGCCGCAATTATTGCGTTTGACGATCGAGATCATTTCCGGCGCCGCCTTGGCCTCGTCCATCAGGCGGCCGACGCGCAATGAGGCCTGCAGGCCCAGCGCGATCTCGGTCTGCATGTCGGCGAGCTTCTTCTGGTAGAGCTGGGTCTGGGCGAGGGGGCGGCCAAATTGCTGACGGTCGAGTCCGTATTGGCGTGCCGCATGCCAGCAGAATTCCGCCGCACCGAGCACGCCCCAGGAAATGCCGTAGCGGGCCCGGTTGAGACAGCCGAACGGGCCTTTCAGGCCGGAGACATTCGGCAAGAGCGCGTCCTCGCCGACCTCGACATTCTCCATCACGATCTCGCCGGTGATCGAGGCGCGAAGCGAGAGCTTGCCGCCGATCTTCGGAGCGGAGAGGCCCTTGGTGCCCTTGTCGAGCACGAAGCCGCGGATCTTGCCGTCATGGGCGTCCGACTTGGCCCAGACGACGAAGACATCGGCGATCGGGGAATTGGAGATCCACATTTTCGAGCCATTGAGGCGATAGCCGTCAGCGGTCTTTGTGGCGCGGGTTTTCATGCCGCCCGGATCGGAGCCGGCATCCGGCTCGGTCAGGCCGAAACAGCCAATCCATTCGCCGCTGGCGAGCTTGGGCAGATATTTCATCCGCTGCGCTTCGGAGCCATAGGCGTAGATCGGATACATCACCAGCGAGGACTGGACCGACATCATCGAGCGATAACCCGAATCGACACGCTCGACCTCGCGGGCGACCAGCCCGTAGGCGACATAGCCCAGCTCGGCGCCGCCATAGGCTTCCGGAATGGTCGAGCCGAGCAGGCCCAGCTCACCCATTTCGCGGAAAATCTCCGGATCGGTCTTTTCCTCGCGATAGGCCTCGATGACGCGCGGTTGCAGCTTGTCCTGGGCATAGGCGCGGGCGGCATCGCGGACCAGGCGTTCTTCCTCGGTCAGCTGGTCGTCGAGGCGGAAGGCATCTTCCCAGTCGAAACGGCCCAGATCTGGTGCATCCTTGGCTTTAAGCGTGGTCATTGGTCTTTCGTCCCTGTGCCTGGTGCCGCTCGTACGGCGCTGAAATCCGGCTTTCGCTTCTCGAGAAAGGCGCGATAGCCCTCGTTGAAATCTGCGTGGCTGAAAGCCCCGGCGAACAGCGCTTTCGTTGCGTCGCTGTCCTGGTTCTGCCCGGCGAGAACGCGGGCAATCATCTGCTTGGTGAATTCGGCCGAATGCGGCGACATGTCCAGTAGCTGATCCACATATTCGCTCACCAGACGGTCCAGTCCCGAGGGCGAGGTGACGCGGCTGGCAAGTCCGCAGGCCAGCGCTTCGGCGGCGTCGAGCGTGCGGGCCGAGAACAACATGTCCTTGGCCATTGCCGCGCCGACGCTATCAACCAGGCGTTTGGTGTCGTTGAAGGGATAGATCAGCCCCATCTTGGCGGGCGTGATGGCGAAGCGGGCGCTTTCATCGGCAAAGCGCAGATCACAGGCCAGCGCCAGGGCGCAGCCGCCGCCGACGCAGGCGCCGCGGATCATGGCGATCGTCGGATGCGGGAAGGCGGCGAGGGCGTCGAGCGCGGCCGCGATCTGGCGGGAATAGGTTCCGGCGCGCTCCGGCGTCGCGTAAACTTCGGCGAATTCGGAAATATCGGCGCCCGACGCGAAGGCATTGCCGGCGCCGCGCACGATCAGCACGCGGCAATCAGCGGCGAGACCGTCCAGCAGGCCGGGCAGGGCGGCCCACATCGCCTGGGTAAAGGCATTGCGGGTGTGTGGCCGGTCGAGCACGAGTTCGGCCACCGCACCGCGGCGCTCTAGGGTCAGGCCTTCAATCGGCGGCTGGGTCATTGCGGGGAAAATCTCTTTGCGGACAGGCGTGGCGCAGCGAAGCCTTGGTATCGCCAAGCAAACCAGCATAAACCTGTGGCCCTGAGTCATAAAAGCGCCGCGCTGCGTTTTGCGTAGCGATGCCGGGGAGGGCGTTATGAACCAACAGACAATCGTCGTGCTGATCACGCTGGTGATCTATAACCTCATTTTGATCGGGGTTGGCGTCTGGGCCAGCAAGCGCAACCGGAATGAATCCGACTTCTTCGTTGCCAGCCAGGGATTGGGGGCCTGGGTTGCCGGCCTCTCCTACGCCGCCTCGACTTCCTCGGCCTGGGTGCTGCTCGGCTTCACCGGCTTCGTCTATGCCACCGGCCTGTCGGCCCTGTGGATGGTGCCGGGGATCTGGGGTGGCTATGTCGCGGTCTGGCTCTGGTTCGGCAAGCGCCTGCGCGAGGAAACCGCCGAGCGTGGCCATGTCACGCTGACCGATTTTCTCGCCGCGCAGACCTCTGGCCGGATGCGGGTGCTGATCACCGGACTGGCCTCGATCCTGATCGTGTTCTGCTTTGTTTTCTATATCGCGGCCCAGTTCGGCGCCGCGGCGGCCGCCTTCGAAACCCAATTCCCTGTCAACCAGACCCAGGCCGTCATGATCGGCGCTGCGGTGATCCTGATCTATTCCCTGCTCGGAGGCTTTTGGGCGGTCAGTGTCACCGACATGCTGCAAGGTTTCATGATGGTGCTGGTCGCGCTCACCCTGCCGGTGGCGGCCCTGATCGCGGCAGGTGGTCCGGCGCAGGTTTTCGCGACCCTCGCGGCCGAAGCGCCGCCGGAATATCTCCAGATCACGGGTGGCCGGGCCGGCTTCATGCTGGTTGGATTTGTGCTCGGCGTCTGGGGAGTCGGTATCGGTGCGCTGGGACAGCCGCAGCTCATGTCGCGCCTGATGGCGGTGAAGGATGAGGCGGCGCGCTATCGCGGCTTCGCCATTGCGATCATCTGGGCCGTGATCATGTTCACCGGCATGACGGTTCTGGCGCTGGCTGGCCGCGCGCTGGTCGGCGGTGCGGAGAATGGGGAAAACCTGTTCTATCTCCTCGCCGGTGATCTCCTGCCGCCGGTCCTGGCCGGGATTGTTCTGGCCGCCGTGCTTTCGGCGGTGATGTCGACGGTCGATTCCATCCTGCTCGTGGCTGCCGCCGCGATCGCCCATGATATGGGCCTGTCGCGCCGCTTTCCCGGCAGTGAGTTGACCGTCTCGCGCATCGTAATGCTGGCCATTGCGTTGGTGGCGATCTGGATGACGCTGGCCCTGCCGAGCACGATTTTCGCCCGTGTTCTCTTTGCCTGGGCAGCGCTGGGCGCAGCCTTCGGCCCGATCATCATCATGCGGGTGATGCGCATTGACCCAAGCGGCCGCGCCACGCTCGCCGCCATGGCCACCGGCTTCGCGCTGACGGTGTTCTTCAACGCGCTTGGTGCGCTCGATCCGGCCGGTCTTGATGGCGTCATGCGCACGCTGGCCGGGTTGGCCCGCCTGCCGGGCGATCCGTTCGAGCGTGTTGTGCCCTGGGTGCCGGCACTGGCGATCCTGTGGCTGGGCCGGCAGCGGAGGGGGTAACAGGAATCGAAGGCGCCCCGGTGCTGCGCCCGCGAGTGGAGCGTCAGCCTGTCACCAGGGTATCGGCCCGGACATCGATTTTTGAAACCCGATCAACGCGGTGAGCACGCCTTGGCTGTCAGGGTCTGGCGCGCGTGAGCTGGCGAATGCAGCGCGCCGTATTCGCGGCCCCGAGTCCAGCTCAACAGCCCGGCGTGCCTTGCGCACCGCTGACGGTGAACACCTACTCGCCTGGCGTCGAACAATGCCGGCGGGAATAATGAAAACGGTGTTTTTGTATGGCGGCTAGCCCGTCATGGCGCGCATGAGCGGCGCGGTGGATGACGGATCTGGGTCCGCTTTTCCGCCAGAGTCAGATGGTTTCGCCCTGCGGGTGGGGTGCGGATCCTCCTCGAGGGGGCTGGCCGTGAAAGCCGCTACAACCCCTGCGGTCAATATGCACTTCTCCTCGCGCGGGTCGCTGGACCGGGGCGGGCGAAGCAGCCTACCGCTTGTGGCGTGTTGTTGGGGCTTTGATCTTGCGTAAATTGCTTGTGGCGGCCCTGGCCGGGGTTACGGGAATGGCGGGCGCACTGCCGGCTGGCGGCCAGGATATTCATATCGTTCATTGTTATCGCGGTGCCTGTCCGGCCGGGACGCCGGTCAGCAATGACCTGGTTGTGCGTGAAATCTATGCGCTCTCGGCCAATGATGACACCAAGCTGGCCGACTGGGTCGCCTATCGGGTCACGCGAGAAACCATGGGGTCGTCGGCGGACCTGAACCGTAATTGGCGCACCGATGAATTCCTTGCCGAGGACGAGACGCTGGAGGCTGGGCGCGGCGCGCGCGATGACTACCAGGGCGCCAACCGGGCCCATGGCTATGATCGTGGTCATCAGGCGCCGCTGGCCTCCTTTGCGGGCACACCGTTCTGGCGCTCGACCAATATCTATTCCAACATTACGCCGCAAAGCGCGGCCCTCAACCAGGGCGCCTGGGTGGCGCTGGAAACCGCAGTGCGCGATCTCGCCTGGGCGCAGCGCGAACTCTATGTCCTGACCGGCCCACTCTATGAACGCGACATGCCGGGGCTGGACAATGCCGGCGAGCCGCACCGCGTACCGTCCGCCTACTGGAAACTGGTGATCGATGCCGCGGGCAATTCCACCGGCTTTCTGTTCGACCAGGAAACGCCGCGCGATGCGGATTATTGCGATCATCGCAGCACGCTCGCCGAAATCGAGCGGCGCTCGGGTCTGGTTCTCGTGGGCGAAGGCCTGAGCCGGGCCGGCGGCGATCTGGGTGCGGCACTCGGTTGTGTCGTCGCCTGAAGCGCTTGCCGGGCGGGCCTGGCTTGCCGGCCGAGCCTGCGCCCTTTAGGCTCTGCCGCATGACAAGATGTCCATCCCGTCTTCTGCCGGCACGCGCAGGGCAGCGAATTACGGACCCGGTCCCGCATTGCGGGCCGGGTTATTGTGTTCGATCCGACGGGATGCCTGCCGCGCTCTGAAGCCCGGGCGTCCGCCACCCTGTGGAGCGCCCATGTTCAATTCCCCCACACTCCATCTCGTCTGCGGCAAGATCGCGGCGGGAAAATCAACCCTGTGCCGTCAACTCGCCGCGGCACCGGCGACCGTACTGCTTGCCGAAGATGACTGGCTGTCGGGTCTCTACCCCGGCGAGATCAACAGTCTGGATGACTATGTGCGCTGTTCGCGCCGTCTTCGCGCGCTGGTCGGGCCGCATGTCACAGAATTGCTGCGCGCAGGCCTTGGTGTTGTGCTCGATTTTCCGGCCAATACGCTCGCGTCACGAAGGTGGATGCGATCCATCATCGAGGAATCAGGGGCCGGGCACCGGCTACACCTGATTGAGCTCGATGATGCGAGCTGCAAGGCGCGCCTGCGGCGCAGAAATGCGGCGGGCGGACACGCTTACCAGGCCAGCGATGCCGAGTTTGATCTGTTCACACGCTATTACGTGCCGCCGGGGGTAGAGGAGGGGTTTGAAATCATTATGCATCCGGGGTGAGTAGCGGGTGTTGGCCGAAGCGAGCCGGGTGAGGACGGCCCGCCTATCAGCCCGCGGTCCTGCCCCTGCGACACCGAGGCCCTTGACGAAGCGACCGTCCCGTAAGACCAACCACCCATGATCGCTGAACTCGGCCAGGCCGCCCTCATTCTCGCTTTTGTCGTCGCACTTTTGCAGGCCGTGCTCGGCTTTGCCGGCGTGGCCGTCCGCGACCCGGTGTTTCATGGTTTTGCGCGGGCCGGGGCGATGGCCCAGTTCGTGCTGATCGCGTCAGCCTTTGCCTGTCTGACCGCGTTGTTTGTGGTGTCGGATTTTTCCGTGCTGGTGGTCGCGCAGAACTCGCACACGCTAAAGCCTTTCCTCTACAAACTCTCTGGCGTCTGGGGCAATCATGAGGGCTCGATGCTGCTCTGGGCCCTGATCCTGACCGGTTATACGGGGGCGTTGGCCCTGTTGGGGCAGCATGTGGCGCCGCGACTGATCACGCTGACATTCTCGGTGCAGTCGCTGATCACGGCGGCCTTCCTCGCCTTTTTGATCTTCACCTCCAATCCGTTCGCACGGCTGTTTCCGGTGCCGCTGGACGGTGCCGATCTCAACCCGCTGCTCCAGGATCCCGGTCTCGCCTCGCATCCACCCATGCTCTATGCCGGCTATGTCGGGTTTTCGATTACCTTCTCCTTTGCCGTCGCGGCCCTGATCGAGGGGCGGGTCGATGCGCGCTGGGCGCGGATCGTGCGCCCCTGGGCACTGACGGCCTGGACCTTTCTGACGGTCGGCATCGCGCTCGGTGCCAGCTGGGCCTATTACGAGCTGGGCTGGGGTGGCTGGTGGGCCTGGGATCCGGTCGAGAACGCCTCGCTCATGCCCTGGCTGGCGGGCACGGCCTTCATCCATTCGCTGCGGGTGATGGAAAAGCGCGACACGCTCAAGGCCTGGACCATATTGCTGGCGCTGCTCACCTTCTCACTGTCGCTGGCGGGAACTTTCCTGGTCCGCTCGGGTATCATTACCTCCGTCCATGCCTTTGCCGTTGACCCGGAACGCGGTGTGTTCATTCTCGGTATTCTGATTTTGGTGATCGGTGGCTCGCTGGTGCTGTACGGGCTGCGCGCCGGCCACCTCAAACCGACCGGCGTCTTCGCCGAGGTGAGCCGCGAGAGCACGCTGCTGGTCAATAATCTCTTCCTGGCTGCAGCTTGCGCACTGGTCTTTTTCGGCACCTTCTACCCGCTCTTCATCACCACGGTTTCCGACGAGACGATCTCGATTGGCGCACCTTTCTACCACGCCACCTTTATCCCGATGATGGCGGTGCTTTTCCTGCTGGTCCCGGTCAGCGGCATGCTGGCCTGGAAACGTGGCAAGCTCGGTCCGATTGCCAAAAAACTCGCTCCGGCCTTCATCGCGGCCCTTGTCGCGGGGCTGATCGCGCTCTGGATTGCCGAGCGTGAGGTCGTGGCCGGCGCCATTGGCTCCGCCCTGGCGGTGTGGGTTGGTCTGGGCGTATTGCTCGATCTGAAGTCGCGGGTGAAACTGTTCGAAGTCGATCTTGCCGCCAGCTGGGCGCGGGCCAAGCGCCTGCCAGCGGGGATATGGGGAATGATCGTGGCGCATTTCGGGCTCGCTGTCCTCATCTTCGCGGTTACCGGCGTCAGTGCCTGGAAGGATGAAGCCAGTGCTTTCCTGATGCCGGGCCAGGCGTTTGAGCTCGATGGCTATTCGATCGAACTGGTCGATGTCGTGCGTAGTGACCGGGAGAATTTCGTCTCCCAGGCCGGCACGTTGGCCATCTCGCGCGATGGCCGCGAGCTCGGTCACATGGTTGCCGAGCGGCGCTTCTATCCGGTGCGTGAGATGGCGACGACAGAATCGGCGATCCGGACCCGGCTTGATGGCGATCTCTATGTCACGATCGGCGAGGGCGTCGAAGGCCGCGGCTGGGCCGTGCACGCCTATATCTATCCGCTGGCGGTCTGGTTGTGGATCGGATCGGCCCTGCTCACCCTCGGTGGCTTGCTCGCACTCGGTGATCGCGGCCGGCGCGCCCTGACATCGCGCGATCTGGCCAAGCGCAAGCCGGGCGAAAAAACGGGTGCGGAGACGCCGTGATGGGACGCTGGCTCGCCTTCACCCCCTTGCTGGTATTCGCCGTGATGGCGATCTATTTCGGCATGGGCCTGCGCGAGGATCCGGGCGCCATTCCCTCGCAATTGATCGACGAGCCATTACCGGCTTTCGACTTGCCACCGGTTGCCGGTGCAGAGGCAGGCCTGTCCAACAGCGATCTGGCCGGGCATGTCAGCCTGGTCAATGTATTCGGGTCCTGGTGCCCGCCCTGTGCGATCGAACACCCGATGCTGATGCAGATCGCGCGTTCGCAGATCGTGCCGATTTATGGCGTTGACTGGCGCGACACGCCGGAGGCCGGAGCGGCATGGCTTGAGCGGCATGGGAATCCCTACACGGCTGTCGGTCTTGACCCGGAGAGCCATTTGGCGATCGATCTGGGGATCACCGGCGCACCGGAGAGTTTTCTGGTCGATGCCAGCGGGCGCGTGCGCTATCGCCATGTCGGTATCATCACGCAGCAGGACTGGGATGAAACCCTTCTGCCGCTGATCCGCGAGCTGGAGGCCTCATGATGCGCACCCTGATCGCTTGCCTCGCCTTGTTGCTCGCACCTGTCGCCCTGGCCGCACCATCACCGGACGAGGTCTATGCCGACGCCGCGATGGAACGTCGCGCCCGCGCGCTCTATACCCAATTGCGCTGTGTCGTCTGCCAGAGTCAGAGCATTGATGAATCCAATGCTTCGCTGGCTGAGGACATGCGGATCGTTGTTCGCGAGCGCCTCGCCGCGGGTGATAGCGATGCCGAAATTCTCGCCTATATGCAGGCGCGCTATGGTGATTACGTGCTGATGCTGCCGCCCCTGCAGGCCAATACGCTGGCGCTGTGGGGCCTGCCATTCTTTCTTCTCTTCGTGGGCGGTGGATTGATCATTGTCTATGTCCGGCGCCAGGCGCGCGGGATGGATGCTGCGTTGACCCCCGAAGAAGAGGCCGAACTGGCCGAGTTGATGGATGAGGAGGGCCAGTGATGCTGTGGATCCTGATTGCCGTGATGGCCAGCCTTACCGTTATCGCCCTGGTGATGCCCTTCATGCGACGCGATGCGGCGGCCGAACAGGACGGGCTGGGCGCGTTTTCCGGCCAGCTTGAGGAATTGGAGCGCGACCGCGAGCTTGGCCTGATCGGCGCTGATGAAGCGCGTGCGGCCGAGATCGATATCAAGCGGCGTCTGCTGGCGGCTTCAGAGAATCGGGGCGATGCGGAGACGGCCCATCCGGTGCTGCGTCAGGGCGCGATCATCGCCTGTGGTCTGGGTGGTATCGCTGCGGTGGCGCTCTACATGGCGATCGGGACTCCGGATCCCGTCATCCCGATCGAGCCGGAAGCGGTTGAGGTGTCGGACGAAATGCGTGCCGTGCTGGACCAGGTCGACGCCCTGGCGGCCCAGATGGCGGCCAATCCCGACGATGCCCAGGGTTGGGCCGTGTTGGGGCAATCCTATCTCAGCCTTGGCCGCTACAATGAGGCGGCACAGGCCTTCGATCAGGCCATTAACATCGTTCCGGATTCGGCTTTTCTGTTTGCCTCACTGGGGCAGGCCCTGTTGTTCGACGCCAATGGCATGATGACACCGGCGGCGCGCGAGGCCTTTGCCCGCGCGCTTGATCTCGAGCCGACGGATGTGCGGTCACGTTTCTTCATGGCCGAGGCCCAATACCAGTCGGGCGAGACCGATGCGGCGCAGGCGGCCTGGCAGGCCTTGCTGGCGGAGGCGCCACCGGAGGCGAGCTATCGCGCGATGATCGAGGCGAGGCTGGCAGCCATGGCGACGGAGCCGGGCGAGCCGGAATAGTCAGGCCGCCTGGCCAGGGGGGGGCACTCTGTCAGTGGGTTTTGCCGCGGCGTCAGTACAGATCGCGGTCGTGCATATCTTCCACCGGGCGGGCCCGGTCATCACGTGCCCAGCTGACGAACATCGCCATTTGCCGGTCAGCTTCCACATGGAAATCTTCGGGGATCTGGGTTGCTTCGGCGAACTTGTCACGAACAGAGGCGGGACATGCAACGGCCAGCCCCCATGCGATCGCGATGACTGCGACCAAAAAAATTCCGTTTTTCATCAACGCCTCCCCAGCCGTGAATCACATCAGGTGATGGGTTACAGAACCTTAATAATCGGGGGCGGTCCATCCCGAGCATCGATAAATCGGGCTGTTTCCGGACGAATTTCGATCAATCGGGCCGATTATCAGCGCTGCGAAGGCGGGTATGAGCGAGGGGCTGACAGGTTTGTTCGTAACCATGCCGGCTGCGACCGGTCATATTTGATAGCCGGGAACGAGCCGGTTGCTTTGGAAAAGCGAAAGGGTGCCAGTATACCTTGCACGGCCCAGAGGCGCGATTCGAGTGAATCGTTGCGGCATTGCCGGATGGAAGTTTGATGGTGGCAGACACGAAAATCGGCGGCACGGCGGGCAATGCGCAGGCTTATCGTACGGTGCTCGACCTGGTTCACCTCAGCTCAGTCGGCAATGCCGATCATGAGCGGGCCATTCTTCAGATCCTGGATCGCGTCAAAACCCATTTCAAATTGCCGCGCGTTGCGGTCTGCCAGATCGCGCCGGATCGATACTCGGTCGAATATCTCCTGGACGATACCGGACGGTATAGCGTCGGAGATGCGCCGGAGCTTGCCGGCAGCTGGTGCCAGCAGCTTGTCGAACGCGATCAGACCATCATGGCCTCGCGTGTGGCCGGCAATGGGCCTGATCCCTATCCCGGTCTCGCGGCGTGCAGTCCACAGGTCTATGCCGGCGCGCGCATTCTGGTTGATGGCCGGCTGCACGGGACGCTCAATGTCACGGCCGATGAAGCGGTTGGAACGCATTTCAATGATGATGACCGCAATGTGCTGGAGACGGCCGCTGCACTGGTCGGCCACCACGTCTCGCTCCTGCGCGCTGACTCCCGGTTTGACCTCGCGGTCCGCGGATCCAGCGTCGGGTTATGGGAGTGGAATCTCGAGGATGATGCGGTCTATTGGTCGCCGCGTTGTTATGAGCTGACGGGGCTGGACCCGGCCGAACATACGCCGCTCGTCAGCGACTTCACCGAATTGCAGCATCCCGACGACCGCGAGGCGCAGGCCGAGGCGATCCGGCAACATCTCAAGCATGGAACGCCCTATCAGATCGAGCACCGCATTCGCCACCGGGACGGGCATTATGTCTGGGTTCATTCCCGTGGGCAGGCGGTCTGGAATCGGGCGGGCGTGCCGCAGCGCATGGCCGGCTCGATCGAGGATATTACGGAACGCAAGCGGGTCGAGGAGGCCTGGCACCGCAGCGAGGAACGCCATGAATTGGCGGTTCGCGGGACGGGTGTCGGTGTGTGGGACTGGGATGTCCGCAGCGGGGTTGTGTACTGGTCTGAGCAGCTGAAACGGATCCTGGCGCCGGACATGCCCGAGCCGGAACTCTCGATCGAAGCCTTCGCCGCGCGGATTCATGACGAGGATCGCGAACGCGTGCTCGGCGCGCTGCAGCGGCACCTGGCCCATGACGGCGAGTATCGGGCCGAGTATCGCAGCTGCCGCCCCGACGGCAGTTTCATCTGGGTACACACACGCGGGCAGGCGGTCTGGGACGAGAATGGTGAGCCCGTTCGCATGGCCGGCTCCTGTCACGACATCACCGAACGCAAGGAATCCGAAGTGCGCATGGCGCAGCAGGCTGAGGAATTGCTGCGGACCAATCGTGAGCTCGAGCAGTATGCCTCGATTGCCTCGCACGACCTGCAGGAGCCCCTGCGCAAGATCAATAGTTTCGGCGAGCTGCTGGTGCGCGACTATACCGACCGTCTCGACGAACGCGGCCGCCTTCTGGTCGACCGGATGGTCGATGGGGCGCAACGTCTACGGCAATTGATTCAGGACCTGCTCAGCTATTCCCGGTCGTCGAATGATGACATGAAAATTGCCGAGGTCGGGTTGGCGGACCTGGTCGCGCGCGTGTCGAGCGACTTTGAGCTTGCGATTGCGGAGACGGACGCCACCATCACCTGTGAGAATGATGTTGTTCTGCGCGGTGATGAATTGCTGTTGCGCCAGCTCTTCCACAATCTGCTCGGCAATTCATTGAAGTATCGCGGCGATACGCCGCCGCATGTGCGCATCGCGGCGACGCGGACCGACGATGGTGCCCACTGGCATCTCATGGTTCGCGATAACGGGATCGGGTTTGCCAGCCGCTATGCCGAGCGCGTTTTCGACATGTTCAAGCGTCTGCATCCGCGTGATGCCTATCCTGGCACCGGAATCGGCCTGGCATTGTGTCAGCGGGTCGTCGAACGCCATGGTGGCCGTATCTGGGTCGAGAGCGAACCGGGGGCGGGCAGCTGCTTTCATATCGAGCTGCCGGTATTGCCGGTGGAGGCGCATGCCGCCACCTTATCCGGCTCCGGCACCGGGAGTGATCCGCAAACTAGGGTTTGACCTTTGCAGTGAGATTGTCGACATTTCATGCGGCCCACCCCATGTTGTCACTATCCGAAATCCAGCAATGAGTTTGACCCTATGAAGCCTGAAAGCCCTGCCGTGACGCGATCCATGTCGATTGTCAGAACTTGGGGTACGCTCAACTGGGCCAGTGTGTTTTCGGTTATTCTCTATCCGGTTCTGGGGGTTGGCCTGCTGGTGACCATGGTCATTCTCGGTCTGGCGCTTGAGGGCCTCACCCTGCACTGGTGGTACGCGCCGCTCGGTCTGTTCGTGATGGCGGCGACGATCTTCCTCTGCAATATGGGGATCGGGCCCTTGCACCGGATCTGGCAGCACCGCGCCGGCGAGATCAAATGGCCGGCCCAGGTCATTTTCATGTTCAATTGCATCCTGGCCATGCAGGGTTCGTTGAAAGACTGGGTCAATTACCATTCCCAGCACCATCGTTTTGCCGACAATCCCGGCGACCCGCACAATCCGCTCGAGAGCAAGGTCTGGGCCTGGATGGGCTGGATCCTGTGGCGCGATAGCGCCGATCTGGAGCGGCCAATGCCGATGTGGCTGAAGGAAAACAAGGTTGTGCTGTTCGCCGACCGTTTCCACATCTCGCTGTCGCTGGCGATGCATTTCCTGATCCCGGGACTGATCTATCTCGCGGTCGCTCTGGCTGGCGGCTCGCTGATCCTGGTCGCCTTGCTGCATGCCTGCGTCATCATTGGCCGTGGCATCCAGTTCCACGCGACGACGCTGGGCGTGAATGTGTTTGGTCATCTCGATACGCCCAAATGGGTCGACTACCTGCTGGCGCTGTTGACTGGCGGCGAAGCCTTGCACGATCACCATCACGAATTTCCGCGCAGCGCGCTGCATTTGCCCAAGCGGGGCATCTGGAACCGCATCGTCGATTATAACGGGACCATGCTGCTGGTTCTGCGCCGGCTCGGGCTGGCCAAAAATCTGGAGATTGCCCCTCAGTTCGCTTGACCTCGCGCAGGCGAGGGCGGGCAATGGCGGGGATTTCACGCCTAACGAGTTGACGTGAGCGTAAACGTCACGCCGACAAGACAATCAAGGGGAGAGACATGCCGGACCTGGAAAGATTTCGCGCCGAGACGCGCGCCTGGCTTGAGGCCAATTGCCCGGAGGAAATGCGCCGTCCGATGAAGGGCGAAAATGATGCTGTCTGGGGCGGCCGCAAGGCGGTGTTCGAATCCGAGGCCCAGAAAACCTGGCTCGATCGCATGGCGTCAAAAGGCTGGACGGTGCCGGAATGGCCCGTCGCCTATGGCGGTGGTGGCCTGTCCAAGGCCGAGGCCAAGGTGTTGCGCGAGGAAATGGGGCGCATCAAGGCACGCTCGCCTCTGATGTCCTTCGGCATCTGGATGCTTGGGCCTGCACTCCTGAAATATGGCAATGAAGATCAAAAGCTCGAGCATCTGCCCAAGATTGCCCGCGGCGAAATCCGCTGGGCCCAGGGTTATTCCGAGCCCAATGCCGGCTCCGATCTCGCAGCCCTGATGACCAAGTGCGAAGACAAGGGCGATCATTATCTGGTCAATGGCCAGAAGATCTGGACCTCCTATGCCGATCAGGCTGACTGGATTTTCGTGCTGGTGCGTACCGATTTCACGGCCAAGAAGCATGAGGGCATCAGCTTCATCCTGGTCGACATGGATCAGCCCGGCGTCACTACCAAGCCGATCAAGCTGATTTCCGGAAAATCACCCTTCTGCGAGACCTTCTTTGATGATGCCCGTGCCGAAAAGAAAAACCTCGTCGGCGAGCTCAACAAGGGCTGGACCATCGCCAAATACCTGCTCACCCATGAGCGTGAGATGATCGGCGGCACCGGTGCCGGCTCCGGCGCGATGCGGCCGATGGGCGATGTCGCCATTCAGCAGGTCGGCCTCAACGAGCATGGTCAGCTGGCCGATCCGGTCCTGCGCACCGATGTAGCGCGCGCCGAGATTGATGGTCTGGCCTTCCTGTCGACGCTGGAGCGCGTCACCGAAGAAGCCAAGTCTGGCCAGGGCGTCGGCGCCAATTCCTCGATGCTGAAATATTACGGCACCGAGCTCAACAAGCGCCGGCTGGAATTGATGATGGATGGGTCCGGCCATGACGGGCTGGAATGGGATGGCGATGGCGATGTGGCGCGGCACTGGTTGCGCACCAAGGCCAATTCGATCGAGGGCGGAACCTCCGAGGTTCAGCTCAATATCATCTCGAAACGCATTCTCGACCTGCCGAGCGCCTGAGGGGGATACACACCATGGCAATGCTGCTGAACGAAGAACAAGGCATGCTCAAGGATGCCGCCAAGGGCTATCTCAAGACATCGGCGCCGATCAGCCAATTACGCAAACTGCGCGATGCCGAGAGCGCTGACGGTTTCGACCGCAAGACCTGGAAAGACATGGCCGAAATGGGCTGGGCCAGCGTCCTGGTGCCTGAAGACCATGGCGGCGTCGCCATGGGCCATGTCGCCGCTGGTGTGATCGCCGAGGAAATGGGCCGCACCCTGACCGCTTCGCCTTTCCTGTCGACCGCAATCCTGGGCGCCACGGCGCTCACGCGTTTTGGCAGCGAGGCCCAGAAGGCCGAATACCTGCCGCGCCTGGCCGCCGGTGATTTTCTCACGGCGCTGGCCGTCGACGAGACCCACAAGCATAATCCCTCGAGCGTAACCACGACGGCGCAACGCTCCGGCAATGGTTTCAAGCTGGATGGTCGCAAATCCTTCGTCGCCGAAGGCCATATCGCCGATATGCTGATCGTCTCGGCCCGCACCGCCGGTGCTGATGGCGAACCGGAGGGCATTACGCTTTTCCTGGTGCCGCGCGAAGCCGCCGGTGTCTCGGTCGAGCGCGCCTCCATGATCGACAGCCGCAACTCTGCGGCGATCACGCTGGAAGGCGTTGAAGTCACCGCTGACGCCGTGCTCGGCGAAGTCGATGGCGGTTACACGGCGCTGGAAGCCGTGCTCGATGCCGGCCGCGCCGGTCTGGCCGCCGAAATGTCCGGCTCGGCCCAGGAATGCCTGGGCCAGACACTCGCCTATCTGCGCGAGCGCAAGCAGTTCGGCGAGATCATCGGCACTTACCAGGCGCTGCAGCACCGCGCCGCGCATCTCTATACCGAGATCGAACTGGGCAAATCCATCGTCCTCAAGGCGTTGCAGACACTGGATATGGCACCGGATCACGCTGCCATGATGGTCTCGGCCGCGAAGTCGAAACTGGGCCAGGTGGCCCAGCTCTCGGCCCGCGAGGCGATCCAGATGCATGGCGGGATCGGCATGACCGATGAGTACGATATCGGCTTCTTCATCAAGCGCGTTCGCGTCGCCGAAGCGCTGTATGGTGATGCCAATTATCACACCGACAAGTTCGCGCGTCTGCGCAAATACTAAGCCGGTCAAGGCCGGGGAGGGTCGATATGGACTACACAGGAAAAGTGGTTGCGATCACGGGCGGAGCCCGCGGGATCGGCCTCGCCATGGCCCAGGCCTTTCATGACCGTGGCGCGAAAATCGCGCTGGCCGATTTGCGGGGAGCCGAAGAAGCCGCCAAGGCATTCTCGGGCTATGGCGCTCGCGTCGATGTCACCAAGGAGGCCGATATTGCCGCCTTCCTGATCCAGACCGAAGAAAGGCTCGGGCCGGTCGACATCTATGTCTCCAATGCCGGTATCCTGCGTACGGACGAGCCGAGCTGGGATGCAGCCGGGGCGGACGACAAGGCCTGGCATGACTCATTTGAGGTCAATGTGATGGGTGCCGTCCGCGGTGCGCGCCAGGTCTGGCCACGGATGAAACCGCGCGGCGGCGGGGTCTTTGTGCTGGTGGCGTCCGCTGCTGGCCTTCTGGCCCAGATCGGAGCCTCGTCCTATAGCGCCAGCAAGCACGCCGCCGTCTCCTTCGCGGAGAGCCTGGCCGTGGCGCATGGCGATGACGGCTTGCAGGTCGTCTGCGTCTGTCCGCAGGCGGTTCGTACCGATATGCTTGGCGGCAGCGAGGATGGCGGCATTGCCGGCGCTGACGGGATTGTTGAACCCTCGGCTGTTGCCGAAGCCATGCTGGCGGCGATCGAGAACAAGCACTTTCTCGCTTTTCCGCATCCCAAGGTCGCCGAATATGAAGCCTTGCGGGCCACCCAGCGTGATCGCTGGCTCGGCGGGATGCGCAAGTTTCGACGTATGATGATCAACGAACGCGGCCGGCCGGTCTAGGGTTCAACCGCGCGCAGTCAGCACACCAAACCAGATATTCACGGGAGAGTTGAGATGGATTTAGGGATTTCCGAGCGGGTCAAGCCGCTGATCGAGCAGGTTCGGGCCATGGTGCGCGACGAGATCCTGCCGCTCGAGGACGAGTATCACGCTGAGGTGGGCAAGGCCGCCGGCGGGGACCGTTTTGCCTTTACCGATCGCCAGGTCGAGATTCGCGAGACCCTGAAAGCCAAGGCCCGCGAGCGCGGCCTGTGGAATTTCTGGCTCACCGGCTCTGATCGCGGCTATGGCCTGTCGACGCTGGAATATGCCTATCTCGCCGAAGAAATGGGCTGGTCCTTCCTGGCGCCGGAAGTCTTCAATTGTTCCGCTCCGGACACCGGCAATATGGAAGTGATCGAGCGCTATGGCTCGACAGCACAGAAAGAACGCTGGCTCAGCGATCTGCTCGAGGGCAAGAAGCGCTCCGCCTATCTGATGACCGAGCCGGATGTCGCCTCGTCCGACGCCACCAATATCGCCTTCTCCGCCGTGCTTGAGGGTGATGAGTGGGTGCTCAATGGCGAGAAATACTGGGCTTCGGGCGCCGGCGATCCACGCTGCGCCGTCTATGTGCTGATGGCGCGAACCGAGGGTGAGGAAGCCGGCCGCCATGGCCGTCATTCGCAATTCCTCGTCGATGCCGCCACGCCGGGGATCGAACTTCTGCGTCCGATGACCGTGTTTGGTCATGACGATGCGCCGCACGGTCATATGCATATCCGCTTCACCAATGTGCGCGTTCCCAAGGACACGATCATTCTCGGTCGCGGCAAGGGTTTTGAAATCTCCCAGGGCCGGCTCGGGCCTGGCCGCATCCACCACTGCATGCGCGCCATCGGTCAGTCGGAACGCGCGATGGAACTGATGTGCCGCCGCTCGGTCTCGCGTACCGCATTCGGCCAGAAACTGGCCCGGCTCGGTGCCAATAAGGATATTATCGCCGAGCGCCGCATGGCGATCGAACAGGCACGTCTGTTGTGCCTGAAAGCCGCCTGGATGATGGATCAGGGCGATCCGCGCGCGGCTGCGCCCTACATCTCCCAGATCAAGGTCATCGCACCGCGCGTCGCGCTGGAGACCGTTGATGAGGCGATGCAGATGCATGGCGGCACCGGGGTCTCCCAGGACACGCCACTGGCCGGCATGTGGGTTGCGCTTCGCACGCTGCGCTTCGCCGATGGTCCTGATGCGGTGCACCGCATGGTGATCGCCCGCCAGGAGCTCAAGCGCTACGTCAACGAAGCATTGGAGGGCTGAATGACGGATCGTAAACCGGGCCCGTCACGGGAGCAGGTCGACAAGGTCATCGAGTTTATTGTCGCCAATGAACCCTTGTTCGCTGTCGGCGAGATCGAGAATTTTGGAGTCAGGCAGCGCGGCTATGTCAATGCGCCGCCGGATCTGCGCTTTCTGATGGCCGCCGCGATGGAGCACAAGGACAAGCCTGCCGTTGTGTTCGAGGATCAACGCTGGACTTATGGCGAGCTGATCGGCAAGGCGGTTGCCGTCGCCAACGGCCTGGTCGAGCGCCATGGTGTCACGCCGGGCACGCGGGTCGTGCTGGCGATGCGCAATTGTCCGGAATGGATGGCCTGTTTCCTCGGCATTATCGCCGCGGGCGGTGTCGTCGTGCCGATGAATGGCTGGTGGACCAGCGAAGAGATTGGCTATGGCCTGCGCGATTGCGGTGCCAAGCTGGTGATCGCGGGCTCGCGCCAGGCCGAGCGCATGCTGCCGCACCTCAAACCGCTTGATCTGACGCTGATCGGTGTCCGCGAGGGCGTTGAGGGCTGTTCCGACAGTTTTGATGGTCTGGTTGCTGCCGGTGCCGGCAAGCCGGCGCTAGAGCTGGCGATCAAGCCGGATGATGATTTCGCGATTTTCTACACTTCCGGTTCAACCGGCGCGCCAAAGGGGGCCGTGCTCTCGCATGGCGGTGCGGTGACCGCGATCATGTCCTACGCGCTGATTGGCGCCGGGATGAAGCATGCCAATGGCGGCGAGGAGTTCTTCGGTGAGACGCCGGGCGTTCTGGTCGCGGTTCCGCTCTTCCATTGCACCGGCTCACACGCCGTCTTCATGACCTCGCTCCTGTCGGGCCGCAAGATGGTGCTGATGCGTAAATGGGATGCCGGCGATGCCGTCGACCTGATCGAGCGCGAGCAATTGACCAATATGGTCGGCGTGCCGACCATGTCGCACGAGGTGACGCTGGAAGCGGAACGCCGCGGGACGAGGCTGGACAGTCTGATGGATATGGGTTCGGGCGGCGCCAAGCGGCCTGCTGCCCATGTCGAACGGCTGGCGAAGGTTTTCCCGCAGGCCTGGTCGAGTTCGGGCTATGGCCTGACCGAGACCAATGCCCTGGGTGCCTATAACAATATGGCCGATTACCAGGCCAAGCCGAACTCCTGCGGCCGGGCCGTTCCTGCCGTGACCGAGATCAAGATCGTGCGTGAGGATGGCTCGACAGCCCCGACCGGTGAGGCCGGCGAGGTCTGGATCAAGTCACCTTGCCTCTTCAAGGGTTATCTCAACCAGCCGGAAGCCACGGCAGCCGTGCTGACCGAGGATCGTTGGTTCAAGACCGGTGATGTCGGTGTGCTCGATGAGGATGGTTTCCTGTCGATCGTGGACCGGCTGAAGGACATGGTCATTCGCGGCGGCGAGAATATCTCCTGCCTGGAAGTGGAGGGCGCCCTGGCAGCGCACCCCGACATTGTCGAGGCCGCTGTGATCGGCATTCCCGATGAACGGCTCGGCGAGCGCGTTGGCGCGGCGATCCTGCTGCGCGAGGGGGCCGTCCTGCACAATGACGAGATCGATGAATTCCTCAAACCACACCTGGCGGCCTTCAAGCGCCCGGCGCATTACTGGCGGCTCGACGCGCCCCTGCCGCGCGGCGGCACAGGCAAGGTCGACAAGCCAGGTTTGAGAAAGCAGCTTCTGACCGATGGAGACATAGACTGATGGCCATTGTGAAACCCGCCGACCTTGCCAGCGAGATCGGCAAGGAAATCGGTCTGTCCAACTGGATCAAGCTCGACCAGTCGCGCATCGACCAGTTCGCCGATGTCACCGAAGATCATCAATTCATCCATCTCGACGCCGAGCGCGCCGCGAAGGAAACCCCGTTCGGCGGCACGATTGCCCATGGCTTCCTCTCGCTCTCCATGCTTTCGCGCATGGCGATGGACATCGCCTTTACGCTTGAGGGCATGGCGATGGGCATCAATTACGGCTTCGACAAGGTGCGCTTCCTGACGCCGGTCAGCTCTGGCAGGAAAATCCGCGGCCGTTTCGTGCTTGAGGATGCTGTCGAGAAAAGCCCCGGCCAGTGGATGCTGCGCTTCGGCATCACGGTTGAAATCGAGGGCGAGGACAAGCCGGCCCTGATTGCACAATGGCTGACGATGCAGGTCGTCGCCTAACGCCCATTTTCGGAGACATGACATGAGTGAAATTCGTTTTGATGGCCGCGTCGCCATTGTGACCGGTGGCGGCAATGGCCTTGGGCGTTCTCACGCGCTGGCGCTGGCCTCTCGCGGCGCCAGGCTGGTGGTCAATGATATGGGCGGATCGGTCGACGGTGTTGGCTCCGGTTCGGCGGCCGAGGATGTCGCTGCGGAAATTCGCGCTGCCGGCGGCGAGGCGATTTCGCACACCGCCAATGTCACCAGGGAAGACGAAGTCGCCGACATGGTCGCCCAGGCGATGAAGGCCTTCGGCCAGGTCGATATCCTGGTCAATAATGCCGGCATCCTGCGCGACAAGAGCTTCGCCAAGATGGATATGGCGGACTTCAACGCCGTCACATCCGTACACCTCACCGGTTCGGCGATCTGTACCAAGGCGCTGTGGGATCATATGCGCGAGCGCCAGTATGGCCGCATCGTGATGACCTCGTCCTCGTCGGGCATTTACGGCAATTTCGGCCAGGCCAATTACGGCGCCGCCAAAATGGGCCTGGTCGGCTTCATGAATGTGCTCCACCTGGAAGGCGCCAAATACGGTATTCGCGTCAATGCGCTCTCGCCAACGGCGGCGACGCGCATGACCGAGGGCCTGATCCCGGAAGAAGCGCTCAAGCTGATGACG
This sequence comes from Maricaulis salignorans, assembly GCF_900103475.1. Classification (GTDB taxonomy): domain Bacteria; phylum Pseudomonadota; class Alphaproteobacteria; order Caulobacterales; family Maricaulaceae; genus Maricaulis; species Maricaulis salignorans. Next base: position 73,611 of record NZ_FNHG01000012.1, read on the forward strand.
GTCGAAAGCGTCAGTGCCGGCCTGGTCTATCTGGTCAGCGATGACGCGCCTTCACGTCTGGTATTGTGTGCCGGTGCCGGTGGTTATGCCGCGACGCGCGTCTATGAGACTGACGGCATCTATCTGCCGCCCGAACAGCAGACACCGGAACATGTCGCCGCCAATATCGACGCCATTATCGATCCGGCCGGCCAGCAAATGTTCGAGCAGGGCGGCCAGCAGACGATGAAATTCCTCGCCAAGGCTGCCGCTCATTTCGGCGTCAAGCTGGGCTGACCCGTGCATCTTTTTGACCAATCCACGGCTCTGAAGCGGGTTTCGGGCGAAGCGCCCGACATCCGCTTCGAGGGCGAGGCGAGCGAACACTTCAAAAATATGATCGGCCCCTATGGCGGCTGGAGCGCAGCGGTATTGGCCAAGGGCCTGGTCGAGGCGGCCGGTCCGGAGATGGAGCTGGTCTCGATCACGACCGATTTCCTCGCCGGGGCCCGCGAAGGCCCGATCACGCTGGATGTTGCGTGCGATCGGGGCGGCAAGAATACGCAGTTCTGGAATGCCTCGCTGACGGCGCAGGGCGATAAAAGTCCTTCCAACCGGGCGATGGGGATTCTCTCGCGTCGCCGCGACACCCTGGCCTGGACCGAGGGTTCGCGCCCCGACGCACCGCCGCCGGAGGATTGCGACCGCGCCAATTTGCCCATGGCCTGGTCGCGCACGGTTGAAATGCGCCCGACACAAAGCCCGCCCTTTGGCACGGGCAAGACCCGCACGGACAATCTGTCCTGGATCCGGCTCGAACCCGACCGTCCGCTTGACGCGGTCGGGCTGGTGGCGCTGGCCGATACGCCGACGCCGCGGCTGTTCTTTGTCACGGGCAAGCCGGAGATGATCGCGACGGTCTCGATGACCGTCTATCTCCATGCCAGCCCCGATGATTATGCCGCTGTCGGCGCTGACTATATGCTTATCGAAACCCATGCCGCCCGCGGCGGACGTGGTTTCTACGACCAACATGCGCGGATCTGGAGCCGCGACGGGCGCCTGCTGGCCACGACCCAGCAAATCGTCTGGTATAAAACAACCAATGAGGAGTGAGACCCATGCGTGAAGCTGTCATCGTATCCACGGCGCGTACCCCGATCGGCAAGGCCTATCGCGGCGCCTTCAATGCCACCTCCGGCCCGACCCTGGGCGGTCATGCGATCGGCGAAGCGGTCAAGCGCTCCGGCGTCGATCCCAGCGAGATCGATGATGTCGTCATGGGCTGTGCCATGCAGATGGGCACGACGGGCCGCAATGTCGCCCGCAACAGCCTGATCCGCGCCGGCCTGCCGGACACGGTCGCCGGCATGTCGATGGACCGCCAGTGCGCGTCCGGCATGATGGCGATCGCCACGGCGGCGAAACAGATCATCACCGATGGCATGACGGTCACCGTTGGCGGCGGACTGGAAAGCATCTCCCTGGTCCAGACCGACAAGATGACCAAAAACTGGGATGTTGATCCGTGGATCATCGAGAACAAGCCCGACCTCTACATGTCGATGCTGGAAACCGCCGAAGTCGTTGCCGATCGCTATGGCATCAGCCGTGAAGCCCAGGACGAATACGCCGCCCAGTCGCAGGCCCGCACCCATGCGGCCCAGCAGGCCGGCCGGTTCGATGCCGAGATCGTACCTTTGCCCTCGGTCATGAAATTCATGAACAAGGAAACCGGTGAGGTTCAGGATCTTGAAGTCACGCTGGAAAAGGATGAGGGCAATCGCCCGGGTACTTCGGCGGAAATGCTTGCGGGGCTGAAGCCGGTCTTCGCCAATGGCATGCGCATCAAGGAAGGCAAGTTCATCACGGCCGGCAATGCCTCCCAGCTCTCCGACGGCGCTTCCGCCGCGGTGATGATGGAGGCGAAAGATGCCGAGCGCCGCGGGATCGAGCCGCTTGGTATTTATCGGGGCATCGCCGTTGCCGGCACCAATCCGGATGAAATGGGCATTGGCCCGGTCTTCGCGATCCCGAAACTCCTCAAGGCCAATGGCCTGACCATGGATGATATCGGTCTGTGGGAGCTCAATGAGGCTTTCGCCGTCCAGGTCCTCTATTGCCGCGACAAGCTGGGCATTCCTGACGAGCTCCTGAACGTCGATGGCGGCGCGATCTCGATCGGTCACCCCTATGGCATGTCCGGTGCCCGCATGGTTGGCCACGCCCTGATCGAGGGCAAGCGCCGCGGCGCCAAATATGTCGTTTGCACCATGTGTGTCGGCGGCGGCATGGGCGCAGCCGGCCTGTTCGAGGTGGCATGATGCGCGCGCTTTATTGCCGGGAATTCGGACCGGAAGCCGGCATGAAGGTCGAGGAGATCGACACGCCGGCCCTGCCGGCGGCGCATGTCATGGTCGACGTCAAGGCGGCGGGGCTCAACTTCCCTGACCTGCTCTGCGTGCGCGGCGAATACCAGTTCAAACCGCCCCTGCCATTCGTGCCGGGCGGTGAGGGCGCGGGTATCGTCACCGCGCTGGGCGATGGCGTCACCAATGTCGCTGTCGGTGACCGCGTCTGTTTCAATGGCCTGACCGGCGCTTTCGCCGAGCAGGTCGCGGCGCCGGCCGGTGCGGTCATCAAGATCCCTAATAGCATGTCCTTCGAGGAAGGCGCCGGTCTGACGGTGGTCTATGCGACCTCCTATTACGCCCTGAAACAACGCGCCAAACTCCAGCCGGGCGAGACCCTGCTCGTGCTCGGTGCGGCCGGCGGTGTCGGTCTGGCCACGGTCGAGCTGGGCAAGGCGATGGGCGCGAAAGTCATCGCCTGTGCCTCCAGCGATGAAAAGCTCGCCGCCGCCAAGGCGCACGGCGCCGATGAGGGCATCAACTATACCAGCGAAGACCTGCGCGCCCGGATCAAGGAAATCACCGGCGGCAAGGGCGTTGATGTGATCTATGATCCGGTCGGCGGCGATTTCGCTGAAACCGCCTTCCGCTCCATCGCCTGGGAGGGCCGTCACCTGGTGATCGGTTTTGCCGCGGGGCCTATTCCAAAGCTGCCGCTCAACCTGCCGCTCCTCAAGGGCGCGTCGGTTGTCGGTGTGTTCTGGGGGGCCTGGGCGATGCGCGATCCGGCGGCGCACTACGCCAACATGGCTGAGCTGTTCGAGATGTTCGAAGCCGGCAAGATCAAGCCGCATGTTGCCGGGCGCTACAAGCTCGATGATTTCCTCGGCGCCTTTGGCGAGCTGTCCGGCCGCAAGGCGATCGGGAAAGTGGTGCTGGTTCCCTAGGGACGGGTGAGACAAACATGAAAAGGCCGGGCGATTGCCCGGCCTTTTTTGTTGGCTGCGGCTATTCCGCCGGCGCGGCTTCGGCCTCCGGCTTCGCGCGGATCAACGGCCAGATCAGCTGTTCGCCGACGCTCGTCGGTGGCAAGTTCTCGACGCCGAGCTTGTCCGGATAGCGCCGCGTGATCTTGGCGGTGCCGAACAACACGTCCCAGAAGAAGAGCAGATTGCCGAAATTGCCCTTGTAATGGGTGATGCCGTCATCAGCATGCTTGCCGTGATGGGCGCTGTGGGTGGCGGGCGTCGAGATGGTGCGCTCGACGACCCACATCAGCGGCGAGAGCCATTTGACACGATAGAGCGGTTCGTCCCAGCGCACGTCGGAATGGGCTGCGAAGATCACGCTCATCTTGACCACGAGATAGGCGGCATAGACCCAGCCCAGCCCCAGATAGATCAGCGCGCCGGATAGCCACAGGCCGGGCATAGCCAAGTAATAGAACAGGTTATTGCGGTAGACGACGCGGATCGAGAGGTATTCGGCGTTGTGATGCGGCCGGTGCAGCTTGTAGAGCCAGGGGAAGGAATGCGAGGCGCGGTGCCACCAGTATTGCGACAGATCGTCGAACACGAGCAGCAGGGCCAGCTGCGCCAGAACTGGCCAGCCGGACAGCATGCCTTCCGCCTGCGGCGCAACCAGGCTGGCGATCAGACCGCCGCCAAACACCGCCATCGGCTGGATCAACAGGATTAGTCCAAAGCCCGAGACCAGCTCGACCCAGACATCATCGCGGGTCTGGCCCGGCTTGCGAAAAAAGCCGGTCAGCATGATTTCCAGCACCACGAAGGTGAAGAAGACGGCGAGGACGGCGAGGTATTCGAGTTTCATGGCGCAGATCCACTCCGGGGCGATGGTCAGTCCGTCTGATGGGCTTGATTTACCCCGCTCCGGACCGCAAGAATGCCAATAAATTTGCAATTGGAGTCCGGATGGCCGACCTGCTCGATTTCGGTATGACGGCGCTGGGCGATCTGCTCACGCCGCGCCTGGCGGAGCGGTTGCGCGCCGGCGGCACCCCGGTGCGCTATCCCGACCGCGCGCTGATCCACGCCCGTGGCGATATCAAGCCCGGCCTGTCCATGGTGCGCTCCGGATCGGTACGCTTTGGCAATCCGGGCAGTGATGGCTCCTATATCGTCATCACCGTGATGGGGCCGGGCCAGTGTTTTGGCGAGTTCTCCCTGTTTGCCGATTTGCCGCGCACTCATGACGCGGTGGCGATCGGCGAAACCGTGGTCGACCAGATCAGCCGCACGGCCTTTGACGCCATCCTCGCGGAGGAGCCCGAGCTGAGCCGGATCATGCTCACCGCGGTGACTGGACGTCTGCACGCGGCGATCGAGATGATCGATGATATGCGCCGCTTGCCGCTGCCGGTGCGCACGGCCAAGCTGATACGGCAATTGGCCGCAGCTTCCGGTCGGCGCGATCATGCCCGCTGTACCCAAAGCGAACTGGCCTTTGCCCTCGGGGTTTCGCGGGTGTCCAGCGGCAAGGCGCTGGGCCGGCTTCGCGCCCTGGGCCTGGTTGAGCCGGGCTATGGGGAAGTCGTGATTCCCGACCCGGCGCGGCTGTCCGACTGGATCAGGACACATGCCGAATTGGAGCCCCTGTCGCCCGCACCGGCCCCGGGCCGGGCCCCGTTATCGCGTCCGGATTGACGCAGAGGCGCGGCCTTGACCGCGGCGGCTGGCGCGCAAAGACTGGGGCAGGATTTGGTTTCACCGGGAGGGGATTTGCGATGCGTAATCTGGTTTTATGGAGTACGGCGCTGCTGGCCGTGGGAAGCATTGCCAATGCGCAGAGCGCGCAACACGCGCCGCCTGCGGAAGTCCTCGCCGTGCATGATTATGTGGCGGCGGTCTCGGCCGAGCGCATCGAGGCGGATATTCGCACCCTGGCCGGTTTCGGCACGCGTCACACCCTGTCGGAAACGGAAAGCGATACCCGCGGCATTGGCGCGGCGCGGCGCTGGATCCATGACGAGTTTGAACGCATTTCCGCGACATGCGGTGGTTGCCTGGAAGTCATGTATGTCTCCGACACCATCTCCGGCGAGACGCGTATTCCCGAGCCGACCGAGGTGGTCAGCGTTGTCGCTATCCAGCGCGGCCGCATCGATCCGGACCGCTATGTGTTGATGTCCGGCGATATCGACAGCCGCGTCACCGATCCGCTCGACGGCACATCCGACAGCCCCGGCGCCAATGACAACGCCTCCGGCATGGCGGGCGTGCTGGAAGCGGCGCGCGTGCTCAGCCAGCACGAATTCGACGGCTCGATTATCTATACCGGCCTGTCCGGTGAGGAGCAGGGCCTGTTTGGCGGCCAGATCCTTGCGGCTCATGCGCTGGAGAATGGCTGGCGCATCAAGGCCGTTCTCAATAACGACATGATCGGCAATATTTCCGGCATAAATGGCGTCACCAATAACGCCACCGCGCGGGTTTTTTCCGAAGGCACTCGCGATGTCGAAACGCCGGAGGAGGCGAGGGCGCGACGCTTCACCGGCGGCGAGGTCGACAGCGCCTCACGTAATCTGGCGCGCATGGTTGATCGCACCGCCGATCAATACATCCCCAATCTCGATGTGATGATGGTCTACCGGCTCGATCGTTTTGGCCGCGGTGGCCATCACCGTCCGTTCAATGCTGTCGGCATTCCCGGGGTCCGCATCATGGAGACCAATGAGCATTATGATCGCCAGCACCAGGATCTGCGTACCGAGGATGGCCGCGTCTATGGCGATACGGTTGAGGGCGTCGATTTCGATTATGCCGCCAAGCTGACGGCCCTGAATATCGCCGTCATGGCCCAGATTGCCGGCGCGCCGCCGATCCCGGCCAATGTGACGATTGAAGGCGCGGTCCAGCCCTCCACGCATCTCAGCTGGACCTTGGCTGAAGGGGCGGCAGCGGCCAATCTGGCCGGCTACCGCGTCCACTGGCGCCTGACCGATCAGCCGCAATGGACCTATAGCCGTTTCGTTGGCCCGGTGGGCGAATACACGCTCGAGAATGTCGTGATCGACAATTATTATTTCGGTGTCTCTGCCGTCGCGCGCGATGGATCGGAAACGCCCGTGGTCTTCCCCGGCGCGGCGGGCTCGTTCGGCGAGTAACGCCGCCGGACATCCAGATATGAAAAACCCCGCGGATCAGGCGATCCGCGGGGTTTGTTCTGTCCGGATGGTGCGGCTTATTTCTTCGCGAGCAGGTCGCGGATTTCGGTCAGCAGGACTTGCTCGACCGGCGGAGCGGCAGGCGCTTCCGGTGCCGCTTCTTCCTTCTTCTTCATCGAATTGATGCCCTTGATGATGAGGAAGAGGGCGAAGGCGACGATGATGAAGCTGATCACATTATCGATGAAGAGGCCGTAATTGATCGTGCCGGCACCGGCTTCATGGGCGGCTTCAATATTGGCATAGGTCTGGTTGTCCAGTGCAATGAAGAGGCCGGAAAAATTGACGCCGCCCATCAGGAGACCGATCACAGGCATCAGAATGTCGGTGACGAGCGATTTGACGATGGTCGAGAAGGCGCCGCCGAGGATGAAACCAACGGCGAGGTCGACCACATTGCCACGCATGGCGAAGTCTTTGAATTCCTTGAGCATGTTGGCTCTCCATGTGAATTGAATGAACTAATTTTAATAATGCGGGCTATTTGCGTACGAAGTCAAATAGTTGCTTCACAGCGCCAGATCATGCCGGAGCGGTCCGCCATCCAGGCGAGACGCCATAAAAAGCCCCGGCAGCGCGAGGCGGCCGGGGCTTGAATGTCTGTTGATCGTCGCCAGGATTCCTAGCGGGCAACCACGGTATAGGTCACCGTTGCGCCGGTGGCCGGATTGGTACCGCTCCAGCTATCGCCGAGTGCGAGCGTGTCGGCCACTGGCTGGCAGCCGCTTTCGCCAGTGCTGCGTACGACGCACATTTCGCCATCGACCAGCGTCCAGGTGCCGCTGATGCCGATATCCGTGGTGTAGGTGCCATCGGCCTCAAAGAATGTGGTGTAGGTCATTTCGCCAGCCTGGATCTGCAGCGCGTTGTCGACCAGGGTTTCGGCCGGTGTGGACAGCAGGGCAAAGGCTGCCGCAATCATCGTCAACATCATCAAGTTTCTCCCCCGAAATAGCGCGTCCGGGATGGCGCGCCATGGGCGTTAACTCTATCGCGGCCCGTGCTGCCCCTCAAGAGAAGAGGTTGGGAAAATTCGCCCATACGGTGAAAATTCGCCGGGTCGGCGCATCCGGCCCGGGCGCATCACCGGGCCGAGGCGAGCTCGATTGCGGGCAGGCGGGGCAGGGTGCAGCGGTGCTGGTCTGTCGCCAGGGCGGGGGCCGCATAATCATGCGGTCCGTCGGCATTGACCAGCTGGGCTTCGCCATTGTCGAGACAGATGCGCAAATCGTCCGGCAGGGCGCCATCGACATGTTTGGAGACGTCCTGATATCCATCCCACAACACATCCGGCATGCGGCCAAGAGGCCCGGCGATGAGGAGTCTTAACCCCTGCAATTCAAGCCCGTCGGGATTGTCGCCGCCCCCGGCAAACCGGTTGCCATGGATATGGATGCCCTCGGGATAGGGGTCGAAGTCATCCTGCACCGAATAGCTGGAATAGCCGGTCGAGTGGAGGCTGGAGATGATGATATTGGCGGTGCGGTTGTCGGAGATGTCATTGTCGAAAATCTCGACCAGGTCATTGGAATTCACGACAATGCCGGATCCGGCCGGGATGCTGGCGACCGGTGTGCCGGCATGGCCGAAATTGCCGGTATTATTGCCGAAAACATGGTTGCTATAGACCCGCGTCTGGTAACCGGGCTGGGGCAAATTGGGCATGTTGAAGACCAGGATGCCGCCGGTATTCTCCGTGGTGACATTGTCATAGACATCGGCGCCGATCGTGTTCTCGACCTCGATGCCGGCAACATTGCGCTCGGCGCGATTGCGGCGGATGACGACATTGCGCGACTGGCCGACATAAATCCCGGCATCGGAGGCGCCGATTGCGATGGAGTCCTCGACCAGTACATTGCGCGTCTGCACCGGATAAATACCATAGGCACCATTTTCGGTCCGGGGCCCGGCGGTCCACTCGACCCGAACGCCGCGCACAATGATATTCTCGCCGCCATTGACCTTGAGGCCATCGCCGACCGTGTCCTCGATCGCGAGGTTTTCAATCGTGAAATCGCTGGCGGTCACCAGCAGGCCTTCCGCGCCCTGCACCTGGTCCTGGAAGGTCAATATGGTGCGGTCAGGGCCCTGACCACGCAGGGTGACGCCGTCAACATTGAGGCTGAGGGAGCGGTCGAAGGCGAACACGCCCTCGGGGATTTCAATCACATCGCCCGGCCGGGCGTCGATCAGGCGTTCGATCAACTGGTTTTGATAGCCGCGGTCGGCATGGGCCAGATCGCGTTCCTGAGGCCCGCCGCATCCGGCCAGACACGCCGCCAGACTCGCAGCCATCGCGACAAACCCTGTGTGCTTCAAGGTCTTGGTCATGAATCATCCCCTCCCGGATTCCCAACCCAGAATAAGCGGCGATCGGCGCTTGTGTCGATGATTTCCATCCCCGCGTGCAGGTCGCAGGCTAGCTCGCGCTATTGGCGGCCCTGTATTCTGTGACGGCGGCGCATTCGGGAACCGAACCGATATCGTGATGGGTGACGGCTGCGCCACTCTCATTGGCGACGGCCAGGGGAGCGATTTTCTCACCGGTGCGGATATCGATCAGTTCGACCGGGCGATTGGCGTCATTATAGACCCATTCATCGCCCCATTGCTGCATGGCGATCAGGATCGGGAGCAGGGCTTCGCCGCGCTTGGTAAGGATATATTCCTGGCGGTGGCCCCGTACGCCGACTTCCTCGCGCGCCATGATATTGTTTTCGACCAGCTTGTTGAGCCGGTCCGTCAGTATGTTCTTGGCGATGCCCGTGCTTTCATGAAAATCGCTGAATCTGCGGGCGCCCTTCATGGCGTCCCTGACGATCAGCAAAGTCCACCAATCGCCAACTTGATTCAGGGTCTGCGCAATCGCGCAGGGCATCTCGTCAAATCGTTTGCGTCCCATAGAAACAGTCCCCCAAAGACCGTGGTGTGCTGGAGTTATTCTCATTGCACACCCGTCATCCAGGCTGGATGAAACCTTTGAGATCCTGTCGCCCAATCGACCGCATGCAACGACAGGCTTGTTTGTCGTGCAGACCTCTATCTGTGTGCTGATGGACGATAGGCGAGGCAGACAATTTTGGCGACCCTTTTTGTCGAGGGAAATATTACAGGGCTGTAACGCGCGCTGAGGTCGGCAATTGCCGCCCCGCCGTTTCCCTGCACACTGCCGGGTCAGCGGGGAAGCGGGACCGGAATTGATGGAAGCTGTTGCGATTGACGATCTCAGGGTCGTCTTGAATGACGAGATTCGCGGCGCAATCGCGTTGATCCTCATCGGGATGATGTTCACCGTCGCGCTTTCATTGCGGCTGGAGGATTTCCACGCCGTGCGGCGTCAGCCGGTGCGGATCCTCGGTGGCGTGCTGGCCCAGATCCTTGGCCTGCCCCTGGTGACGATGGGTCTGATCCTCATCATCTCGCCGCCGGCCAGCGTGGCGCTGGGCATGATCATCGTCGCCAGCTGCCCTGGCGGCAATGTCTCCAATATCCTGACCCATTTCGCGCGGGGCAATACGGCCTATTCGGTCTCGCTGACCGCGATTTCCAGCGTCAGCTCGGCGATTGCGACGCCGGTCTCCATCCTGTTCTGGTCGAGCCTCTACCCGCCGACCGCTGCCCTCGTGCACACGCTGCATGTCGATGCCATCCCTTTCCTGGTTCAGACCCTGTCGCTCCTGGCCCTGCCACTGGCGGTCGGCATGCTGGTCGCCGCGAAATTCCCGGACACAGCGGCGAAGATGCGCAAGGTCCTGTCTCCGCTCTCCCTGTTGTCGCTGGTGCTGCTGGTGGCTGTCGGCGTGCAGCAGAACTGGAATGTCCTGATCGCCGCCGGTGCCATCGTCGTGCCGATCGCGATCATCCATAATGCCAGTGCCTTCGCACTCGGTGCCGGTTCGGCACGGCTTCTGCGCCTGGACGTCGCGCGGCGGCGGGCCCTGACCTTTGAGGTCGGGATCCAGAATAGCGGGCTGGGTTTGCTGATTCTGCTCAGCCAGTTCGACGGTATTGGCGGCGCCGCGGCGATGACCGCGACCTGGAGCATCTGGCATCTGATTTCCGGCGGGGCATTGGCGGGCTTGTTCCGCGCCCTCGATCGGGTGAAAAAGAGTGACACACACAAAGCCATATAATCGACGCGGCCAAATGAGCGTCAGGGGAGATGAAGTGATGTTTGATCTGAAAATCGAGGGCGGTCTGGTCTTTGACGGCACGGGCGGCCCCGCCGTCTGGACCGATATCGGCATTACCGGCGGGCGCATCGCCGCCATCGGCAATGATATCGGCGAAGCGAAACGCACCATCGACGCCAAGGGCCAGATCGTCACCCCCGGCTTTATCGACGTGCACACCCATTATGATGGGCAGGCGAGCTGGGATGGCGATCTGCGCCCGTCGATCGATCATGGCGTCACCACGGCCGTGATGGGCAATTGCGGCGTCGGCTTCGCGCCGGTCCATGAGGGTGACCATGACAAGCTGATCAAGCTGATGGAAGGCGTCGAGGACATTCCCGGCACCGCGCTGGCCGAAGGCCTGACCTGGAACTGGGAGAGCTTCCCCGATTATCTCGATGCCCTGGCCGCCGTGCCGCGCACGATCGATATCGCCGCCATGCTGCCGCACGACCCGCTGCGCGTCTATGTGATGGGCGACCGGGCGATCCATTCCGAGCCGGCAAACGATGCCGATATCGCGGAAATGCAACGCCTGACGCGCGAAGCGCTGGAAGCCGGCGCCATCGGTTTCGCCACCGGCCGTTCCGACGTCCACAAGAGCGCCGATGGCGACTGGACGCCATCGTCGGAAGCCACCCGCGCTGAACTGACGGGCATCGCCAGGGCTTTCAACGGCCTCGATTACGGCGTCGTCCAGGCGGTCAGCGATTTCAATCTGGAACGCGGCGAGCAGGATTTCGACGAGGAATGGTCGATCATTGCCGACTACGCCAAGGCCTCGGGCCGGCCTTTCTCATTCTCGCTGATGCAGCGCGATTTTGCGCCCGATCAATGGCTCAAACTGATCGAGCGCACCGAGAAGCTGAAGGAAGAGGGCGTTGATGCCCGCATGCAGGTGGCGCCGCGCGCCATCGGGGTCTTCCTCGGCTTCAATTGCACCTTCCACCCCTTCATGGGCTATCCCAGCTACAAGACCATCGCCGATCTGCCGCTCGCCGAGCGGGTCAAGCGGATGAAGGATCCCGCCTTCAAGGCGAAGATACTCAGCGAAAAGACCGAGAAGCTTGCCGGCCCGGGCTCGTCTGTACCGCCGCTTGCGGACATGCTGATGGAGCATATCGAATTCGTTGCCGAAAAATTCTTCCAGCTTGGCAATCCGCCGGATTACGAGCAGGGCGCGGAAAGCTCACTCGCTGCCAAGGCGCGGGCCAAGGGCGTCTCCCTGATGGAGATGGTCTATGACACCCTGCTCGAGCGCGACGGTCATGAGCTGATCTATCTGCCGCTGTATAATTACACCGAGCTCAATTACGACAATGTCCTCAAGATGATGCAGCATCCCCAGGCGCTCTATGGCCTGTCCGATGGCGGCGCCCATGTCGGCACGGTGTGCGATGCCTCCATGCCGACCTATATGCTCACCCACTGGACCCGCGACCGCAAACGCGGCGAAAAACTCTCACTGCCCCGCGTCGTACGCATGCTGACCGGCGCCCAGGCCGACTATATGGGCATGTCCGATCGCGGTTATATCCGCCAGGGCCTGAAAGCCGATATCAATGTCATCGATCTCGACAATCTCCAGATGGAACCACCCCACATGGTCAAGGACCTGCCCGCAGGCGGCCAGCGCTTGCTGCAGGGCGCCATCGGCTACACCGCGACGATCGTCGCCGGCGAGGTCGTGATCGAGAATGGCAAGCTGACCGGGGCGAAACCGGGGACGGTTTATCGCGCCGGGCGGCAGTTGGCGGCGGCGGAGTAGGGGGGCTTTGCGCTTTTGGCGCGGGGCCGCATTTCTACAACTTTACATGGCCGTGGCTTCTGTGGATATTGGCGCGCGATAAGTGGGGGAGGGGGGCCGCATGATGAATATTGAAGAGTTCGGCGCGCGAGGGGAGCGGGCACGGCTTTTTCCGGTTCTGGCGGAAAGCTCGAAGGAGGGGCGCACTCTGTCGATTGTGCTCGCGACGCTCGCTCGAGTTCCCGAATTCTCAGGGAGTATCCTGCGGGGAATCGGGCGCCCTACCGGTAAGAGAACCACCGTCGATTGTTATACCGAAGTGACCTTTCCGGCGCTCAAAGATTCGAATTTGCGGCCAGATGGCCTGATTGTTGTCAGTACTGGCCGCAGGCGTTGGTCAGCATTCGTTGAGGCGAAAATCGGCACTGCCGAAGTTAAAAGAGAGCAGCTGGAAAGCTACCTAAAACTAGCTAGTCAGACCGGTGTCGACGCGGTCATCACGATGACAAATGCGTACGCACCGTTGCCTGAGCACCATCCGGTAGATGTGGACAAGAGGCTTCTGCGGAAAGTAGGTCTTTTTCATTTTTCCTGGTTCTCGATTCTTACAACCATAAACCTGCTGGCGGTGAATAGTGATGTAGATGATGCGGATCATGTTTACATGCTACGCGAGCTGGAACGCTTTCTCCTGCATCCCAGTGCGGGCCTGAGGCGGTTCGATAGCATGGGGCCAGAGTGGAGCGCAGCGGTTGAGAGCCTGCGGAAGGGAGCATCAATATCGAAGTCATCCAGCGACACTCTTGCTGTTGTGTCTGGTTGGCATTCGGAATTGCGTGATTTGTGCCTATTGCTTTCGAGAAAGACCGCAGCTCGGGCTGAGCTACGCCTTGCACCGGCCCATAAGGCAGATACACGGGCTCGGTTGCAACATGATGCCCAGCGCCTTGCGTCTGCCGGTACTCTAACCGCAGAAATTTTGGTGCCGGCCGCCGCCTCACCGATCCTCGTCGAAGCCGATCTCACAACGCGGACAACAAGAGTTTCTATGAAACTTGACGCGCCGAAAGATAAGCAACGCCAGGCTTCATGCCTGAGTTGGTTGCTCCGGCAGCTTCGCGATTTGCCTACAAAAGAAGCTGACGAAGTGCATGTTCAAGCGAATTGGCGCGGGCGTGCACCTCAAACGACCTCAACATTGGCTGCTGCCCGGGTTGATCCGAAGCTCCATAGCCATTCAGACCCGGCGATGCTTCCTACGTCATTTGTAGTTATGAAAATGATGGGAGATGGCAGGCGATTCTCCGGTCGGAAGACGTTCATCGATAGCCTAGAGCACCTCGTCGTAGAGGACTTTTACGGGTCCGTCGCTGAGGTGCTTACTGCGTGGCAACCGCCTGCGCCTAAGTTGAGGCGGGCGCCTGAAGAGGCGGAAATACAAGAGGCTGGCCTTGATGGCGCAGTCGAGATTGGCGAGTAGGCGGCTGCCTCTCACCAATCCCGTATCATGATCGCCCCACCGGGCAAATCCGACCCTTAATCCGTTGCCAGCCTGGCCGGATCCCGGCATGGGTTTCAGGGGGAGGTGCGGTCCGCGTGGGGCCACTTGCTCGAAACTCAATCAACACAGCGAGGGACGTGTACCTCTGGTACGCGTGCCCGGGGAAAATGGAGTCTTCCCGGAGGACAGGTGCCGAAGGTACCTGTCCCTCATCGTGTGGCGGCGCGAGCCACCAAACCCCACTCCGAAGACGACAAAAATCCCTTCCCCCGGATTTTTTCCTCAGTCTGCCGGAGGGCAATCCAGCCAGACTGCCGCAGCCAGTTTTCTGGCGCGTGGCAGGCCCCGGAAGTCGCGGCGCGCATCGGGCGGAAATTGGCGTGTTGTCGTGTGATAGAAAAAAAGGCGGGGCTGATGCCCGCCCCGACACTCTCTAGCGCTTGCGATTCTTCCGCGCGGCATAGCGTGCATCGCGTTCGGCCTTCTTGGCAGCCTCTTCGGCGATATGGCGTTCCAGCTCGGCTTTTTCCTCGGCTTCGCGGGCGGCGGCTTCGGCCGCCTCGGCGGCGCGGGCTGCGGCTTCGCGTTCGGCGAGTTCGGCGGCCTTGCGGGCCTTTGTTTCTTCCTTCACGCGTTCGCGCTCAATGCGTCGCGCTTCGCGGGCCTTGGCGATCGCTTCGCGTTCGGCGCGTTTGGCGGCCAGCTCCGGATCGTCGAGCTTGGGCGCAGTCTTGAATTTTTCCAGAAGCTTTTTCTTGGCCTCCGCAGCATGCTGTTTGCGATCGGCGAATGTCGGATGTGCTGAATTTTTCAAGCTGCAGTCGTCCCTGGTCTGGTTGAAAGCCGGTATGGCTTGCCGAAATTGACGGCGATTGGCCCCTGTCTGCCCCCGCAGACGCGGCAGCACAACCCCGCATGGGGTCATCTTGCATGAGATTCACGGCGCAATGTCGCATTTTTGGAGCGGGGAGGGTGACGGTCGCGGCGGTGAGCGCCCGCTTATCCCCGCCCTCTGCAAATTATCCCACGTCATCCTGACGAACGTCAGGTCCCAGACGGGACAGGTGCACAGCCGGCAATATCGAGGTCCCGACTTGCGTCAGGACGACACATTCCGAGCGATGTTATCCCCAGCCCTCCAAGGCGCGCGCATACTTCAGCCGTTCCGGTCGCACGGGAGGCGTGAGCTCAGTCATTCGCGGCGATCGGGAGCGTGGAGCTCGTCCGGGCAGAGGGGTGACATCCTCAAGCTCTGGTGAGGCCATGATCGGGGAAGGGCAGCATGAATGCTCGACTGTTCGTCCACGGTCATTTCGAGGCAGGGCCCGCGAGGGACCTGAGTAAATCTCCACGTGCGGGACGTCTCGGATGCCCCCTAAACCTACAACAGCTCCGGCATTCGCCGGCGTCCCGCACACCTCCCATGCGAGAGGTGAACCACTCAAACCTCCAGCGGCACGCCGCGTGGAGATTTTCGTGCAGCCTGCTC
>NZ_FNHG01000029.1 GCF_900103475.1 Maricaulis salignorans
AGTTGGCCTGTTTGTCGAAGCGGAAATTCGCGGTCGTGACGTACAGGACGCGGTTGTGTTGCCCCGTGCGGCGCTGCGGGGAGAAAACACCGTCTTTGTCGTTAATGAAGGCGGCACGCTGGACATTCGCACTGTCACCGTTGTGACCTCGAGTATTGATCGATTGGTCGTCTCGTCCGGCGTCTCGGGCGGTGAAATGATTGTGATCTCGCCGATCCGCGGTGCCAGCACCGGCATGCGCCTGCGCTCGCTCGACGCGGATGGCAACGTTCTGCCCGACGATTCGGCGACCACCGAGAACGAAGCCGAGAGCGATGAAACTTCCGATACCGAGACCGACAGCAGCGACGGTGAAGCCGTCGCCAGCGCCGGTTAGTTCGACACTGCGATCAGGAGGCGGCCATGACCGACCCGAACAAGACTCATGACGAAGCGCCCCGCGGCATTGTTGGTTGGTTCGCCCGCAATTCAGTTGCCGCAAACCTGCTGATGATCGTTGCCTTACTGGGCGGTGTTTTCGGTTACCTCCAGCTCAACCGTGAGGTTTTCCCGACAATCGCCGTGAACGGGGCAACGGTGTCCGTTGCCTGGCCCGGGGCCTCGCCGCAGGAGGTGGAAGAACAGCTGATCGTCCGGATCGAGGAAGCCCTGGCCGATCTCGACGGTGTCGACACCATCACGTCGACGGCACGCGAGGGCAATGGCTTCATCAATGTCGAAGGCCTGCCATCCGTGGATGTCGGCGAGTTCATCGACAATATCAAACTCGAAGTCGACTCGGTGAACAACCTGCCGCAATCGGCCTATCGCCCGGTGGTCAACCCGTGGCGCAGCCAGGACCAGGTCATCGGCTTTGCAGTGCACGGCTTCATCGACCGGCGCGACCTGCAGCAAATCGCACGCGAAATCCGCGATGAAGTCGCCCAGCTCCCGGGCTCCAGCCTCGTCAATAACTGGGCGATTCTCGGTGAGGAAGTCGGGATCGAAGTCTCCGAAGATAACCTGCAACGCTATAATCTGAGCTTCGACGAGATCGTTGGTGCGATCCGCGCCAGCTCGCTGAACGCCTCGGCCGGCAGCGTCCGCACCGAATTGGGTGAACTCAGCCTCACGTCGCGGCAATTGGCCGATACTCGAGAAGAGTTCGAGAATATCATCATCCGCCAGACCTCCGACGGTGGCACTTTGCGTGTCAGCGATGTCGCGAATGTCTCGGACGGTTTTGTCGATGCGAATCTGGCCGCGACCTTCAATGGCGAGCCGATGTCGCTGATCGTCGTCCTGACGACCCCGGACATCGATGTCGTCGACGTCTCGGCCAGCGTGCGCGCCTATATCGAGGAGAAGCAGCTGGAATTGCCCGATGGCGTGACCTTGTCGCTGTGGTGGGATAATTCGGAAATGTACGAAGCCCGGATGGCCACCATCCTGAATTCGGCCCTGTTCGGTGGCCTCCTGGTGCTCATCGTCCTCTTCCTCTTCCTGCGGCCCATCGTGGCCTTCTGGGTGACGGTCGGCATTTTCGTTGCCTTTGGCGGCGCCTTCATGTTGCTGCCATTGCTCGGCGTCACCCTGAACATGTTGTCCCTCTTCGCCTTCCTGCTGGTGATCGGTATCGTTGTCGATGACGCTATTGTGGTGGGTGAGAATATTCACGACCGCGTCGAGCGCGGCGAGACCGGTCTGACGGCCTCGATCGTCGGCACCCAGATGGTGATCAAGCCGGTCATTTTCGCGGTCATCACCACGATCATGATGTTCCTGCCATTTATGCTGCTGACCGGGCCAATGGTTCAGTTTACCAAGCAGATTTCCCTGGTGGTGATCGCCGCGCTGGCGTTCTCGCTGATCGAGTCAATGCTGATCTTGCCGGCCCACCTCGCACACATGAAGCCGCAGAAAACGACGGGCTTCTTCGGGCCCCTGATCCGGCTTCAACGCGCCATTGCCGAGAGCATGGTCTGGTTTGCCCGCAGCATTTATCGGCCCGCCATCAAGTTCGCGATCCGCAATCGCTATGCCACGCTGATCGCCTTCATCGGTATCTTTGCAATCTCCATCGTCCTGATGATGACCAATCGGGTTGGGTCGGTCTTCATGCCACAGATCGAGAACGAGACGATCCAGGTGAATATCCAGCTTGCCGAGGGCGCGCCGTGGACCCGCACAGAGCGTGTCCGCGAACAGCTCGACTCGGCACAGGATCAGGCACTGCACTATTATCGCGAGCAATTCCCGGGTCAGGTCGACATGATCGAAAGCCGCTCAACGCTGGCGACTGACGGCCGCATTCGCGCCTGGATCACCCTGGCCGATCCGGAATTCCGCCCGGGCCTGCTTCCGACATCAGAGGTCGCCCTGAAGATCCGTGAATTCCTCGGTCCGATCCCCGATGCCGAAGAAGTCACCCTCGACTCGACGATGAATGATGGCGGCAGTTCGGTGACCTTCGCGATCTCACACCAGGACCTCGATGTCCTGCGTGCCGCGGCGGACGATCTGAAAACGCAGTTGCGCAGCTATGACACGCTGTATGACGTCGTCGACTCCCTCCAGACCTCGACGGAGGAACTTCAGTTCACCATGCGCCCGGATGCCCGGGCACTGGGGCTGACCTTGTCGGATGTTACACGTCAGGTGCGTCAGGCCTTCTACGGTGAGGAAGCCCAGCGCCTGCCCCGCGACGGCCAGGATGTACGAGTAATGGTTCGTCTGGAACAGGGGGCACGCCGCTCGCTCGACACGCTGCGCGATCTGCGTATCCGCACAAGCGAGGGCCGCGAAGTGCCGCTCTCCGCAGTGGCTGACGTAAGCTTCGCGCCCGGTCTGAACCGGATCAATCGCCGCAACGGGATGCGGACAGTCACGGTCAATGCCGAATTGTCCGACCCGTCAGCTCGGGGCGATATCACCCAGAGCCTCGCCGCCGAATTCTGGGAGGGCTGGGAGCATCGCTTCCCGGGCATCAGCCGCGACGAGATCGGCCAGTCTGAAGGTGAGCGCGAGTTTACACAGGAATTGCTGAGCCTGTTCGGCGCGGCGCTGGTCGCGATGTATATCCTGCTGGCCGTGGCCTTCCGCAGCTATGCCCAGCCGATCCTGATCATGGTCGCAATCCCGTTCGCGCTGACAGGGGCCATATTCGGTCACTTGATGTTCGACATGCCGATCGCCCTCTTCTCCTACTTCGGCGTTGGCGCCGCAGCGGGGGTGGTGATCAATGACAATCTCGTGCTGATGGATTTTGTGAACCGGTTGCGCGCCAATGGCGTCGGTGCCTTCCAGGCACTGGTCGACTCCGGTGTGCAGCGGTTCCGGCCGATCCTCCTGACCTCGGTGACAACATTCCTGGGTATCCTGCCCATGATCGCCGCCCGTTCGACCCAGGCACAATTCCTCAAGCCAATGGTCGTGGCGCTCGGCTTTGCGGTCATCTTTGCCCTGTTCCTGACCTTGCTGCTCATCCCGTCCATGTATGCGATCGGTGTCGATATCTCGCGGTTCTTCCGCGGACTCTGGTCGGGCAAGGCTCTGCCACCACTCGGCACGGACTATGTTGATACGGATTTCGCTCACGGCGAGATGGCGGGACATCTCGACCATTCACCAGCGGAATAGCCAAACACGGCCCCACGCGGTATTTTCGCGTGGGGCCGTCCCATCTGACAAAGTACACGGGGAATTTTGATGAAGAAGCTTTTGTTGAGTACAGCGATTTTTGCGCTGCTCGCCGCTTGTGACCAGACCGGCATTTCCGGCAATACCGTTGAACTCACGGCCAATACCGGCGTCGAGATGCCGGCAGAGATCGGTGACTGGGGCTTCGACCAGGCTGGTATGGATCTGGCCTATACGCCCGGTGATGATTTCTATCGCTATGCCAACGGACAATGGCTGGAAACAACAGAAATTCCGTCTGACCTGTCCAATTTCGGCATGTTCACCGTGCTGGCCCTGGAAGCGGAAGAACAAGTCCAGGACATCATCCTGGAGCTGGCCTCCGGGCATCCGGCTGCGGGCACGATCGAGCAGAAAGTCGGCGACCTCTATGGCAGCTGGATGGACACCCAGACCATCGAAACGCTCGGCCTGACGCCGGCTCAACCCTATCTCGACGCGATTGCTGCAGCCGATACGCCTGAGGCGATCTTGAGCCTGTTCGCGACGATCGGTCAGCAAGCACCGCTTGATATCGGCATTATTCCCGATCCCGCCGACACCACACGCTATACCGTCTTCGTCGGCCAGGGTGGGCTGGGTCTACCTGATCGCGATTACTACGTTGATCTCGAGAATGAAAATTATGCGCGCTATCGCGAGGCCTATACCGCTTTCATCGGCCAGATGTTTGAACTGGCCGGCATTGCGGGCGGCGCGGCCAAGGCTGATGCGATCATGCAGCTTGAGACGCAGCTCGCGGAGGCTCACTGGACCCAGGAGCGCTCGCGCAATATCTCGGAAATCTATAACCCGATGCCGCTCGATCAACTGGCAGCACTGGCCCCGCAACTGGACCTGGCGACCGGCCTGACCCAGCTCGGTCTCGACGGCGTAGCCACCTATCTGGTGGCCCAGCCGAGCGCGATCGAGGAGACCGCACGGATCTTCGAGGAAACCCCTGTCTCGGTCTGGCAAGATTATCTGACCTTCCATTTCCTTCAGAATAATGCCGGCAGCCTGCCCCTCGCCTTCGACCAGGCCAATTTCAACTTCTATGGCCGCACACTCAACGGCACCGAGGAGCAGCGGCCCCGTGACCGCCGCGGTGTCAACATCGTCGGCGGACAGCTCGGCGAAGCGGTCGGCCAGATCTATGTCGACCAGCACTTCCCGCCGTCCTCAAAGGCCGCCATGGAAGATCTGGTCGCCAATCTCGTAACGGCTTTTGAAGGCCGGCTGACCAATCTTGAGTGGATGGACGACGAGACGCGCGCCAATGCCCTGCGCAAATTGTCGACCTTCGAGCCGCGCATCGGATATCCTGATGAGTGGCAGGACTACTCGGCGCTGGATATCGAACCGGATGATCTGTTCGGCAATATGATGCGCATCAACGCCTTCAACTGGAACCAGCAGATCGAAGACCTCGCCGGTCCGGTCGACCGGTCCCAGTGGCCCTATCCGCCACAAACCATCAACGCCTCCTACAATCCGTTGATGAACCAGATCACCTTCCCGGCCGGCATTCTCCAGCCTCCTTTCTTCGATCCCAATGCCGACGCGGCGATGAATTACGGTGCGATCGGCGCCGTGATCGGCCACGAAATCGGCCATGGTTTCGATGATCAGGGCCGCCGCTTCGATCATGATGGTTCGATCCGTGACTGGTGGTCGGCCGAAACGGATGCCGGTTTCGAGGAACGCGCTGCCCGCCTTGGTGCGCAGTACGACAGCTACTCGCCGATCGAGGGCATGAATGTGAATGGCCGTTTCACCATGGGTGAAAACATCGGCGATCTCGGCGGCATGCAGATGGCCTACACCGCCTATCACCAGTATCTGGACTCCTGCTGTGGTGGCGAAGCACCGGTCATTGACGGCTTCACCGGCGACCAGCGTTTCTTCCTCGCCTGGGCCCAGGTCTGGCGCCGCCTCTATCGTGAAGACAATCTGGTTGCGCGACTGACCACCGACCCGCACAGCCCGTCGCAATACCGGACCAATGGCGTCGTGCGAAATCTCGACGCCTGGTATGCAGCCTTCGACATCCAGGAAGGTGATGCCCTCTACCTGCCGCCCGAAGAGCGGGTTTCAATCTGGTAGCAGGCGCTGTCAGCACCAAACAAAGCAGGCGGCCCGGAGCAATCCGGGCCGCCTTGTCTTTGCCTGCTGCCCGCGGAACCTAACAAAACCGTCAGTTGCTTCCGGCCAGCCCGGCTTTATGATCGAAAGTTAACGTAAAAACTCTTGGGAAAATCCAGTATGAAAAAGTTTCTGCTTAGTGGCGTCTGCGTCGCGATGCTTGCCGCCTGCAACCCGGCCGCCGAGGCTCCTGCAGTCGAAACCCCGGCAGTCGAGACCCCCACCGAAGCGCCGGCCATCACCGGCGATGCCGCCCTGGGTAGCTGGGGTATCGAGACCGACTATGTCAGCGACACCGTCAGCCCCGGCGATGACTTTTTCACTCACGTCAATCAAGGCTGGCTGGACACGGCGGAAATCCCGACCGGATTCAGCTCGGCCGGCGCATTTCTCGACCTGTATCTCACCTCGGAAGAGCGCGTAAACACCATCATCGCGGAGGCCGCCGCAAACACGGACGCCGCCGCCGGAACGCCGGAACAGCAGATCGGCGACCTCTATCGCAGCTATATGGATACCGACCGGATCGAAGCCCTCGGCCTTGCTCCCATCCAGGAAGAGCTCGACGCCGTGCTCGCCTCGACGACGCATGAGGAAATCGCCCGCTGGTTCGGCCTTCCGGTCCACCAGTCCATGATGGGACTCTATATCAGCCAGGATTCCGGCAATCCCGAGCGCTACCTCACTCATGTCTCGCAAAGCGGTCTGGGCCTGCCAAACCGGGATTATTATCTCGATGATGGCGAGCGCTATGTCGCCTATCGCGAAGCCTATGTGGCCTATATCGCCAATATCCTGACCCTGTCCGGAATCGACAATGCTGAAGAACGCGCCGCTGACATCATGGCGCTGGAACGCGCCCTGGCCCAGGTTCACTGGCCGGCCGAACTGGCACGCGAATCCGTGCCGAATTATCATCTGATGACCCTGGCCGAGCTTGAGAGCTATGCGCCGGGCTTTGAGTGGGGGGCCTTCCTGGAAGCCCTCGACATTGCCGACATCAACGAAGTCGTCGTCAATACCGACACCGCCGTACAAGGCACCGCACAGCTCTTCGCCGAAACGCCGGTCGACGTGCTGGCGTCCTATCTCGCCTTCCATTTCGTTGACAACCAGACCGGTCAGCTTCCGGCCCGCTTCGACGAAGCGAGCTTTGACTTCTACTCACGCACCCTGCGGGGCGTCGAGGAACAGCGCCCGCGTGATCTGCGTGCGATCCAGTTCGTCAATGGGCGTTTTGGTGAAAACATCGGCCAGGTCTATGTCGAGCGTTACTTCCCGCCGGAATACAAGGCGCAGATGGAAGAGCTGGTCGAGTATCTGCGCGCGGCCTTCGCAGCCCGCATCGCGACGCTGGAATGGATGGATGATGCCACCCGTGCCGAAGCCCAGGACAAGCTGGAAAGCTTCCTGCCCAAGATCGGTTATCCTGATGTCTGGCGTGACTATTCCACGATTGCCGTCAGCTCCGACGATTTGATCGGAAATGCACGCGCAATCAGCGCCTGGAGCTGGGCCGACCAACGCGCCCAGTTGAACGAGTCCAAGCGCGACTGGATGTGGTATATGAGCCCACAGACGGTCAATGCCTATTACAATCCGGACAGCAATGAGATCGTCTTCCCGGCCGCCATTCTGCAAGCCCCCTTCTTCGATCCCTTCGCCGACCCGGCGGTCAATTTCGCCGCGATTGGCGGCGTCATCGGCCACGAGATGGGCCATGGCTTCGACGATCAGGGTGCCGAACAGGACGGTCAGGGCGTGCTGCGCAACTGGTGGACCGACTTCTCCCGCGAGCACTTCCAGGAGCGCACCGGCAGCCTGGTCGCCCAGTACGACGCCTTCTCCCCGGTCGAGGGCGAAAACGTCAATGGCCAGCTGACCCTGGGTGAGAATATCGGTGACCTCGGGGGGCTTTCCATCGCCTACCAAGCCTATCACGCCTATCTCGCGGACCATGGCGGCGACGCTCCCGTGCTCGACGGCCTGACTGGCGATCAGCGCTTCTTCATGTCCTGGGCCCAGGTCTGGCGCTCGAAGATGACCGAAGACAGCATGGTCTCGCGCCTGCGTTCAGACCCGCACAGCCCGGCGCAATACCGGGTCAATGGCGTCGTCCGCAATATCGATGCCTGGTATGATGCCTTCGGCATTACCGAGGACAGTGATCTCTACCTGCCACCCGAGGAGCGGGTTTCGATCTGGTAATCGGACCAGATAACAAATCAGGCGGTCCGGTCATGCCGGGCCGCCTTTTTTTTTGCATCGACGCTCCTTTCAGACCCTGCGGTGACGAATTGCCACCGAAGACTTGCGTCCTGGCCAGCGCGCCCTAGTCTCGCTCCCAATCAGATTTGAACCAGACGGAGAAATGTCCCGTGAAGAAAATCCTCCTCGGCACCGTATGCCTTGCCTTCCTCGCCGCCTGTAGCCCGGCGGCTGAAACGCCATCAACGGACACCGGCACGACCAGTGAAGCGGCTGCCCAGGCCGCCGCCCCCTCGCTCGGCGCCTGGGGCATCGAAACCCAGCATATCAGCGAGACCGTCGCACCCGGTGACGACTTCTTCCGCTATGTGAACGAAGGCTGGCTCGACACCACCGAAATCCCCGCCGGTTTCTCGAATTTCGGCTCTTTCTCCGAACTCGCCCTGAGCGCGGAAGAACGCATCGATGCGATTATCGCCGACGTTTCGGCGACAGAGAACCCGGCCGGTTCGGTCGAGCAACAGGTCGGCGACCTCTACGCCAGCTATATGGATAGCGAGCGACTCAACGCACTGGGCCTGAGCCCGGCCCAGCCAGGCCTCGACCGGATCGCCGCGGCCCAGAGCTATGACGATGTGATTGATCTGTTTGGCGCCAGCGGTTTTGCCTCACTGTTTGGCGCCGGCGTTGGCCGCGATGCCGGCAATCCCGACACCTATATCGTCTATATCCGTCAATCGGGTCTGGGCATGCCGGACCGCGACTATTACCTGCGCGATGATGAGCGCTTTGACGCCTACCGCGCCGCCTATGTCGAGTATATGAGCGACGTATTCGGCATGCTCGGCGAAGACAATGGCACCGAGCGCGCCCAGGCCGTGCTCGACATGGAAACCGCCATCGCCCAGATGCACTGGACGCGCGCGGAAAGCCGTGACCGGGTCGCCAGCTACAATCCGATGACGATTGAAGAACTGCAGGCCTACGCTCCCGGCTTTGACTGGGCGCGTTTCATGACGGCCCTGGACTTTGGCGACCAGGACAATGTCGTGGTGTCACAGAACACTGCTGTCCAGTCGCTGGCCTCCTTCTTCCGGGAAATCCCGCTGGAGACCTGGAAGGATTATCTCACGCTCCATTACATGGATTCAAACCGCAATGAACTCGACGAGGCGTTCTATGATCGCAGCTTCGACTTCTGGAGCCGGACACTGTCGGGCACTGAAGAGCCCCGCGCCCGGGACCGCCGGGCGATCCAGTATGTCAACGGACCGCTGGGCCAGGCGATCGGGCGCATCTATGTCGAGCGTCACTTCCCGGCCGAGAGCAAGGCCGAGATGGAAGACCTGGTCGACTATCTGCGCCGGGCTCTGGGCGACCGGATCGAAACCCTGGAATGGATGGATGACGAGACCCGGGCCGAAGCGCTCGACAAGCTCGCCAAATTCACCCCCAAAATTGCCTATCCCGACCAGTGGCCTGACTACTCCTCGATCGAGATCCGCCCCGACGACCTGTTCGGCAATTCCGAACGCATTTCCGCCTGGTATCGCTCCGAGAGCCGCGCTCGCCTGCGTGGCCCGATCCGTGAGTGGGAATGGGGTATGTCACCACAGACGGTGAATGCGTATTATTCCTCGACCGCCAATGAAATCGTCTTCCCGGCGGCCATCCTTCAGGGCCCCTTCTTCGATGCCAATGCCGATCCGGCAGTGAATTTCGGCGGTATTGGTGCCGTGATCGGTCATGAAATGGGCCATGGCTTCGACGACCAGGGCAGCCAGTCCGATGGCGACGGCCTTCTGCGCAACTGGTGGACGGATTTCTCACGCGAGCAATTCGATGCGCGCACCGACCAGATCGTCGCCCAGTATGAGGAGTTCTCGCCGGTCGAGGGCATGTTCGTAAATGGACGCCTGACCCTGGGTGAGAATATCGGCGATATCGGCGGGCTCTCCATGGCCTATCGCGCCTATCATATGTATCTCGCCGATCATGGCGGCGAAGCGCCGGTGATTGACGGGTTTACCGGTGATCAGCGCTTCTTCATGGCCTGGGCCCAGGTCTGGCGCCGGCTCTATACCGAGGACAATCTCGTCGCCCGCATCACCACGGACCCACACAGCCCGTCGCAATACCGCACCAATGGCGTCGTACGAAACATGGACGTCTGGTACGAGGCCTTCGGTGTCACCGAGGACGATGCGCTCTATCTGCCGCCAGAGGAACGCGTCTCCGTCTGGTAGCGCAAACCAACCTGTGCGAAACGGCCCGGTGGCTTCCGCCGGGCCGTTTTGTATTCGGGGGTTGCGAAGCGGCGCCGGGCACGGTCATATCGGGACAGCTTCCGGGGGAATTCATGGAAACCGAACTTGCACCGCTGATCAGCAATGATGCTGTCGTATTGGGTCTTCTCGCCGTCATACTGGGGGCCGTATTCTGGACCTCAACCTCGGGCGGCCCGATTTTCAAGCGCTTCTACCAGATATTCCCTCCGCTCCTGCTCTGCTATTTCCTGCCGTCACTCCTGAACACTTTCAATATCGTCGATCCGGAAGAATCCCGGCTCTACTTCGTGGCGTCGCGCTATCTTCTGCCGGCAGCCCTGGTTCTGCTGGCCATGTCGGCGGACCTGCCGGCAACGCTGCGACTTGGGCCCAAAGCCCTCATCATGTTCCTGACCGGCACGATCGGTGTGATTATCGGTGGACCGATCGCCCTGCTGATCGCCAGCTCCTTCCTGCCAGACCTGATCGGCGTCGATGGGCCGGAGGCGGTATGGCGCGGCATGACCACTGTTGCCGGCAGCTGGATCGGCGGCGGCGCCAACCAGGCGGCCATGTATGAGATCTTCGATGTCGGCGACCAGATCTTCTCGGCCTGGATCGCTGTCGATGTCATTGTCG
Source organism: Maricaulis salignorans (assembly GCF_900103475.1). GTDB lineage: Bacteria > Pseudomonadota > Alphaproteobacteria > Caulobacterales > Maricaulaceae > Maricaulis > Maricaulis salignorans. The sequence goes on from NZ_FNHG01000029.1 coordinate 10,917, forward strand.
CCAATGTCTGGATGGCGCTCTTGCTGATCGCCGCGGGCAATGCTGTAGCGCTCGACAAACGGCTCGGCGCCGATGCTCATGCTGTCGATCATTTGCGTCTGAAGGCGGAGGCCTATGAAACGGAACACGCCCGCATCCCCGAACTGCGCGACATGATGTTTATCGCGGCCATCGGTTTCGGTGCAGTCGCGATTGCCCACCTCGCCTCCGACTTCCTCGCGCCATGGTTCTTCGAGCACTATCCGGAACTGGAACGCTACAGCCTGCATTCAGGCTTCTTCTGGCTGATCATCGTTGCGACCGCGATCGGTGTCGCGCTGTCCTTCTCGCCGGCCCGCAAGCTGAGCGGGGCCGGTTCCATGAAAACCGGCTCGGTCTTCATCTACATTCTTGTGGCCACGATCGGCATGAATATGGATATCACCGCGATTGCGCGAAATCCGGAATTCTTCCTGATCGGCGCGATCTGGATTGCGATCCATGCCAGCCTGCTGATTCTGGTGGCAATCATCATCAAGGCGCCGGTGTTCTTTCTCGCCGTCGGCAGCCAGGCCAATATCGGCGGCGCGGCTTCGGCCCCCGTCGTCGCGTCCGCCTTCCACCCCTCGCTGGCCCCGGTCGGGGTTTTGCTGGCGGTCGTCGGCTATATCACCGGAACCTGGGGCGCGTGGCTGACCGGTCAGATCCTGCGAAGCGTGGCGGGAGTCTAGCGAAGGCCAAATCGCCATTTAGGCGAGTACCTGCCACCACCCTCCCCCATTCGGTGAATCTTGAAATAGTTGGTTAAAATTCCTTAACGCAACCGCCGGATTGCGATAGCATTCCCCTAATTGGAGTCTTTTGCGGTCGTCGCTGGGCTCTATCCTGAAGGGGGGATGCACAATGCACAGCAAATTCTTCATCACCGGAAGCGCCCTGGCGATTCTGGTCTCGTCCGCAGCTTTCGCCGGCGATGCCGAATGGTTCCCGCCGGATCCACCGTCCAGCGCGGCCTCGGGCGAGTGCTATGCGCGTGTGCGCATCGAACCGCAATACGACGCCTTCGCGGAACAGGTAACGACGCAGGATTCCTACGAGCGTTATGATGTGGCTCCGCCGCGTCTGCGTGAAGAGATCCGCGAATACGTCTCACGTGAAGCCGGCGTGCGCTATGTCGTGCATGAGCCGGTCTATAACACTGTCACCGAGACGGTTCAGGTCCGTCCGGCCTATTCCGAATATGTGGTCCAGCCTGCCGTGCACGACACGGTCACTGAAACCATCATGGTTCGTGAACCGCGCCAGGTCTGGCGCCGCGGCTATGAGCCTGGCGCATCGATGACCCGCTATGATTCAGAAACCGGCGAAATCTGGTGCCTGGTCGAGGAAGCAGGCGAATACCGCACCGTGACGCGCAATGTCATCGTGTCGCCCGCCAGCATCGACGAGATCCACCATCCAGCCGAGTTCTCGACAATCACCCGCGATGTCCTGGTCCAGGCCGCGAGCGTCGAGGAAATTCCGATCGATCCGCGTTATGACAGCTATGCGATCCAGGTTGTGGATCAGCCTGCTTCGGTCGACAGCCATCTCATTCCGGCCGGCACCGAGACCGTGACCCGCTACACCTTGCGTTCGGAAGAGCGTTGGGAATGGCGCCTGATGGATTGCGACGATATCGACCTCCCCGGCCATAATCCGCCGATGAGCACGAACATCCCCGCAGTGGCGGCCAATCAGCCACCAGCACCGGGCAGCAGCACCTATCTCTACGGGACCGATATGCCAGCTGGCGATCAGACCTATTCCGAGGAAATGCCGGTGGCCCAGGCCTCCTATTCCAGCAGTTCCTACTCGGTTCGCCGCCGTAACTAGACGGCGACCGGCCTGCCAATTGGCAGGAGATGAATACGGACGGCGCGGGACATCCCGCGCCGTTTCCGTTTAGGGTAGTGCCCATGAGCGGAACCGATTTTCTTATCGGCTATGGCAGCCTGTTGAGCGCCTATAGCCGTCAGACCTACTCCAACCTGCACATGCCCGTTATCCCGGTCATGGTGTCCGGCTGGCAGCGTGGCTGGACAACGCGTTACGGCGATGAGGCGGCTACCTATCTGGGCGTTCGCCCGGCAGCGGGCGCGTCATTGAGTGCCGCCTTGGTTCCCACACACATCACCGACGAATTGCGGCATCGTGAACGCGGCTATGACTTCACACCAGTCGGCGGCGACGCGGTCCGGCTGCTGCATGCTGATGCCGCAACGAGTGAGCTCGAGACGGCGCGCTTCTGGATCGTCGTCAATCGCGAGCAATTGCGAGCCGATCAGGATCACCCGATCGCACAATCCTATATCGATACCTGCCTGATCGGTTGTCTGGAAACAGGCGGCGCTCCGATGGCACGCCATTTCATCGAATCCACCGAATTGTGGGATGGCCACCGCGTCGATGACCGCGACTGGCCGACACCGCTTTACCCCCGCGGCACTCCTGCCAACGCGGCCCAGCGCAGCGAAATCGACACTCTCCTGCGCGCGGCAGGCGTCTGACCAACATCAGTCCTCAGGCCGGTTGCAGGGCCTCACTCGAGCCGGCATTCACCAACCCCTGTGCCAACGACCTGGCCGCCTCCAGGGCAGCGGCGAAACAGGCCGTGCGGTCACATTGTTCGCCCCTGGGCGCCGCCGGGGCGTCCGCCAGCAGCACGTCCGGGAAACAGACGGGCTCGGACGATGCGGCGCCGCGCCATTTCCAGGCCCCGCGCGTTTTGTCAAAGGCATAGAGCTCGGCGAAGCGCCAGCCCTGTATGGCCAGGAATTCCACCGCGTCGATCAGATTTGCAACCTCTTCCGGCTCCATCACCCAATGCAGGCTGACCCGGCACCAGCCCGGGCGAAGTCCGGCCTCGCCGTCCAGGACCGCAGCCCGGATGGATTCCGACTGGGCCGCGTCAATACCGAGTAGGTCATGGCCATAAGGCCCGGCACAGGAACAACCGGCGCGGGACTGGATGCCGAACAGATCATTCAACAGCGTCGTCACCAGGCGTGGGTGGAGGATCTCGCCTTCAGGGTCGAGAATATTGAACGAAACAATGCCGATCCGGCGGTCCGGGTCGGCCTCACCGAGAATGTCGATCCTGGGGTTTTGTCCCCAGCGCGACATGGCGCGCTCAAGCGCCACATGTTCGAGCCGGGCGATCTGCTCATAGCCTATCTCCGCCTGCGCCTGCAGCGCCAAGGCCGCACGCACGATTTGCGGCACGCCCGGCGTACCGGCACGCTCGCGCGGTTCGATCTCCTCGATGAAGTCATGCCCGGTCTTGGTGACATAGCGCACCGTACCGCCGGCACTCTGGGTGGGCGGCAGATCGCGGCGATAGAGCGCCTGATTGAACAGCAAAACGCCACAAGCCCCCGGTCCGCCGAGAAATTTGTGCGGTGAGAAATACACCGCATCGATCCAGGCATCGGGATGTTCGGCCGGGTGCATGTCGATTGGCAGATAGGGCGCGCTCGCAGCGCAGTCGAGGCACAGAATGGCGTCATGGGCGTGCAGCAAGCTGGCCAGGCCGATGACGTCACTTTTGATGCCGGTGACATTGGACGCCGCCGAGAAGGCGCCGATCCGGCGGCGTCCGATCCAGCGCGGATCTCGCAATTTCGTCGCCAGATCCGCCAAGTCGATGCCGCCATCTGTCGCCAGCTGGACCGGCACCACCTCGCCCAGGCTCTCGCGCCAGCTGAGTTCGTTGGAATGATGCTCATAAGGCCCGACAAAAATGACCGGGCAATCAGCAGCGAGAGACTCCTCGAGCTTTCGCCTTCCATCAGTTCCGAGCCCGCCGGTCGCCGCCTTGAGGATCCGGTCACGACTGGCCGGCGCGATGGCGAGACCGAGGATCTCCTGCAATTTGTGGATGGTCCCGGTCGCCCCCGAGCCACACGTGAGCAGACAATCCTCAGGCCCGGCATTTACCGCCTGCCGGATGAGGCTCTCGGCCTGATGCATCCAGGCCGAAGACGCGCGTCCGGTCGCGCTGTCGACGGTGTGCGGATTGGCATACAGCCCGGACAGGCGCTCGATTTGGGCCTCGACCTGGCGCAGGGCGCGGCCACTGGCGGTGTAATCGGCATAGACCATCAAACGCTCGCCGAATGGCGTGTTCAGCGTGGCGTCGCAGCCGATCATGCCAGCACGCAGGCGCGAAAGCGGGGATGTTGGATCACTTGTAGTGCGCATAAATCGGGGCCCCGTTGATTGAGCCCGTATGAGACCATTTCTGACGGGGTTAAAAATACTCATCTTTACCCAAAATCATGCATTATGGAGCAAACGTCACCACAATATGAGGACTTCACAGTGCTGGACGACTATGACCGCCGGATTTTGAAGCTGGTACAGAGCGATTCCGATCGCACCGTGCAGGAAATTGCCGACCTGATCGGGCTTAGTGCGACGCCGACGGCGCGGCGAATGAAGCGCCTCGCCGAGCAGGGCATCATCCGCAAGAATGTGAGCCTGCTCGACGCGGAAGCGCTCGGCCTGCATGCGACACTCTTCGTTTCGATCCGCACCAGCCGCCATGATGCCGAATGGCTGGGCAAGTTTGCCGAGGGCGTCAGGCGCATGCCGGAAGTGGTCGAATTCTACCGGCTCAGCGGCGATGTCGATTATCTGGTCAAGCTCTGCCTGCCCGATGTCCGCGCCTATGACGAAGTCTACAAGAAGCTGATCGCTATCGCACCGCTCTCCGATGTCAGCGCCAGCTTCGCCATGGACGCGATCAAAAACACCACCGAATTACCGGTCTGAGGGCGGCCGGCACGCCTGTGCCTGCCCGGACATCGGATCGCATGCATGAAATATGAGTCGGGGTTTAATCGGATGGAAGTGGCCTCAAGCTACACCCTCCACATGGTGAACTCCGCATCCAGCCCGTACCGGGCCGGCAACCGGGCCTGGCAGATACAGGGCGACTCGTGAACATGCGCAATCGGACCGGGATATTCAGCAGTTCGCTGCGCGCCAAAATCACCCTTCTCGCCTGCATTGCCTCCTTTATGACCGCTCTGGTGATGAGTGCGCTGGTCTATGTGAGAACGACTGAAGTCTCGCTCAATACGGCGATCGAGAGTCTGGGCGGCGAAAGCCGGCTGGCGGCGCTGCAGTTTCGCGAAACCTTCCGCACCATGCAGAATGACGCCACCATCATTTCGCAATTGCCGCCGATCACCGGGATTATCCGAAGTTCCACGAATGGCGGTATCGACCCGGCGGATGGCTCAACCACCGCCGAGTGGAATCACCGGCTCGCCACGATTTTCACCTCGGTGATGCGGACCCACCCGACCTATAACCAGATCCGATATATCGGCCTGGCCGACAATGGCCGCGAGCTCGTCCGGGTCAACCGCATCGGGGATGCATTCGAAACCGTCGCCGAGACGTCATTGCAGGCGAAGTCCGGTGAGGATTATTTTGAGTACGGTGCCGCCCTTCCGCCCGGTGGCGTTTATTTCTCCCCGATCAGCTATAATCGCGAAAACAACCAAGTCGATTCAGCCCGCATCCCGACCGTCCGCGGCATCGTGCCGGTCTACAGCCCCCAGGGCGAGATTTTCGGGATGATCGTGATCAATGCCAATTACGAATCCCTGCTGGCCGGGACGTTCAGAACCATCCTGCTGAATACCGACACCTTCATCATCAACCAGGCCGGCGACTACATGGAATACACGGCCGAAGGCTCGATTTCACGCCTGGAAATGGCCGGACACTATACCCGGCCCGCGCCCGCCTTCATGTCACGACTGAGTTTCTCCGGTGGCGAAGCCTCCTTCGTCGAACCAGACAGCGTCAATTATTTCGTCGACCTTCCCATCACCGACGGGACCGGCAATTCATCGCTGGGCATCGTGCTCAGCGTTCCGCGACAGGAATTGATGAGCCCGGTGTTCCAGACCCAGCGCCAGAGTATTGCGCTCGGCATTTTCCTGATCCTGCTCAGCAGCATCGCGACAGGCCTGGCCGCCAATCATCTGACCAAGCCGCTGCGGCGCATGTCCAAAGAAATCGCCGGCGCCCGTCACAGCCAGCACGGACTCAATCTTCCGGTCACCGCGAATGACGAGATTGGCGAACTCGCCCGCGCCTTCCAGACCATGACAACCGGCCTGCAACAGGGGGAGATCAAAACGCGATCGATCATCGACAGCGTCGTCGACGGTCTGATCGTGATCGACGAATTCGGCAATATCGACAGCTATAACCCGGCCTGCGAGCGGATATTTGGCTATGAGCCAAGCGAAGTGATGGGCCGTAACCTCAAAATGCTGATGCCGCCACGTTTCCGCGACGAACATGATGGCTATCTTCAGGCCTACCAACGCACCAGGACCCGCAAGATCATCGGGATCGGGCGCGAAGTGGTCGGTCAGCGCAAGGACGGTACCACCTTCCCGATGGATCTCTCGGTCAGCGAAATCCTGCAGAATGACCGGCCGCTCTATTGCGGCATTGTCCGCGACATCTCCGAGCGCAAGCAGATGGACATCATGAAGGATGAATTCATCTCGACCGTGAACCACGAATTGCGCACGCCGCTGACCTCGATCCATGGCGCGCTGGGCCTGTTGAAGATCAAGACCACCGGCAGGCTGGACGAAAAGAGCAATCTCCTGCTCGACCTGGCGCATGATAATTGCGAGCGCCTCACCGTGCTGGTCAATGACATTCTCGATCTCGAGAAGATCGCGGCCGGCAAGATCGAATACCAGCTTGAGACGGTCGATATCTGTCAATTAGTGCGCACGATTGTGGCGCAAAATGCCTCCCTGGCGGAGACCCGGGGCGTTACCCTCGAGGCTGATTGCCAGGTCGACCAGGCCCAGGTCCGGCTCGACCCGTGCCGGTTCAACCAGGCACTCGTCAATCTGCTCTCGAACGCGATCCGCCATTCACCGGCCGACGAATCCGTCGCCGTCTCGGTCGCGATGAGCGACCCCCGGCGTGTCCGCATTTCCGTGGCCGACAAGGGCGAGGGTATTCCGGAGGCGTTCCGCAGCAAGGTGTTTGACCGCTTCGCCCAGGCCGACAGTTCGCTGACCCGCCAGGAAGGCAGCAGCGGGCTCGGCCTCAATATCACGCAGACGCTGATCCAGGCCTTTGGTGGAGAGGTCAGTTTTGACACCGAGACCGGTCGCGGTACTGTGTTCCACTTCGACCTTCCCATCTGCAAATCCCAACAGGAAGCGGCCTGACGCATGAGCGATGACCTGAAGAAAATCCTTTATGTCGAGGATGTCAGTTCAATCGCCACGGTCGCGGTGATGGTCCTGGAAGATCTCGGCGGGTTCGAGGTTCGCCATTTCCTGTCGGGCCAGGAAGCGCTCGATGCGCTGCCGGAATTTGCACCGCACCTGGTCTTGCTCGACGTGATGATGCCCGGCATGGATGGCCCGGAAGTGCTGCGCCGTATCCGGCAATTGCCCGGGGGGCGCGACCTTCCGGCGATCTTCATGACCGCCAAGGCGCAAGTCCATGAACAGGACGAATATATCGCCATGGGAGCGCTCGGCGTGATCGTGAAACCTTTCGAGCCCATATCGCTGTCTGAAACGATCCGCGATATGTGGACGCGACATATTTCCGCCGCCGCCTGACGCGTCAGGCCTTCAAGAGCAGATCATGTGATCGGAAAAATGGTGCACCGGGAGAGATTCGAACTCCCGACCCCTAGATTCGTAGTCTAGTGCTCTATCCAACTGAGCTACCGGTGCAGGCCATGCCTTCAGGGGCCATGGCCCTGAAGAGGCGCGGAACCTAACCGCGAGCCTTGGCGAAAGCAAGTACTGCGAACGGGCAAAAGCAGGCGTAACGCACAGGCACTTGAGACGGGACCTGCAAGGCGGATTATGCAGCTGCGTGGACACCCCGTGCGACGGCGCGGGCGAGGCAATCAGCGGCCAGCGAGCCGAGTCGGGCGAGGTTGAATTCCACCGGCTCCGGCAGTGGCCGGGCAGCGGTCGACACGGCAAAGACGACATCACCATCAAAGGGCGTATGTACCGGACGGATCGCCCGCGCCAGACCGTCCTGGGCCATGATGGCAAGACGCTGGGCCTGGGCCGGGGTCAGGGCGGCATCGGTGGCGATACAGGCGATGGTGGTGTTTTCGCGGGCGCCGGGATTGATCTTGGCCGCGCCCCAGTCCTCCGGCTCTGCCGACCAGTCCGCTGCCGGGCGGGCGCCGCCAAACTCGCCATCTATCTCCCAGGGCCAGGCCCAGTAGACATCGCTGCCGGGCAGGGTGACCGAGCCGAAACTATTGATGCAGACCAGCGCCGCGACCGTGATCCCGTCGGCCGTGACCAGGCTGGCCGATCCGGTGCCACCCATGCGCGATCCGGCGCGGGCGCCATAACCGGCGCCGGCGCGTCCCAGCCTGACCTCGTGAGATGCGGCGGCCAGGGCCGCCTTGCCCAGCTGGTGATAGGGCGGCGCCTCGCCCCAGGCCTTGTCGCCGCCATTGGCGAGATCATACAGGATGGCCGAGGGGATGACCGGCGAGACCGGCACGCCCGGTATCTCCATCAGGGCAAAGCCGCGGCCCTGGGCACCCAGCACGGCCGCCACGCCATCGGCCGCCGCCAGCCCGTAGGAGGATCCGCCCGAAAGCACGACGGCGTCGACGGCATCGACCAGGGTATGGGCCGCGAGCGCATCGGTCTCGCGCGTTCCCGGCCCGCCGCCACGGACATCGACAGCGCAGACGGCGCGTTGATCCGGCAGGATGACCGTGACGCCGGTCTGTACCGAAGCGTCCTCGGCCTGGCCGACCCTGAGGCCGGTGACATCGGTCAGTGTGTTGGTTTTGCCCGGAACTGCCATTTAGGGCCTCTCATCTGGTGCCGCTTCGCGCTATCGTGCCCACCCTGCGACGAGGGGCAAGTGTCATGATCCGTTTTCTACTGTCTGCCAGTGCATTGGCATCGATACTCACGGTCACCGCCTGCGGCCAGCCGGCCGTGGTGGAGGCACCCGTCGCGGACACGCCTGATCAAAGCCAGACCCGCCCGGCGATGGTCGCCGCGGCCAACCCGCTGGCGGTGGAAGCCGGGCTGGCTGCCCTGCGCGCCGGCGGTGATGCTGTCGATGCGGCGATCGCGGTGCAGAGTGTGCTCGGCCTGGTCGAGCCACAAAGCTCCGGCCTCGGCGGCGGCGCCTTCATGCTGTATTTCGACGCCCAGACCGGCGAGCTGACAGCCTATGACGGCCGGGAGACCGCGCCAGCCAGCGCCTCGCCCGAGCTTTTTCTCGACGAGAACGGCGAGCCGCTGAGTTTCTATGACGCGGTTTTCTCCGGCCATTCGGTTGGTGCGCCCGGCGCGGTGGCCATGCTGGCCCTGGCGCATGGCGATCATGGCGAACTGGACTGGGCCGACGGATTTGATGCCGCCATTGAACTGGCCGAGGAGGGCTTCGCCGTCTCGCCGCGCCTGCAGAGCTTTATCGCCGGCATGGCACCGCGCTCGCCGATCGATGAATGGCCGGCCTCGCGGGCCTATTTCTACCTTGAGGATGGCAGCCCCCTGCCCGTCGGCTACCAGCTGAGCAATCCCGCCTATGCCGACAGCGCCCGCGCCATCGCGGCCGACTGGCATAATCTCTATTCCGGCCCACTCGCCGAAGCGATAGTCGACGCGGTCCAGGCTGAGCCACGGCCCGGCGGGCTGACGACCAGCGATCTGGCCGGCTATCAGGCCCTGCGCCGTGAGGCGATTTGCCGGCCCTACCGCCAATGGACGGTGTGCGGCATGCCGCCACCGGCCTCGGGCGGGGTGACGGTCAATGAAATCCTCGGCCTGATCGAGCCCTATGACATGGCGGCCACCGGCCCGGAAACCGTCGAGGGCTGGCGCCGCTTCATCGAGGCCAGCCGGCTGGCCTATGCGGATCGCGACGCCTATATCGCCGATCCCGATTTCGTCACTGTCCCGGCCGAAGGCCTGCTGGCCGATGTTTACATCACGGCACGCTCCAATCTGGTCACCGGCACGATGGCGACACCCCATGTCACTGCCGGCACCCCCGCGGGCATTGGTGCGCCCGGCCTCGACGCAACGCCCGACTCGCCCGGCACCAGCCATTTCGTCATCGTCGATAATGATGGCGATGTCGTCTCCATGACGACGACGGTGGAGAGCGTGTTCGGCAGTCACCGCATGGCGGGTGGTTTTTTCCTCAATAACCAGCTGACCGATTTCTCGCGCATCCCGGTCGATGCCGACGGCCAGGCCATCCCCAATGCACCTCAGGCCGGCAAACGTCCGCGCTCCTCGATGTCACCCACCATCGTGTTTGATGCCGAGGGCAATTTCGTGCTGGCAACCGGCTCGCCCGGCGGCTCCTCCATCATCGCCTATACCGCCAAGACCCTGGTCGGCATGCTCGATTGGGGGCTGACGCCGCAACAGGCGATCGATCTGCCCAATGTCGTCGCCCATGGTGATATCGTGCGTGTCGAGGATGGGATGCCGACTGACGTGCTCGCCGGACTGCAGGGCCTGGGCTTCACGCTTGACGCCAATCGCGGCGAGATTTCCGGCATTCATATCGTGCGGCGGCTGGAGGACGGGAGCTTGATCGGCGGCGCCGATCCGCGCCGTGAGGGTGTCGCGCTGCAGCCCTGAGCACGCCGCAAAATCTCCACGCCGCGAGCGGCTGGAGGTTTGAGTGGGGCCTCCCTGGGATGGGAGGTGTGCGGGACGCCGGCGAATGCCGGGTAGCGCAATAATGAGTTGAGACATTCGAGACGTCCCGCACGTGGAGATTTACTCAGGTCCCTCGCGGGCCCTGCCTCGAAATGACCGTGGACGAACAGTCGAGCATTCATGCTGCCCTTCCCCG
>NZ_FNHG01000018.1 GCF_900103475.1 Maricaulis salignorans
TTGTTCGCCCTGCGGGCTTCGGGTGGCAAGCCACCCGCAGCGCGCACCTGGGGCGAAGAGGTGCCCTCCGAAGCCTTGGCGAAGGAGGGCTGCGCCCCGCGTTTCATCAAGCCGTTTGTGACGCCTTGCCGCCAACGGCTGGGCAAGCCACCCGCAGCGCGCCAGGATTCGCGAAGCCGGCCCGTTATCACACTTCATCGCTTGCCTCCCCGGCGCCACGCGCTAGCCTGCCTGCGACACTCATTGTTTCGGGGGAGCCGCTCATGTCCGTTTTCAGATCAATCCTTGCGCTGCTTGTACTTGGCCTGGCCTCGCCGGTGCTGGCAGAGCCGATCGGATTTTTCCAGCTGTCGGACACGCGCTATAATCCTTCCGTGCCGGCGCCGGAGGACCGGTTTGGCTTCGGGGTCGGGGAGCGCCCGGTTCGCCATGACCAGATGGTCAGCTATCTCACCGAGATCGCGCAAGGCTCGGACCGCATCACGGTCGAGACCATCGGATATACCCATGAGCATCGCCCGATCCTGTTCTTCGTCGTCACCTCGCCGGAAAACCAGTCCCGGATCGAGGATATCCGCGCCGCCCATCTGGCCCAGCTCGACCCTGCCGCTGCTGCGGGCAATGGACCGGCGATTGTCTGGCTGAATTACGGCGTCCATGGCGCCGAACCGTCCGGCATGGACGCGGCGATTCCCATGCTCTACCATCTCGCGGCCGCCGAGGGCGCCGAGATCGAGCAGACCTTGCGCGACAGCGTTGTGCTGATCACTGCCGTCTTCAATCCGGACGGTCATAACCGGCGCGCCAGCCTGGTTGAAATGTTTGGTTCCGACATTGCCGTCACCGATCCGGCCCATGCCCAGCACAATTGGCCCAGCGCCCGCACCAATCATTACTGGTTTGACCTCAATCGCCAATGGCTGTTGCAGACCCAGCCGGAATCGCAAGCCTGGCTGACCCAGTGGCATCACTGGAAGCCCCAGGTCTCGGCCGATTTCCACGAGATGGGGACGGATGCGACCTTCTATTTCCACCCTGGTGAACCGCGCCGTCTCAACCCGCTGATACCGGGACGGGCGCGTGAACTGACCCGCAATATCGCCCAGCACCATATCGGTTTTCTCGACCAGGAGGCGCGCCTCTATACGACCGAGGAAGGGTTTGACAATTTCTATGTCGGCAAGGGCTCGACCTATCCCCAGGTCAATGGCTCGCTCGGTATCCTGTTCGAGATTGGCTCGGCCCGCGGTGGTCTGATCGAAAGCAATCATGGCCTTGTCAGCCATGGTGATAATGTCCGCACCCAGTTCCGCACTGGTCTGACAACGATTGCCGGTGCCCTGGCGCAGCGCCGCGAGATTGCGGCCTATCAGCGGCAATTCTTCGCCGATGCGGCCGCCAGTGCCGGGCGTGACCGCACTCGCGGCTATGTCTTTTCGGCCGAGGGGGATCCGGCCCGGCTCAACCTCTTCCTTGATCTGCTCGACCGGCATGATGTCACGGTCCACGCGCTGGCCCGTGACCTGCGCGCCGACGGTCGCACCTATCGCGCTGGCGAGGCCTACATCGTGCCGATGCAACAGCGGCAATATGTGATGATCCGCGCCCTGTTCGACCGGGTCACCAGTTTCGAGGAGAATGTCTTCTATGACGTCTCCGGCTGGACCCTGCCGCTCGCCTATGACCTGGAATACTCGGCCCTGACCGGCAATCTGTCGGCCCAATCGCTCGGTGAGGTGGCTCGTCCTGGCAATATCGCATTCAGCGCACCGCCGGTCTCGAGCTATGGTTATGTGCTGCGCTGGTCCGACTATTACGCCCCGCGGGCGCTCTATCGCCTGCTTGATGCGGATATCCGTGTCCGCATTGCGACCGAGACGGCAATGATCATGACCCATGAGGGCCTGATCGAATTTGGCCCCGGCACGGCTTTCATCCCGCTGGTCGGGCAGGATGTCAGCGCCGCTGACATCCATGATCTCGCCGGCCGGATCGCGGCCGAGGACGGTGTGCCTGTCTACTCGGCCACGACCGGCTCCACCCCGGGCGACACGCCGGATCTGGGTGACCGCAATGGTTTCCGTCCGGTCGAGCGTCCGGAGATTCTGCTTCTGTTCGATGACGGCATCTCGCTCTATGACGCCGGCGAAGTCTGGCACCAGCTCGACCACCGCATGCAGATCCCCGTCACCCTGCGCCGCAAGAGTGAGCTCGCTGGCCTCGACTGGTCGCGCTACACGCATCTGGTCGTTGTCGGCGGCAATAATACCGGTTTCGCCGGCGCCGATCTGGAGCGTATCCGCGACTGGATCCGCGATGATGGCGGCGTGTTGATCGCCTCACGGCAGGCTGCGCAGATGGCTCAGCGGGCCTTTTTCGACCTGGATGAGGATGCGGATGATGCGGCGGCGGAAACCGGTGAGCCGGTACGGCGCGATTATGCCGCCATGCCGGTGGATGATGCCGAGCATGTGATTGGCGGTGCGATCTTTGCCGGCGATCTCGATACCAGCCACCCGATCGGCTTTGGCTATTCGGATCGCTTCATCGCTGTGCACCGCAATACGGAGTTCGTGCTGGACCGGCCTGAAGATGATCCGTTTGCGGTTGTCGTCGAGTATGCCGCTGATCCACTCCTGTCCGGCTATGCCTCGCAGCGCCGCCGCGACGAGATCGCCGGAACGCCGGCGGTGATTGCCCAGCGGCTGGGACGGGGGTCGGTGGTGATGTTCGCCGACAATCCCAATTTCCGCGCCACATTCCGCGGTCCCGAGAAAATGTTCCTCAATGCGGTCTTCTTCGGCGGCCTGATCAATCGGCCACGCGGCGATTACTAGCGCCATGTGCCCGGCCCGGGCGGGCCAGGGCGTATGCCCGGGTCAACGAGCGTCCAGGATATCAATCAGACTGGCCGGATTGGCGGCATCGAAGAGGCGCACATCCGCGCGCGGGGCATGACGCGCAATCGTGTTGGCCGTCTCGGCGGCGCTGACCGGGCCGGGCGACATTTCATTGATGATCACCGTGCAGCGCCCATCGAGCGCTCGCAGGGCTGTCAGCGTGTGAGAGATCGTGCCCAGATAATTGCCGGCCACCAGGACGGGCCGCGCATCGAGTTCGCGGATCAGGTCGAGATTGAGCCCGTCCTCGGCAATCGGTGACATGACGCCACCCGCGCCCTCGACCAGGGTCGGACCGGCCGGGTCGAGATGGTCGAGGCACCAGTTGACCAGCGGTGCCAGCCGGAGATCGCGCTGTTCCAGCCGCGCTGCCATGTCCGGCGAGATCGCAGCCCTGAAGCGCCAGGGCGTCATCGCCTGCACGGCCTGGGCATTGAGCGCCTGGCCATTGGCGCGCAGCAGGCGGATCGTGTCCGTGGCTGACAGGGCATCGGGATCGAAACCGGAAGCGACCGGTTTGAGCACGCGTGCGGGCTGCCCCGCCGCGCGCAGGGCGGACAACAGCGCGCACAGAATATGGGTTTTGCCGATATCGGTGCCGGTTCCGGTGAAGAAATAGGGCCTTCGCATCATTCCACCGCCTCATCTTGCGGCGCCCAGGCTGCGACCAGCCGGGCGAGACGGTCAATATCGGCCTCCTTATGGGCGGCCGAGAAGGTGATCCGCAGGCGCGCCGTGCCGCGCGGGACCGTCGGGGGCCGGATCGCCGTCACGAGAAAGCCTTCGGCTCGCAGCTGCGCCGAGGCGTCGAGGGCGGCGGTGGCGCTGCCCAGGATCACCGGCACGATCGGCGAGGCGGGCTCGGGCAGGCCGGCGGCGGCGCAGAAACGGCGCGCCAGCCCGGTCGGCCGCTCGCACAGCGCCGGTTCGCTCTCGATCAGGTCGAGCGCCTTGAGGGCAGCGGCGATACTGGCCGGAGCCGGAGCCGTCGTGAAGACGAGCGGCCGGGCGCGGGTGCGCAACAACTCGCACACGGCGCGCGAGGCGCACAGATAGCCGCCATAACTGCCGAGCGCTTTCGACAAAGTCCCCATTTGCAGTGGCGCCTGGACCGCCGGGGTGAATGCATGCGCCGAACCGCGGCCGCCAGCGACAACCCCGACACCATGGGCGTCATCAACCAGCAGCCAGGCATTATGGCGGTCAGCCAGGGCCTGCAGGCCGGGCAGGGGCGCCAGATCGCCATCCATCGAGAAAACGCCATCGGTCAGGATCATGGCGCGGCGGGCGTCCGGGCGCAGTTCGGCCAGCTTGGCCGAAAGCCCGGCGAGATCATTATGCGGGAAGGTTTCGACCCGGGCGCGTGATAATTGCGCGCCGGCAAACAGGCAGGCATGGGCCAGTTCATCTATCAGGATCAGATCGCCGGAACTGAGCAGGGCGGGGGCAATCGCCAGATTGGCCAGATAGCCCGAGCCGAACAGGATGCAGTCCTCACTCCCCTTGAAGCGCGCCAGGCGCGCTTCAAGTTCAAACAGGAGCGGATGACCACCGGTCACCAGGCGCGATGCCCCCGAGCCGGTGCCATAGCGGGCCGTTGCGGCCTGGGCGGCGGCAATGACCTCCCGATGGCGGCTGAGGCCGAGATAATCATTGGAGCAGAAATTGAGCAGGGATTGACCGGTCTGCTCGACCCTGACCGCATCGAGACCATCGGTTTCGACAATATGGCGGCGCAGCTGACTGCGCTCCAGGCCGGCCAGCTTGCCGCTGGCATAGGCGTCAAGCGTTGCAGACGCGGGCAGGGCGCTGGATGTTGGCTCGGGGCTGGCTTCGGTCGATCTCATCTCTGCCCTGTCGCACAGAATTCAGGCCTGCTAAAGCCCTGACATGAAAACATCGTCCCCCGATCCGGCCCGCCAGCATCTCTGGCGGCCCTATACCCAGATGAAGACCACCCCGGCCGCCCTGCCGGTCGTTTCGGCCGAGGGGGTTCGCCTTCGCCTTGCCGACGGCCGTGAGCTGATTGATGGCATATCCTCCTGGTGGACGGTCTGTCATGGCTATCGCCACCCCCACATCATCGAAGCCGTGAAGGATCAGCTTGATCGCGTGCCGCATGTCATGCTGGGCGGGCTCACCCATGACCCTGCCGAACGCCTCGCTGCGCGGCTGGCGGCGCTGGCACCGGGCGATCTCAATCACGTCTTCTTCTGCGAGTCCGGATCGGTTTCGGTCGAGATCGCGATGAAAATGGCGATTCAGTACTGGATCAACCAGGGCATTCATGGGCGCACACGCTTCGTCGCCTTTCGGGGCGGCTATCATGGCGACACCATCGCCACCATGTCAGTCTGTGACCCCGATGAAGGCATGCATTCGCTGTTTGCCGGCTCGCTGCCACGCCAGATCATTGCCGATCTCCCGGTCGATGCCGATTCGCGGGCCCGATTCGAGGCGCTGCTGGATGCGCAGGCCGGCGAGATTGCCGGTGTGATGACCGAGCCGCTCGTCCAGGGGGCGGGGGGGATGAAATTCCATACGCCGGAAACGCTGCAGGCCATGCGTGAGGCCTGTGATGCCCGCGGCCTGCCCCTGATCTTCGACGAGATCATGACCGGCTTTGGCCGCCTCGGCACCCTGTTTGCGGCCGAAAAAGCCGGCGTGACGCCCGATATCATGACAGTCTCCAAGGCGCTCACCGGCGGCACCCTGCCGCTGGCCGCGGCCATGGCCTCAAAGACGATATTCAACGCTTTCTGGAGCGATGAGGCCTCGGCCGCGCTGATGCACGGGCCGACCTATATGGGTAACCCGGCCGCCTGTGCTGCGGCCAATGCGTCGCTGGACCTGTTCGAACGTGAGCCACGCCTGCAGCAGGTCGCTGCCATTGAGCGCGCCTTCGCCCGTCTTCTGCCGCCAGCCCGCGATATCCCGGGCGTGGTCGATGTGCGCTGGCAGGGCGCGATCGGTGTGATCGAGATGTCTGGCCTGCCGGCGGTCGAATCGCTCAAGGCTGATTTTGTCGAAGCCGGGATCTGGGTGCGCCCCTTCAACAATATCATTTATCTCATGCCGCCCTTCGTGATCTGCGATAGCGATCTGGAAACGCTGATAAACACCTGTCTGGCTGTGACGCGCCGCTGGGCCGGACAGCATTTTGCGGGCGTCTGAGGGGGCCGCTGCTTTCATGCTGTTCACCCCTGCCCAAAGTCGCTTGACCGGGCGGCAGTGAAACCTTAGACAAACGCCTCTCGCTGAGGCGGGAACACCAAGCGGGTGTAGCTCAGTTGGTTAGAGCGCCGGCCTGTCACGCCGGAGGTCGCGGGTTCGAGTCCCGTCACTCGCGCCATTTTCCTGTCCCGAAGGTTTCGGGAGCGAAAATGGTCCTGGATACGAAGACGGCCGTCCCCCGGGGCGGCCGTTTCGCGTTGCGGCGCGACATTCAGCTTTGTAGGACCGAGCTGGAATGATCCGAAATCAAACAGGAAGCTTTGGTTGTGCGTGAATTTGACGTTGTCGCGATGCCGCTGGTTGCGGCCCTGCCCATCGCCGGCCGACGCGGTCAGTCCCAGTTTTCGCGCTCGGCATCGGCGATATCCGCGAGCTGATCAACACCGGCTGCGGCGATGCGGGCCCGGCGGATGCCCTGCCGGGCGCGGTTGTTCAGCGACGGATCGAGTTCCATCACCCGGTAATAATAATTCTCCGCCGCACTGGTATCGCTGACCAGTTCCGAACAAATGCCCAGATTCAAAAGCAGGCCGGCGCTATTGGGCTCCAGCGCTTCAAGCGCGCCCCATTCCTGGCAGGCTTCATAGACAGAATCATTCTGGGCCAGGTCGGTGGCGTATTCGAAGGCGGGGCGGCTGGTTTCGCTGACAGTGTCGGAATTGGTGAAGAAGGACGCCGTAAACTGCTGATTATGCGGCGCGACGTCGAGCAGGACAGCGCTGGCAATCCCCTGGGCGGCCTGGAATTCGAGCTGGCCATAAGTGCGCGATGCCGTCTGGCCGGGACACCAGCTGTCCTGCGCGCGATTGCGGTAATCCTGGGAATAGACGATGCGGCCGGTGCGGGCGTCGATCAGGTCGATCTGCGCGGCCAGGTCGATATAATAGCGTGTGCAGGTCACTTCGCGATTGACGCGGGTGGCGCAGCGATCATCGCCGGAACGGACGCAGACCGATTGCGTGGTCTGGTAATATTCTTCCTGCCGGCGATCATTGATCATGCGGCCGCCATAATGGCCATCGGCGCGCCGTTGATCGCGGACCACTGTGAAGAAATTCTGTCCGTCCAGCGTGTGACGGCCCAGCGCGGTCTCCAGCGCGTCGCGCACGGCATGGCCGCCGCGGCCCCGCAGGTTGTCGACGTAAATGACACGCAGCAGCGAGGCGTCGGGATAGCGGGCCGGTGCGACGACCGAGACCGGAACCGTGGTCGCGCAGGCGCTCAGCACGAGTGCCAGGGTGAGCGCGCAGGCGCGTTGGATCGCATTGGATGGCATGGTCATTCCCCCGAAAGCTTCAAGCTGGGCTGTCATGGCAAAAAGGTTAACGGGAAATGGTGGCAATGCAACGCCTGATGGGCCGCGATCGCCGCTGTGTCGAGTGCGCCAAGGGTTGCCGGGACAGGCCGTGCGGGCGAGGTGCCGGTCTTGCGAAATGACTTGCTGTCACAGCCCATTCATGGGAGAGGGCAGGCAACACACCGTGCGTAGATGATGTCGATCTCATCGACGGTGTGCGTTGGCGAGATTAACTGCGTATCGATCCCAGCCAAACCAGACGTGCCGCGTGCGGCACACCGACATGGCGGCTGTTCTACGCAAGCTTCCTCGATGCAAAACCGGCATCGCACGCGATGGGCTATGGCTCACGCGGCGGATGCCTATTATGAAAGCGTGCCCCTCCTTGACCAAATTTACCGAACTCGGCCTTGCCGAACCTATTCTTCGCGCCCTGACGTCGGAGGGCTATGAAAGCCCGACCCCGATCCAGGCCGAATTCATCCCCGACATGCTGGCCGGCCGCGACCTCGTCGGTATCGCCCAGACCGGGACCGGCAAGACCGCCGCTTTCCTCCTGCCAATCCTCAACGGGCTGGCCGATGCTGGCGGACCGGTTGAGCCGAAATGCTGCCGTGCCCTGATCCTGACGCCGACGCGCGAGCTGGCGGCGCAGATTGAACAGGCCATCCGCACCTATGGCCGGCATGTGCGCTATTCCGTGGCGCTGGTGGTCGGCGGGGCCAAGCCATTCCCGCAAATCCGCGCCCTGTCGCGCGGGGTCGACATCGTCGTCGCCACGCCGGGCCGGCTCGTCGACCATATGGAATCCGGGGCGATCAAGCTCAACCAGACCCGCACCCTGGTGCTCGACGAGGCCGACCAGATGCTCGATCTCGGCTTTCTGCCGGCGGTGCGCGATATTTCAGCCAAGCTCAATTTCAACCGTCAGACCGTGCTGACCTCGGCGACCATGCCGAAACAGATCCGCGCCCTGATCAAGGACCTGCTGAAAGACCCGAAACACATCTCGGTCGCCGGCCAGTCGCAGCCGATCGAACTGATCGATCAGCGCGTCATCCTGTGCAATCGCGAGTCGAAGCGTTCGCTCCTGCTCGACATCCTGTCGACCCAGGACATGACGCGCGGCATCGTGTTTACCCGCACCAAGCGCGGCGCCGACCGGGTGCATGAGCATCTGATCAAATACGGTCTCAACGCCAAGGCGATCCATGGCGACAAGACCCAGGGCGACCGGACCCGTGCGCTGGACGGTTTCCGCCGCGGCAAGATCAAGATCCTTGTCGCCACCGATGTCGCCGCACGCGGCATTGATGTCGATGACGTCTCCCATGTGGTCAATTACGAGATGCCCAATGTGCCGGAGGCCTATGTCCACCGGATCGGCCGCACCGCGCGGGCCGGCAAGACCGGTATTGCGATCTCGCTCGTCGACAATAGCGAGAAGCATTATCTGCGTGAGATCGAACATCTGATCGGCACCGATATTCCCAAGCGCGGCGCCGGCCATGTTGTCGAGCTTGAGGGTGATGAGGCCGATGCCGCCGTGCCGAGCAAGCCGCGCGCCAAACCGGTCAAGCGCGCCTTCAAGGCGCAAACGGGCGGACGTGACGGCGACGCGCCCAAACGCACTGGCGAACGTGCGGCGCCGCGGGGCAAGCCCGCTGGTGCGCCGCGCACCGGTGATGATTTCAAACGTCGCGAAGGACGCCCGGCGCCGGCGGCCTATGCCGGCCGTGACGGGGCGGCACGCGGCAAGACCTCAACGGGTGCGGCGCGTGATGGCGATGATTTCAAGCGCCGCGATCCGCGCCCGGCCAAGGCCGGTCATCCCGGCCGCGATGGTGAAAAACGCGGCGATGCCCGACCGGCCGCACGCGGCAAACCGGGCAAGGGACCCCGCGATGGCGAGAAGCGCGGCGAGGGCCGCCCGGCCGCCCATGGCAAATCCACCGGGCCCGCACGGGACGGCGGCAAGCCGAAATTCAAGGGCGGGGAACGCTCGAAGGGTACGGCCTCAAAAGGCGGTGAAGGCAAGATCTTCAAACCGCGCCGTCCGGGCAGCCGTCCATCCTGATCGGCCAATCGCCAGATCGACCTCCCGATATCCAAACGGCCGCCTTTCGGGGCGGCCGTTTTTCTTCCTGCCGGAGCCTGGCGCCATGGGCCGGCTAGAAGGGGCGCCCGACGAAGACATAGAGTGACTGGCGGTCGGCATCGGACCGGCCATAGGCCAGATAGACCGGACCCATCACCGTATCGGCGGCGAGAAAGACGCTGCCGGCCAGGGTGATGTCGGAGGCGCTGGCCAGGTCCGGATCGGCCCAGACATTGCCGGCCTCAAGCGAGGCCCCGGCATAGAGCGGGACGCCGAAGGCCTGGCTGTTATCGCGGTTCAGCCGGCGCCGATAGACCAGCCGGCCCAGGGCGTAGGTTTCACCGACCAGCTCTTCTTCCTTATAGCCGGACAGGCTGAACAGGCCGCCGACCCGGTAGAGGGATTCGATCGGCATCGTGCCCGACAGGCTCGAAGCGGCGTCGAGCTGGGCGATCAGGGTATCGGAGCCGCGCGACCAGGCCTGCATGACGTGCGCTTCAAGTGTCTCGAAATCAGCGCTGGCACCGATCGATTCGCGGGCGATTGACCAGCGCGATGACAGGCGTACGCCCCGGGTCGGGAAGAAGGCGCTGTCGAGCGTGTCGAGCCCGGCGGAAAGATTGAACTGGCCGATATCGACCGCAATGGTTTCAGGTGTCGCAAACCCGTCATGCAGACGCGCCTCGCCCGTGCCGCGCTGATAGCCGAAACGGATTTCCGCCGGGATGTCGAACTGCCAGCCGGCATCGAGCTGGATCTCGGCGAAATTGGCGCGGTAGGAGCCGGTGCGGAAACCGTCCTCGCGATAGCGCGGGACATTGCGCATGACGAAATTGGCGCGCGGCGCGACGAAGAGATGTTGTGAGGTGTCGAACAGTTTGAACACTTCCGCGGTCAGGCCGAACCGGTCGCCAAATACGGCATCCACCCGGACCTCCGAGCCGAAACGGTCAATTGGCGGCGAGCGGTATTCCAGCGAAATCAGGTATTCGCCATTACCGTCGAAATCATTCTCCAGCGTCATGCCGGCCCGGATATGGGCGACATCATCGGCGCGCGCGACGGCATCAATCACCAGCGCGGTATTTTCGCCGTTCTCGCGCAATTCATAGGTCACCCATTCGAAGGCACCCAGACCGTAAATCCCGGCGAGATCGTCGGACAGGCTCTCGACATCCAGCGCTTCGCCCGGTGCCTGGTGGACATGGGAGAGCAGGACGGAATCGTCGAGCCGGGACGTGTTTTCGATCAGGACTTCATCAATCCGGGGCAGGGGGCGCGATACCAGGCGGGTGTGGTCGGTTGCGAGGGCCTGTAATTGTGGGAAATAGGCATCGGCGGCGAGCGTGCCGGCTTCGATCAGCTCGACCCCGCGGGAGAAATCGCCGGTCGTCAGCGTGCCCTGGTCGACCTGGATCAGAATGTCCTGCGGTCCGAGCAGGGCCAGCTGGGCGGTCTCGTTGGAGCGTACAAGCAGGGTCATCGACTGGGCCATCAGATCGACCCCGGTGCGCAATTCCTCAGCCGTCAGAAGCCGGCCCTGCATCGCCACGACGATGATGATATCGGCGCCCATCGCCTGGGCGACATCGACCGGGATATTCTTGCTCAGCCCGCCATCGACCAGCAGCCGTCCATCGATCTCCGCCGGCGGCAGCACGCCGGGCACGGCCATGGAGGCACGCATGGCCATCGCCAGGTCGCCATCCTCCAGGCTGACCGGCTCACCGGTGACGATATCGGTGGCGACGGCGCGGAAGGGAATCGGCATGTCGTCGAACGAGCCGCGGCCCGGATTGAGAACCATATTGCGCAGGGAGAGATTGAGGTTCTGGTCATTGATGAAGGCGCGCGGCAGGCGCAGCCCGTCGCGATCGACGCTGAAACTCAGCTCGGCCGGGAAGTTCTCCTCCTCGCGCCGGCGACGGTAGGAGAGCGAGCGGCGCGGCGAATCTGCGCTGAAAATGCGTTGCCAGTCCATCGCGAGCACGGCCTGCTCGAGCTGGTCAGCCGAATAGCCGGTGGCATAGAGGCCGCCGACCACGGCGCCCATGGAGGTGCCGACGATCAGGTCAGGCTGGACGCCAGCCCGCTCGAGCGTGCGTATGGCCCCGATATGGGCAATGCCCAGCGCGCCGCCGCCGGAGAGGACGAGGGCGATGCGTGGATGATTGCACGGCGCCGGCGCGGGATTGCAGCGCGTCCAGCGATCCGGCTCGGTGACCGGCGGTGGCAGCGTCATCAGCCCGTCGGCATAGCCGGTGCCCTGGGCCTGCGGGATCTCGCCGGGCTGAGCCAGGCCAGGCGCCGCGGCGGTCACACCGAGAGCGGCGCAGACCAGCAGCCGGAAACAGTGTCTGAAACGAGATGCCATGCCGATTTCCATATCCTGATACGCGCGGCAGAGCGGCCGCTATCACCTTGGTTGAGGAGCGAGAGGTCAAGGTCAAGGCTTCGATCGCGCAATCGCGTCTTGCCCTTGACCGGTAATCACCGCACTTTCTGGCGAAGTTGTGGCTTGGGGGATGAAATGCGCATTATTCTATCAGCGATTTTGGGCTTGGGACTCGCCGCTTGTGGCCAATCGGGCCAACCGCCCGCGCAGCCCGTATCAGACCCCGCGACCATTCGCGTGCTCGACCAGGGCGAGGTCATTGGATCCCGCACCGCCCGCGGCGCAGAGGCCTGGCGCGGCCTGGCCTTTGCCGCACCGCCGGTCGGGGATTTGCGCTGGCGCGCGCCACGCCCGGTGCTGGCGCATGAGGGTGTGTTTGAGGCGCTGGAATCGCCGGATCGCTGCGCCCAGATCACCAATGGCTTCGACTCCGACCTGGAACCGGATCAACTGATCGGCGGCGAGGATTGCCTTTATCTCGATATCTACGCGCCGCCGGGGGCCAGTGACCGCGATCTTCCGGTCATGGTCTTCATCCATGGTGGCGCCAATACATGGGGCTATGCAGGCCAGTATGATGGCTCGCAGCTGGCGCTTGACCAGGATGTCATTGTGGCGGTCATCCAGTACCGGCTGGGCCCGCTCGGCTGGTTCGCGATCCCGGCTCTGCGCGCCGATGCGCAAATGCCCGAGGACGCGGCGGCGAATTTCGCCTTGCTGGACCAGATCGCGGCCCTGGCCTGGGTGCGCGACAATATCTCGGTCTTTGGCGGTGATCCGCAGCGGGTCACGATTTTCGGCGAGAGCGCCGGCGCCCAGAATGTGTTGGCCCTGATGGCCTCGCCGCTGGCGGATGGCCTCTTCCATCGGGCCATCGCCCAAAGCGGCACCATGCGCAGCGTCTCGCTGGCGCGCGCCGAAGGCACCCAGCCTCTGCCGGCCAGTGCGCTGGACGAGATCGCCGGTCTGGAGGCCGGTGCACGTTTTGCCGGTGCCAATGCGCCGGCCAGCGCCTTGAGGGCGGCCTCGCTCGAGGACATTTTCGCCGCCTATGGCGAGGCTGATATGCCGCGGGTGATCGAAGATGGTGTGACCTTGCCGGTGGGCGGAATGCGCGCCGCCTTCGCAGACCCGCAGCGCCGGTTCGTGCCTCTGATTACCGGCAGTAATCGCGATGAGAGCCGGCTTTATCTCGCCTTCGACCCGGAATTCACCAAGACGACATTCGGAGTGATCCGCAATCGGCGTGATCCTGCGCGCTATGTCGCCAATGGCGATTATGGTGCCCGGCTCTGGCGGCTGGACGGCGTCGATGATGCGGCCGACCGCCTTGTCGCCGCCGGGCATGACCGGGTCTGGGCCTATCGTTTTGACTGGGATGAGGGCGGTTCATTGCTCTTCACCGACACCGGCGCCTTGCTCGGTGCGGCGCACAGCATGGAATTGCCCTTCGTGTTCAACGATTTTTCGATCCTTTACGGCGATATCGGCAAAGTCCTTTTCACCAACGCCAATGCCGAGGGCCGGCAGGCTGTGGCGAACGCGATGGGCGCTTATTGGGGCGCCTTTGCCCGTGCCGGTGATCCCAATGCGGGCGAGGGGGAGTGGCTGAACTGGCCGGTCTGGCAGGCCGGCGGACGCCTGCTGCGGTTCGACACGCCAGCCGACGGTGGTGTGGACGTCCTCACCGGCAATGATGACTGGGCCCGCCTGACCGCCGAGATCATCGCCAATCAGGACGTCACTGCGGCTGATCGCTGCGCGATAGCCGGTATCGCCGCCATGCGCGACGTCGCCGCCGGTGAGGCGATGCATGAGGCGTTCGGCTGTGAGCCCGCCGGCGCCGGTGACGACTAGGGACAAGTGTATGAGGTGTATGCGGCCCGGCGCGGTGGATACGGATTGATCATGGGTGCTCGCAATGCTTGAACGCGGTGGTTCTCCTTGAGGGCCATAGCTGGAAAGCCGCGCATGACTGTGCCTGAATACCGAGACTATCGACTGAGCGATGGCGTGTTGTCGGCCCGGGTCTGGTCCAATCCCGGCGCGCCCGTGCTGGTGTTTGCCCATGCCAATGGGTTTTGCGCCCGCGCCTATGACCAGATGCTGACGCCGCTGGCCGACCGTTTCGAGATTGTCGCGCCGGATCTGCGCGGGCATGGACGTTCGCGCCTGCCAGCCGATCCGGACACTCATCGCAGCTGGGATGTCTATGCCGCTGACTTGCGGCAGCTCTACGACCAATTGCCGCAGGCTCCGGCCATTCTGTCGGGGCATTCAATGGGGGCCGCCAGTAGCTTGCTCGCCGCGGCCCGTTTGCCAACCAGACCGGTGCTGGCGCTGGTCGAACCGGTCATCCTGCCCCTCAGTGTCAATCTGGTGGGGCGCTGGCCCACGCACAACCTGTTCAAGGGCCGTTTCGGCATCGCCAATCAGGCCCGGCGCCGCGCCAATGGCTGGGCCGATCGCGCAGCTGTTGCCCGGCGTTACGGGCGTCACAAGACGTTTTCCAGCTGGGGCCCCGGCGTGCTTGAGGATTATCTCGCCGACGGTCTGGTCGAAGACGAAACCGGTGTGCATCTGGCCTGTGACCCGCATTGGGAAGCGGCCAATTATGAGGCCCAGGGGCATGATTGCATGCGCGCGGCACGGATGGTTGGCGACCGCGCCCATGTGCTCAAGGCCCCCCGCGGTTCGACCGTCGTCAATCAGGCGGGGTTACGGCGTCGCGGCGTCAGCATCGAGCGAATTGACGCGGTCAGCCATCTGGCGCCGATGGAAGCACCGGACCGTGTTGGCGCCTGGATCGCGGGCATTGCGCGACGCGCACTGCGTTGAGCCGCTGCGCCACGAGCCGGTGATTGCGGGCGTTGTCGGATCCGGCTTTCCACACCGATCTTTGCGACCCGCTCGCAACTGCCCTGCCTGACGGGCCCATCCTGCCGCAATCACTGAAATAACGCCGCCTTTTGCCCTTGCCCCAGAGGCCGGTGCGATCTAGCTTCCGCGCCAAATCGGGCAGGGGGCTGTTGCGGTGTTTTGATTCGTCCTGTGGCGTTTCACGACAGGCACCCCGGCGGATACCAGCCCGGTATCGGACGCAATCTGGCGAGGCCCGGCAATGGACGCGTTGCTTCTCGATTACCTGCCTATCTTGATTTTCTTTGGCATCGCGGCAGCTCTGGGTGTCGGCTTCATGGCCGCGGCCTTTGTGATCGCGCCCTCGAATCCTGACCCGGAAAAAGTCTCGACCTACGAATGCGGCTTTGAAGCCTTTGACGATGCGCGGATGAAATTCGACATCCGCTTCTACCTCGTCGCCATCCTGTTCATCATTTTCGACCTTGAAGTGGCCTTTCTCTTCCCGTGGGCGGTAACGCTGCGCGAGAGCCTCGGGGCATTCGAATTCTGGTCGATGATGGTCTTTCTCACCGTGCTCACGATCGGCTTTATCTATGAGCTGAAAAAGGGCGCGCTGGATTGGGAATGAAGCCATGACCTCAGACCTCACACCACCTGCTGGAATGGCCGGCCGCGCTGCGGTTCCCGGATATGATCCGAAGGCGCATGATCCCTTCTTCGACGGCGTCTCCGATGCGCTCGCCGACAAGGGTTTCGTCGTTGCCGCTGCCGATGATCTCGTCACCTGGGCCCGTACCGGCTCCCTGATGTGGATGACATTCGGTCTGGCGTGCTGCGCCGTGGAAATGATGCAGGCTGCGATGCCGCGCTATGATCTGGAGCGGTTCGGCTTTGCCCCGCGCGCCAGCCCGCGCCAGTCTGACGTGATGATCGTTGCCGGCACCTTGACCAACAAGATGGCGCCCGCCTTGCGCAAGGTCTACGACCAGATGCCCGAGCCGCGCTATGTCATCTCGATGGGTAGCTGCGCCAATGGCGGCGGGTATTATCACTACTCATACGCTGTCGTGCGTGGCTGTGACCGCATCGTGCCGGTCGACATCTATGTGCCCGGTTGCCCGCCCACCGCTGAAGCCCTCGTGTACGGAATTCTGCAATTGCAGAAGAAGATCCGCCGCGAAGGCTCGATCGAGCGCTAGGAGAGGACGAGATGAGCGAAGCCCTCACGACGCTAGGCGAGCATATCGCAGCGGCCCAGGATTCAGCCGTCAAGAGCTGGGATATCAGCTTTGGCGATCTGACGATCCACATCCACCGCGACCGCATCACCGATGTGCTGCGCTATCTGCGCGATGATCCGGCCTGCCGTTTCACGACGCTGATCGATCTGTGCGGCGTGGATTATCCGCAGCGCAGCGAGCGCTTCGATGTCGTCTATCACCTGCTCTCCATGCACCAGAACCAGCGCATTCGCGTCAAGCTGGCCACCGATGCCGAGACCTCGGTTGCCAGTGTGGCCGAGCTCTTCCCGGTCGCCGACTGGTATGAGCGTGAAGCCTTTGACATGTATGGCATCTCGTTCTCCGATCACCCGGATCTGCGCCGCATCCTCACCGATTACGGTTTTGAGGGGCATCCGCTGCGCAAGGATTTCCCGCTCTCGGGCTATGTCGAAGTGCGCTGGGATGACGAGCAGAAACGCGTCGTCTACGAGCCGGTCGAACTGGTCCAGGCCTATCGCGATTTCGATTTCATGAGCCCGTGGGAGGGTGCCAAATACATCCTTCCCGGCGACGAGAAGGCGGAGGGCTAGGTCATGGCTGACGACGCAACCAAATCCGCCCCACGCAATTTCACGATCAATTTCGGACCGCAGCATCCGGCCGCGCACGGTGTGTTGCGCCTGGTGCTCGAGCTCGACGGCGAAGTCGTCGAACGGGTCGATCCGCATATCGGTCTTCTGCATCGCGGCACCGAGAAGCTCTTGGAACACAAGACCTATCTCCAGGGCATCGGCTATTTCGACCGGCTCGACTATGTCGCGCCGATGAATCAGGAACACGCCTTCTGCATGGCGGCGGAGAAGCTGGCTGGCATCACCGTGCCCAAGCGCGGCGAGTATGTCCGCGTTCTGTATTGCGAGATCGGCCGCGTTCTCAATCACTTGCTGAATGTCACGACGCAGGCGCTGGATGTCGGCGCGCTGACCCCGCCGCTCTGGGGTTTTGAAGAGCGTGAAAAGCTCATGATCTTCTATGAGCGCGCATCGGGCAGCCGCATGCACGCGCATTACTTCCGTCCTGGCGGCGTGCATCAGGACCTGCCGCCGCAGCTGATCGCTGATATCCGCGCCTGGTGCCATCAATTCCCGGCCAAGCTCGACGATATCGATACGCTGCTGACCGAGAACCGCATTTTCAAACAGCGCAATGTCGATATCGGCGTTGTCACCAAGGAAGACGTGCTCGCCTGGGGTTTCTCCGGCGTGATGGTGCGCGGTTCCGGCCTGGCCTGGGATCTGCGCCGCTCGCAGCCCTATTCGGTCTATGACGAGCTCGATTTCCAGGTGCCGGTTGGCAAGAATGGCGATTGCTATGATCGCTATCTGTGCCGCATGGCCGAAATGCGCGAGAGTGTGAAAATCATGCTCCAGTGCTGCGACTGGCTGGAAAAACCGGAAAACCAGGGCGAAGTCCTGGCAACGGACAGCAAGTTCTCGCCGCCGCGCCGGGCCGAGATGAAGCGTTCGATGGAAGCGCTGATCCAGCACTTCAAGCTCTATACCGAGGGCGTGAAGGTGGAAGCGGGCGAATGCTATGTCGCCGTCGAGGCGCCGAAGGGCGAGTTCGGCGTCTATCTCGTCTCTGATGGCTCCAACAAGCCATACCGCGTCAAGATCCGCGCGCCGGGCTTTGCCCATCTCGCGGCGATGGATTTCATGAATAGGGGCCATATGCTGGCCGATGTCGCGGCGATCATCGGATCGCTCGATGTGGTGTTCGGGGAGATCGACCGATGAGCGTACGCCGTCTCGCCAAACAACAGCCGGACAGCTTCACCTTCAACGCGAAGAGCGAGAAGGAAATTGCGTTCTGGCTTGGGAAATATCCTGAAGCGCGCAAGGCTTCCGCCGTCATTCCCCTGCTCTGGATCGTCCAGAAGCAAGAGGGCTGGGTGTCTGAACCGGCCCTGCGCGTTGTCGCGGAACGGCTGGAAATGCCCTATATCCGCGTCTACGAAGTCGTCACCTTCTACACCATGTTCAACCTGGCTCCGGTCGGCGAACACCTGATCCAGGTCTGCGGCACGACGCCGTGCATGCTGCGTGGCTCGGAAGCGCTGATCAAGGTGTGCAAATCGCGCATTGGCGAAGCCGGCGAGATTTCCGGCGATGGCAAATTCACCTGGGTTGAAGTGGAATGCATGGGCGCCTGCGCCAATGGCCCGATGTTCCAGCTCGCCAACAAGGATGGCGATCATTACGTCGAAGACCTCGACGCGGCCAAGTTCGAGCAGATCCTCGATGATCTCGCCGCCGGCAAAGACATCAAATACGGCCCGCAGTCCGAGCGTAACGCCTCCGAGCCGCACGGCACCAAGGTGCTGACCGATCCGGCGCTGTATGACGGGTCGCGTGCCAAGAAGATCAAATTGCCCAATACCGGAAAAGCGGAGGCCAAATCATGACCCAGCTTCTCCAGGACAAGGATCGCATCTTCACCAATCTGTTCGGGCATCATGATGCCGGTCTCGAGGGTGCCAAACAGCGCGGCTGCTGGAATGGCACCAAGGAGATCCTTGAGCAGGGCCGTGACTGGATCATCGACAATATGAAAGCCTCCGGCCTGCGCGGCCGTGGCGGCGCCGGTTTCCCGACCGGTCTGAAATGGTCCTTCATGCCGAAGGAAGTGGGCGCGCGCCCGCATTATCTCGTCGTCAATGCCGACGAATCCGAGCCGGGCACCTGCAAGGATCGCGAGATCATGCGCCATGATCCGCATCTGCTGATCGAAGGCTGTCTGATCGCCTCCTTCGCGATGCAGGCGCATGCCTGTTACATTTACCTGCGCGGTGAATACGTCACCGAGCGCCTGGCGCTCGAGCGCGCCGTCAAGGAGGCCTATGAGGCCAAGCTGATCGGCGACAAGAATATCCATGGCTGGCCGTTCCACGTCTATATCCATCACGGCGCCGGCGCCTATATCTGCGGCGAAGAGACAGCCCTGCTCGAAAGCCTGGAAGGCAAAAAAGGCCAGCCGCGCATGAAGCCGCCATTCCCGGCCAATGCCGGCCTCTATGGCTGCCCGACCACCGTCAATAATGTCGAATCCATTGCTGTCGCCGGCACAATCCTGCGCCGCGGCGCCGAATGGTTCGCCAGCTTCGGGCGCGAGCGCAATGTCGGCACCAAGATCTTCTCGATCTCCGGCCATGTGAACAAGCCGTGCAATGTCGAAGAAGCGATGTCGATCCCGATGCGGGCCCTGATCGAGACCCATGCCGGCGGCGTGCGTGGCGGTTGGGACAATCTCAAGGCCGTCATCCCGGGCGGCTCCTCGGTCTCATTGCTGCCGAAACATATCTGCGACGACGTGCTGATGGATTTCGATGCCCTGCAGGCCCACAAGTCGGGCCTTGGCACCGCGGCCGTCATCGTGATGGACATGTCGACCGATGTCGTCAAAGCCATCGCGCGGATCTCTTACTTTTACCGCCATGAAAGCTGCGGCCAGTGCACGCCGTGCCGCGAAGGCACCGGCTGGATGTGGCGCGTGCTCGAACGCATGTCGCGCGGCGAATCTGAGATCTCCGAGATCGACATGCTGCTCGACGTCGCCGGCCAGGTCGAAGGTCACACGATCTGCGCCCTGGGTGATGCGGCTGCCTGGCCGGTCCAGGGCCTGATCCGGCATTTCCGTGGCGAGATCGAGTCCCGCATCAATAATTATCGCGCCGGCAAGCCGGTGTTTGTTTCGCAAGTAGCGGCGGAGTAGGGCGGGCGGTGAGAACTTTCCTCACATATGTTCTGGCAGTCCTCGCGATGGTGACATTGATCATCTTGCTGCGCATGGGCACTGCGTATCTGACCCTGGGGGTTGCTGGCGGGTCGGGTGAGGCTTGGCTGGGCGCTGTCAATTCCGCTGTCATGCTGGTGGGGGTTATCTTCAGTGGTGCCTGGTTCGCGTCTGAGGTGCTGGTTAGAAGTGTCGGGTTGCAGGAAACGCCATTCAGCATGATCGCGCGGGCGGTCAGCATCGTCTTGGTCCTGGCCGTCGGGGTGGCGATTGGCCGGGCCGGGGGCTTTGCCCAGGGGCTGTCTGATCTCGCCACCAGTTTTGCTCGCGCGGTACCCTACCTGGTCGGCGCAGCCGCCTGGGGCACAGTTTTTTGGTTACGGGCGCCTAGGCCCCAAACTGCAGGAGTCGCCGCATGAGCGCGATCCTGGCAGAAGGTTTTGTCCTCCTCCATGCATGGGGGAGGTGCCCCGAAGGGGCGGAGGGGGGGCTTGGCGCCCACCTCTCTTGCCCCCTCCGACCGCTACGCGGCCACCTCCCCCATAAATGGGTGAGGAAAGAGGCCATGTCCGTTTTCTCCGGAGAGCACACATCATGAGCGAAGATCTCCGCAAAATCATTATCGACGGCCAGGAAATCGAGGTTCCGACTTCCTACACGCTGTTGCAGGCCGCCGAGACTGCCGGGCGCGAAATTCCGCGTTTCTGCTATCACGAGCGCCTGTCGGTGGCCGGCAATTGCCGCATGTGTCTGGTCGAGCTGGTGGGGGCACCCAAACCGGCGGCCTCTTGCGCCATGCAGGTCAAGGATATGCGCGGCGGGCCGAATGGTGAGCCGCCGGCGATGAATACGCTGTCGCCGATGGTCAAGAAGGCGCGCGAAGGGGTGATGGAGTTTTTGCTCATCAACCACCCGCTCGATTGCCCGATCTGCGACCAGGGCGGCGAATGCGACCTGCAGGACCAGTCGATTGCCTATGGCCGTACCGGTTCGCGCTTCCCTGAAAACAAGCGCGCCGTCGAAGACAAATATATGGGTCCGATCGTCGCCACCGAGATGACGCGCTGCATCCAGTGCACGCGCTGCGTCCGCTTCGTCACCGAGATCGCCGGCGTGCCGGAAATCGGCATGATCGGCCGCGGTGAAGATGCCGAGATCACCACCTATCTGGAAAAGTCCATCACCTCGGAACTCTCCGGCAATGTGATCGATCTTTGCCCGGTCGGCGCGCTGACCTCCAAGCCTTACGCCTTCAACGCCCGCCCGTGGGAGCTGGAAAAGACCGAAACCATCGATGTGATGGATGCGGTCGGCTCGAATATTCGCGTCGATGCGCGCGGACCTGCGGTTTTGCGGATTCTCCCGCGCGTCCATGAGGGCGTGAATGAGGAATGGATTTCCGACAAGACGCGCTACGCCTGGGAAGGCCTCGGCCGCCAGCGTCTCGACAAGCCTTACGTCCGCGAAGCCGGCAAGCTGCGCGCCATCGCCTGGCCTGAAGCGCTGAAGATTGCTGCCGGCAAACTCTCCGGTGATGCCTCGAAAATCGGCGCCATTGCCGGTGATCTGTGCTCGGTCGAGGAAATGAAGGCCGCCAAGGACCTGTTCGATGCGCTTGGCGTCGTCTCCTATGATTGCCGCCAGGATGGCTCCAAGTTGAATTCGGGCAATCGCCAGGATTATCTCTTCAACACCACGATTGCCGGTATCGAAGAAGCCGATGCCATCCTCATCATCGGTGCCAATCCGCGCACCGAAGCAACGATGATCAATGCGCGCATCCGCAAGACCTGGCTCAATAATGACACCCAGGTGGGCCTGATCGGCGCGCCCGTCGATCTGACCTATCCCTATGAGCATGTCGGCACGTCTGCCGCCGATCTGGCGGGCCTGAAGAAGAAGCGCTCCGGCTTCATCAAGACGCTGAAAGACGCCAAGCGTCCGATGATCATTCTCGGTTCGGCCGCCCTGGCCGGCGCCGATGGCGAGCAGGTCCTGCGCGCCGCCGGTGAACTGGCCGCAGCGGTCGGTGCGGTGAGCGCTGACTGGAATGGTTTCAACGTCCTGCACACGGCGGCCAGCCGCGTCGGCGGTCTCGATCTCGGCTTCGTGCCGGGGACAGGCGGGCATGACGTTGCCGGCCTGCAATCGGCGAGCATGGACACCATCGTGCTGATGGGCGCCGACGAGCTCGACATGGCCAGCTTCGGCAAGGCCTTCGTGATCTATATCGGCAGCCATGGTGATGCCGGCGCCCACCGCGCCGATTTGATCCTGCCCGGCGCCGCCTGGACCGAACAGGACGGGATTTTCGTCAATACCGAGGGCCGGGTTCAGCTCGCCTCGCGTGCCGTCTTCCCGAAAGGCGATGCGAAAGAGAACTGGGCGATTTTCCGCGCCCTGTCCGAGCACCTCGGCAAGACCTTGCCGTATGACAATCTGGCGCAATTGCGCCGTCAATTGTTCGCCAGCCACGCCGTTTTCGCCGGGATTGATTATGCCCCGGGTAGCGATGACGCCGCCGAATTCGACGTCGCCAAGATTGGCGCGGCTGGCGATGTCGCCGATAGCGATTTCGGTGTCGCGGTGACGAATTTCTACTTTACCAACCCGATCGTGCGGGCCTCGAAGACGCTGGCGGAATGCTCCGCCATCGCCGCCGGGCCAGCCCAGGCTGCGGCGGAATGAGGATGGGGCTGATGATGAATTCTCGTACCGCTATCCTCGGTTTCCTGGCAGTGGCCGGGCTCGCCTTGACGGCGCCGCTGGCCCACGCCCAGACCCCGCGCGCCACGCTTGATGCCAGCACCGCCGGCACCATCATCGCGGCGTGCGAAGCCTATGCCGATGAGCACGCGCTGAAACTGACCATCGCGGTGTTCGATGAGGGCGCCAATCTGCAAGCCCTGTCGCGCATGGATGGCGCCATTCTCGCCTCGCTGGAGATTGCCCAGTGGAAGGGCCGCACCGCTGCGAATCTGGGCCAACTGACCGGTGGCCTGGGTGCAGCGGCACAGGACCGGCCCGAGATTTATCATGTGCCCGGATTGGCGACGCTGCAGGGCGGCGTCCCGATCCGCACGGCCGCCGGCGAACTGATCGGCGGCGTTGGCGCTTCCGGGGCCAGCTCGGCGGATGACGAAGCATGCGCGATGGCCGGCATTATGGCGGCTGGTTTGACCTATCAGCGGGCCGGGGCGGAGTAGAGGCATGGCAGACTTCATCACTCAATTCGGCATTTGGGGCGGGCTCGGCATGGCCGTGCTGCAGATCCTCGGCTTCACCATTGTCTTGCTGATCGCGCTGGCCTTCCTGCTGCTGATGGACCGCAAGGTCTGGGCCGCGGTGCAGATGCGCAAGGGCCCCAATGTGGTTGGCGCTTTCGGCCTGCTGCAATCCTTCGCGGATTTCTTCAAATTCGTGTTCAAGGAAATCGTCATTCCGGCCGGCGTTGATCGCCCGCTCTATATTCTCGCACCGCTGCTGACCCTGGTTCTGGCCTTTGCCACCTGGGCCGTGGTGCCGGTGGCACCGGGCTGGGTGATCTCGGACCTCAATGTCGGCCTGCTCTACCTGTTCGCGATGTCCTCGCTGGGTGTCTACGGCATCATTATCGGCGGCTGGGCCTCCAACTCGAAATTCCCTTTCCTGGCGGCGCTGCGTTCAGCGGCCCAGATGGTCTCCTATGAAGTCTCGATCGGCTTTGTCATCGTCACCGTGCTGCTGTTTGCCGGTTCGATGAATCTGACCGTCATCGTCGAGGCCCAGTCGGGCGGCTTCTGGAACTGGAATGTGCTCGCCGGCCGCGCCCTGTTTGAAGATGGCTGGCCGATGTTCCTGGTGATGATCCCGATGACGGTGATCTTCTTCATCTCGGCCCTGGCCGAGACCAACCGTCCGCCCTTCGATCTGGCGGAAGCGGAATCGGAACTCGTCGCCGGTTATCAGACCGAATATTCCTCGACGCCCTATCTGCTGTTCATGATCGGCGAATATCTCAACATCGTCCTGATGTGTGCGATGACGACGATCCTGTTCTTTGGTGGCTGGAATTCACCGATCGAGCTGGACACCACTGCCTGGCCATACCTGGCCTCGCATCTGTGGTACTTCTTCTGGTTCGCGATCAAGGTCGTCTTCTTCTTCTTCATGTTCGCCATGGTGAAGGCTCTCGTGCCACGCTATCGCTATGACCAGCTGATGCGTCTGGGCTGGAAGATCTTCCTGCCGACCTCGCTGGCCGCGGTCGCACTGGTCGGCGCCTACATCGTTTTCGGGGCACAGGGATAATCGTCATGGGACGTATTGAACAAACCATTCGCGGTGCCTTGTTGATGGACTTCTGGTCCGCCTTCGGGCTTGGCATGAAGTATTTCTTCGCCAAGAAAGCGACGCTGAACTACCCCTTCGAGAAAGGGCCGCTCAGCCCGCGTTTCCGGGGTCAGCACGCGCTGCGCCGCTACGCCAATGGCGAAGAGCGTTGCATCGCCTGCAAGCTGTGCGAAGCGATCTGCCCGGCCCAGGCCATCACG
This sequence comes from Maricaulis salignorans, assembly GCF_900103475.1. Taxonomy (GTDB): domain Bacteria; phylum Pseudomonadota; class Alphaproteobacteria; order Caulobacterales; family Maricaulaceae; genus Maricaulis; species Maricaulis salignorans. The sequence goes on from NZ_FNHG01000018.1 coordinate 24,334, forward strand.
ATCGAAGCCGAACCGCGCGAGGACGGCTCACGCCGCACCACGCGCTATGACATCGACATGACCAAGTGCATCTATTGCGGCTATTGCCAGGAAGCCTGCCCGGTCGACGCCATCGTCGAAGGGCCGAATTTCGAATTTGCCGTCGAGACGCGCGAAGAACTCTATTACGACAAGGCAAAACTGCTCGCGAACGGCGATCGCTGGGAACGGGAAATTGCCAAGAATCTGGAACTCGACGCGCCGTATCGCTGATACGGCCGTTATCTGAGAAGCAAGAGAACGGAAGAGGGCATCATGCTCGCAACACTGGCCTTCTGGGCCTTTTCCGGAGTGCTGATAGCGTCGGCCTTTATGGTCGTCATCGCGCGCAATCCGGTCAGGTCGGTTTTGTTCCTGATCCTCGCCTTCTTCTCGGCGGCGGGCCTGTTTGTCCTGCTTGGCGCGGAATTCCTCGCCATGCTGCTGATCGTTGTCTATGTCGGCGCGGTCGCGGTCTTGTTCCTGTTCGTGGTGATGATGCTCGACGTCAATTTCACCGAGCTGAAACAGGGCTTTTTGAGCTATCTCCCGCTCGGCGCCATCGTCGCGCTGATCCTCGCGGGCGAGCTGGTGATGATCGCGATGACCTGGCAGACCTCGCCGCAAGCCGAGGCGCTGCGCGCCGCGGCGACGCCGGAAGGGATGTCCAATCTCGAGGCGCTCGGTCTCATTCTCTACAATGATTACATATACTTCTTCCAGACTTCCGGTCTGGTTCTGCTGGTTGCCATGATCGGCGCCATCGTGCTGACCCTGCGTCACAAGTCCGGCGTCAAGCGCCAGAGCGTGACGGCCCAGGTCGGCCGCCGGCGCGAGGAAGCCATCGAGATGCTCGACATCAAACCAGGACAGGGGATTGGCGAATGATCGATATCGGTCTGGGACATTATCTCGCCGTTGCGGCGATCCTGTTCACGATTGGCGTGTTCGGGATTTTCGTGAACCGCAAGAACGTCATCATCCTGTTGATGTCGGTCGAGCTGATCCTGCTCTCGGTGAATGTGAACCTGGTGGCATTCTCCAGCTTTCTCGGCGATCTGGCCGGGCAGGTCTTTGCCCTGTTCGTGTTGACCGTCGCCGCCGCCGAGGCCGCCGTCGGTCTCGCCATTCTCGTCGTCTACTTCCGCAACCGGGGTGATATCTCGGTTGAGGGCGCCAATCTGATGAAGGGCTAAGGGGATTATGGCAGTTCTCATCGTCTTCGGTCCGCTGTTTGCCGCTGCCTTCGCAGGCCTGTTCGGCAATTTCATCGGTCACCGCGTCGCCCAGATCGTTACCACCGGCTTTGTCGTGGTGTCGGCCCTGTTGTCGATCGTGAATTTCTTTGACGTCGCCTATGGCGGCAATAGCCAGACCATTCACCTGGCGACCTGGATGTCGGTCGGCACTTTCGATGTCAGCTGGGCGATCAAGCTCGACACATTGTCATCGGTGATGCTGGTCGTGGTCACCAGCGTTGCCTCGCTGGTCCATATCTATTCCTGGGGCTATATGGCGAACGACCCGCACCGGTCGCGCTTCTTCGCCTATCTCTCGCTCTTCACCTTCGCCATGCTGGCGCTGGTGACGGCCGACAATTTCCTCCAGCTCTTCTTCGGCTGGGAAGGCGTTGGTCTGGCCTCCTATCTGCTGATCGGTTTCTGGTACAAGAAGAAGTCCGCCAATGACGCCGCGATCAAGGCCTTCGTGACCAACCGGGTTGGCGATTTCGGCTTTGCCATCGGCATTATGGCGCTCTTCCTGGTGTTCGGCTCGGTCAGCTTCAATGACGTCTTCGCCCAGGTCGGCGATCACACCGCGACGACGCTCGCCTTTGCTGGCATGGATATTCCGGCGATCGAACTGATTGCCATCCTGCTGTTTGTCGGCGCGATGGGTAAATCGGCGCAATTCTTCCTGCATGTCTGGCTGCCTGACGCGATGGAGGGGCCAACGCCGGTCTCCGCCCTGATCCACGCCGCCACCATGGTCACCGCCGGGGTTTTCCTGGTCTGCCGCTGTTTCCCGATTTTCGAACTGGCGCCGAATGCCTCCGCCTTCATCACCGTGATCGGGGCGCTGACGGCTTTCTTCGCGGCGACCGTCGGTCTGGCCCAGAATGATATCAAGCGCGTCATCGCCTATTCGACCTGTTCCCAGCTGGGCTACATGTTCTTCGCCGCCGGTCTCGGCCTCTACGGCGCGGCGATGTTCCACCTGTTCACGCACGCCTTCTTCAAGGCCTTGCTCTTCCTTGGATCCGGTTCGGTTATCCATGGTCTGCATGACGAGCAGGACATGCGAAAAATGGGCGGGCTCTACAAGATGATGCCGGCCACCTGGATCATGATGCTGATCGGTACGATTGCCCTGACCGGCGTCGGCCTGCCCTTCGCGGCGCTCGGCCTCGGTGTCCTGCCGGATCTCGGCTTTGCCGGCTTCTTCTCCAAGGATGCGATCATTGAAGGGGCCTATATGGCCGGCCAGCAGGGCATTGCCTTCGGCAATCTGGCTTTCTGGGTCGGTGTCATCGCGGCGCTTCTGACCAGCTTCTACTCCTGGCGCCTGATCTTCATGACGTTCAACGGCACCTTCCGGGGTGACAAGCACACCTTCGATCACGCCCATGATCCGCCATGGTCGATGATGGGCGCGCTCGTCGTGCTCGCCATCGGTGCGATCTTCGCCGGCGGTCTGATGAAGAATGATTTCATCGGCGGCAATTCGGCGCATTTCTGGAATGAAAGCCTGCCGGGAGCCGTTCACGGACCGGCTGTGGCCGGCGGTGATGCCGACAGTCATGGCGAAGTGGTGGCTCATGGCGAGCCTGCGGCACACGAACAGCCAGACAATGGCCATGCTGCGGCAGACGAGGGCGAGGCTCACGCGACAGGCGAACATCCGCCCGTCTGGGTCATCCTGGCGCCATTCGTCGTCACCCTGATCGGCTTCCTCGCCGCGATCTACGCCTATCTGATCAATGTCGGCATGGGCGCCCGGATTGCCGCGCGCGGCGGTCCGATCCACTCGCTTCTCTACAATAAATGGTATGTCGACGAGATTTACCATTTCATATTCGTGAGGGGCGCCAAGGGGTTGGGCGATGTCTTCTGGAAGTTCTTCGATGTGCGCATCATTGACGGCTTCGGCCCGAACGGGGTGGCTGGCATGACCTTCGCCGCCGCCAAACGCATCGCGAAGGCCCAGTCGGGATATGTCTATCACTATGCATTCGTGATGCTGATCGGCGTTCTGGGGCTGACCCTCTGGATTCTCGCCGGCGCAGGAGGCCAATAGCATGTTTTCCGAGCTCGATGCCTTCCTGTCGATTCTGACCTTCACACCGGCTATTGGCGCTGTAATCATTGCCGTTTTCCGGTTCGCCTCGCGTCCTGAAGACCAGGGCCTGATCGACAAGAATTCGCGCGTGGTGGCCCTCGGGGCGACCCTCGTCACCCTGTTGTTCGCCGGCCTGATGCTGCTCGAATTCGACCCGGCTGTTTCCGGCTTCCAATTCGTGCATGAGGTTGTCTGGCTTGAACAAATCGGCATGGGCTACCGCATGGGCGTCGACGGCATTTCGGTGCTCTTCGTCGTCCTGACCGCCTTCCTGATGCCGATCTGTATCCTGGCATCGGGCGCGATCGAAAAGCGCGTCGCCGATTACATGATCGCTTTCCTGCTGCTGGAAACCCTGATCCTGGGCGTCTTCACCGCACTCGATCTTGTTGTCTTCTATGTGTTTTTCGAAGGCGGCCTGATCCCGATGTTCCTCATCATCGGGGTCTGGGGCGGTCAGAACCGCGTCTATGCCGCGTTCAAATTCTTCCTCTACACCCTGCTGGGCTCCGTGCTCATGCTGGTGGCGATGATCTATATGTTCCTGCAGGCCGGAACGACCGACATCACCGTCCTGCTCGATACCGCCTTCACCCCGCAGGCCCAGACCTGGCTCTGGCTCGCCTTCTTCGCGTCCTTCGCGGTGAAGATGCCGATGTGGCCGGTCCATACCTGGCTACCCGATGCGCACGTCCAGGCACCGACCGCCGGTTCGGTCATTCTGGCCGGTGTGCTTTTGAAGATGGGCGGTTACGGCTTCCTGCGCTTTTCGCTGCCAATGTTCCCGGATGCCAGTGCCTATTTCGCGCCCATGGTTTTCGTGCTGTCGCTGATCGCGATCATCTATACCTCGCTGGTGGCTTTCCGTCAGACCGATATCAAGAAGCTGATTGCCTATTCCTCTGTCGCCCATATGGGTTTTGTGACGCTGGGCCTGTTCTCGATGAATATGCTCGGGGTGCAGGGCGCCATCTTCCAGATGATCTCCCACGGCTTCATCTCCTCGGCGCTCTTCCTGTGCGTCGGTGTCATCTATGACCGCATGCACACCCGCGAAATCGCCTTCTATGGCGGCGTCGTGCACAAGATGCCGGTCTATGCCGCCATTTTCGGCCTGTTCGCCATGGCCAATGTCGGCCTGCCGGGCACGTCCGGATTCATTGGCGAAATCATGACGATGATCGGTGGCTACCAGGTCGCCTGGTGGGTCGGTGCCGGCGCGGCTGTCGGCATTATCCTGTCGGCGGTCTATATGCTGACCGTCTATCGCGATGTTGTGTTCGGCGAGATCACCAATCCAAAACTCAACACGCTGACCGATCTCAACCGCACGGAATGGATCATTTTCGTGCCGCTGATCATCATGACGCTTCTGCTCGGCGTTTCCTCCACCCTGGTGACCGATATCACGGCCGCTTCGGTCGAGGCGCTGATCTCCAATTATGATGCGGCACTCGCCGCACCGGCTCAGTAAGAGGCCTGACATGACCGCGGATATGCTCTCCCACGACCTGTCGCTCCTGACACCGGAACTGATGCTGGCTGGCGGCGCCATGGCGTTGTTGATGCTCGGTGTTTTCCTCAAGGGGGCGGGCACACCGCGCCTGGTCCACCTGCTGACGATCGGGCTTCTGGTCGCGGCCGGTTTTGCCGCGCTCTTCCTGACCGGTGATGATGGCCAGGCCTTTGGCGGCGCCTTCGTGCTCGATGCACTGGCGAAATATTCCAAGGTCGCGATTACCCTGGCCGCTGCCGTCGCCCTGCTTCTGGCACTGCCGTATCTGGAATCGGAAAAACTCTCGAAGATCGAATTCCCGGTTCTCGTCGCGCTCGCCGTCACCGGCATGGTGATGATGGTTTCGGCCAATGATCTGATCTCGATGTATATGGCTGTCGAGCTGCAATCACTGGCGCTCTACGTGCTGGCAGCCTTCAATCGCGACAGCCTGCGCGCTTCGGAAGCGGGCCTGAAATATTTCGTCCTCGGCGCGCTGTCCTCCGGCCTGCTGCTGTACGGCGCCTCGCTGGTCTATGGCTTCAGCGGCTCGACCGGTTTCAACGAGATCGCCATTGCCGTCGCCGGTGAGCCGTCCATCGGCCTCATCTTCGGCCTGGTCTTCGTAATTTGTGGTCTGGCCTTCAAGGTCTCCGCTGCGCCCTTCCACATGTGGACGCCCGACGTTTATGAAGGCGCGCCCACGCCGGTCACGGCGCTGTTTGCCTCAGCCCCGAAAATGGCGGCCATTGTCTTGCTGGCGCGTGTCCTGCTTGAGCCATTCGGCGGCATGATCGACCAGTGGCGCGATGTGATCTGGATCATCGCCGTCCTGTCGATGGGTGTCGGTGCCTTCGGCGCCCTGACACAGCAAAATTTCAAACGCCTGATGGCCTATTCCTCGATCGGCAATATCGGCTATGCGCTGGTGGCCATCGCCGCGGCCAGCCAGACCGGTATCTGGGCGCTGCTGGTCTTCATGTCGCTCTACATGATCTCCGTGGTCGGTACGTTCGGCGCGATGCTGTCGATGCGGACCCGCGAGGGCATGGTCGAACAGATCTCGGATCTGGCCGGTCTGGCGCAGACCAATCCGGGGCTGGGCTGGTCCTTGACCGCGCTGATGTTCTCGATTGGCGGTCTGCCCTTCTTCGTCGGCTTCTTCGGCAAATTCTTTGTCGTCTTCTCGGCGGTCCAGTCCGACCTTCTCATCCTTGCGGTATTGGCGGTGCTCTTCAGTGTCGTTAGCGCGGCCTATTATCTGCGCATCATCAAGGTGATGTGGTTCGATGCGCCGGAAGTGAATTTCGTGCAGCCGGCGATGAGCATTTACTGGGTCACCCGCGTGGCTGGCTGGTCGACCTTGCTGCTGCTGCCAGCGCTCGGCTGGATGGTCTACCGGGCCTTCAGTGTTGGCCTGGACGTGCTCTAGACATTGACCGCGCTTGCGCCCCGGATCGAATGGCTCGAAGAGACCGGGTCGACCAATGCAGATGCGCGCGAGCGCGCCATGGCGGGTGAGCGCGGCCCGGTCTGGATTGCCGCGCAGCGCCAGACAGCCGGCCGTGGCCGGCGCGGCCGCGACTGGCACAGTCTCGACGGTAACCTGTTCACCAGCGGGCTTTATGTGTTCGACCGTCCGCCCGGGCAGGCGGCGCAATTATCCTTCATCGCCGCGCTCGCGGTCGCCGCAGTCTGTGATGCGGCACTGGGCGATGCTGGACGGACGCGGCTGAAATGGCCCAATGATGTGCTGGTCGATGGCCGCAAGGTGGCCGGCATCCTGCTCGAATCCGGCGCGGCGCCAGGCGGCGGGCTCTGGCTCGCCATCGGTATCGGAATCAATCTCGTCGCGGCGCCTGAGGATACGGAACGGCCGGCGATCAGCTTGGGACAGGTCGGAGGACCGCTGGACCGTGACGCCGCCCTGGCCGTGCTCGCCGAGGCTTTCGACCGGGAGTTCCAGTCGTGGATGCGCAACGGTTTCGGGGGCGTGCGCGATCACTGGCTGGCGCGCGCGCACGGGCTCGGTGAACGGTGCCTGGTTCGCCTCGCCAACGAGACCCTTGAGGGGAGTTTCGGCGATCTCGGACTCGATGGCGCGCTGCGGCTCGACTTGGCGTCGGGCCAGCACAGGTATATCTCGGCGGGCGAAGTGTTTTTCCCGGCGGCGGGATAGGAGAGCCAGACATGCTGCTCGCGATCGACTGCGGCAATACCAATATCCTGTTCGGCATCCATGATGGCGTCGACTGGCGCGCCCAGTGGCGCGCCGGGACCGAGAGCACGCGCACGGCGGATGAGCACGCCGTCTGGCTGTCGCAACTTATGTCCCTGCAGGGTTTCAAATTCTCCGACATCAATGCCTGTGTGATCTCGACCGTGGTGCCGCAAGCCCTGTTCAATCTGCGCAATCTGGCGCGCCGCTATTGCGAGTGCGAGCCGGTTATCGTCGGCGAACCCGGCGTCCGGCTGGATATCGAGGTCCGGCTCGACCGGCCGCAGGATGCCGGTGCCGACCGTCTGGTCAATGCGCTGGGCGCGCGCGCCCGCTATTCAGGTGCCCTGATTGTGATCGATAGCGGCACGGCGACGACCTTCGATGTCATCGCGGCTGATGGCGCCTTTGAGGGCGGCATTATTGCGCCGGGCATCAACCTGTCCATGCAGGCCCTGCACGGCGCGGCGGCGAAATTGCCGCGCGTGGCGATCGCCAAGCCGGAGCGCGTCATGGGCAAGGATACGGTCAGCGCCATGCAGTCCGGCGTGTTCTGGGGCTATATCGATCTCATCGACGGGCTTGTCGAACGGCTCAAGGCTGAGTATGGCCAACCCATGACGGTGATCGCAACGGGCGGCGTGGTTTCGCTCTTCGACGGCGCGTCCCGGACGATCGAGCATTACGATCCCGATCTCACCATCCGAGGCCTGCTGGAGGTCTGGAAACTCAATGGCGGTGCCAATTGACCGATAGCATGTATTTTCTGCCACTGGGCGGATCCAACGAAATTGGCATGAACCTGAATCTCTTCGGCTATGGGCCGGAAGAGAATCGCAAATGGATCATCGTTGATTGCGGTGTGACCTTCGGTGATCTCTCGACCCCCGGCGTCGATCTGATCATGCCCGATCCGGAATTCATCGCGGAACGCCGCGGTGATCTCGTTGGCATGGTGCTGACGCATGCCCATGAAGACCATATGGGCGCTGTGGCGCATCTCTGGCGCAAGCTGCGCTGTCCGATCTGGGCAACGCCTTTCACGGCCTGGCTGGTGCGTGACCGCCTGCGCGAGCATGGTCTGCTCGATGCGGTGACCCTGCATGAAGTCGGGCTCGACAGCCGTTTCAATGTCGGCCCGTTCGACTGCCAGATGATCACGCTGACCCATTCCATTCCCGAGCCCAATGGCCTGGCGATCCGTACCCCGGCCGGCCTGGTCCTGCACACGGGTGACTGGAAGATCGATCCCGATCCGCTGATCGGCGAAGCGACCGATATCAAGGCGATTACCGCGCTGGGTGAAGAAGGCGTGCTCGCAATGATTTGCGACAGCACCAATGTCTTCTCCGAGGGCGAATCCGGCTCGGAAGCCGATGTCCGCGACGAGTTGATCAAGGTCGTCGGCGAGCACAAGGGCAGGGTGGCGATTGCCGCCTTCGCTTCCAATGTCGCGCGCCTGCAATCGGCGATCGAGGCGGCGGAGGCCAATGGCCGCCGTGTCTGCCTGGTTGGCCGCTCCATGCACCGCATGACAGCTGCCGCGAAGGCTGTCGGCATGCTCTCGCATGTGCAGGACTTCGTCAGCGAGGAAGAGGCGGTCACCTATCAGAAGAACCGCATTCTCTATCTGTGCACCGGCAGCCAGGGCGAGGAGCGCGCGGCGCTGTCGCGTATCGCGGCGGGCAATCACCGCAATGTCACCCTGACCAAGGGCGATACCGTGATCTTCTCCAGCCGGGTCATTCCGGGCAATGAAGTCGGGATTTTCGAGCTGCAGAACCAGTTGGCCGAAAAAGGCGTCGACATCATCACCGAGCGCGACCGGCCGATCCATGTCTCCGGCCATCCATGCCGCGGCGAGCTGGCGCAAATGTATGCCTGGGCCAAGCCCAGCGTCGCCATCCCGGTGCATGGCGAACGCCGTCACCTGCTCGAGCACGCCGCCTATGCGCGCCAGCTTCAGGTGCCGCACTCCGTCTCCGTGCGCAATGGCGACATGGTCGAGATCCGTTCCGACGGCACGGCCTCAATCATTGATGAAGCCCCGGCCCGGCGTCTGCATCTGGACGGCAAATTCCTCACGCCCTCGGATGCGACATCGATGCGCGAACGGCGCCGCCTGGCGTCCAGCGGTTATATTGTTGTCGCGCTCGCGGTTGACGCCAAGGGCCGCCTGATTTCCGGACCGGATATCAAGCAGGCCGGCCTGGCCGAGAGTGCCGATTTCTCGATTGATGATTTCCTCGATGCGCTCGAGACCTCGGCCGAGGAATGCTTCGAAAAACTGCATCCGCGCGTCAAGAAGGACGAGGACCAGATCGAGGAAGAAATCCGCCGCGCGGTCCGCCGCACGGCCTCGGGCATCTGGGGCAAGAAGCCGATGGTCGATGTGATGGTCTTGGCGGTTTAGGGAGAAGGTGATGCAGGTCGGACGTCTCAATCATGTCGGGGTCGCGGTGCCGGATATCGAGGCCGCCAAGCAGACCTATGCCAATCTCTACGGCGCCACCGAAGCGACCGAGACGCGGGATTTCCCGCATCTTGGTGTTCGCGTCGCCTTCGTGAAACTGGCCAATTCCGAGATTGAATTGCTCGAACCGCTCGGGGCGACAAGCCCGGTGCACAAATTTCTCGAGCGCAATCCCAAGGGCGGCCAGCACCATCTCTGCTTTGAAGTGCCCGACATCATCGCCGCGCGCGACGACATGCGGGCCAAGGGCGCGACAGTGCTCGGCACCGGCGAGCCCTATGTCGGCGCCCATGGCGTGCCGGTCATCTTCATCCACCCCAAGGATAGCTGCGGCCTGTTGATCGAGCTGATGCAGGAGCCGGCGCGATGATGAAATGGCTCGCCCGCGGCGCGGTAGCTCTGGCCGGCCTGCTCTGGCTGTCACGCTTCTTCATCCGCGATGGCGGTGTCGGCATCGTCAATGGCGTTGTGGTCTTCACCCTGATCTGGTGGATCCTGCTCTTCACCATGCTGCCGATCGGCGTCACCAGCCAGCAAGAGGATGGTGATGTCGTGGCCGGCAGCGAGCCGGGCGCACCCAGCCGCCCCAATCTGGCGAAGAAATTGTGGTGGACGACAGCGATCACATCCGGCCTCTGGGTCGGCTATTTCTTCCTGATGCTCAGCGGTGTGCTGGAACAGCTCATTCCGCATGGCGGTCACTGGTAGCCCTATCCCGGACTGCTGTGGCAAGCGGGGACGCAGCTTGTAATCCCTGACAGACCCGCTCTAATGATATTCAAGCCCTCCGACACGGATACCGATTCATGCGCTTGTCCCGATTTTTCCTGCCCGTCCTGAAGGAAACGCCTTCGGACGCGGAGATTATCTCCCATCAGCTGATGCTGCGCGCCGGCATGATCCGCCAGCAGAGCGCCGGGATTTACACCTGGCTGCCGCTGGGCTGGAAAGTCCTGCAGAAGATAGAGCAGATCGTGCGCGAGGAACAGAACCGCGCCGGGGCCGTGGAAATGTTGATGCCGACCCTGCAATCGGCCGATCTGTGGCGCGAAAGCGGGCGCTATGATGATTACGGCCAGGAGATGCTGCGCATCACCGACCGCAAGAAGCGCGACATGCTCTACGGGCCGACCAATGAGGAAATGATCACGGATATTTTCCGCAGTTATTGCCGCTCCTACAAGGACGTGCCCAAGCTGCTCTATCATATCCAGTGGAAATTCCGCGACGAGATCCGGCCGCGTTTCGGCGTCATGCGCGGACGCGAATTCCTGATGAAGGATACTTATTCCTTCGACACGGATGAGGCGGCGGCCCGCAAATCCTATAACCGCATGTTCATCGCCTATCTCAACACCTTCACGCGGCTTGGCCTGAAGGCTGTGCCGATGCGGGCCGATACCGGGCCGATTGGCGGCGATCTCTCGCACGAATTCATCGTTCTGGCCGAAACCGGCGAGAGCGAGGTTTTCTGCCATGCCGATCTGGTCGAGATGGGGGCACCCGGCGCGAGCGTTGATTTCGATGGCGATCTGCAGCCGCTGGTCGATCAGCGCACCGCGCTCTATGCCGCGACCGAGGAAATGCATGACCCGGCCGCCTTCGCGGCTGTGCCCAAGCACCGGCAATTATCGGCCCGCGGTATCGAAGTTGGCCATATCTTCAATTTCGGCACCAAATATTCCGAACCGATGAAGGCCAATCTGACCCATCCCGATGGTCAGGACCGTCCGGTGCATATGGGGTCCTACGGCGTTGGCGTCTCGCGCCTGTTTGGCGCCATCATTGAAGCGCACCACGACGAGAAGGGCTGTATCTGGCCCGACAGCGTGGCGCCATTTGATCTCGGCATCATCAATATGCGGGCCGGCGACGGGGCCTGCGACAGCGCCTGCGACGGTGCCTATGCCAGCCTTGTGGCGGCCGGGCTCGACCCGCTCTATGACGATACCGATAACCGCGCCGGGGCGAAATTCGCCACCGCCGATCTGATCGGCCTGCCTTACCAGCTGGTGGTTGGGCCGCGCGGTCTGAAAGAGGGCAAGGTCGAGGTCAAGATCCGCCGCAGCGGCGAAACCCATGAATTATCCCTCGAGGATGCGGTCGCGCGCCTGGCGGCGAAAGACTTTGCCAATGGCTGAGGCTCCGCCGATCGATCCGGGCGGCGCCATGCCGTTCAGCCCCTATGAGTTCCAGATCGCGACGCGCTATCTGCGTACCAAGCGCAAGAATGGCGGCGTCGCCCTGATCGCGATGATTTCCTTTGCCGGGATCGCACTGGCGGTGACCGGGCTGATCGCCGTGATGTCGATCATGAATGGTTTCCGCAATGAGCTGTTCAGCCAGCTCCTTGGCTTCCAGCCGCATGTTTTTGTTGATACGCGCCTGATCGAGCCGGATGAAATAGACTCTCTGGTCGCCGAGATCGAAGCGATGGCCGGCGTGAAGAGTGCCGACCCCGTCGTGCAGGGCCAGGTCATGGCCTCGACCGATCAATACGAGACCTTCCTGCAAGTCCTCTCGATCAGCCCGGCCGATCTGGCCGCGCTGGATGTGGTGAGCAGCGGCGATGATCCGCGCAGCCAGACTGGCATTACACATGGATCCATCGAGGCGTTTGGCGCCGGCCGCAATGGCGGCGATGTCATCGTGCTGGGAACCGGTGTGGCGCGGCGTCTGAATGTCAATGTCGGCGATTACGTGACCTTCCTGACGGCACGCGGTGCTGCGACCTCCTTCGGTGTCGCGCCGCGGCGCAAATCCTATTATGTCGGGGCCTTGCTGGCGGCCGGCGTTTCGACCATTGATGACGCGATTGCCTTCATGCCTCTCGATCAGGGTCAGCTCTTTTTCGGGCGCGAGACCGCGGTCGACATGATCCAGGTCCGGCTCGACGACCCCCAGCTCGCCGCGAGCTTTGTTGACCCGATTGCGGCGATTATCGGCTCCAATGCCGTCGTTTATGATTACACGCGGCTGGATCCGGCCTTTTACAATGCCCTGCAATTCGAACGCTCGGCGATGCGCCTGGTGATGACCATCGTTATCGCGATTGCGGCGCTGAACATCATTTCCGGCCTCGTCATGCTGGTGAAGAACAAGAGCCGGGATATTGCCATCCTGCGCACGATGGGGGCGACCCAGGCTTCGGTGCTGCGGATATTCCTGATCGTCGGCGCCAGTATTGGCATGCTCGGCACCCTGGCCGGGATCATCCTGGGGATTTTGTTCGTGATCAATGTCGGACCGATCCAGGACTTCATCACCTGGGTCACCGGCGCCCAGGTCTGGGATCCGAGTGTTTATTACCTTTATCGCATTCCAGCCGATCTGGACTGGGGTGAGGTGGCCTTTGTCTCCCTCTTCGGTCTGGCTGTCTCCCTGCTGGTGACGCTGCCGCCAGCCTGGCGCGCGGCCCGGCTCGATCCTGTCGAGGCGCTGCGCTATGAGTGAACCGGTTCTGGAATTGCGCAATATCGAGCGCACCTATGTCACCGAGGCCGACGAGCTGCACGTTCTGCGCGGCGTCAATCTTGTGCTGATGCCCGGCGAGATCGTCGGCCTGGTCGGCCCATCCGGTTCGGGCAAGTCATCCCTGCTGCATGCGGCCGGCTTGCTGGAACGACCCGATAGCGGCGAAGTCTTGATTGGCGGCGTCCCGACGCGCGACATGCCGGACCGTCTGCGCACGGCAGTGCGCCGACGCGATATCGGTTTCGTCTATCAGTTTCACCATTTGCTGCCCGAATTTGACGCGCGCGAGAATATCGTCCTGCCGCAATTGATTGCCGGCGTCTCGCAGCGACGTGCCGTCGAGCGCGCCGACCACCTTCTGGCCATGCTTGGCCTGAGCGAGCGGGCGTGCCATCAACCGGCCCAGCTGTCCGGCGGTGAACAGCAGCGCGTTGCCATTGCGCGGGCACTGGCGAATTCGCCGCGCGTCCTGCTGGCCGATGAGCCGACCGGCAATCTCGATCCGGCGACGTCTTCAACGGTGTTTGAGGCCTTGCGCAATACGGTAAGAGAGCAGGGGGCTGCCGCCCTGGTGGCGACCCATAATCATGACATCGCCGAGCGTATGGACCGTGTTGTGACCTTCGCCGACGGCCAGCTCACCGCCTATACCGGCCCCTGAATTTTCCTGACCGAGACCGAATCTGTTCGCGTTCCGCTTGACGTTCCGTGTTTTTCATGAAAAGAACAAAACATGAACACGCAAACGGAGGGGTTCAATATGCGTCGTATGGTTCAGGATATCTCGGCCGCCACCGCCATTCTCGGTTTCACCTGGATGATCACCATGTGGGGATCGGTTCTCGGCTCGGTCTGATCGCGTTAGAGTTCCGGATTCGCGGCGCGGGGTGCGCGCCGGTTTCTGGATGGTTTGACGGGAGAGGCGGCAATGAGCACGAAACAGCCCTTTGTGCATTTGCGCGTTCGTTCGCCCTATTCCCTGCTCGAAGGCGCAATCCGGATTCCCAAACTGGTCGAGGCCTGCCTGGCCCAGGACATGCCGGCGGTCGCGCTCACCGATACCAATAATCTCTATGGTGCCCTGGAGTTTTCCGAATATGTCGCGGGCGCGGGCATCCAGCCTATCATTGGCTGTACGCTTTCGATCCGTCTCGGGGTTCCGCATCCCGGCGAACGCGCCGCACCGGATGGCACCATCGCGCTTCTGGTCCAGAACGAGGCCGGCTATCAAAATCTGATGGCGCTCTCGAGTGCCGCCTTCCTCGATGTCGACGGGACAGAGGAACCGCATGTGCCGCTGGAGCAGGTTCTGGCCCATGCCGAGGGGCTGATTGCGCTGACCGGCGGACCCGACAGCGCCCTCAACCGGCTGGTGGTTTCGGGCCGAAAACCCGATGCTGCCGCCTTGCTTGACCAGTTCCAGGCCGCTTATGGCGACCGCCTCTATCTTGAGCTCCAGCGTCATGGCCTTGCCGATGAGCTGGAAGCCGAGAACTGGCTTGTCGAACAGGCCTATGCGCGCGACCTGCCGCTGGTCGCCACCAATGAGGCCTATTTCCCGGACGCGTCGATGCACAAGGCGCATGATGCGCTGCTGTGCATTTCCCAAAGCTCCTATGTCTCGGTCACCGACCGGCGTCGGGTGACGCCGCTGCACTATCTCACCAGTCCGGACGAGATGAATGCGCGCTTCGCCGATCTGCCCGAGGCGCTCGCCAATACGATCGAGATCGCCCGCCGCTGTGCCTTCCGCGTTCGCACCCACGCGCCCATCCTGCCCAGCTTCCCGACCGAGGCCGGCCGCGATGAGGGCGAGGAACTCATCGCCCGCGCCCATGAGGGCCTGACCGCGCGCCTCGCTGCCGGTGCGGCGGCTGCACCGGAAGAAGACTATCGCGCGCGGCTCGATTTCGAGCTCAACGTCATCAAGGAAATGGGATTTCCGGGCTATTTCCTGATCGTTTCGGACTTCATCCAGTGGGCGAAACAGCACGATATTCCGGTCGGCCCGGGCCGTGGTTCCGGGGCTGGTTCGCTGGTGGCCTATTCGCTGACCATTACAGACCTGGATCCCTTGCGTTTCGGCCTTCTGTTCGAGCGCTTCCTCAATCCGGAACGGGTCTCCATGCCCGATTTCGATATCGATTTCTGCCAGGAACGCCGCGGCGAGGTGATCCATTATGTCCAGGAGCGCTATGGCGCCGACCGGGTCGCGCAGATCATCACATTCGGTACGCTGCAGGCGCGCGCCGTGGTGCGCGATGTCGGGCGGGTGCTGCAAATGCCGCTCGGCATGGTCGATCGGCTGGCCAAGATGGTGCCTGCAAACCCGGCCAACCCGGTCACGCTGGGCCAGGCGCTCGATCTTGAGCCACGCCTGCGGGAAATGCAGCGCAATGACCCGTCCGTGGCGGCATTGCTGGAGGTGGCGCTGAAGCTGGAGGGCTTCTTCCGCAACGCCTCCACCCACGCCGCCGGTGTCGTGATTGGCGACCGGCCGCTCAATGAGCTGGTGCCGCTTTATCGCGATCCGCGTTCTGATATTCCCGCCACCCAGTTCAACATGAAATGGGTTGAGCCGGCCGGTCTGGTGAAGTTCGACTTCCTCGGCCTGAAAACCCTCACCGTGATCGCTCGCGCGCTGCAATATGTCGAGACCGCCGGCAAGGAGGTACCCGACCTCGAACGGATCGAGTTCGATGACGGCCCCACGTTCGAACTTCTCGCCTCGGGGCATGCGATCGGTGTGTTCCAGCTGGAATCCACCGGCATGCGCGACACGCTGAAGAAGATGAAGCCCGATCTGATCGAGGATCTGATCGCTCTGATCTCGCTCTATCGTCCGGGCCCGATGAAGAATATCGACGTCTATGTCGACCGCAAATTCGGCCGCGCCGAAGTTGATTGTCTCCACCCCGATCTCGAGGGCGTGCTCAAGGAGACCTATGGCGTCATCATCTACCAGGAACAGGTGATGCAGATCGCCCAGATCCTGTCGGGCTATTCGCTCGGCGAGGCCGACCTGCTGCGCCGCGCCATGGGCAAGAAGAAAAAGGAGGAGATGGACAAGCAGAAAGCCCGTTTCCTCGAAGGCGCCGAAGGGCGCGGCGTCAACCGGGCGAAGGCGGGTTATATCTTTGAGCTGGTGGCGGAGTTCGCCGGCTATGGATTCAACAAATCGCACGCCGCTGCCTACGCCCTGATCGCCTATCGGACCGCCTATCTGAAAGCCAATTACCCGGTCGAATTCATGGCCGGCCTGATGTCGCTCGACCGCGCCAATACCGACAAGCTGTCGGCCTTCTTCCAGGAAATCCGCCGCATGAAGATCGAGGTGCGGCCACCGGACGTGAACGCCTCGCATGCCGATTTCACCGTCGAGGAGGGCACGATCCGCTTCGCCCTCGGCGCGATCCGCAATGTCGGCTTTGCGGCGATGGAGCATATTGTCGAGGAGCGGCTGGCCAATGGCCCGTTCAAGGATTTGTATGATTTTGCCGAGCGCATCGATCCGCGCGATGTGAACAAGCGCACATTCGAGAACCTGGCCCGGGCCGGCGCTTTCGACAGTCTTGATCCCGACCGGGCGCGGGTATTCGGCGCCGCGGAAATCCTGGTCTCGATGGCGCAGCACGCGGCCGAGCAGCGCGAGAGCGCCCAGGCCAGCCTGTTTGGTGGCGGCGATACTGACAGCGCCCTCGAACGCCCCGTCATTCCCGAGCGCGAGCCCTGGATTGCGACCCAGCGGCTCGACGGCGAACTGGCGGCGATCGGGTTTTACCTGTCCGGCCATCCGCTCGATGATCTGACCGAACAATTGACCCAGCGCGGGGTGGTCTTCTTCGCCGACGCGCCGGCCCGCGTCGCCGATGGCGCGACGGCGTTGCGGCTCGCCGGTGTCGTGCGCCGGCGCCAGGAACGGGTCTCCAACAAGAATGGCGAGCGCTTCGCCTGGGTGACCCTGTCGGATCCGACCGGTGAGTTCGAGGTGTTTGTCGCCGCCGACCTGCTGCAGGCCTCGCGTGATTTGCTCGATGCGGGCACGGCCATCCTCGTCAATTGCCGCGTCGATGCCCGCGAAGAGCAGATCGGTTTCTTCTCCGACCGGATCGACGCGCTCGACATGCAATTCTCCGCTGACGGTTTGCGGATCCGGCTCGATGACGCCCAGGCCCTGGCCGGTATCCAGGCCCGGATGGAGCGCGCCGACAACCGTCCCGAGGCCAAGCGCCGGGCGGTGGTGCAGCTGCTGGTTCCACTGCGCGATGGTGGCGAGGTGGAGTTGAAACTGGCCGGCCGGCATTGCGCCGACGCGGCCGTGCAGGCGGCTTTGAAAGCCGTTCCCGGCGTCGCCTCGGTCGAAACCGTCTGACCGGTGCGCGCCACTGTGCCGGGGCGCTGTTGCACCGCTTGCTATTGGCCCGCTTCAAACGTATAAGCCGCGCCATCCCGCACACGGAGCTCGGAAGACGTCAAAATCTTTCGCTCCGGTGCCGTTCGACGTCGAACGGCTCCGCTCCGTGGAGGCCAACCGGAAAAAGGACTTTAACGATGGCACTCCCTGATTTCTCCATGCGTCAGCTTCTTGAAGCTGGCTGTCACTTTGGTCACCAGACCCACCGCTGGAACCCGAAGATGAAAGACTTCATCTTTGGCGAACGCTCCAACATTCACATTCTCGATCTGTCGCAAACCGTTCCGCTGCTGCACCAGGCCCTGGTGAAAGTGCGCGATACGGCAGCCAAGGGCGGCCGCGTGCTGTTCGTCGGCACCAAGCGTCAGGCGTCCGAGCCGCTGGCTCTGGCGGCCAAGCGTTGCGCCCAGTATTACGTCAATCACCGCTGGCTCGGCGGTACGCTGACCAATTGGCGCACGATCTCTTTCTCCATCGCTCGCCTGCGTGAGCTGGAAAGCATGTTCGACAGCGAAGGCGGCCTCGGCGGTCTGACCAAGAAAGAACAGCTGATGCTGACCCGCGAGCGCGACAAGCTTGAGCGCGCGCTCGGCGGTATCAAGGACATGGGCGGCGTGCCGGACCTGATGTTCGTGATCGATACCAACAAGGAAGGCATTGCCATCCTGGAAGCCAAGAAGCTTGGCATTCCCGTGATCGCCATCCTCGACAGCAATTGCGACCCGGACCTGATCGACATGCCTATCCCGGGCAATGACGATGCCAGCCGCGCGATTTCACTCTATTGCGACCTGATTGCCGATGCCGTCCTCGACGGCATGACCGACAGCCAGATGGCGATGGGCGTCGATATCGGTGAAGCCGCTGCCCCGGTTGAAGTCCTCGTCGAGGAAACGGCCGCTGAAGCGGTTGCGCCGGAAGCTGCTCCCGAGGCCGCTGCCGAGACTTCGTCCGACTCTGACAAGACCGAAGCGTAAAGCCTCGATCACACCACAAGACTCAGGAGATACCGATGGCTGCGATTACTGCTGCTCTCGTGAAGGAACTGCGCGAGAAGACCGGCGTAGGCATGATGGATTGCAAGAAGGCGCTGACCGAAAACGGTGGCGACCTCGAAGCCTCCATCGATTGGCTGCGCAAGAAGGGCCTGTCCAAGGCCGCCAAGAAGGCTGACCGCATCGCTGCGGAAGGTCTCGTTGCTGTGGCGACCGAGGGTCATACAGGCTCGGTTATCGAGCTCAATTCCGAAACGGACTTCGTTGCGCGCAATGTCGCCTTCCAGAATGCCGCTGGCGAAATTGCCAAGCTGGCCCTGACGGCCGGCGACGAAATCGACGCGATCAAGGCTGCCAAAATGGCGTCCGGCGATAGTGTCGACGACCATCTGACGCACCTGATCGCAACGATCGGCGAAAACATGTCGCTGCGCCGCGCTGCGGTTGTGACGGCCAATCCGGGCGTTGTCGCCAGCTATGTCCACAATGCTGTGGTCGATGGCATGGGCGCGCTCGGCGTGATCGTCGGTCTGAAATCGACCGGTGACGCTGCCGCGTTGAACGATCTCGGCCGCAAGATCGCCATGCACATTGCTGCTGGCGCGCCTGCTGTCGCGCTCTCGGTCGATGTTGATGGCGTCGATGCCGCGATTGTCGACAAGGAACGCGAAGTCTTCGCGGCCCAGGCTCGCCAGTCCGGCAAGCCCGAGAGCATTGTCGAGAAGATGGTCGAAGGCCGGATCCGTAAATTCCTCGAAGAAGTCGTGCTGATGAAGCAGGTCTTCGTGATGGACCCGGATCGCACGATCGAGAAAGTGGTCGCTGACGCGGCTGCCGAACTCGGCACGTCAATCGAAATCACCGGCTTTATCCGCATGGCCCTCGGTGAGGGTGTGGAGAAACGTCCGGAAGAAGATTTCGCTGCCGAAGTCGCTGCCGTATCCGGCAAAGCCTGACAATAGCAGAGCGCCGGCGCTTTCAAGCGCCGGCGCTTTGTATATGCTGCGCCCTGTGACCGATTCATCTGCATCCTCGCCGCAAGGCCCCGCCACCGCGCCGCGTTTTCGCCGCGTGCTCCTGAAAGTGTCCGGTGAAGCCCTGATGGGCGCCCGCACCAACGGAATTGATCTCGAAACCGCCAGCCATATCTCGGGCCAGGTCGCTGATGCGGTCGCGGCCGGCGTCCAGGTCTGTCTCGTGATCGGCGGCGGCAATATCTTCCGCGGCCTCTCCGGCGCCGCCAAGGGTATGGATCGCACCGCCGCCGACTATATGGGCATGCTCGCGACCGTCATGAATGCGCTGGCGATGCAGAGCTCGCTCGAGCGCATCGGCGTTCAGACCCGTGTCCAGTCCGCCATTCCGATGACCACAGTCTGCGAGCCCTATATCCGGCGACGCGCGATGCGGCATATGGAAAAGGGCCGGGTGGTGATTTTCGCCGCCGGTACCGGCAATCCCTATTTTACGACCGATACAGCCGCAGCCCTGCGCGCGGCTGAAATGGGTTGTGACGCCCTGTTCAAGGGCACCCAGGTTGATGGTGTCTACAGCGCCGACCCGAAAACGCATCCCGATGCCGAGCGCTATGACCAGCTTGAATATCTCGATGTGCTGTCACGCGATTTGCGTGTCATGGACGCCTCGGCGGTCTCCCTGATGCGTGAAAACGCAATTCCGATCGTGGTGTTCGATATTCATCAACCCGGTGGGCTGGTGGATGTGTTGCACGGACGCGGTGTCTGCACGATTATTGGCAAGGTGCGCTCCGAAAGCGCCGCAAGCGAATAGCAAAAAAAAAGGGCAGAGCCATGGGCGACGCGACCGATTATGATGAAGACGACCTGAAGCGCCGCATGACCGGCGCGGTTGAGTCCCTGCGCAAGGAATTTGCCGGCTTGCGGACCGGGCGCGCCAGCGCCGGCCTGCTCGAGCCGATCCGCGTCGAGGCTTATGGCTCGCCAACCCCGCTGACCCAGCTGGCGACCGTCTCGGTTCCGGAATCGCGCATGATCACCGTCTCGGTCTGGGACCGCGCGCTGGCGCCGGCCGTCGACAAGGCGATCCGCAATTCACCGCTCGGGCTCAACCCGATCATGGAAGGCCAGATGCTGCGCATCCCGATTCCGCCCCTCAATGAGGAGCGCCGGGCCGAGATCGCCAAACTGGCGGGCAATTATGCTGAAAACGCCCGCGTTGCGGTTCGCAATGTTCGCCGTGACGGCATGGACGGGCTCAAGAAGCTCGAAAAGGACGGCGTTCTCTCCGAGGACGAGCAGAAGTCCTTTGCCGAGGACGTCCAGAAGTTGACGGACGATGCGATCAAGCGCATCGATGAGAGCCTGAAGGCCAAGCAAGAAGAGATCATGCAGGTTTGATCGGCCTGCACTGCGGAGCGAGACCATGAGCGAGGACGTCTCTGCTCTCAGTCCGGCGCCCAGGCATGTCGCCATCATCATGGATGGCAATGGCCGCTGGGCGAAGGCACGGGGCCGCCCGCGGGCATTTGGCCATGCACGCGGCGTGGAAGCCGTGCGGCGTGTGGTCGAGGCCGCCGGCGAAATGGGCGTGCGCCATCTCACCCTGTTCAGTTTCTCAACCGAAAACTGGAACCGTCCCGCCGATGAGGTTGGCGCGCTGTTCGAGCTGATGCGCCGCTATGTCGAAGCCGACCTGGAAACCCTGCGCGGACGCGGTGTGCGGGTCCGCATTATCGGCCGGCGCGACAATCTGAGTGCCGAGCTGAGGGCGATTATCGAGCGCGCCGAAAACGGCACGCGGCATAATCGCGATTTCCATCTGACGATTGCCTTCAATTATGGTGGCCGCGATGAAATCGTTCGCGCCAGCCGGGAGTTGGCTCGGGCGGCGAAGGCCGGCGAGATCGATCCGGACGCGATCGATAGCGACGCCTTCAGCGCCGGGCTGGATACGGCCGATTTGCCCGATGTTGACCTGGTGATCCGGACCAGTGGCGAACAGCGCATTTCCAATTTCCTGCTCTGGCAGGCGGCCTATGCCGAACTGCTTTTCCTCGACGTCCTTTGGCCCGATTTCGAGCCCCGGCATTTGTCGGCTGCAATCGAGACCTTCCAGCAGCGCGACCGTCGCTATGGGGGGCTGGATGCCGGCGCGGCGTGATCCTGCCTTTCGCAGGCGATTATTGTCCGCACTGGTGCTCGGTCCGCTCGCTCTCGGCCTTCTCACCTATGGGGATTTGCCGTTCACGGCCTGGGTCGCCGCCTTTGCCGCGGCGATGGCCTGGGAATGGATCCAGATGTCAGACCGCGACGCACCGCCGGTCGCCTATGCGATCGCGTGCGCGACCGCGTCGGGTGCCGTGCTTCTGGCCGGGCAGGTGGGTATTGGCGATGCGGTGTTCTGGGGCGGCGCCGGGACGCTCGCCAGTGCCATCGAACGCTGGCGCCGCGGCTGGTCGGTCGAAGTCGTCGGCGTGCTGTACGTCTCGCTCGCTGCGGCCTTGCTTGCCGCGATGCGCGCCGACCCGGCGCACGGCCTGCAAGCGGTGATCCTGCTCTTTGCGATCGTCTGGGCCGCCGACAGTTTCGCCTATCTGGTCGGCACCTGGCTCGGGGGCCCCAAGCTTCTGCCACGCGCCAGTCCCAACAAGACGTGGTCGGGCTTTCTGGCTGGCCTCGCTGCCGGCCTCGCCGCAGGGCTGGCAGCGGGCGCGGTTTTCGGTCTGGATCGGCTGCCGACGGCAATATTCGCCATTATCGTTGCGACCGCATCCGTGGCCGGCGATCTGTCGATGTCGACCTTCAAACGCAGTTTTCACGTCAAGGATTCCGGGACGCTGATCCCTGGCCATGGCGGTGTCCTCGACCGGGTTGATGCCCTGATGCTCGCTGTGATCGCCGCGGTGATCACGGAGCGCTTCCTTCCGCTGGGCTGGGCGGCGACATGATCGCGGCGCGGCGCATTTCCGTTCTCGGGGCTACCGGGTCTGTAGGCCTGGCGACGCTGGATCTGATCGAGCGCGCCGAGCCGGGACGTTTCGAAGTCGTGGCGCTGACCGCGAACCGCAATGCGGCGGCGCTTGCAAGCCTGGCGATCCAGCACCGGGCGCGTTTCGTCGCCATCGGCGATCCGGCTGCTGCACAGGATTTGCGCGAGGCGTTGAGCAGTCATCCCGAGATCGAAATCGGGATCGGCGCTGACGCGATCGTCGAGGCGGCGCGCCGTCCGGCGGACTGGACCATGGCTGCCATTGTCGGGGCTGCGGGCCTGAAACCCACCCTGGCTGCGCTGCGCCAGGGCCGGGCTCTCGCCTTCGCCAACAAGGAATGCCTGGTCTGTGCCGGCGCGCTCTTCATGCGCGAGGCTGCGGCTTGCGGCACGCGCCTCCTTCCGGTGGATTCAGAGCATAACGCCGTCTTCCAGGTGTTCGATTTCGAGCGTCCCGAAGCGATTCGCGCCATCACACTGACGGCATCCGGTGGTCCGTTCCGCACCTGGTCGCTCGACCGGATGCGCAGTGCCCGGCGCGAGGATGCGCTGGCGCACCCGACCTGGGAAATGGGTGCCAAGATTACGATCGACAGCGCGACGATGATGAATAAGGGGCTCGAAATCATCGAGGCCTGCTGGCTGTTTGACCTGACGCCGGATCGGGTCGAGGTCGTGGTGCACCCGCAATCCATTGTCCATGGCATGGTGGAATACGAGGATGGCAGTGTTCTGGCCCAATTGGGTTCACCGGACATGCGCACCCCGATCGCCAGTGCACTGGCCTGGCCACAACGCATGCGCGCGCCGGTCGAGCGCTTGCGATTGAGTGATATTGCGCGGCTTGATTTTGAAACCCCCGATGATGTGCGTTTTCCTGCCTTGCGCCTGGCGCGCGCGGTGATCGCTGCAGGCGGTCCGGCGCCGGCCGTTTTCAACGCGGCCAATGAGATCGCCGTCGCGGGTTTCCTGAAGGGGAGGATCGGCTTCCTTGACATCGCAGCCAGCGTTGAAGAGGTTCTGGAACGAAGCCTTGTCGATGCCGGGATGCCGAAAACGGTTGGCTCATTCGACGATGTTTATGCCATCGACGCGCGGTCGCGCGAACTGGCACGCGACTTGATTGACACCAGTGCAACACTAAGAGCGCGGACACCCTGATATGAGCCTGATTGGCAGCGGATTTCTGACAATATTCTCCTTCGTTTTCCTGATCTCCATCGTTGTGGTGATTCATGAGCTCGGACATTACTGGGCTGGCCGTGTCTGCGGTGTGCATGCCGAGGCCTTTTCGATGGGGTTCGGACCGACGCTTGTGTCCTGGCGGGACAAGCAGGGGACAGTCTGGCGGATCGCGGCCTTTCCGCTGGGCGGTTATGTCAAATTTCTTGGCGATGCCGGTGCGGCCAGCGAACCGGATGAGGCCAAGCTCGCCGAGATCCGCGAACGCATGGGGGCGGATGCGGAGAAATGCTATCATTTCAAACCGATCTGGCAGCGCGCCTTCATCACGGCCGCCGGACCAATCGCCAATTTCATTCTCGCGATCACGATTTTCGCCAGCCTCGCGCTCTCACTCGGCGTCAATTATCTCGAACCCGTCGTCGGCGGCTTCACGGAAGACTCGACAGCCGAACAGGCCGGTTTCCAGGTGGGCGACCGCATCACGGCGATCAACGCCCAGCCGGTGGACCGGTTTCGCGATATTACCAGTGAAGTGAGCTGGCGGCCGGGCGAGCGCCTGACCTTCCAGGTCGAGCGCGACGGCGAATCCCTTGTGCTCGAGGCGGCGGCTGCCCTGACGACTGTTGCCGATTCCTATGGCGGCGAGCGCCAGATCGCACGCCTGGGCATTCAGTCCACCGGTGTTGCCCTGCGCCGCACGTTCAATCCGGTTACGGCGATCAGCTACGGGATGGATCAGACCTGGACAGTGGTGTCCATGACCGGCCGCTATGTCAGCTATGTTGTGACGGGCCGTTCCCCGCCGACCATGCTCAATGGTCCGTTGGGCATTGCAACCACGGCCGGGCAGACGGCAATTTCCAGTGTCGAGCACGGTGACGACGCCGCCCAGAGTGTGTTCCTCTTGCTGATAAACCTTGTAAATCTGGCCGGGTTTCTCTCTGTTGGACTGGGTTTAGTGAATCTTTTGCCGATACCGATCCTCGACGGCGGGCATCTGGTGTATTACGCCTATGAGGCGGTCGCTCGGCGCCCTCTGAGTATGAAGGCGCAGGCGATCGGTTTTCGTGTGGGTCTTGCACTTGTGCTCGGGATGATGCTTGTAGCGACCTGGAATGACCTGAATTATCTTCTCGGTCAGATTTTCTGACCGGGCCCAGCAAGCGGCGATTTTCAATGGTAAGTGTTCTGCGCGTGCTCTTTGCGACCCTGATGACTATCGGCCTTCCGGCGATTGCATCGGCGCAACAAACCGGTCCGGAAACGGCGGAACCAGCGGTCGAGGCGCCTGCGCCGCTACCGGTCATCCGGCAAATCCTGGTCGAGGGCAATCAACGCGTCGAAGTCGACACGGTTCTGTCCTATCTGGTGATCCAGCCCGGCCAGGTCGCTGATGAGCGCCTGACCAATCTGTCGATCCACACCTTGTTGGCGACCGGTCTGTTCTCCGATGCCCAGATCGAGCATCGCGGCGAAATCGTCCTTGTCCGCGTGATGGAAAACCCGATCATCAATCGTGTGGTGCTTGAGGGCAATCAGGCCATTGATGACGACAAGATCACCGATGAAATCCAGGCTCAGCCGCGCGCGATCTTCACGCTGGCGCGCGCCCAGTCGGATGTTCAGCGGATCATCGAGGTTTATCGCCGTTCCGGTCGCTTCGCGGCCACCGTGACGCCCAAGATTATCGAACAGCCGCAAAACCGGGTCGATCTGGTTTTCGAAATTTCCGAGGGTCCCGTCACCGGCGTCCGCCGGATCAATTTCATCGGCAATGAATCATTCTCCGACAACCGTTTGCGCCGCGAACTGGTGACGCGCGAATCGCGTTGGTGGCGGTTTTACGGCTCGAACGACAATTACGATCCCGACCGGCTGGAATATGATCGCGAATTGCTGCGTCAATTCTACCAGAATCGCGGCTATGCGAACTTCCGGGTCCTGTCGGCGGTCGCCGAACTGACGCCCGACCAGGATTCCTTCTACATCACGATCACGATTGATGAGGGCGAGGTCTATAATTTCGGCACTGTCACGGTCAGCACCGAGATCCAGGATCTCAACGAGGACTATCTCGTCGCGCTCCTGCCTGTCAGGGAAGGGGATATCTTCCGCGGTGAGCTGATCGAGCAGAGTATCGACTCGCTGACCTTCGCCGCCGGCGTGGCAGGCTATGCCTTCGTCAATGTGCGGCCTGTGACCCAGCGTGATCGCGAAACGCGCACGGTCGAAGTCGAATTCGTGATTGATGAGGGACCGCGGGTCTATATCGAACGGATCGACATTGCCGGGAATACCCGCACGCTCGACCGGATCGTCCGGCGCGAGCTCGATATCGTCGAGGGTGACGCCTTCAACCAGGTCCTGGTTGATCGCTCGCGCAATAATATCCGGCGCCTCGGCTTCTTTGAGGAAGTCGAGCTGGAAGAAACACCGGGTTCGGCCCCTGACCGTGCCCGTGTGCGCGTCCAGGTCACCGAACAACCGACCGGCGAGCTCGCCTTTGGCGCCGGTTTCTCCTCCACCGACTCCTTCCTGGTCGATCTGTCGATCTCGGAGCGCAATCTGCGCGGCCGTGGCCAGTTCCTCCGCTTCCGGGTGTCGGTCAGCGGGACGCGGGAAACGATCGATGTCCGCTTCACCGAGCCCCGCTTCCTGGACCGGAATCTGGCAGCCGGTTTCGACGTGTTCCGGGTCAATTCCGATTTCCTGTCCGAGGCCTCATTCCAGACGGCTTCGACCGGCGGCAGCCTGCGTCTGGGCTTCCCGGTGACGGCACAGGCCAATCTGCAATTGCGCTACACGCTGCGGAACGATGATGTTCAGGTCTATTCGACGGCGTCCCAGGCTCTGCGCGATCAAGCGGGTAGCCGGGTCACGTCGGTGCTGGGCTATACGCTCAACTGGTCACGTCTTGATGACCCGATCGAACCGCATAACGGCTTCCGTTTTCAGTTCAGCCAAGATTTCGCCGGATTTGGGGGCGATGTTCGCTACGTCCAGACGGAGTTCTCCGGCTCCTACTTCAAGGGCCTGTTCGGCGACGTTGTTGCCAGCTTCAATATGAATAGCGGCTTTATCCTGCCGTGGAGCGGTGACTCGGTCCGGATCAATGATCGATTCTTCAAAGGCGGCAGCTCATTCCGCGGCTTTGAAGTCGCTGGTGTCGGGCCGCGTGTTGTGACCCGCGATGACACCACGGGTGAACTGGTCCGCCGGGACGCGCTCGGTGGCAGGCTTTATGCAATCGGTTCATTGGAAGTCAATTTCCCGCTCGGCCTGCCCGAGCAATACGGTGTGCGCGGCAGCGTGTTCACCGAGTTTGGTACTCTGGGTCTGCTGGATGAGGGTGATCAGATCGATGAAGTCACGGGTCAACTCTTCACCGTGGACGATCTGGCGCTTCGTGCATCAGCCGGGGTCAGTATCTTCTGGGATTCACCATTTGGTCCGGTTCGTTTCGACTTTGCTCAAGCCTTCATGCGTGAAGATTACGACAAAGCCGAATTCTTCCGTTTCAGTACTCGTACAGGGTTCTAAATAATGAAATCGTTTAAACTTTTCGTCCTTCTCCCGATCTTCCTTGCGGGCCTCGCAGCCCCGGCCATGGCACAGCAGAATATTGCTGTGATCAATGAGCAGCGCGTTCTGCGTGAAAGCGTCGTCGGGCAGCATATCCGTACCCGTCTTGAAGCGATTGGCGCCGAAGTCCGTGCCGAGCTGACCGCGATTGGTCAGCCGATCCAGCAGCAGACCGAAGCGCTGACCACCGAAACCGCTTCCATGACGCAGCAGGCCATCCAGCAGCGTCCCGACCTGATGCAACGCATTGAAGCGCTGAACCAGCAGGCGCAGCAATTCGAGCTTGAGCGCCGTCGTCGTGAGCAGGAGCTTGCACAAACGGAACGCCAGGCCATGCAGCCGGTTTATGAAGCCCTCAACCCGATCCTCGAGGAAGTGGTGGCCTCGCGCGGCATCGATATCCTCGTTGACCGCGCCAATCTGGTCTTCGCCAGCGCCGACGTTGATATCAGCGATGCCGTCATCGCCTTGCTGAACCAGCGTCTGCCGACCGTGCCGGTCAATCGTGTTCGCCTTCCTGAAGGTGCGCCGGCCGCGGCTCAACAATAGAATAGTCAGGACAAGCCCGTGGCAGACCTGCGGTTCTATCAGGGGCTTGGCCCGATAACGATCACAGAGGTCGCCGCACTTTCGGGTGCGGCGATTTCTGATTCAGCCATGGGCGCGATGACGCTCAGCGATGTTGCACCGCTCGAAGCGGCTGAGGCCGGCAAGCTGAGCTATGCCGAATCGCCCAAGGCGCTGAACGCCCATGCTGCGGGCGCCCTGGACGGGGTTTTCCTCATCGTACCGCCGGATCTGGCCGGGGTCGCTGGCGCGATGGGCGCCCTGATTCTCACCCATCGCGCCCCACGCCAGGCATTTTCCCGTATTGGGTCACATCTGTTTTCGCTGCGCGGGTTTGACGGCACAGAGCGCCGGCATCCCGAGGCCGACTGCCACCCGTCCGCGCGGATTGCGCCGGGCGCCGTGATCGCAGCCGGCGCCTCGATCGGCGAGGGGGTCTCGATAGGTCCCAATGCCGCGATCGGGCCGGGTTGCCGGATTGGGCGTTTCACCTCGATCGGCGCCAATGTCAGTATCAGCTGCGCCGATATCGGTGAGCATTGCAATATTCTTGCGGGTGCCGTGATTGGCGAGGCTGGTTTCGGTGTCGCAGTATCGGGCGGAAGCGTGATCGATGTGCCGCATCTGGGCACAGTGCGGTTAGGGGATAATGTGACCGTCGGAGCCAATTCAGCGATTGATCGCGGCGTCTTTGGCGAAACCCGTATCGGCGACGGCTGCAAGATCGATAATCTTTGCCATATCGCCCATAATGTCAGCCTCGATGCGGCCTGCCTGATGCCCGCCTTTGCCGGCGTCTCGGGCAGCACGCGGATTGGCAGGGGCGTCATGTTTGGTGGCCGGGTCGGTGTGTCCGATCATGTCGTGATCGGCGACGGCGCCCGCATTGGTGCCAATTCAGCCGTGATGGCCGATGTTCCGGCCGGCGAGACCTATGCCGGCGCGCCCGCCCAGCCTATTCGTCAACACATGCGTGAGATAGCCGAGATTCGCCGCATGGTGCGCGCCCGCGCAAAAGCCAGGACCGGGGAGTAATCGCGTGTCTGAACGCATTGAAAATACAGAAATTCTCAAACTTCTGCCGCACCGCTACCCGTTCTTGCTGATCGATGCCGCGGAAGATTATGTCGAAGGGGAATCGATCACCGGAATCAAGGCGGTGACCGCGAACGAACCCTTTTTTCCCGGTCATTTCCCCGGCAATCCGGTCATGCCCGGCGTGCTGATGATCGAGGCGATGGCCCAGACGGGCGCCGTGCTGATGTACAAGACTCTGAAGGCCTCGCCCGATAGTGCCACGGTCTTTTTTGTCGGCGCCGACAAGGTCAAATTCCGCTTTCCGGTCCGCCCGGGCATGATGTTGCGGCTCAATGTCGTCGTGACCGCTGCCCGCCACGGCCTGTTCAAATTCCGCGGTGAAGGTTTCGCCGATGGCAACAAGGCCGTCCAGGCTGAATTTTCCGCGAAGGCAATTGCACACTGATGGACGCAACCAATATCCACCCGACCGCCATCGTCTCCGCCGATGCCAAGATTGGCGAAGGGGTTGAGATCGGCCCTTTCTGCATCGTGGGGCCGCATGTCATCCTGCACGACCGCGTCCGGCTGGTCTCGCACGCCACGGTCGATGGCTATACCGAGATCGGCGATGATTGCGTGCTGTATCCCGGCGTGCATCTGGGCCATCCGCCGCAGGACTTCAAATACCAGGGCGAGGAAACCTGGCTCATCCTGGGACAGCGCAATATCATGCGCGAGGGCGTGACGATGCATCCCGGCACGGCCTTCGACAAGGCGCGTACGATTGTTGGCAATGATTGTTACTTCATGGCCGGCTCGCACATCGCCCATGACTGTATCGTCGGTGACCGGGTCGTTCTGGCCAATGGTGCCCAGATCGCGGGCTCGTCGCAGATCGGCGACCATGTCATCTTTGGCGGCCTGTCGGGCGTGGTCCAGAAGACCCGCGTTGGCCGGCACGCCTTTATCGGCGCGATGACCAAGGTCGCCGCTGATGTGATCCCCTATGGTTCGGTCAATGGCAATGATGCCTATCTGGTCGGTCTGAATGTTGTCGGGCTGAAACGCCGTGGCATGCCGCGCGAGGCACTGCGCGATCTGCGCGCCGCCTACCGCTTGCTGTTTGCGGAGGAGGGCACGTTCCAGGAACGCCTCTCCGATGCCGCCGAACTCTACTCCCACAATGACCATGTGATGGAAATCATCGCCTTTATCCGCGCTTCGTCGAAACGCGCGCTTTGTATGCCCCATGCCTGATCAACCGCACTGGACCCGGCTCGGCCTGGTCGCCGGTGGCGGCGATTTGCCGGTCGAGATCGCGCACGCCATGGCCGGGATGAATCCCTTCATCGTGCGCGTGAAGGGATTCGGCACGGATCCGTTCGAGGGGTTTGAGAGCGTCGAGAAATCGATCGGCCAGATTGGCGGTATCCTCAAGGCGCTGAAGACGGCGGGCTGCGACGCGCTATGCTTCGCCGGCTATGTGACCCGTCCCGACATTAAGGACCTGCAGATGGATGCGCGCGGGCTTGTGCTCGTGCCCAAGGCCCTGGCCGCCGGCCGCAAGGGCGATGACGCGATATTGCGCGTTGTGATCGAGGAATTCGAGCAGGCCGGCCTGACGGTGATTGGTGCCAATGACGTGCTTAAATCCCTGGCCCCGGGCGCTGGCTTGCTGACACGGACCGCACCGTCCCCGGCCGACCAGGCTGATATCGACAAGGCGCTGGCCACCGCGCGCCATATGGGCGAAATGGATATTGGCCAGGCCGCTGTCGTTGCGCGCGGTACGGTCCTGGCCGTCGAGGCCCAGGAGGGCACCAATCCGATGCTCGACCGGCTGGTTGAACTGCCCGCGCATTTGCGCGGCCAGGCCGATGATCGTTTTGGGGTGCTGGCCAAGACCCCCAAGCCGATCCAGGAACGTCGCATCGATCTGCCGACCATCGGTCTGGAAACCGTCGTGCGCTGCGAGCGGGCCGGACTGGCGGGCATTGCGCTCGAGGCCGGCGGCGCGCTGATCGTCAATCGCGAGGCGGTGATCGAAGCGCTCGATGCTGCCGGCATGTTCCTGCTGGTCAGCGAGGCGGGCCAATGACAACGCCGCTGGTCTATATCGTGGCCGCTGAGCGTTCCGGAGAATTGCTCGGCGCCGACCTGATCCGCTCCCTGCGCAAGGTGCGCGGCGACAGCCTCGATTTTGCCGGGGTTGGCGGTGCCGCGATGGCCGCCGAGGGCGTTCCGACCGCGGTCGATATTGACGGGCTGGCAATTATTGGCTGGATTGACGGGCTGCTGGCCTTCAGGCGGGTCAAGGAGCGCGTGGCGCTGACGGTGGCTGACATCCTCGCCCGCAAGCCCGATGTCGTCGTCCTGATCGATTCATGGGGCTTCATGCTGCGCGTTGCCCAGGGCGTCCGCGCCGCCGATCCATCAATCAAGCTGATCAAATATGTCGGCCCGCAAGTCTTCGCGACCCGGCCGGGCCGCGCCAAAACCCTGGCCGCGACCGTCGATCACCTATTGTCGATCGTCAGTTTTGACGCGCCTTTCTATACCGATTTCGGTCTGCCGGTGACCTTCGTCGGCAATCCCACGCTTGAGCGCATGACGGTCGGAGACGGGGCGGCTTTTCGGGCCAGCCATGGTCTGGACCCGGATGCACAGGCCATGCTGGTCCTGTTCGGCAGCCGGCCGGCGGAAATCCGGCGCATGTATGATGTGATGGTGCAGGCGATCGAGCGTATCCTGCGCCGCCAGCCAGCCTTGAAGATCGTTATCGTGGTGGCGGAGCCGGTCGCAGAGGTCGTACAGGCGCGGCTGCAGATTGATACCCGCATGCCCGACGACATCATCATCGTCAGTGAAGCGGAGAAGGCGGACGCGTTCGCGGCCGTCGATCTGGCCCTGGCCTGTTCCGGAACGGTGATTACCGAATTGGCGACGACCGGCGTGCCGACCGTCGCCGCTTACCGGCTGGGCTGGATCACCTGGGCGCTGATCCGCATGCTTAATGTGATGAAATCGCCCTACACCACGCTGGTGAACATGGCATCCGACTCAAACCTTGTGCTCGAGCACGTCCAGACACGCTGCACGGCACCGCGGCTGGCCGCCTCGACCCAAAGCCTGCTGGACTCGCCCGAGCGGCGCCGGCAAATCGGCCAGGCGCTGCGCCAGGCGACCGACGAGATGCGCGGTGAGGGCAAGGCCAGCGACCGCGCAGCCGAGGTCGTGCTGCAATACTTGCCCCGCGCCTGACGCTTTTTCCATTCGCACAACGAAAAAAAAGGCCGCCCCGAAGGGCGGCCTTTTTCATGTCGTGTCGGCGCTGGATCAGCCGCGCTTGCTCAGATCGACATAATCGCGCGGTGTGGCGCCGGTGAAGAGCTGGCGCGGACGGCCGATCTTCTGGGATGGATCCTCGATCATTTCCGACCATTGGGCGATCCAGCCGACCGTGCGCGCGACGGCAAACAGCACGGTGAACATCTCGGTCGGGAAGCCCATCGCGCGCAGCGTGATGCCCGAATAGAAATCGATATTCGGATACAGCTTCTTCTCGACGAAATACGGGTCTTCCAGGGCGATGCGTTCGAGCTCGAGGGCGACCTGGAGCAGGGGGTCATTGCCGTGGCCGGTGATCTCCAGCACTTCATGACAGGTATCGCGCATCACGGTCGCACGGGGATCGTAGTTCTTGTAGACGCGGTGACCGAAGCCCATCAGGCGGAAAGGATCATTCTTGTCCTTGGCCTTGGCGATATATTCCGGGATGCGGTCAACTGTGCCGATTTCCTCGAGCATGTTGAGCGCGGCCTCATTGGCACCGCCATGCGCCGGGCCCCACAGCGAGGCAATGCCCGCGGCGATACAGGCGAAGGGATTGGCGCCCGACGAGCCGGCGAGACGCACGGTCGAGGTCGAGGCGTTCTGCTCATGGTCGGCATGGAGGATGAAGATCCGGTCCATCGCGCGGGCCATGACGGCATTGGCTTCATAATCTTCCGCCGGGACGGCGAAACACATGCGCAGGAAATTGGCCGCATAATCCATGTCATTGCGTGGACTGATAAAGGGCTGGCCGATCGCGTATTTGAACGCGCGGGCCGCAATCGTCGGCATCTTGGCGATCATGCGATGGCTGGCAATCGTGCGCAGCTTGGGGTCGGTGACGTCCGTGCTGTCATTATAGAAGGCTGACAGCGCACCGACGGTCCCGACCATGATGGCCATTGGGTGAGCGTCGCGGCGGAAGCCCCGGAAGAACTGGTCGAACTGGTCGTGCAGCATGGAGTGGCGACGGATCGTCCAGTCGAAATCCTGCAACTGGCCGGGCGTTGGCAGTTCGCCGTGCATCAGCAGATAGCAGACTTCGATAAAGGACGAGCCCTTTGCCAATTGCTCGATCGGATAACCGCGATAGAGCAGGACGCCCTTGTCGCCGTCGATATAGGTGATCTGGCTCTCGCAGCTGCCGGTCGAGGTGAAGCCCGGGTCATAGGTGAACATGCCGGTCTTGCGGTAGAGCGAACGGATGTCGATGACATCAGGCCCGATCTCGCCGCTGAGCACGGGAAACTCAACGCTCGTACCGTTATAGGTGAGCGTCGCGGAACCGTTCGGTTTGGCCTTGCTTTCCATCATGTTTTCCCTGTCTGGCGGCCGCCGGCATCAGATGCCCGGCGACAATTGATCCTTGATTCGACCCAGCACTTCATCGCGGCCGAGGACGGCCATGACGAGTGCGAGATCCGGGGCGGGTGCCCCACCGGTCAGGACCGCACGGAGCGGCTGACCGACTTTGCCAAATCCGACACTTTCGGACTCGGCGAATTGCTTGAGCAGGCTCGCGAGCGCTGCATCATTCCACGCATCGGTTTCCACGAGCCGTGTGAAAAGGCGGTTAAGACGCGCGCAGGCGGTCTCGTCCAATTGTTTGGCAAGCTTGCCTTCGAGCTGAAACGGGCGGGCTTTCACAAGAAAATACGCCTGCTGGGCCAGTTCGGCCAGCGTTGCCGCGCGGGTTTTGAGCGCCGGCATCGCATTTCTTATGCGGTCCGCCTTCAGGGCCGCATCATCGATCTGCCCGTCCAGGCCTTCCAGGAAAGGTGTGACGAGCTCACAAAGGCGCGCATCATCGGCCTGGGCGATATGGTGGGCATTGATATGCGACAGTTTGTCCAGATCGAGCCGGGAGGGCGATTTATTGAGCCCGCCCATGTCGAAGGCAGCAATGGCCTCGGCATCGGTGAAGATTTCCTGATCGCCATGGGACCAGCCCAGCCGCAGCAGATAATTGCGCAGGCCTTCGGGCAGATAACCCATATCGCGATAGGCTTCCGCACCCAGCGCGCCATGGCGCTTCGACAATTTCTTGCCGTCGGGCCCATGGATCAGCGGGATGTGGGCGAAGACCGGGCGTTTCCAACCCATCGCGTCATAGATCTGCGCCTGACGGCCGGCATTCACCAGATGGTCATCGCCGCGGATGATATGGGTGATG
Organism: Maricaulis salignorans; assembly: GCF_900103475.1. GTDB lineage: Bacteria > Pseudomonadota > Alphaproteobacteria > Caulobacterales > Maricaulaceae > Maricaulis > Maricaulis salignorans. The sequence continues at coordinate 58,589 of NZ_FNHG01000018.1, forward strand.
TCCATATCATGGTCGTCGACCACCACGGCGAGATTATAGGTCGGGCTCATATCGCTGCGCAGCAGGACGAGATCGTCGAATTCCTTGGCCGCCCAGCGCACTTCGCCCTGGACCGCATCCTCGACCAGCATGTCCGCATCACCGGCGCGAAAGCGCACGACAAAGGGCGCGCCATCGGGGGCATTGGCCGGGTCGCGGTCGCGCCAGGGCGAACGCAGGGCCCGGCCCTCATCGAAGGCGGCGGCGCGCAGGGCGTCGACTTCATCGGCGTCGCAATAGCAACGGAAAGCGTGACCGGACGCAACCATTTGGTGTGCAATCTCGACATGCCTGTCGGCGCGGCTATATTGGGAGACGAGATCGCCATCCCAGTCGAGGCCGAGCCAGCTCAGCCCGTCCTGGATCGCATCGATGGCCGGCTGGGTCGAGCGGGCCCGGTCCGTGTCCTCGATCCGCAGCAGGAATTGCCCGCCATGATGGCGCGCAAACAGCCAGTTGAACAGCGCCGTGCGGGCGCCGCCAATGTGAAGGAAGCCCGTCGGGGAGGGAGCAAACCGGGTGCGGATCATGGTTTTCAAGTGTTGCACCTGCGAGATCATGCTGCGCTGCAAGAAGAATATCGTTTGTTAGCATGATTACCGGCGGTGGCGATAGGGGTTAGGCAGGGAGGAATGGACGGGTGAGACAGCCCGGGCCCGGATATGGCGTGAGGCCGCCCGCCGCCGCGGTGGTCTTTGTGCAGGCCGGGCGGCCGGCCATCATCGCCGCGCTCGGCTTTACGGCCGGCTGTGCCGTGTATTTCGCGCTGCCCGGCGAACCATCCGCCCTGTGGGCCATGGCCCTGGCCCTGCTGGCGCTCGCGACCCTGCTGGCGGCGCGCGCCATTCCGCGCGGTGCGGCCCTGAGCCTGGCCGCGCTGGCACTGCTGGCGCTGGCAGCCGGTCTGGCGCGGGCCCAGCATCGCAGCCACGCGCTGGGTGCGGGGCCGGGCGCGGCGCTGACCTATGGCCGGCCGATGCAGGTTACCGGCTGGCTTGAAGCGGTCGAGCGCAATAGCCGCGGCCGGGCCCGTCTCTCCATCCGCCTGCCACGCGAAAATGCCGCCCCGGCGCGCCGGGTGCGGATTCTCGCCTCCGATCCGGACTTGGCACCGGGGGCCGCGGTCAGTATTCTCGCCATTCTGGAACGGCCCCGGCGCGCGCCTGTGCCGGGCAGTTATGATTTTCGCTTCAACGCCTATTTCGCCGGCATTGTCGGCAGCGGTTTCGCGATTGCGCCGCTTGCAGCGGGCCCGCAGCTCGACCAGGACGGGCCGGCGCGCGCGATCGCGCGCTGGCGCTGGCAGATCGCCGGGCATTTGCGCGCCCGTCTGCCTGGACGCAATGGCGCCATGGCGGCCGCCTTGCTGACCGGCGACCGTTCCGGCCTCACTCCCGAGGTCAGCGAAACCCTGCGCGCCGCCGGGCTTGGTCATGTCCTGGCGATTTCGGGCATGCATATGGCCTTGTTCGCCGGCGGTATTTTCCTGATTCTGCGCTTTGGCCTCGCCGCCATCACGCCCTGGGCGCGCCGCTTTGATGCGGCCGGGCCGGCGGCGATCGGGGCGCTTTTGGCCGGGGCGGGTTATTTCATCCTGTCCGGCGGTGCCATCCCGACCCAGCGCGCCTTTTTGATGGCCGCCGCCGTCCTGACCGGGGTGATGGTCGGGCGCCGCGCGCTCTCGCTGCACACATTGGCGCTGGCGATGATTTTCGTGCTCGTGCTGCAGCCCGAGGCCGTGCGTGCGGCGGGGTTTCACATGTCCTTTGCGGCGGTGGCGGCATTGATCGCCTGCGCCGATATCTGGCGCCAGAAGCGCCGGCCGCCTGCGCCCTTCGGCCTGGGCCGCGGCAGTCTGTCGGCGCTGGGCGGATTGAGCCTGACCAGTGTCATTGCCGGCTTCGCGACATCGGGTTTTGCCGCTTTCCATTTTCACCGCATCGCCGGCTATGGCCTGATCGGCAATCTACTGGCCATGCCGGTCTTTACCTTCATGGTCATGCCGGCCGGTGTCGCGGCGCTCTTTCTGATGCCGTTCGGCCTCGATCAGCCGGCGCTTTATGTGATGAGCCTGGGGCTGGATGTGATGTTCGCGGTCGCCGACCGGGTCGCTGCCGCACCCGGCGCCTTGCGCCCGGTCATCGCTGCGCCCGGCTGGGTGCTGCCGCTCTATGCCGCCGCTTTTGTCATGGTCCTGCTCGGGCGCGGTCTGGTGCGGATGGGCGGCGCGGCGCTGGGCCTGGCCGCGCTGGCGGGCTGGAGCCTGGCCCCGGCGCCGGATCTCTTCGTGTCCGAGGGCGGCGTGGTCGTGGCACATGCGTCCGACGCGCCGGACAGCTGGACGGTCAGTTCGCGCCGGCGCAACCGATTTGCCGTCACGGTGTTTCTGGAGCGGCGTGGTGTGCGCGACCGGCCCGGGCTGGCCGGGCTCCATTGCGATGATCTGGGCTGTAGCGCCCATGCCGGACCGAGCGATGGCGGGCTGCGCTATGCGGTACTCGAGGGGGTGGCGGACTGGCGCGAGGATTGCCGTCGCAGCCAGCTGGTCGTGTTGACCGCAGCGCTGCCGGTCTGGCTGCAGGACCAGTGTGAGGCCCTGGTGCTGGACGAGGTCTGGCTGGAGGCGCGGGGCGGTACGCTGATCTGGATGCGCGGCGGTGTGATCAATCATATCCAGAGCGTCTCGGCCCCCGGGGGTGACCGGCCCTGGCAGCGGCCGCTGACAAACACCCGGCCCACAAACCCGTGGCCGAGAAATACCAGCCTGAGAAATACCAGCCCGAGAAATGCCAGGCCGGCAGACGCCAGGCCCCCAAATGAAGAATGACCCGCCAGGGCAGCAGGGCCAGCGGGTCATCATCACGTATCGGGTCATGTCATCGCCCGGCCGGGTGGCCCGGTATGGGGCCAGACATGTGGTTAGACACGAGGTCAGGCGCGACGCCGGACACGAGGTTGGGCACAGGGCAAGCACGCATCCGCCAGCGCCGGGTGCAGACCGGTTCCGCCTTAGTGATAGCGGCGGATCAAACCGACCAGCTTGCCCTGGACCTTGACCCGGTCGGGGCCGAAAATTCGCGTTTCATAGGCCGGGTTGGCCGCTTCCAGGGCGATCGAGCCGCCCTTTTTGCGCAGGCGTTTCAGCGTCGCTTCCTCATCATCGACCAGGGCGACGACAATCTCGCCGCTATCGGCCGACTGGCCACGCCGGATCAAGACAATATCGCCATCCAGAATGCCGGCCTCGATCATCGAATCGCCATTGACCTCAAGCGCGAAATGATCGCCGCCGCGCACCATGTCGGCGGGAAAGGCAAGGCGGTCGGTTTCGTGCTGGATCGCGGCGATCGGCACACCGGCGGCGATCCGGCCGAGCAGGGGAATATCCACCGAGGCTTCGGCCGCGTGATCATCATGGGAGCGCTTGAAGTTGGCGCGCACGACATTGGCGCCCAGATCGGCATCCTGATCGAGGGGCTGATCCATGCTGGCGGCTGCGGATTCGGGCAGTTTGATCACTTCCAGCGCCCGCGCCCGGTGGGCGAGGCGGCGAATGAAGCCGCGCTCCTCCAGCGCCGTGATCAGGCGGTGAACACCGGATTTCGAGGCCAGCTGCAAGGCCGTCTTCATTTCGTCGAAGGAGGGCGAGACGCCGGTATCCTTGATCCGGTTATGGATCAGAAGCAGAAGCTCGTGTTGTTTACGGGTGAGCAAGTCAGCCCCCTTTGATGAAAACGGTGCTGTGACACCGACAGGAACAAATCAGGAATGTGTCTGTTTGTTCTACAAAGGTTCCCGTTTGGGGTCAAGCCGGCTTTTGCCAGGCCATCAGGGCCCGCGTGGCCGATGCGACATCCGCCTGCCGCATCAGGCTTTCCCCGACCAGCAACGCCTTTGCGTCGGCCGCTTGCAGCCGTGCCGCATCGTCGGCGGTAAAGACACCGCTCTCGCCGACCAGGAGGGCCTCGCTGCCGACCATGGGGGCGAGCGTTTCGAAGGTTTCCAGTGAGGTTTCGAAGGTGCGCAGATTGCGGTTATTCACCCCGATCAGCGGCGCGTTCAACCCCAGCGCCCGTTCCATCTCCACCGCATCATGCACCTCGACCAGGACATCGAGCGACCAGCGCGCCGCTTCCCCGATCAGGGCGCGAGCGGTGTCGTCATCGACGGCGGCGAGGATCACCAGGATGGCATCGGCGCCGAGCATGCGCGCCTCGGCGACCTGGTAGGGATCATACAGGAAGTCCTTGCGCAGCACCGGCAGTTCGCACGCGGCGCGCGCGGCGATAAGAAAGCGGTCCGAACCCTGAAAGCTCGGCCCGTCGGTGAGCACTGACAGGCAGGTCGCGCCGCCGTCCTGATAGGCACGGGCAAGGGCGGGCGGATCGAAATCAGCCCGGATCAACCCCTTGGACGGGCTGGCCTTCTTGATTTCCGCAATCAGGCCGAGACCGCTGGTGGCCGCCGCTGTCTCAAGCGCGGCGAGAAAACCGCGCACTGGCGGTGCATCTTCGGCGTGGGCGGCGATTTCCGCATAGGGCAGGGCGGCCTTGCAGGCGGCGATATGCTCCAGCTTGTAGGCGCCGATGCGCGCCAGCGTGTCGGGAACAGAGCTCATCTCAGGCCTCGCCGCGCGAGATCGCGGCCATGCGCGCCAGCGCCGTGCGGGCACGGCCATCATCAATCGCGGCGGCGGCCAGTTTGGCGCCCTCGGCCAGCGTTTTCGCCTGACCCGACAGGATCAGGGCTGCGCCCGCATTGAGCAAAACGATATCGCGAAACGCCCCGGCCTCGCCCTCGAGCAGGCGCAGGATGGCGGCGGCATTATAGGCGGGATCCCCGCCCTTGAGGTCGGCCTCGGTGGCGCGCGTGATGCCGGCATCTTCCGGCGTGACGACATAGGTGGTGATCTCGCCATCACGCAATTCGGCGACATCGGTGCCGGTCGTGGTGGTGATCTCGTCCATCCCGTCCTGGCCGCAAATCACCAGTGCATGCTCACAGCCCAGATCGCGCAGCGCCTCGGCCATCGGCACCAGCCAGCGCTTGTCATAGACGCCGAGCAATTGCCGCTTCACGCCGGCCGGATTGGCCAGGGGCCCGAGCAGGTTGAACATGGTGCGTACGCCGAGATTCTTGCGCGCGCTGGCGACATGGCGCACGGCGCTATGGTGGGCCGGTGCAAACAGGAAGCCGACCCCGGCCTCGGTGAGCGAGCGCTCGACCGCTTCGCGCGGACAATCCAGCTTCACGCCCAGCTCGGCGAGCACATCGGAGGAACCCGATTGCGAGGAGGCGGCCCGATTGCCGTGTTTGGCGACAAGGGCGCCGGCGCCCGCGGCCACGATCGCTGCCGCGGTGGAGATATTATAGGCGCCCTTGCCATCACCGCCGGTGCCACAGGTGTCGATGGCGCCTTGCGGCGCACTGATCGTCGCCATGCGGCCGCGCAGGACGCGTGCGCCGGCAGCAATATCGGATGGCCGTTCGCCCAGCGCGGCGAGCCCCATCAAAAATCCGCCAATCGCCGCATCGGGCGCATCGCCTTCCATTAATTGATCGAAGGCGCCGGAAATCCGGGCCGTCTCGGGCCGCTGGCCCTGGCTGAAGGCCGCAAGGCAGAGGGCAAGATGGTTCATACCAGTCTCTCGATTGTTTCGAATTGTGGTGTCGGATCGATCCGCGCGCCATCGGCACGCGCGCTACAGGCTTGTCGTCAAGCCACGCCATCGACCGCCAGCCCCAAGGTATCGAACGCGCGTCACCGCCCCACGCCCGCCACGCGGCGCGACGGCCGTGCGGTTGCGGGCGAAAAGGGCAGATGAGATCGGCATACCGGCTGACTTTCAGTTGAACCAAGCGAACCGGTGAATTGATAATGCGGGTGGTGCGGGTTTTCAATGCGGCGCTGCCGTTGCGCCCTAGTCGACGCGTTCCAGGCGCATGTAGAAATTGGGTTGGCACGCGCCCTCGGGCGAGCAATAGGCGCCGGTTTCCTCCCAGACCCCATTCTCGTGGCTGGCCTCATAATCAAGCCGCCCGTGCGGACCCAGCGAGAGCGACCAGGAAAACCCCGTTTCGGTAATCGTCATCGCCACGTCCTGGCTATGGCCTTCTATCGTGACGGAGCGCATTTCATAGCCATCGGCGGTGCGGGAAATCAGGCCGGTGGCATTGTGGCCCGGTTCACCGGCGCGGCCTGCACCAGCCGGGGTAAAGCCCTCACCGAACAGGATGACGGCTTCGCCGCCGGAGCCCAGCCGCGCCTCCTCGAACACGTCGAAGGTCTGGCGCTGGCGCTCGCGATCAATCATCCAGCCCGAGCCCTCCCAGTGCCCGATCATCCAGGCCAGACTCTCGCCAGGCCTGCCAGGCCGGTCCTGGGCGAGCGCCGGTACGGTGGCCAGCAGGCTGGTCCCGATCAGACCGGCCGAGAGCCAGCTCAGCGTCGTCATTCGTTCAAGCAATCCCTGTGATGCGCCTGTCATGCCTTGATCCTCTCATCCCCGAATCGGCCGCCCTGCGGTCGGGCCGTTTCCTCCAGCCTGAAAACATCGAGGATGGCGGGTGGCGATACAAGCGCGCTCGAGCCGCCGCCGGGTCAATATTCCGTGAGGATGACGGTGAATAAGTGGTGGCGGGCACCCATTTCCACGAGCCAAGCGCCTACAGAAACAATTGATTTCCCAACCACGCGCCGGTCCGCGTATATGGGGACACACACCATTATTTCGCTTTGCCTGCCGGGCCAGCATGGGTGCATGGCACCCATCAATCGGTCAGCGCCCGACTTTTCCGGCAAGCCGCGCGTAGCGCAGGCCATCCCCCAAAATCTCTTGCCAGCAGTGGGCCACCGGGCATGAGGTTTAGGGCGGGAACCCGCCGCTGCGCGCGGCCGTCCTTCAAACAACAGTTTGAACCAACCCTGCTTGTTGGAATTAATTGGGACAGACACAATTAATCGAGGTCCAGGCGGGAATAAGTTGTGTCTTCCCCAGTTGTTTGAATACTTTAGTTCTTCATAAATTGTGTGTATCCGCTTTCTATTGACAGGCGTTGCCTGTTAAACATGCGCCCCTGTTTTTTGCTTAGCGCGCGCGCGAATTTCAATGAGCGCCCATACTCCTTTCGCCCTACTGAGTAGCCGAGCAAAAACACCCAAATCAAACAAGCCGCAGCAGTCAGAAGTGCCCCGATATGTGCGATGATATAGCCAATCATTGCGGACGCCGCGGCAAACAGCGGGTCGACAATGATTTGCCATATGATCGCGCCGAGTCTGTCCCAAAACAGCTCGCCAAGGGCTTTCTGCAAAAGCCACCATGCGAACCCGCTAACGCCAAGTGTACAAAAGGATACCCACACTGGATTATTGACAATCCAGCGCCAAGTTCTGGCAAGGGTGACACGTGGGTGCACGCAGAAGCTCAGCTTAACGACTACGGCAAGACTGCACGCATACTCTCAGTTTGTGGAGTCACCACAACCGCACATAGGTCAAGGGGTATATGGGTGACGTCGCTCGAGGCGTCACCAAGGCGGGACACGCACCGGCAAAGCCGGAGCATGTCCCGATCCCCGACTTATCCCTCATCGCCCACCATTATCCCCCGTCATCCCGGCGAAGGCCGGGACCTTGACGTGACAGGGTCGGAGCCTGCGATATCGAGGTCCCGACTTTTGTCGGGATGACGATCATTGGTCCAACTTATCCCCACCCCACCAACGTGCGCGCATAATCACCGCGTTCCGGTCGCACGGGAGGCACGAGCTCAGTCATTCGCGGCGGTCGGGAGCGTGCAGCCTGTCCGGGCGAAGGGGTGACAACCTGAGCACTGGCAGGGCGTCCATTAAGGTCTGACGGCACTAAACGACCGACC
>NZ_FNHG01000014.1 GCF_900103475.1 Maricaulis salignorans
TGCTGATCACACCCGGCCAGGCCTCGGACAAAACGATTGCGCCCCAACTCCTCGGTGCCTTGCCGCCCGGATGTGTGATCGCCGACCGAGGTTATGACAGCATGGCGCTCGTGAATTTTGTCCGGGACCGCGGCGGCGAGGCGCATATCCCCACCCAGAGCCGGGTTCGCATCCAGCGCAGCGTCCCTCCGAGCCTTTACCGTCAGCGCAATCTGGTCGAGCGCTTCTTCTGCAAACTCAAACAGTTCCGCCGCATCGCCACACGCTTCGAAAAACACGCCGACAATTTCATGGCCGCCCTCGCGCTCGCCTCAGCCCGAATTTGGATGCGCGCAATTGAGTCCACGCCCTAGGCGTCGTCGATTTCGGCGAGGCCGCCATATTTGAATCCGGACGCGGGCTGGGGTGTCGGCTCCGTCGGTTTGCGCAATCGGCGCGGGTCGATCCGTCTGTAGGGATGGAGGTCTGAATTGATGCGGGATTTGTCATCCATTCGCATGATCAGCCAGATGAAATTCTCCCACATGTCATTGCCGCGCCGGTAATGGTTCTTCCCGCGCCGGTGCGGTGGATTCTCCGTCGCTGCGGACTGGTAGATAATGACGTAGAACAGGGTGTTGAAATACAGCATGAGGCGGCGGCGGCGCTGTCGCTGGATGATGTCGAAATCAAAGATGCCGACACGAATGCTGATCGCGACATGTTCGAGATAGCCGAGGAAGTACCGGCAGACTTCGCGAAATGTGTATTCCTTGCCCTCGACAATGACGGTCGGGGCGTTTTCCCAGAGGTCTTTGACCGCGGCCAACGAAAAGGTGAGGTCCCCGATTCCATCCACGCCTTCATGATGCTGTTCCGCTATGAAGGCTTTGAGAGCGCTGGCATAATTGCGATGGCGCTCATTCGAGTTGATGTGACTCAAATGTTCGATGGCGGCGACATGCCGGGTCTTCAGCGCGTTGACATAATTGGTATATAGCCAGCCGGCACTCGCCATGATCGCGCTGATCAGAATGAAAATCGGTCCGAGATTGCTGGTATTGAGGGCGGCGTGGCGGATCAGGTCCACGATGGCAAAGCCGAGGACGATCGTTTGCGGGTAGGCGATCAGGATCAGATTGCGCAGCAACCGCAATTGCAGCGAGATCGGCTTCTCCGCAGTGCGGAAATGATAGGCGGTCTGATGATCGCTGGCCGTCAGGTCGATCCAGACGGTCGCAACAGCGATGGCGAAGGGCAGAACCAGCGCCGCGGCCATGACCGCCTGCCAGGTCTGCAAAGTCATTCCGGTGCTCTCGCCGCAGAAAAGCAGAAATAGAACCAGCAGAATGACGCCGGAAATCAGCGCAGTATAGCCCGTGATCGCGGCCATTGCCCGGCCTGATAATTCAAATGTCATCCGCCTCCCCCGAGGTTTCAGGTCCACTCAGCTATTGCGCTGGCCCCCATTGAACCGGCTCGCGCTGATCGTGCGCACAAAGCTCTCCACCATGTCGGATATGTCGTCGAAATAATTCCCGGTTGCTGCGGACTCATCCTCGACCAGTTTGGCAAATTTCTCGGTCCAGATGTCGCCGGGGAACCAGTGGAGGATCGCCCAGGAATAGATCAGTGCCGGGATCGCCACGAGGGCAGCGATGACACGGAACAGATCCGTGTGGACCGCCAGGCTGCCATCGGGCGCCGCGTAAAGGCTGACCGCAATCGTGAAACAGACATAGGTCCCGATGGCGATCTTCGCGCCCAGCGAGATGATATGAAACATCTTGATCGTGAAGCGCGCCTTCCAGCCCACAGTGGTCGCGTACCGGTCGAGATATTCCGAGCGCTTCGAGCACCAGAGGGCGATTTTTGTCCAGAGACTGGCCCGCTTTGCCCAATTATCGCTTTCCAGCAGGGCGTTGCGCGTACACTTGTCCATCCGGGACATGATGTCGTCGTAGCGGGACTTGACCTTGTAGGCGAATTTCTCGCCATTGATTTCAATCTCGCGCTTGAACAGGGCGCGAATGACAACACGCAGGCCGGCGAAGACCACCAGCCCAAACGCGGCGTAGGCGTAGACGAGTTCGCTATTGCTGCCCACGCCCGGGAGCTGGGCCATCAGCTCGACCAGTACGCCCCAGACCAGCAGGTTCTGCATCTCGGGATAGCCGGCATGAATGGTTGAGCTCAGCACGACCATCAGGATGACATAGGCCAGAAAAGTACTGACGCGCATCAGGCCATAGCCGACCTGGACGTCAGCAATGGCCTTGTCCGCGATGTCGTGGATGTCATTGTCGGACGGGAAATCATCGCGCATTGCCTTGCGCAATTGGCGCGAAAACGGAGCGATATGGTCACCGCCAACGCCGAAATGGGCGCGCCCGATCAGCGCGTCGACCTGTTCCAGCTCGGCGGCGCCCTCGAACTCGAATCCGAGCCCGTTGTCAGGTGTTGTCTCGACCTCTTGCGGCTCGGCCGTGACCTCCGCCGCCGCCACCTCGTTTTCGGGTGCAGTCTCCCCTGGACCGGGCGTGTCCTCGTCCGTCTCCGCCATTTCGATTTCCCCCACACGGCCTGCTCGAGGCCGGCCGACATTGTTCGACCGCATCGGGAAAAGATCAACCCCTTGTTGTAATGCTTCACGAAGCTGCGTGTAGGTGCCTGTTCGGGTTGAGTAATTCTGACCCGGCCGGCACGCTGCGAGGCGGGATCAGCCCGGGTGAGAGGGCGTGGCGGCGCGCTGGCCGGCGGCGTCGATGATGATCTCGCCATCCTCCTTGGCGAAGGGGCCTTGTGGCCAGCGTTCGAGCAGATCGAGTACGGTTTCGCTGGGGCGGCAGAGCCGGACGCCTTTTTGTGAGCAGACGATAGGGCGGTTCACCAGCACCGGATGCTCGAGCATGGCCTCGAGGATGCGCGCATCACTGATGCCGGGCTCGAGCAGGCCGAGCTCGGCGGCGGGCGATTTGGTTTCGCGCAGGGCGCTGCGCGGTGTCAGCCCGGCGGCGGCGAACAGGGCGAGCAATTGCGGCCGCGTCCAGCCCTGTTCGAGGTAATCGATCACCACGGGCGTATAGCCGGCGGCCTCGATCGTGCGCAGCACATTGCGCGAGGTGGCGCAGGCCGGGTTGTGATGGATGACGATCATGGATTGGCTCCGGGGAAACGGGCGCGCGTCGCATTGGCAATGGCGACCAGGGACAGCATGACCGGCACCTCCACCAGCACGCCGACCACAGTCGCCAGTGCCGCGCCGGAATTCAATCCGAACAGGCTGATCGAGACGGCAACGGCGAGCTCGAAGAAGTTCGAGGTCGAGATCATCGCACAGGGGGCGGCCACCGCATGGGGCAGTTTCCAGGCCCAGGCAGCGCCATAGGCGAGCGCGAAGATGGCATAGGATTGCACGATGATCGGCACCGCGATCAGGGCGATGATCAATGGCCGCGACAGGATGACCTGCCCCTGGAAGCCGAACAGCAGCACCACGGTTGCCAGCAGGGCCATGACCGAGGCCGGTTTGATCCGGTCGGTGAAGGCACTCACGGCTGCCGGTCCGCCGCGGCGGATCAGGACGCGCCGTGTCAGCATGCCGGCGATCAGCGGGATGACGACATAGAGCCCGACCGAGAGGAGCAGGGTTTCCCAGGGCACGGCGATATCGGTGACGCCGAGCAGCAGCGCGACGATCGGTGCGAAGGCGAATACCATGATGGCGTCATTGACGCTGACCTGGACCAGTGTGTAGGCGGCATCGCCGCGGGTCAGCTGCGACCAGACGAAGACCATGGCGGTGCACGGTGCGGCGCCCAGCAGGATCAGGCCGGCGAGATAGCCCTGCGCATCGGCGGGCGGGATCAGTCCGGCGAAGACATGCTTGAAGAAGAGGACGCCGAGCGCGGCCATGGTGAAGGGCTTGATCAGCCAGTTGACCGCCAGGGTAATGACCAGGCCCTTGGGCTGTTTGCCGACTTCTTTCACACTGGCCAGATCAATGCCGATCATCATCGGCCAGACCATCGCCCAGATCAGCAGCGCGACGGGCAGATTGACGTGGGCGATTTCCAGCCCGGCGAGGGCGCCCAGCAGGTCCGGCATGAGCTGGCCCAGCCCGATCCCGACCGCAATGGCGATCGCGACCCAGGCGGTGAGATAGCGTTCGAACAATCCCATCAGCAGCACGCGCCCTCGCGCTTGACCGACGGGGTGCAGCAGGCCTGCGTGCCAGTGTCGGCGACAGCGGAGGGGGGCAGGTCGCTGGCGGCAGCGGCGCCGCCATAATCGACCGCCTCGCCGGTGGTGTGGAAGACTTCCCAGGCGACGCCGCTGGGATCATGGACCCAGCTTTTCTCCGATTTGGCGTAGCAGCAGGTCGTCTCACCCTCTTCGAGCACGGCCGCATCGGCTTTTGCCAGGCGTTGATAGACTTCAGCCAGTTCCTCGCCGCTCTCGACCTGGATGCCGAGATGCTCGACGCCGGTCTTGGCGCCGCGGGCGCTTATGGCGAAATTGACGCGCGGATCCTCGAGCATCCATTTGGCGTAGTCGGGTTTTTCAACCGAGGGCGCGGTGGCGAACAGGGTGGAATAGAAGCCGATCGAACCGGGCAGGTCATCGACAGCGACGTGGATGTGCAGGCGTTTCATGAGCAGGCTCCCTTGGATGGGGTTGAACAGGCGATGCGATCAGTGACGCCGGCCAGTGGCGCGCAGATACCGGCATCGCCCTGGCAGCAATCCTCGACCAGATAGACGATGAGCTCGCCCATTTGTTCGAAGGCGGCGGTGTAGATGATGGAGCGGCCATCGCGGCGGCTATCGACCAGGCCGGCATTGGCCAGCACGGTCAGCTGGGCCGAGAGTGTGTTGGGGGCGATCTCGAGCTGGCGCGCAATTTCGCCCGCCGCCAGGCCCGACTTGCCCGCTTTCACGAGCAGGCGGAAGACCGCCAGGCGATTGGCCTGGGCCAGGGCGGAGAGACGAAGCAGGGCGGTTGAAGTTTCCATACTTCAACGATTATGGAAACGAAGGGCCGTGTCAAGCGGGATCTGCGTCAGGGGCGGGCCATGATCCACAGCACGGCGATGAAGACACCCTTCACCCGCGGCAGGGCAACCAGCACTATGCCGAACGCGCCCAGCAGGAGCAGGGGCAGGGTGAGCCAGATCGGCGCGCCGCTCATCGATACCATGAAAGCAATCGGCACCAGGAAAGGGCCCAGCCCGAGAATCGTCCAGGCGGCCGGCCCGTCCTCGGCGCGGATCTCACCGAGCGGTTCGCCGCAGGCCGCACACACCGCGACCGGTTTGAGATAGCGGCGATAGAGCGCGCCCTTGCCACAGGCCGGACAGTGCAGATTGAAGGCGCGCCAGATCGGCAGGAGCTTATTCATTGCGCGCGTCGATCCGGGCCCGCGCCGCCGTCATGGCCTGCGCCAGAGCCGGTTCATAGCTGACCAGGGGCCTGGTGATTTCGAGCGCAACCAGCTTGTGCTGCACGATGTCCGAGGCACCCGAGATGATCACCGGAAGGCCGCGCTTCCGGGCCCGGTGCGCCAGGCCCAAAATCATGTGGGCCGCGGTTGAATCGACGAAGGGCACGGCGGCGAAATCAATGATCAGGACGCGGTGCGTGTCGGCGATGCGTTCCAGCACCGAGCCGATCGAGGCGGCGGCGCCGAAGAAGAAGGCTCCGCTGATGCGGTAGACCAGGATTTCCGCATCCTGCTCGGCCGGCCCCGCCCTGGCGTCGGCCGGAGCGGTGATGCGGTCGGGCTTGTCTTCATCGACGAAGGGCGTCCAGCTCTCGATCGCCGTGGTTTGCGACATGCGGTGGATGAAGACGACCGAGCCGATGGCAAAACCGACGACAATGGCTTCGGTCAGATCGCGGAAAATCGTCAGGCCGAAGGTCGCCAGCAGAATGAGCGCATCGGCGCGCGAAGCCCGCAGCAGGATCATGAAGGCGCGTTTCTCCACCATATTCCACGCCACCAGGGCCAGGACGCCGGCGAGGCAGGCGAGCGGAATGAAGCTGGCCAGCGGCGCCACGATCAGGATGAAGAGCAGCAGAAATCCGGCATGCATGATGCCGGCGACCGGCCCATGCGCTCCGGCGCGGACATTGGTCGCGGTGCGGGCAATCGTGCCGGTGACACAGATCCCGCCAAACAGGGCCGCACCGATATTGGCGACGCCCTGGGCCACCAGTTCGCTATTGGAGCGGTGATGCCGCCCGGTCATGCCGTCGGCGACGACCGCGGAGAGCAGGGATTCAATTGAACCGAGCAGGGCAAAGGCAATCGCGCTCGGCAGCAGGGCGATCAAGCGCGGTCCCGACATCTCCGGCAGGGAGGGCCAGGGCAGGCTGGAGGGGATGCCGCCGAAGCGCGAGCCGATGGTCTCCAGCGGCAGGTTGAACGCGGCGGTCGCGCCAGCGGCAAGGGCGACCGCGATCAGCATGCCCGGCCAGTGCGGCCGCCAGCGCCGGATACCGAGAATGACCAGCACGGTGGCGGCCGAGACGGCGATGGTCAGCGCATCCGTCGTCGGCAGGGCATTCCACAGCACCGGGAGTTTTTCGAGCAGCGGGCCGGGTTCCGGCTCGGCGAGTTGCAGGCCGAGCAATTCCTTGACCTGACTGGCGAAAATGATGACGGCGATGCCCGCCGTGAAACCGACCGTGACCGGGTAGGGGATGAATTTGATATAGGTGCCCAGTTTGAGAAAGCCGATCCCCATCAGGATCAGTCCGGCCATCATTGTCGCCAGGATCAGCCCGTCCATGCCGAAGGTCTGCGCGGTCGTTGCCATCAATACGATGAAAGCCCCGGCCGGGCCGCCAATCTGAAAACGGCTGCCACCAAGCAGGGAGACGAAGAAACCGCCGATGATCGCCGTGATAATGCCCTGGGCCGGCGAGGCGCCGGCGGCAATCGCGATCGCCATCGAGAGCGGCAGGGCCACAATCGCCACCGTCAGCCCGGCAACTGCATCGCTGCGCAGATGCGCGAGCGTATAACCCTCGCGCAATACGGTGATCAGCTTGGGCATGAACAGCTCGCCCAGCGCGGGGGCGGGCGGTGTTTCGGGCGTGATCGTCTTTTCAGTCGTCTTGGTCATGTCCACCTGCCTTGGTCAGGCGGCGGGATCGTCGGCATTTGTCGGCGGTCGCCGTCGCGAAAATCTAGTCTGTCGTTGAAGTCTCATCGGCCGGGGGCGCCTTGAGCCGGACGCCGCGCCCCGTGCCCTGGCTGGGTGCCTGCTCGCCGATCAGCTCGACCCCGAGCCCGTCGAGCGCCTCGACCACACGCACCAGCGATCCGACCACGCCGCGCACATTGCCATCACTGGCCTCCATGCGCTGGATGGTCGGCACCGATACGCCGGCCGCAGCGGCCAGGGTTTTCTGGTCGATTCCGAGCAAGGCGCGGGCCGCGCGCATCTGGGCTGAGGTGATCATGGGGATAATCCTGAGGTCTGAACCTAGCATATACATTGATTATGATATTTCAAACATCATTATTGCTGGTTTTTCTTGGGGTCGGGACGATATCGCCTTCGGGCCTTGCCCAATCGGCCGGCCTCGCTCAAGCTCCGGCGATCAATCAGGTTTTTCTGGAAAGAGGGGGTGACACATGTTGAAGGTTTTGAGGTCTGCAAAGGGGCTGCCAGCGAGCGCGCTTCTGGTCGCGACACTGGTCCTGGCGTCTTGCGGTGGCGAGGCCGATCCAAATTCTCCGGCTGCGGACGAGGCTGCGCCTGCGGCCAGTGACACCGTTGAAGCGGCAGACGTGCCGGCGGCCGATACGCCAGAGCCACAGGCCGAAACGCCACAGCCGGAAGCCCAACAAGCGGCAGATCCCCTCAAAGGGGCCGCCCCGGCCAGCTCTCCGGCACAATCCATTACCGCAGCCCAGCCCGCCTATGTCGGCACCTGGGGCAATGACCTGGCCCAGTGCGCCATCGCGCAGGAGTATGAGCAACCGCCTATGATCATGCGCGCTGACGGGTTTGATCAGCACGAGGCGCATTGCGAATTTGGCACCGTCACCGAAACCGGCCCTGCGCAGTGGCACGTGACCGGACAGTGCAGCGTGGAGGGTGATGAACAGCCGCTCGACTATAATATGGCGATCGTCGACGGAAATCTGCAGCACTGGTCCGGCGACGCCCGCAAGGATGCCTGGACGCTGGTGAGGTGCCCGGACTAGGCCCCGGGACAATTTGGGCTGCCTCACCCGCTCTTTTGGTGTGGGGTAGCCCGGTGGCGTTACCAGGAAACGATCAAAAGACGGGCCGGCTGCGGCCCCGGCGCCAAAGCAGACGGCGGGAGATTCGCCCTGCGTCCAGCGAGCGGTCTTTGGCGGTGCGGTAGACAGAAACGCGACATTATCTTAGAGTGCATTGACGGCATCAATCAACCTGCGGGTTGGATGAATGGAGCCAGCAATGACGGATTCAGAAGCGTCCAGTGCCAGATCGAGGGACGCCTGGCAGCGGGATATCCTGCCGTTCGCCAAGCGGGGTCTCATTGTTCTTGGTGCCACGGTTGTCGTTGGGCTCGTCTTGGCCGGATGGGGTATGTACTCGATCATCACCCAGGGCTCCGCCGGGACGCGGGAGCTCACAGACACCTACGTGCAGATAGCCACGAGCGATGATCAGTTTGATGCCGTGCGTGCGGGCTCAACGCTCGGGGCTTACCAGGCGGCACGTCGGCATGATTTCGCGCGAGCATCGCTACTGACGCGCGACACGCTTCGGCTGGCCGGCTTCCTGATTGGCGCCGCGCTCACATTTGTTGGGTCGATCTTCATCCTCGCTCAGATTGGCGACAGCACTGAGTCCAACCTGGGGGCGGCCGCGGGGGGATATCAGTTGACCTTGGCGACGTCGTCCCCCGGGTTATTCACGATGACGTTGGGTTCGCTCATAATCGGGTTTTCCCTGCTCATACATACCCCAATCGAGGTGAATGATGCTGGCATCGAGGCGTCCTCGAGAGGCGAGCCGACGACAGAGTCCGGCGAGGCGGCGCAACAGAACGTCGAGGGCGGTGTGGCTCCTTTTTCCAATATAACGCCACAGGATGTTTCGGGAGAGACCGATGGCGGCTAACCGATCCATTCAACGCGCCCTCTTGCACCTGATGATATTCTGTGTGGTCGCAATCGGCGCAGACGGATTTGCTGATGCGACCTGCAAGGACCTCAATGATCTGCGCGAGGTGATTGATCGGTTGGACGTGCCGACCGAAACCGACACAATGGCACTGTACGCGGTCCATGAAATATATCTCAGGCTGGCAGGCCCTCTCGGCGGGTGTGGGAATGACAGTGAAGCCGCCGACCGGATTTCCAGATCCACCAGCCGAGCCCCTCAGTTGGCACCCCGCGTGCTGGCACAGCTTTGCCGCGACCGGCCTTCGGTCTGCGGTGTCGAGAATGTGGTCGGTAGGCCCGATGGAGGGTTCAACACCGTGCGCATAGGCCCCACTGGCGCGTCGGCATCTATGCCCCCGGACTTTATTATGGCACGGATATCAGCCAATCTGGTTGAGCAAGCACCCAGCCTGACGGCCCCGCATAACGAACTGATCCTGGAAGCGGCCCGCGAGCATTGGGCTCAGACGGCCCACCTTGTTGATCGCCCTGTGTTCCAGCGGTATGGCGAGCAGGGGAATCCCCATTTGACCATTGTTTCTCCGACGGCAATCCGCGAGCAATTCTGGAATGGGCTTGATCAATCGGTGCGAGCAGTGGCGGAACGGGGCAACTTGCCAAGCGCGGACGTCAATCGTCTGGCAGGGGTGGGTGAGCTTGTGGCCAGGGACCTGCAGAGCAATGAATATCTGCCCGTTCTTCCAACGGTCAAAATCACTGACAGTATTGATATGACAAGAGCTTTATATAACTTTTCCGGGAACGCGCAGATGCTCGGCGACGCTGAGGCGGGGCCGTATTGATGGCGTGTTGTGTCGGGTGTTCGCCGCACATCCCGCACTAGCAGCGGGCTAGTGTGGAGTCGCGGCGCTCACTCATATGATGGCGAACAGGCCGCGATTGCGAGTGAGCTGTATCGAAACTGCGCCGGCCGGTGGGATGGGGACTTTGCTGAATGACGATAGCATCAAGCTTGCCCCCATCCCCCCAATAAGGCTGCGCCATGGCGCACAGCGTCTGACCGCATGGCGCCCCCAACCCGGTTCGCAGGAGGGCGAAAACCCTCCCCGGGAAGCCGACGCTGCGGTATTCGGGCAAGCCCTACTGCGCCATCATCACATTCGGCACCTCGGTAAACGGCCGAATTCCGAACTCCGGATAGATCTCGCTCGGGTAATAGATCACACCGTCGGAGGCGACCATGGAGATGGTCTTGATTGCGGCGAGGTCTGCGGTCGGATCGCCGGGAACGAGGAAGAAATCGGCCAGCATGCCGGGCTCGATGGCGCCGAGTTCGTCATCCACGCCGAGATATTCGGCCATGCCATGGCTGGCCCAGGCGAGGATTTCCGGGGCCGTCATACCGGTGCGCTGATACAGTTCCAGCTCACGGTGCAGGGTGAAGGAACCGCCCAGATCGGTGCCGGGCACGATGAAAACGCCGGCTTCGCGCATCATCGATACCGTGGCGAGGACCTGGTCGAAGGCGCCCCGATAATTGGCGTCATCCTCGGCATTGGCGATATCGGCCCAGGCGGCGCGGGCGCTGCGCTGCTCGTCGACCGGCATATGGTCGATATAATCGACGGCGCCGGGGGTGAGTTCGCCATTGCGTGACAACAGCAGGGCCTCATGGATCGCCAGGGTCGGATCAATCGCGACACCGCGTGCCGCCATCGCATTGATCGTGTTCTGCACCGGCTCGCTGGTGAGATCGAGCGCCGGCAGACGGCGCAGCGCGGTCAGCCGCAGGAGGGAACGCGTATCCTCGCCCTCTTCAAGCACCCAGCCGAGCATGACCTGGTTGATATGGGTCATCTCGTCATAACCGGCCGCAATCATGGCGTCGGCATTGGTGAAGGCGGGCACATGGCCGGCCACGCGCAGGCCACGCTCATGGGCACGTTCGATCATGGCCGGAACCCAGTCGGGATTCATCGAGTTATAGATCTTGATCTGGATGTATTGGCCGCTATCGGCATAGGTGTCGACGGCCGCTACGGCTTCTTCAAGGGTTTCAACGAGAATGCCGTTATTGGAGCTGAACGGACTGCGGCCTTCGATGAAGCCGCTGCGGAAGACGCGCGGTCCGGCCAGCTGGCCCGCTTCGATCCGGCCGATCAGGGCCGAGAGCACTTCGTTATTATTGCCCATATCGCGCACGCTGGTGACGCCGGCGGCAATATTGAGGAGGGCATCAGCCTCACCCATATGGCCATGCATTTCGAACAGGCCGGGCAGGAGGGATCCGCCGGCACCGTCGAGCTCGACCTCGCCGGCGCGCGTTGCGACATCAAGGGCATCAATCGCGGCAATGCGATCGCCCTCGATCACGACAGAGACCGGTGCACCGAGAGCCTGGCTTGCCGGGTCGAAGACGCGGACATTGCGGATACGGACCGGAGCGCCGTAATCATGCGCCGTGCGCGACTGGATATTCTCGAGGCGCGCGGCACCATAGGCGGCGGCGATGCCGCGCAGGCGTTCGTCCTCGGCTTCAAAACCGGTTTCCAGGATCGCGAAGCCGGGCGTGATCAGGCCGAAAAAGGCGCGGCCGTGCATCAGGATATAGGTCGGATCCAGGCTGGTGCCGGTCATGGCATAGCTGGTGACCGTCCGCGAGGCCTCGCCATTGCTGACGGGCAAGGTCTCGATTTCGTTCAGCTGCAGGGCGCCGCCAGGGATGGCGTTGAGAGCGGCGTCGCTCGTATCCATCAGGGCGCGCGCTGCGATCGCCAGCCAATAGGGGCTGGCATTCTGGGGCACGTAGAAGGCATCGCCCTCGATCACCGCTGCATCGCTGCCGGTGGCATCGGTCCAGCTGGCCTGGTCGTCCTCGAACTCAAAGCTTTCCGAGATCGGGTTGCCGAAGGTCGAGGCGCCTTCAATCGTCCAGTGGGTCGGCAGGCCGGCCGCGCTCAGGGCCACGGTTTCGGAGATGGTCGGGCCACGGCCATTATTGCGGTACTCGTATTCGACGCCATAGCCGGTCCCGGAGGCGGTGATTTCGAGCGCACCGATTTCGGTGCCGCCGACCAGGATGGTAAAGCGCGAGGCCTCGGTGGTGGCGGTCGCGGTTTCGCTGTCCGGCGTGGTGCCGGAATTGCCACAGGCGGCAAGGCTCGCGGCCAGCGCCAGCGCCAGGCCGAGTTTGGACGATGCATGCATGAGAACTTCCCCCGGATATCTTTGGACTTGTGCCCAGCACTAGCACCGAATCCCGGGGCTGTCAGCGCAGCGGGGCCGGGGGCTCGTCCCCGCCGGTGCGTGCTGTGCGATCATGTCGGCCGGGCCTCGCCCCGCGACCGACTGATAATAGTTGTAGTCGCAGCGCATTTTCGCCCGATTTCCAGAATTTTCCAATCCCCGCCCGATTGAGCTTTCGCCCGGGCGCGCGCACTGTGCCGCCATGGAATCATTTCTGCTGCAGGCGGCTATCTATCTCGGGGCCGGCGTCGTCGCTGTGCTGATCGCGCACCGGCTCGGGCTCGGCTCGGTGCTGGGCTATCTGCTGGCGGGGATCGCGATCGCGCCCCTGCTCGAACTGGTCGGCTCGCACACCGAGGACGTGCAGCATTTCGCCGAATTCGGTGTTGTTATCATGATGTTCCTGGTCGGGCTGGAATTGCAGCCACGCCTGCTCTGGGACATGCGGGTCAGGCTGATCGGGCTGGGCGGCATGCAGGTCGCGGTGACGGCCCTGACCCTGGCCGGCGGTCTTGCCCTGGGGATGGACTGGCGGGTCGCGATCGCACTGGGCATGATCCTGTCGCTCTCCTCGACCGCCATCGTGCTGCAAACGCTCGGCGAAAAGGGCTGGCTACGCAGCGAGGGCGGCCAGTCGGCCTTCTCGGTTCTGCTGTTCCAGGACGTTGCCGTGATCCCGATGCTGGCCCTGATGCCGCTGCTGGCTGTCAGCGCCGGCACAGGCGAAATGCCCATGGCCGGCGGCCCGCTCCTGGCCGATGCGGCTGACGCGCCGGCCGCGGATATCAGCCTGATCATGCACCTGCCCGCCTGGGGACAGGCATTGCTGACGCTCGGGGCCGTGGTCCTGGTGGTCCTGGTCGGCCGCTATCTGACCCGGCCGGTCTTTCGCGCCATCGGCCGCACCGGCCTGCACGAGATTTTCTTCGCCGCCTCGCTCCTGCTGGTGATGTCGATTGCCCTGCTGATGGGCTGGGTCGGCCTGTCGGCCGCGCTGGGGACTTTTTTGGCCGGCGTCGTGCTGGCCGACAGCGAATACCGCCACGAACTGGTCAGCGTGCTCGAGCCCTTCAAGGGGCTGTTGCTCGGGGTCTTCTTTATTACGGTCGGCGCGGGGATGCAGTTTTCCCTGCTGGCGCAGACGCCAGGGCTCATCCTCGGCCTGGTCCTGGCGCTGATCCTGGTGAAGGGCGTGATCCTGTGGGGGCTGACCCTGGTCTTCGGCATTCGCGGACACGCCCGCTGGCTCTTCACCTTCTCGCTGGCCCAGAGCGGTGAATTTGGCTTCGTCCTGCTGACCTATGCCGTCGGAGTGCAGGTCCTGCCCGATCATATCGCCAACATCACCGGCCTGGTTGTCGCGCTTTCGATGATGGCGACCCCGCTGGTCATGATCGTTTTCGAGCGCTGGGTCTCGCCGCATGTCTCGCCGCGCGGCGGAGCGTCCCGGCCGGCAGATCTGATTGAGGAAGAAGCGCCGGTCATCATCGCCGGTATGGGCCGTTTCGGTCAGATTGTTCAGAGGCTTCTGGTGATGGATGGTCACCGCCCGGTCGTGCTCGACAATTCGCCCGCCCATATCGAGGTGCTGCGCAAATTTGGTATCCAGGTCTATTATGGCGACGCGCTGCGCCCGGGTCTGCTGGAAGCGGCAGGGATTGCCAAGGCGCGCTTGCTGATCGTGGCGACCGACAGCCAGGAGCGGGCGGTCGAGCTCGTCCAGCACGTCAAACAGCGCTTTCCCCATATCCGCATCATCGCCCGAGCAGCGAGCCGGGAGCATGTCTATCAGCTGCGCGCGGCCGGTGCCGACAGTGCGATCCGCGAACTCTTCGGCTCATCGCTCGAGGCCGGGCGGCAGGCGCTGGAATTTCTCGGCCGCTCGCCGAGCCAGGCCGAGCGCAAGATCAAGGCTTTCGCCGAACATGATGAAGAAAGCCTGCGGCAACTCTTCGAGGTCTGGGATGCCGATACCGATGTGTTCGACAACGCTGCCTATATGGAGCGTGCTCATTCGCGGGTCGTTTCGCTTGCGGAGCTGATGGCGGAAGACGCCGAAGAGCGGCTCGAAAGCTGAGCCGACCGGCGCGCCGCGCCTTGTTTGGCGGGCTATTGGGCTTTCAGCTTTCGGTTGCCGGCGAATATGGTTAACATCCGGCTTCGGGTTCTGGGGAGGGGCCGATTGTGCTGCGGACAGTTTTGTTTCTGACGCTATTTCTGATGCTTGCCGGCGGCCCTGCCGCGGCCGGTGCTGATGATGTGCGTCCGGCCGAAACGGGCGCGGTACTCACAGCGCGCAGCGCGCCGGCGCCTCTGGCGCCCCTGCCAGCCTGGAGCGAAGCCGCCATCGAGGAACTGGCGATCGCCCTGTTCGATGCGCCCAGTCATGGTTTGCCATCGCTGGACGGGACGGCTGAAGATTTGCTCGACCGCTCGCTGCCCCATGAGCACCGCGCTTCCATGGCGACGCGCGCCTTCCTGCGCTTTGGCGGGTGGTTACGCTATGGCCTGACCGATTCGGAGACCCACGCGCTCTATACGCCCGACGATACGGAGCGTGCCGGGCTGCACAATGCACTCGCTGCGGCGCTGGCCGATGGCGGTGTCGCGCAAACGCTGGACGGCTTCGCGCCGGAGCTTGGGGAATACCGTGCACTCCGGGCTGAAATGCTTCGGATGATGGCTTTGCAGCCAATCTGGCCACGCATCGAGCCAGGTTCGAGCCTTGCGCTCGGTGATCGCGGCCCGCGGGTTGATCAATTGCGCGCCCGGCTGGCGGCGGTCGGTGTTTACCGGGAAAACTGGGCCGCCGGTGAGGCCTTCGATGTGCGGCTCGAGACGGCGGTGCGACGCTATCAGGGCCGAGGCAATCTTTCGCCGTCCGGGCAGATGGATCAGGCGACGCTGCGCGAACTGAATATTACGCCGCAGGAGCGCATGGCGCAGTTGCGCGTCAATCTCGAACAGCGTCGCTGGCAGAGCCGGGAGCCGGGTCGCCGCCATATCCGGGTCAATCTGGCCGACTTCACCCTTGAGGCCTGGCAGGATGGTCAGCTGGCGCGGCGGCACCGCGTCATGGTCGGGCGCCAGGTCAGCTCGACGCCGGAGTTCTCCGAGGACATGCAGTATCTTGTTCTCAATCCCTGGTGGGGCATTCCGGGCGGGCTGGCCCAGAGCCGCTTCCGGTCATTCCGCCGGAATCCCGGGCTGGCTGCCCAGATGGGGTTTCGCATCTATGATGCGAGCGGCACCCAGATCTCGGTCTATGATATCGACTGGAGCCGCTGGGGGCGCGGCTGGCCCTACCGAATGTCGCAACCGCCGGGCAGCAATAATCCGATGGGTGAGGTGAAGTTCATTTTCCCCAATAGCCACAATGTCTACATTCATGACACCACCGAGCGGGACCGGTTTTCCGAGACGCGGCGCGATTTTTCCGCAGCCTGCATCCGTGTGCATGACCCGCTCGTCCTCGCCGAATGGGTGTTGAGCAGCCAGCCGGGGTGGGACGCCGAACAGATCGAACAGGTCGCCGCCGGCAATACGCCGACTGTGGTCTGGCTCGATGAGCGCCTGCCGGTGCACATCAACTACTGGACCGTGGTGAGCGATGCCGATGGCGATGTGCGCTATCTCAATGACCTCTACCGGCGCGACGGTGCCGTGATACGCCGGTTCGAGGGCGCCTATGCGCAGGCCTCTGGCCCGGAGAACGGACGAATCGCCAGCCGGGGCGGGGTGCAGGCATCGCTCAACTAACCGAATCGGCGACGCGATCCTGTTCCAATGAGCGTCAGGTGACACGCCTCCGTCCGCGCACACGCTCAGGGTGATGCCGCAGTGCAGCATTCGAGACTTTGTACGGTTGTCCGCCTCCAGCCGCCGCCCCACCCGGCCGGATCCATGCTCTGGCAGGTTTATTCGTCAATATTGCCGCCATTTGGCCGACGGACCTCGCCCAGCTTTCGCCGCAAAGGTGTAGCGTCTCTGCAACGGCATCAGAAATTTGCACCGAATACGTGTTTTCTCGGACTTCGTTGTGGCGAAGCTGGACAGGTTGTTGTAATGAAATGAATGGGAAATATCCGGAGTGGGTGTTTTCGATTTTCTCGGAACGTTTCCGGGAATCCACTTTCACACCAAGGAGACGCGAGTCTCCGGAGGGGGTATAATGAAAAATCGGCTTTTTACGGCGGTCGCCGTCGGAGCCTTCCTGGCAGCGGCTCCCGCGTTCGCTGACGAAGGCTGGTATGGTCGTGGTGCTGCCGGTTATGGCGGCCCAGGCGACACTGATGTGTCTGGTTCGCTGAATGGCGAAATCAATGGCGAAGGCAATTGGCGCGAAGCGGCAGCAATCGGTTACGAATGGGCCGATGGTTTCCGTTTTGAAGGCGAATTGGCGCATCGGTATAACAATACCGGCGCGGTTGGATCTTTCGAAGATAGCTCCAGCAAGTTCCAGATCTGGTCGTTGATGGCCAATGCCATCTTTGATTTCAATCCAAATGGCTCCTACCACCCTTACGTCGGTGTCGGTGTCGGTATTGCTGAAACCAACGCGACTCTGTCCGGTTGGTCTGCGGGCACCATGCCAGTTGGCGCGACGCCAGCTGACTATGTGATCTCGACGGACAGCGACAGCCCGTTCGCTTGGCAAGTCATGGCCGGTATCGGTTGGGAACTCTCCCAGCGCCTGACCCTGGATACCGAATACCGGTATTTCTCGGCTGGCAGCTCTGACTACTCCCCAGGCGTGAGCGTTGATGCGCTTGCTGGCCATGAGGCATGGGTTGGTCTGCGTTATTCCTTCGCAGCTCCGCCACCACCACCGCCTCCACCACCGCCACCACCACCGCCACCACCGCCACCACCGCCACCGCCACCACCACCGCCACCAGCGGTCGTGTGTAACGATGTGCAGTTCCCAGTCTACTTCGAGTGGGATCGTGCGGACCTGACGGATCAAGCGCGTGCAGTTATCGCACAAGCTTCGAACCAGCGCGGTTCTTGCGGCGTGACACGCGTTTCGGTTTCGGGCTTTACCGACCGTTCCGGTGCAGCATCCTACAATGTGGGTCTGTCCGAGCGCCGTGCCCGCGTTGTTCGTGATGAACTGGTTCGCCTCGGCGTTCCTGCCAGCACGATCTCGCTGGAAGCCTTCGGCGAAACCCGCAATGCGGTTCAGACGCCAGACGGTGTGCGCGAGCCGCTCAACCGTCGTGCAGAAGTGGTCATCGTCCTCAACTAATCTTGAGTATGATGCCTGAAATCGGGCGGTCCGGCTTTTTGCCGGGCCGCCCTTTTTCTTGGAATAATCGTGCCGTAAAACCGGTTGATACGGGCAGGGTGGGCCGGTTTTTCCGGCGTCTTCAGGACAGGCTTGACCCGCGCTCGAAGCTGGTTCTAATCCCTCCGACACGCAGCGGGGTGGCCCCGCCCGGCGCGATTTCGAGGACATACCGATGAGCAAACCCGACAAGCCCTACCGCAAACATGCCGTGGCCGGCCATACGCTGAGCCCCGAGACCCAGATGATGAGCTATGGCTATGATCCCAAGCTCTCGGAAATGTCGATCAAACCACCGATCTTCCTGACCTCGACCTTCGCATTTGAAACCGCCGAGGCTGGCGCCTCCTTCTTCCGTGTGGCACTGGGCCAGGCCGAAGAAGGTGATCCGGAATCGGCCGGCCTGATGTACTCACGCTTCAACAATCCGAACATGGAAGTGCTGGAAGACCGTCTCGCACTCTATGATGCGGCTGAAGAAGCGGCGGTGTTCTCATCCGGCATGGCAGCGATCTCGACCACTTTGATGGCGCTGGCACATTCCGGCTCGGTGATCCTGCAATCGACGCCGCTTTATGGCGGCACGGAAAGCCTGTTGCGCAAATTCCTGCCCAATTACGGCATCAAGACGGTCGACTTCTTCGCTGCGGCCTCAGAGGCCGAAATTCGGGAAGCGGCGGAGAGCGCCATGGCGCTCGGACCGGTCTCCGTCATCTACACCGAGACCCCGACCAATCCGACCAATGATCTGGTTGACCTGGCGGCCTGCAACCGCATCGCCGACATGATCGCCGAGATGCAGGGCAAGCGCCCGTGGATCGTGGTCGACAACACTTTCCTTGGCCCCGTCGGCCAGGCGCCGCTCAAGCTTGGCGCCGATGTCCTGGTCTATTCGCTGACGAAATATGTCGGCGGCCACAGTGATCTGATCGCGGGTTCTGCACTGGGCGCGTCAGAGCCGATGGCGCTGGTGCGCGGCTTGCGCGGCTATCTCGGGACCAATCTGGATCCGCACACCTGCTGGATGCTGCTGCGTTCGCTGGAAACCGTGAAAATCCGCATGGATGCCGCGGCGCTGGGTGCTGAAAAGGTCGCCGCCTTTCTGCGCGATCATCCCAAGGTGAAGCGCGTGCGCTATCTGGGCTTCCTGGGCGAGGGCAATCGTGATGCGGAGGTCTTCAAGACCCAGTGTATCTCGGCCGGTTCGACCTTCGCCTTCGATCTGGCTGACGAAGCCAGCGCGTTCCGGATGCTGAACGCCCTGCAAGTCATGAAGCTCGCTGTCAGCCTCGGCGGCACCGAGACCCTGATCTGTCATCCCGGTTCGACGACCCATCGCGGTGTTGATCCGGAATTGCGGAAACGCCAGGGCTTCTCTGAAGGTCTGGTCCGGATCTCTGTCGGCATCGAGAATCCCGATGACCTGATCGCCGACCTGGCGCAGGCACTCGACAAGGCCTGAGCCGAATTTGACAGTCTAGCCCCGGCGGATATGTCCGCCGGGGCTAGACCACTTCTTTTAAACCATTATCACTGAGCCATGCTGAATCCTCTGGAGCTCAATGCTGACGAGCGCGCCGTCCTCGACTGGGTCGATACGCGCAGCGATGCGATGATCGAGACCGTCAAGGCCTGGTCCGCGATCAATTCCGGCAGCCGCAATCCCGAGGGGCTGGAGCGGATGAGGGCCTGTCTCGAGACCGCATTTGGCGAACTCGACGATGCCCGTATCGATGCCGTCGAACTGCAACCGTCCACCGTGGTCGAACCCGATGGCCGCGTGCATGAACAAGCTTATACGCCGTCCTTCCGCTGCCGCATCCGGCCGGAAGCGCCCATCCGCATTGCCATGACCGGACATCACGACACGGTGTTTCCGCTCTCCAGCGCCTTCCAGTCGACGACGCTCTGGGATGAGGACACGCTCAATGGGCCGGGCGTGGCTGATATGAAGGGCGGGATATTGGTGATGCTGCACGGCCTGCTCGCCCTGCAACGCTCGCCCTGGAAAGACCAGATCGGCATCGATGTGCTGATCAGCCCGGATGAGGAAATTGGTTCCCTCGGCTCGGCGCCGGTGCTGGCCGAAATCGGTGCCCGCGCGGATATCGGCATGACCTATGAGCCGGCCCTGGCCGATGGATCCCTGGCCGGCGCCCGCAAGGGTTCGGGCAATTGGTCGCTCAAACTGTCCGGCCGCGCTGCCCATGCCGGCCGCGAACACCATCTTGGCCGCAATGCGCTCGCCGCAGCCTGCGCCTTCGGTCTCGAGCTGGACGGGTTGAACGGCCGCCGCGAAGACGTCACCTTCAATCTCGCCCGCATTGATGGCGGTGGGCCGCCGAATGTGGTGCCGGATAATGCCGTGGTGCGCTTCAATATCCGGGTCAAGACCGAGAATGACCGGATCTGGGTCCTGGCCGAACTCGAGCGTCTGCTCGATATGGTGCGCATCCGTGACGGGATTGGTGCCGAGCTCTATGGCGGTTTCACCCGCCCGCCCAAGCCGATGAGTGCGGCCAATGCCAAAATGTTCGAATGGACCCGCGCCGCCGGATCGAGTCTGGGGCTGGATATTCGCTGGCAGGATACGGGCGGCGTCTGCGAAGGCAATAATCTGTGGGCGGCCGGCTGTCCCAATGTCGACACGCTCGGTGTGCGCGGGGCGGATATCCATTCCGATCGCGAGATCGTGAAACTGTCCAGCTTGGGCGAGCGCGCCAAGCTCTCGGCCGTGATGCTGATGAAATTTGCTCAAGGCCGGTTCGACGCGCGCGAAGCGCGCGCACTGGTGCAACAACAAGACTGACGGGTCGGGGAAAACAATGCTGATCGTACGCGCCGCCAAGGCGGCTGATATCGATGCCTTGAGCCTGTTGGCCGAGGAAGCCGGGACCGGTTTCACCAGCCTGTCCGTCACACGCGATGTGCTGGCAGAACGGCTGGAGAAGTCGGAGGCGGCCTATCTGTCTGACCCGAAGGGGCAGACCGAGGATACCTATCAGCTCATGCTGGAGGACACGGAAAGCGGCAAGATTATCGGCTGTTCGGCGATCAAGGCGATGGTCGGTGTGTCGAAACCCTATTGGGACTTCAAGATCATCACGATCGCCCAGCATTCCGTGGACGCCCAGCGCCGGTTCGATATGGACGCCATGCTGCTGGTCAATGACTTCGCCGGATCGACCGAGGTCGGCACGCTCTTCGTGTCCGAAGCTGGCCGCGGCGGCGGTGCCGGGCGCCTGGTCGCCCAGTCACGTTATCTGCTGATGGGCGCCGCGCCGGAACGTTTTGGCGAGAAAGTCCTGGCCGAATTGCGCGGGGTCGTGCTCGAGGATGGTTCCTCGCCGTTTTTCGACCATGTCTCGCGGCCCTTCTTCCACATGGATTTCGACGAGGCCGACCGGTTGAGCGCCTCGACCGACAATCAATTCATTCTCGATCTCGGCCCGCAGCATCTGATCTATGTCGATCTTCTGCCGGAGTCCGTGCGCGAGGTGATCGGTCAGCCGCACCGCGATGGTGTCGGCGCCATGAATTTGCTGCGCTGGGAAGGCTTCCATTACGATAAATACGTCGACATTTTCGATGGCGGACCACTGGTGTCGACCTGGACGGAAAATATCCGGACCCTGCGCGAGAGCCGTGAAGTCACAGTGCGCGCCGCGACCACGGTCGGTGGTGTCCAGGGCATATTGTCGACCGACAGGATTGAAGACTTTCGCACGTGCGCCGTCGAGGCCGTCGATGACGGCGATGTGCTCGGTATCTCCTATGAAGTGATGCAGGCGATGGATTTGCGAGACGGAGAGCGCGCCCGATTCTGGCGCCGGTAGAGGTAACACAATGAATTTCATCAATGGACATTGGCGCGACGGAACAGCTGCTGCCTTCACCTCGACCAATCCGGCCGATAATTCGCTGGTCTGGAAGGGCCAGGCCGCAGGCGCTGATGATGTCGCCGAAGCCTTTGCAGCTGCGCGCCAGGCATTTTCGGCCTGGGGCCGGACCTCCTTGGCTGACCGCATTACGGCCGTGGAGCGCTATAAGGCTGAGCTGAGCAGCCGCAAGGACGAGCTCGCGGATCTGATCGCGCGCGAAACAGGGAAGCCCCTGTGGGAAACGGCCGGCGAAGTTGGTGCGATGATCGGCAAGGTCGATATTTCCATTGCCGCCCATGCCGACCGCACCGGCGGCTATGAGAATGATACGGCCTTCGGCTTCGCCCGCATGGCGCACAAGCCGCTTGGCGTGATGTTTGTGCTCGGCCCCTATAATTTCCCCGGCCATCTGCCCAATGGGCATATTATCCCGGCCTTGCTGGCCGGCAATACGATCGTCTTCAAACCGTCGGAGATCACGCCGGGTGTCGGCGAAGCCATGATCCGCGCCTGGGATGCGGCCGGGCTTCCGGCTGGCGTCATCAATCTGGTTCAGGGCGCGCGCGAAACCGGTGCTGCGGCGCTGGACAATGGCGAGCTCGACGGCGTGCTCTTTACCGGCTCCTGGGGCACGGGCAAATTCATCCACGAGACATTCGCCGGCCGTCCCGGCATCCAGCTGGCGCTGGAAATGGGTGGCAATAATCCGCTGGTGATCTGGGATGCCGCCGATGCGCGCGCCGCAGCCAGTATCGCGGTGCATTCGGCCTATATCACAGCGGGCCAGCGCTGTTCCTGTGCCCGCCGCCTGATCGTGCCGCGCGGCGAGGCTGGCGATGCCGTGATCGCCGCCATCATCGAGATGGCCGACCGGCTGACGATCGGCAAGTGGAATGACGCGGTTCAGCCCTTTATCGGGCCACTGGTTTCCGCCCGCGCCGCGCAGGCCGTTCTGGACGCCCAGGACGATCTCATCGCCCGCGGGGCCATCGCCCTGCGCAAGGTCGAGCGCGATGCGCTTGGCGATGCCTTCCTGCGTCCGGGCGTGCTCGATGTTACCGGTATCGACGTGCCCGACGAGGAAGTTTTCGGGCCGATGCTGCAGGTCACCCGTGCTGCCAGTTTCGAGGATGCGATGCAGGTCGCGAACAATACCGCTTACGGCCTGTCCGCCGGCCTGGTGTCTGACAGCCGCGATCTGTGGGAACGCTTCTGGGTCGAGAGTCGCGCCGGCATCGTCAACTGGAACCGCCCGACCTGCGGTGCGGCGTCCAACATGCCGTTCGGCGGGCCAGGCCAGTCAGGCAATCTGCGCCCGAGCGCCTATTACGCGGCCGATTATTGCGCTTTCCCGGTTGCCACCCAGGCGGCGCCTGAGCCGGAATATATGGCGATCAAGGGCATTGACTGAAGCTGTGAGAGGCCTGTGCCATGACTGCCATTGAAGCCAATTTCGACGGGCTCGTCGGGCCGACTCACAATTATGGTGGGCTGTCAGAGGGCAATCTGGCGAGCGCGCGCAGCGAAGGTCTGGCATCCTCGCCGCGCGAAGCCGTGCTCGAAGGCATCGCCAAGATGAAATCCCTGGCCGATATCGGCCTGCTCCAGGGGGTGATGCCGCCGCATGAGCGGCCTTATCTGCCCCTGCTCAGGACCTTGGGGTTTTCCGGCAGCGATACGCAGATCATCGAGCGGGTCTCGCGCGAGGCGCCGCATTTGCTGCGCCGCGCCAGCTCGGCCTCGGCGATGTGGGCGGCCAATGCGGCCATGGTATCGCCTTCGGCTGACAGCGCCGATGGCCGCGTGCATTTCACCTCGGCCAATCTGCTGACGACCGGGCATCGCGCGATTGAGGCGCCGCAGACGCAACGCGCCCTGGCCCGTATTTTCGCCGATGATGAACGCTTCTGCGTCCATGAGGCCTTGCCCTATCAATCGGACTTCGCCGATGAGGGGGCCGCCAATCATGTCCGCCTTTGCGCGGATCATGGCGAGGCCGGGGTTGAATTGCTGGTCTGGGGACGCGACGCCGCCTCCAGCTATGATGGTCGATTCCCGGCGCGGCAGACGCGCCAGAGCTGCGAAGCGATTGCCCGGCGGCATCAGCTTGATCCGGCCCGCACCGTCCTGGTGCAGCAATCGCGGACCGCGATCCAGGCGGGCGCCTTCCATAATGATGTGGTCTGCGTCGGCACGCGCACCTGTCTTTTCTATCACGAACAGGCTTTCGAGGACCGTAAGGGTGCGGTCGCCGCAATCCGGCGCGCCGCAGATGGCCTGTTCGAGCCGGATTTTGTCGAAGTGCCAGCCAGCGAAGTGTCGCTCGACGATGCGATCACCTCCTACCTGTTCAATTCCCAATTGCTGCAGGTCCCCGGCGAAGACCGTCTCGTCCTGCTCGCCCCGGAAGAGACCCGTGAAAACACGGCGACGCGGGCCTATTGTGATCGTCTGGTCAGTGGCAACGGGCCGATCGGTGCCGTTCATTTTGCCTCGGTCCGGCAATCGATGCGCAATGGGGGTGGACCCGCCTGTTTGCGGCTGCGTGTCGTGCTGACGCAGTCCGAGCGCGAGGCGCTGTCGGCAAATGTGATCATGACGCCTGACCTGTTCGCAGCGCTCAATGCGTGGGGCGCGAAACATTACCGGGAGAGCTTGATGCCCGCCGACCTCGCGGACCCGCAATTACTGGTCGAGAGCCGGCAGGCGCTGGATGCGCTGACCGGCCTGCTCGACCTCGGATCGGATTTCTATCCCTTCCAGCGCGGTTGAGGCCCGTTTGCAAAGATTGCGGGCATTTCACCCGAATCAGGATCGTATCGCGGCGAACCAGTTGCGGTTGTTATGGGGAGACGGTGTGAGCCAAGGCGTTCCAATCATTCTGATCGATGACGACCCGGACGAGCACTTCCTGTTCAGGACAGATCTTGAGGATGCCGGGTTTGAGCTCGATTTCGAGAGTTTCACCCACCCCGAGGCGGCCCTGGCCCATTTGTTCCGGCGGGCCGGCGGGCCTGTTCTGGTCCTGACCGATATGGGGTTGGCCGGTGATGATCCGATTGAATTCATCAGGCTGGCGAGCGGCGTGCTGCATGGCGGTGCGATTGGTGCGTTTTCGGGCGCGCTGAACCCGGACAAGGAAGCGCGGTGCCGCGAGGCCGGCGCCAGTTTCTACATCGTCAAGCCGATCTCGGGCGAAAAGCTTGAGGCCGCTCTTGCGAATACGCAATCCCTGGGCATTGAGACCCTGGCCGACGGGCGCCGGCGTCTGATCTGCCGCTAGGCAAGCTCCAGGACGGCTCAGGGTCGCCTCTGCGAGAGTGAGCCGCTGGCGACTCCCTAGAGCGCTGCGGCCTGTTTCAGCAGCCCGCCGGCCAGGGCATATTCCTGGCTGCCTTTGCTATACACCTTGTCGCCCTGGATGATCTGGGATGGCTTGAGGTCGCTCTGACCGCGCAGGCGCTGATAGATCGACTCAAAGTCCTGATAGGTCGCCTCCATCAATTCCTCGAAACTGTCGATCACGAAATAGCTCTGCTGAAAATCATCATAGCGGTAATCGGTTCGCATGATCCGCTCGATATCGAAATGGATGCGGTTGGGCGAGCGCGCTTCGAGGCTGAAGATCGACTCCGCACGCGATGAGACGATGCCGGCGCCATAGATCCGTCGCCCCTCGGGCGTGTTGATCAGGCCGAACTCGACTGTGTACCAGTACAGGCGGGTAATCTGCTTGATGGCATCGAAGCCGATCGAGCGCAGCCCGCCGCGGCCATAGGCGGCCATATAGTCGGCGAAAACCGGCAGGCTGAGTAGCGGGACGTGGCCGAAGACGTCGTGGAAAATATCGGGCTCGGGCAGATAGTCGAGTTTCTCGCCATCGCGAATGAAACGGCCCGAGACGAAGCGGCGATTGGCGAGGTGTTCGAAGAATTCCTTCTCCGGGATGAGCCCGGGCACAGTCACCACGGTCCAGCCGGTCAGAGCTTCCAGCTTTTCATTGATGCGCCGGAAGTCAGGAATGCCGCCTTCATTCAGGTTGAGCAATTCCAGGCCTTTGAAGAATTCCGGGACGGCCCGGTTGCCGAGGATCTTCATCTGCCGTTCGTACAGCGTGGTCCAGATGGCGTGTTCCTCGGTCGAATAGCGATCCCATTTCTGCTCGATCGTGAAATCCGCAGCCGGAGTTTGTTCGGCGACGACGGGATCATTGACGGGCATGGCGGTTATCCTGAGCGAGATTTAGTTTCGTTTGTAACCAATATACGCCGCTTTGCGCCGGGACGAAACGGGTGATTGGACCTTGCGCTGTCGCAGACAGCAAAACGCCGCCCCCGGGAGAGGACGGCGTTCTGTGCTCAGCCATCGCGCTGTTGCGGATCAGTTCGTGCAGAGCAGGTCGACCATCGGTTCACACCGTCCTGCGCGGCACTCCTGGTTGGCGCCAATAAACCAGGTGCGGCTGCGGCTGTAGCGGTCCACGGAGAAGTGGGCCGCCCGGCTATAGCCGGCCGACCGGCAGACGCGGCGGGCGACTTCCTCGTCGCAGAAACGTCCACCTTCGCCAAGGCACCGGTCAATGCCCATACCGTTGACTTCCGGCCGGGCGAAGAAGGCGGCATCGACGCCGCGCACACCACCGCGCACATTCATGCCGCGATCGCTATCGGGGCCGGGATAGCCGTTGCCGCCGCCCGGTCCCGGGTAACCATTGCCGGGGTGGCCATAGGCGCCATCCACGCGGCGCAGCGAGGAGATCGTATTGCGCAGGTAGTAGCGCGTCAGATCCTCGACACTGTCGCCTTCGAAATACTCACAGCGGCCGCGGTAGTCCGCATGCTCGCAGACCTGCCAGGTCTCGCCGCGGGCAACAGCGAGGCTATCGGCACGGTCATTGAAGCCAACCCGTTCCAGGGTGGTCGTGTCCTGCTGGACGTCGACGCGCTGGCCAGTGAAATCGGCACCGTCGAAGAGCCAGACACCATTGCGCGGCTGTGGTCCGTAATTCCCGCCCGGACCGCCTGGGCGCGGGCCACCGGGATTGCCGTTATAATCCGGTTCCACCGAACTGATCCGGCCCGCCAGGCCGCCAGGGATGGTGGGGAGATCACCATTCACCTGCATGCAGGCCGCGCGGAAATTGGAATCATCACAGACGCGCCAGCTGCCGCGCCCGCTATAGCGGATCGACTGGGTGGCATCATTGAAGCCAAGCCGGCTCAGATCGGACTGGGAGTCGGTGACAACGACGGCGCGACCGGAAAAATTGGGTCCGGAATAAAGTGTGAGGGAATTGCCGCGGCCGGGCCGGCCCGGATTGGTCTGGGTCGGCGCGACTGGGCGGACGCCTGTGTAGAGGTTATCATAGCGGCCGAGATGGGCCTCACTGCTCGTATAGGTGAAGCAGCCACCGGAATAATTGGAATCGACGCAAAACTCCCACTGACCCGACACGATCCGGAAGGAACTCGTGCGATCATTGAAGCGCATCGCGGACAGATCGCTTGTCGCCCGATTGATTGTCAGGCTCTGGCCCTGGAAATTGGGCTGGTCGAAGAGAATGATTTCCTGGGCACTTGCAGCGCCGGTGGCGCCAGCGAGTAGCAGAGCGGCCATGGCCGTCAGTCGATAGCGTATCTTCATCGGTGATCTCCGTCAGTACAGGATGGTGAGTGTATCGCGATAATCATGGCGCAGGAAAGCTGAACTCAATTGCACAACCGTGTTCAGGGGGCATTCAGGCGTCGGGGCCGGGTGGCTGGGCACCCGGCTCCGATCCCGATCAGCGATTGCCATTTCCGTCTGCGGGGTCTTCGGCGGGCGCGGGGTCGGGTGGCGGCGTATTGCGTCCACGATTGAGCAGTCCACGCAGGAGTTGTTGAGCCGGGTCCTCGGCCTGGGGCTGGGCGGGTTCCTCACTGCCTTCCGGCTGATCGCCGGCGGGCTCGCTGCTGCCACCCAGACCCAACGCGTTGAGCAGGGTGTTGCGGACAGCGTCTTCCGGTGTCGTTGCGTCACCGCTCGAGCCGCCCAGCGCGTTTCTGACGGCGCCGGTGAGCAGGGCCTGACCCACGGCTTCGGTGTCGACGCCGATGTTGACATTGTTGAAGCCACCGCGAATTCGCACCGGTACGGTGATCCCCTGCAGGTCACGATCGCCTCCCTGTCCCTGGATTGAGGCCACGGCGCGTGGCTGCAGGCGGTAATCCACGGTTTGTTCGGGCAGGTTTACCCAGCCACTCCCTGTGATCCGCAGGAGCGGGCTGAGCAGCAGAAGATCGGAATTGCTGATGCGTCCGGCGTTGGCGGTGAATGTACCGGTGAGGGCGCTGAAATCCGTCTCTGCGCTCTCGCCCGTGGCGGCCGGCGTTTCTGAATCGCCGGCCGAGCTATTGCCATTGCCGGAGACGAAGCTGGAAACATTGCGGATGGTCTGGGCCACGTTGAGGCCGGTGATCGCGCCATCGGAAAAGCTGAACTGACCATTGCCGGCCAGACCTTGAATGATGGCGGCCTGGCTCGCGCCGGAACTGGTGAAGGCCAGTTCCATGGCCCCCGTTCCGCGCAAGCGCTCAAAGCCCGCGACGGCGGTGAGGAAGGGTTCTGCGTCAAGCCCTGTCAGGTCAGCGCGCAGCGAATAGGAGGGGGTGCGCGAGCGGCCATTGACGACGATGTCGGCCGTGCCGCGTCCCTCGTAGAGCGCGATCTGGGTTAGATTGGCTTCCAGCCGGCGATTGAGGACGCGCATGCGCAATTCGGTCTCGCTGACCTCGATCTCGCCGAATTTCAGCGTCCCGACGCTGAGCCGCAAATCGGCATCGACGAGGCCGAGTCCGGCCAGGTCAATCGGAGCTTCGCTCCAGGGGGCAATGCCGGCCGGGTCGGCGGCAGGCTCTGCAGCCGGCTCGGGCAGATACGGGGTGATGTCGAGAATTGCCAGACTCAGCGCGCCGTCGAGGCGCGGCTTTGCATTTTCCAGATTGACGGTCAGGCGGCCGGAGCCGGCAATGTCGTCGAGCCGGATGGCGTCGGCCGTCAGGGCGATATGGGCCGGGTCTCCGGCGATGCGGCCGCTGGTGCTGAAACGGCGCAGGCCGTCACCCGGCGGCATGTCGACGCCGGCAAAGCGCGCCAGATTGCGAATCGAGGGCACGGTTGTATTGAAGGCGCCATCGACGGACAGATCAGCAGATTCGCGGAAATTGCCGTCAAAATGCGCGGTCACCAGATTGCCGCCCAGGTCGAACAACAGGCCGGTCTCGCGACCTTCAAAGAAGCCCCGCAGCGAGGCGATGCGGGCGCTGAAGCTCATGCGCTCGCCATTGGCGCTCAGGGCACCGTCCAGCTGCATCGGACCGTCCAGGGAGGGAAGACCCATGGCGAGGTCGAGGCCGGTGATGTCATGGCTCTGATCGCCATCGGAATAGCTGATCGTGCCGTTCTCAATGCGGACATCGCCGAAACTGGCTTCCAGCGGCAAGGCGCCGGGCCGGCGAAAACCGCCATCGCCCCCAGTCGCCGCCGGTGGCGTATCCCCAGCTTCCGCCATCGTCCAGTTATTGCGCCCGCCGCGCTGCTGCAGCCGGATCACCGGGTCGATCAGCACGAATTCGGCAATCTCGATCCGGCGCGACAGGAGTGGCTCCAGCTTCACGGCCACCCGCATTTCACCCATTTCCGCAAACGACGCATCCCCAAATCCCTCGGCATTGGCGATCGAGACATTGCTGGCCCGGATCTCGATGCGCGGCAGAAGGCGAAGTTCAAGCTCGCCATCCAGCGTGACATCGCGATGCAGGGCCTCGCTGGCGGCAAGCCGGACGCGCTCCTGATAGAAGGAAGGTGGCAGGACGAAGGGGATGATGATCGCCGCACCGATGACGAGCACGATCAGGACGAAGATGACTTGCAGCAGGCGTGTCATGGTAGCGGACTCCAGGCCGGTTACTTGCAGATGCCGCG
Source organism: Maricaulis salignorans (assembly GCF_900103475.1). Classification (GTDB taxonomy): domain Bacteria; phylum Pseudomonadota; class Alphaproteobacteria; order Caulobacterales; family Maricaulaceae; genus Maricaulis; species Maricaulis salignorans. The sequence continues at coordinate 29,488 of NZ_FNHG01000014.1, forward strand.
CGATCACCATTCCCGCCGATTTCGGGCGAGACGGAATGGCAGCGCTACGATAGTCTTACGGTCAATTGACGGAAAACCGAAGGGGGAGTTGAGGATGAGTAAGGGCAAACTAACAGAACTGATCCGCCGCCGCGAAATTTTGATGGGTCTGGCCGCCGGGACGATGCTTCCATTTATCGCCGGCTGTGCCGAAAATGCGGCCCTCGGGCGCAGCCAGCTGATGCTGGTCTCCGACTCACAGCTGGCGCAATTATCGGCCCAGGCCTGGCGCGAAAGCCTGCAGCGCGAGCGTGTCTCGCGCGATCCCGCCTATACCCGCCGGCTCGACCGCGTGGGGCAGCGGATCGTCAATGCCTCCGGCCAAACTCATCTGGATTGGGAATTCGTGGTCTTTGACAGCGATACCGTGAATGCCTGGGTCCTGCCCACGGGCAAGGTCGGGTTTTACAAGGGCATTCTGGATTTGATGGAGACTGACGATCATGTCGCCACCGTGATGGGCCATGAGATCGGTCATATCGCCGGCCGCCACTCGGCTGAACGTGCCAGCCAGCAGATGGCCGCCCAGATCGGTATGAGCCTGGTGAGTACAGCGCTCACAAGCAATGCCGACATTGCCTATAGCGACCAGCTCGGTGCCGCGCTCGGCATGGGGGTAAGTCTCGGTATTATCCTGCCTTATTCGCGCCAGCACGAGTTTGAAGCCGATCGTCTCGGCGTCGATTACATGGTCGCTGCCGGCTATGACCCGCGCCAGGCGATCGACTTCTGGATCGCGATGTCGACCACCCATCAGGGCGGCCAGCTGGAATTCGCTTCGACCCACCCGTCCGATGAACACCGGATCGAGGCGATGCGCGCGCATATGGCTGCGCGGGGCTATGTTTGAGGCGGGATGAAGCAGGCCTGCAAATGGCCTGATTGCATGGTTGCCACCGCACGATGGTGGCGCTAGTTTCCCGCGCCTCACGCCCTGTGCAACAGGTGCGTGCCCGGTGCCGCCTTAGCTCAGTTGGTTAGAGCGCTAGAATGTGGATCTAGAGGTCCCCCGTTCAATTCGGGGAGGCGGTACCATTTTCGACCACCCAACCTGTATTTGTCGGGTCAGCGAGGCTGTTGCGACGTGTTCTGTTCGGCACCCGGAGCGGTATCCGGAATTGCCGTCTGCGCGTGGGTTTCGAGAAATTCAATTAGTGAATTCAAAGGCATTGCCTTGGCCAAAGCCCACCCCTGGGCCCAGTCGCAACCCATCAGTTTGAGCAGGGCCAGGGATTCGAGCGTTTCAACACCCTCCGCCGTCATTTCCAGCCCAAGACCATGCGCCAGATCCGAGGTCGACTTGACCAGCATGCGGTCGCGCTGTGACGAGGCCATGTGGGTGACGAAAGCGCGGTCGAGTTTCAGCTCGTGGCTTGGCAGGGTTTTCAGATAGGCCAATGATGACAGACCGGAACCATAATCATCAATCGCCAGCCTGATACCCGCTGCCGCCCATTTCTCCAGATTGGCCAGGGCCCGCTCGGGATTTTGCATCGCGGCGGTTTCCGTGACTTCAAAGGAAATGCGCTCAGGGCCCTGGGTTGCGATGTGCAGGGCGAGTTCCGCGAAATCCGGGTCCGAGATGAGCGAGCCGGAAATATTTACCGCAAGGCTGATTTCGTGACCGGCCTTCCACAGGGCTTGTTGATCGCGCACGACCTGTTCGATCGACCAGAGCGTGAATTCGCGAATGTGTCCGGTTTCTTCAGCCAGGGGAATGAAATGATCGGGGAAGATGACGCCCTGTTCCGGGTCGGTCCAGCGACACAGGGCCTCGGCAGCCAGATATGTGCCTGATGCGAGGTGCAATTTCGGTTGATACTGCATCGCCATATCGCCATTGCGAGTCGCTCGGATCATCCGGCTCATCAGCGTCAGATTCTGGTCCGGGTCACCAAACTGCTCGGCGTCGAACACCGCGGCAGCGCTGGACATGGCCCGGGCCTGATCAATTGCGATCACAGCTTTCATGACGCATTCCTCGCCAACCGTGCCGGCATACAGGCCTGCTGTAACAGCCACGTCGATATCGACGCCGTCGAGTGTGATCGGGCTGTTGAAGCAGACCCGGATCCGGTCGGCCGCCGGCAGGACCGCGCTGGCGTCCGGAACGGCGATGATGATGCCGAGCATGTCCGGACCCAAGGCTGCGACCATTTCGGCGCCAAGATTGGCCCGAATCCGTTCGGCCATCGCGATTTTGAGCTGAGCGGACCGGGTGAAACCCAGGGCGATCTTCAGATGTTTGAACCGTTCGATGCCGAGGGCGATCAGCGTGACAGGACCACCGGTGCTGGCGGCGAGTTCGGCGATGGCGCGTTCGGCCGCCGGGCGTGAGGGCAGGGCGGTTTCAACATCCTGATAGAGGGCGGTCTCCAGCACCAGCTGGCGCTCACGGGACGCGCGCTGCCGCATGAAGATCAGCATCAGTATGGCTATCGAGAGCACCAGAAGGGCACTCACTGCGATGAGACGTTGCCGGGCGTGGGCGTTGGCCAGGCGCAAATCCTGTTGCGAACCCTCAAGGCGAAGTTGTTCGATCCGCAGATTTTGCTGGGCGAAGTCAAATTGGGCAGCCAGCAGGCTTGTGTTGGCCGAGGCTGCGACATCACGCGCCTCGTCATCAAGGCGCTTGAACGCGCGCAGATGCGGCAGGGCCGCGTCGGCATCGTTCAGGGTCTGGAAAATGTCGGCAGCCGCGGCGTGAAACTCGGTGAAGCTATGCGTCGTACCCGCGATCGAGACACCGTCAAAGGTCCGGTCAATCTCGTTGCGGGCGCTTGGCAGGTCGCCGCGCCCCAGAGAAATCTGCGCCCGGGTCCCCCAGAGAAAGCGTGTCCACTCGCTGCCATCGACATCGCCAATGATCGCAAAGGCATTGTCTATGGTCGTTGCGGCGGCGTCCAGCTCGCCGAAAACGATCTGAAGTGAGGCAATATTGTTGAGAATGCGGGCCTGGAGCGTGTCGCTGTCCATTTCTGCGGCAATCGCGTAAGCGCGCTGGAAGCGGTCGAGCGCTTCGTAGTATTCGCCCAATTCACGATAGGCATTGCCCAGATTGTTGTTGGCGGCGAGATCGAGCGCGGGGTCGCCGGGATGACGGTTCATTGCGTCGAGATAGTAACTCTCGGCACGCCGGTATTGATGCGCGTCATTGTAAATTGAGCCAATCGACTGAAGCACAATCGACTCGCTGCGCGTATCGCCGATTTCTAGATAGACCTCATAGGCGCTCTGAAAGTTCTCCAGCGCCAGCCCGTACTCGCTGACCACTTTGTAGATGCGGCCGAGCGAAACGAGGATGTCTGCGAAAAGTTTGGTTGGGGCCGGATCGGCTCCGAGCTCGGCCAATGCCTGTTGGGCGATCGGCCGGGCCTCGACGGGGCGTCCCAGACGCGTCAGCGCTTCAGATTTCAACCACAGGACCGTGGCAAGTTCACTGTCGACTTCGCCCGGGTCAGGGCGTGCTGCGAGAATGGCTTCGGCGCGGTTGATATGGGCCAGTGCGGCATTCGGGTCGCCCATCATATTCGCCCGGGCCGACGCGATTTCCGTTTCGAATGTCGCCGCTTCAACCACCAAAATTTCGGAGGTCGCTTGCAGGGCTTGAGCCGGGCTGGCCAGCAACCAGAGTGCGCTGACAGCTGTGACCGCGAGATGCCTGATCATTTCAGAATCGCTCCGCTCTTGGAGACCGGCAAGGCACAATGCGGCTGCAGGTCAGACCTGCGAGCGGTGTGGTAGCAGCGATGATCTCTGGCGCGGGGCATTGCGGTCCTGATTGCGGCCGGATGGTCTGGTCAGGCTACAAACTTGAAGTGGAATAGTTAAATTCACGCGAAGACGGGCGTACTGGTCCTGGGCAGGCGCGCGCGGCCTGAGCTGGCAAGAGAAAACCGCCGCCTCAAAGGCTTGAGACGGCGGTTCCTTACTCTGCGAAATCTCGGCCTGCCGGTTAGAATTCCAGCCGGAACCGTGCGCCGCTCGCCATGCCGGCTACATCCTGGGCCGATGTTTCCCCGGCCAGTTCAGCACGGGTGAAGAGGCTTAGATCGGCGCGGCCGTCGAACATCGGGGTGGCGTAAAGAACTTCAGCGAAGAGGGGGCGTTCACCACCCAATTCCCAGCGCTGGAGGTCGGGGCCCAGTTCGCCTGTTTCGCGGTCGACAATCCGGGTCGAGCTATATTCAAGCGCGCCGGACTCGACGTGCAGGGGCTGGATAATGCTGAAGCGCACGGCATCCACAGAGGTGAAGAGCCCGTCGCGCCGTGCGGTCAGCTGGAATGCACTGGAAACAGTGCCGTCCGGCAGGCTCAGCAGGGAGTCGTCGAAGTTGACTGAGCGGGTGCGAGCCAGGGTAGCAGAACTGCTCAGGGTCACCGCCAGGGGCAGGCGGGTCTCCGCGCCGACCGTCAGGGCGTCCGTCGTGGCTCCGCCCGCCAGGCCGAGGCCGCTACTGCCCTGGGCGCCAAGCAGACCCGTTGCTTCATTCAGGCTCGTATAGGTCATATGAGCCGTCAGGCTGTCATTGAACTCATGCGACACGCTGGCGAGGAATGCGGTCGCCTGATAGCCGGCGACGCCCTCGACGAGGGCTTGCTCCTCGCCGCTGATCGGGTTGACGAACAGGCGTTCATCCTGCGAGGTGGTGACGCCCAGAGCCATCCGTGTGCGATCTCCCAGAGGGATGGTCGACATCGCATAGGCACCGCCGGAAGCGAAGCCGAGCACTGGATTGACGCCGCCCGTTTCAGGTCGGTGATCAGAGAACAAGCCGAAACCGTCCTGCGGGTTCAGGGCCATGGCGCCTTCGCCGGCGCCAAGGCGGAACTCTCGTCCGGTCTCGGTGTCTCGAAAATTCACACCGGTCTGGAATGGCAGGCCGCTGCTCGAGACCGGTGCACGTGGATCGGCCGCCGCGGCGACACTGGTGATTTGCATCCGGCCGTCTGCCGAGAGCTGGTAGCTGGTTTCGCCGGTATCGTTGAACTGTCGGCCATTGACGAGCCACCAGGTGCGTTCGCGCAGATAGGTTTCGGCATTGGCGCGCATATTCCGGTCGCGGCTGGAATCATCGAACATGAGATCGGCAACCGAGATTTCGAAGTCGCGATAGGTATCGCCGATTGGCTCAAAAACGGTGATCGAGTTGTCGCGAGCCGAGCGGAATGACAGACGCCCGCTGGCCAGCGAAATGACATCGATCGATTGCTCGCTGTAACCCCTGCGCCGGGATCGTTCCAGATGGACCAGGTTTGTCATGTCGATCGGCGACATGGCGGCGTCGATATCGAGCATGCCCCAGCCATAGACTTCGTCGACGCCCGGTGCGCCAAGATCTTCGGCCGTGAACAACAGCACATCAGCCACGTCGGAAGCCTCGAGCCAGTTCCAGCGTCCCAGCACCAGCGCTGCGGCGCCAGTGACCAGCGGCGCTGCGAAGGAGGTTCCGGACAGGCGCGTGACACCACCGGAGCCGTCAGAGACCAGCAATAGCTCGCCGGGTGCGACCAGGAAGCGGTCCATCAGCCGGTTGCCGTCCCGGCATCGTCCGCGCACCGTCAGGCACGCCGTGCCGGGGCGGTTTGAGAAGGAGGAGATTTCGCCATTTGGATTGACCGACCCGACGATGATCAAATTGCTCAGGGTGGATACGCCTGTCCAGTCAAGGTCAGCGGTCTGGCTGACGCCGTCATTGCCGGCGGCGACGACGAGCAGGACGTCATCGGTCGCACGAGCGACGCGCTTGTCGCTGAAAATGGTGCCCCATTGCTGATGCAGGGTCCAGCCGGGCAGCCCGAGCGACATGTTGATGATATCAGGGCCCGGGCGGGCCAGCTTCAGCAGACCGGAGCGAACATCAGCCCAATTCGTGCTCAGCGTTTCATCGAATGGATTATAGGTGCGGAGGGTCACGTCCGGGGCGACGCCCATCACACCGCTGCCATCATGGGGCGCAGCGATCAGACTGGCGACGGCCGCACCATGATTGAAGTCAAGATAGTCGCGTTCGCCATGGGATGTCCGGACATCCATGCCGTCATCGCTCTGGAAACTGAAGTCGAGCAGGCCGACCAGAACACCATCACCGCCACCGGCGGCCTGTGAGAGTGCAGGGGACCAGTTGATGGCCGGCATCCAGTGGTCGAAGCGATCCGTGCCGGAGAAGTTCATCAGGCCATCATAGAAGGCCAGGAAGAAGGCGGAACGCTGCTGCGCCGTAACCTGTTCCAGGGAGTCCGGGGCGCTCGGATCAATTCCGTGGCGGACCAGCAGGTCCTGGAGGAAGTGATTGCGGAAGGACTGTCCGGTCTGCGCTTCGATGGACGCGCCGAAGACTGTTTCAGCCTGACCGAACAGGCCTTCCAGCTGGGCTGCCAGGGAGGCCGAATCTCCGGTGAATGGGTCGATATCGCCCCAGAAGGCGTCGATATCACCCCACAAGGGGCCGACATCGCCCCAGAAGGCATCAATATCACCATGGAAGGGATTAATGTCGCCATGGAACGGGTCGATATCGCCCCAGAAGGCGCTGATATCCCCGTGGAATGGATTGATATCTCCCCAGAACGGGCTGATATCGCCCCAGAATGGCGAGATGTCGCCGTAGAATGGGTTGATGTCACCGTGGAACGGGTTGATGTCGCCATGGAAGGGATTGATGTCCCCATGGTAGGGCAGGACGAATTGTGCGTCGTCCCCTGACGCCCCGGGGCCTGATCCGTTCCCGGCCAGGGCGGCGGGGGCGAGGATCGAGCCTGCGGAGGCCGTCAGCATCAGCGTGGCCGTTGTCTGCAGAAGGAAATTTTTCATGTCGATCCTGTCCAAAAAAATTATTGGCGTCTTGGATCAATCATGGGGCTCTGAATGTAAGGCGATGCTAACAAGCGCGGTTAGCAAACCCTTAATCGGCGTAGCGGTTTACAGAGGCTTTATGGCTACCGACAAATGCGCCGCTTTTATTGAGCGCTGCACCAATCCCGGCCGACCGCAAACTCTGCCCCTTTGATGGGGAGTGTCGAGATGCGGACCCGACCGGGCCTGGTTGTGTTCGTACTACCGGATCGGCGCGGAGGTGTCCGAGCCAGCTGCGGCTTCTTCCGCTGCGCGTTGTTCGATCAGTGCGCGCGCGGCATCGACACTCTCGACGGCCTCGATCGTGTCGATGGCACAACGACTGTCCTCGCGCGTTGAAACATATTCGAGGAAGGGCGTGTAGAGTGTCGTCGTCGACGGGAAGCTGAGGCCGACTTCGACGCCATGACGCAAGCCCGCGCAGCGGCTGCGCATGGTGACAAGGTGGTGACGATTCGGGCCTCCATTGAGGACCAGATGTTCCTCATCAATGACGCTGTAGCCAGTGATATTGACAAGGCGGATGCGCTCTGCAGCTGCCGGAGCGCTGAGGACCAGCAGGCCCGTCAGTGCGGCGGCGACGGTGATATGCGTTCGTTTCATTTTCAACTCCCGCTTCCTGATGTTTTTCGCGAGCGGATTGCCTTTTGCGATCGCGAGCAAGCCTGTCATCTTTAACGTGCATTATGCGCGTCAGCAAGCAATATCATCGTTAACGCGCGGTTAGGCGAAGGGGCGCGATGCTTGTCCACGAATCGATTCAGCAAAATTGCGGAGGTCTGACGTGGTCAGCCCGATTGAAGTAAGCCAGCAGGAATCCACGACGCGTCTGATCCGTCAGGCGGCGCAGGAGACCGGCACAGATTTCAACTTTCTGCTGCGCACGGCGGCGCGCGAAAGCAATTTCGACGCCAGCGCGCAGGCTTCGACCTCCAGCGCAGCGGGGATGTATCAGTTTATCGAGCAGACCTGGCTGGGTGTGATGCAGCGCCATGGCGCCGAGCACGGGCATGGCGATGCGGCACAATCCATTACCCGGGATGAGGGCGGCCGCCTGGCTGTCTCCGATCCGGCTGAACGGGCGCGAATCCTCGACCTTCGTTTCGACCCGGAAACCGCCGCCCGTATGGCTGGTGAACTGGCTTCGGAGAATGCGCAGGTCATCGAATCCCGACTGGGCCGTCCTGCCTCTGGCGGAGAGCTTTATGCCGCGCACTTTCTCGGCGCCCATGGCGCAGCAGGCCTGATTGCTGCCGCAGAACGTTCGCCCGGGATCCGGGCCGACGAACTGTTTCCCCAGGCTGCGCAGGCCAATCGGCCGATCTTCTATGACGGGTCGCGGCCGCGTTCGGCGAGTGAGGTGCTGGCTTCGCTGACCCGGGAGCGGCCGGTCGTCAGCCTGCCGGATACGGGCCCTGCCCAGCCGGTTACGCCAAGGGTTGGCTCGGGTGCGCCGGGCGGACTGTATGCCGGACGTGTCAATCCGGGCAGCCAGCGTGTTGGCGATGGTGAGTTGTCCCCGGCCCTGATGGAGATACTCGCTTCGCTGGACGCTCCGGCCGCAGGACGTGTGCGTGAAACGTAAACAGAGTGGAGTGCCGACAAGCTTTCATTAAGCATGTCGGCGTTAAGCTTCATTAAGTTCTGAAAGAATTCGGGAAAACCATGACCGTCGTAGCGCTGCGAAATCGCCTGACTGAAACCGATGTCCGCCGCCTGGTGCGAGGACAAACGGATGAAGAGCGAGCCCTGGCGGCGCGCAAGATCTGTCACCGTATCGACGCTGCGAGCCTGTCCGATGTTGAGCGCGCAGCGGCCCGCGATATTCTTGACCTGATCGCGCGCGACGCTGCCGAGCTGGTCCGGCGGGCGTTGGCGGTGACGCTGCGCCAGTCGCCTAACCTGCCGCGCGACATTGCCGTGAAGCTCGCGTCAGACGTCGACTCTGTTGCTGCTCCTGTGCTGCTATCCTCGCCTTCACTGACCGATGAAGACCTGATCGAAATCCTTCACGGGGCGAGTTCGGCGAAATTTTGCGCCGTGGCGGCCCGCGACCAGGTGTCGGCGATCGTCGTGCACGAAATTCTCGATTCAAAGGATGAGGGTGCGGTCGGGATCGCGGCGTCCAATGACGGGGCCGAATTCGATGAAGCGGCCTATCAGCGGGCCTTCAGTGAATTCTGCGAATGCCAGGCGGTGATGGACGCTTTTGTCGCCCGCTCCCACCTTCCGCTGGACATCACCGAACGCCTGATTTCGCACATCAGCGACCAGGCGCTTGACCGTCTCGTCAAGAATCATGCCCTGCCGCCGCAGCTCGCGGTCGAGATCGCCGAGGGCGCACGTGAGCGTGCGACGGTCGATCTGGTGGACCAGGCCGGACTGGCACATGATCCGAAGCATTTCGTACAGCAATTGCGGATGAACAGCCGGCTGACGCCATCACTCATCCTGCGGGCCCTGTTCCGCGGTCATGTGGCGTTTGTCGAGCATGCTTTCGCCGAATTGTCGGGTCTGCCGCACGCGAAGGCCTGGTTGCTGGTTCATGATGCCGGGCCATTGGGCCTGCGTGCGATCTATGACCGGACCGGCATGCCGCCGCGCCTCTATCCGGCGATCCGGGCCGGGCTCGACGTGTATCATTCCACCGAGATGCCCCATGACGGCGAGAGCCGTGAACACTTCCGCCGCGTGCTGGCGGAGCGGGCCATTACGCGGTTCCAGGGTATTCCCGAGGAAGATCTGGATTACATGCTGCGGCGGTTCGCCGAAGACGCTCAGCCTCTGGCCGCGGCTGGCTGAGCGTCGTCCTTCCAGGGCGCCGCGAATTCTTCTGCCATGATTTCAAGCTGATCAGCCAGTTCGGCAGCGACCGGATCGGTGCTGTCGCGGATATTCTGCACCAGGGCCGCGCGGATCGCATTGACATGCGCAAGCACGAGGCCGATCGGTGCGACGGCGCGTTTTTCCGGCATGTCGATCATCTTGGTCATTGATGAGGCGATGCGGGTGATGATCGGGAATTCATAGGTCGAGCCGAGGCCGCGCAAATCGTGGGCGCGGATGAAAAGCTCCTCGCCTTCGGACCCCTTCAGCCCTTCCTTGCGGGCAATGCTCGCCGACTTCTCAAGCTTTTCGACCTCATCCTCGAGCCAGAGCGCGAAGTCCGACCGCATATCATTGAGGGCGTTGTCCGCCTTCTCGATCAGGTGCAGGTCGGCGGCCCCGATCGGCCCACCAATCTTGATCTGTAGCATATTGGGCGCGGCAATCATTTCGACATCGGGATTGATCTTGGCCATGCGTGAGATCCTCTTAGTGGGAAGCGGTGAGTTGGACGGCCGAACAGGGCAGGTCAGACCGGTCGGTCTCCCGGCGTTCAGGGCCGACATAGGAATCGGTTTCGACAAAGCCCTGGTCACCGGTCAGTACGTCGCGCAGGCAGCTGGCGAGGGCCGAGGCGGTAACGGGCTTGATCAGGAAGGCGTTGACGCCGGCGCGGCGCGCCTGGCGAATCTTGTCGGTGCCGTCATAGGCCGTCAGCATGATGACCGGCAGGCCGGGGCAGGGGCTGGAAACCGGTGAGCGGATACTGCTGACAAGATCGATCCCGTCGCGCGGTTTCATTTTCCAGTCAGTGATGACCAGATCAACCGGTTGTGTTTTCAGGATGTCGAGGGCTTGCGCCACCGAACCGGTCTCGATCACCTTCGCGCAACCGAAAGCCTGCAGTGAGACCCGGAGGACGCCCCGCAGTGCGGCATTGTCGTCCACGACCAGAATACGGGTCTGGGACAGGGTAGCTTCGAGCGCCATTTGTATCGTCTCGCCGGTGCAGGTGCGAATTGGGTTACTTGCCGAGACTGTACCGTCTGGTGCTTAACACCGCCCTAAGCAGGGCTAACTTTCAAACTGTTCTGCCAGGATCCGCTCCGCCAGATCGCGGCCACGGTCGAACAGGATTGTCAGCGTCACATCATCCGCCTCGACAACGTCCACCCAGCTCACCTCGCGGAATTCCTGGTTATCGGCAACGGCGTGCACCGGGCGCAGGCGGGGTTCGGAAATTTCAAACCCGACCTTGGCGCTATGCGGCAGGAGGGCGCCACGCCAGCGGCGCGGGCGAAAGGCACTGATCGGCGTCAGCGCCAGGACCTTCGAGTTCAATGGCAGGATCGGGCCATGGGCCGACAGGTTGTAGGCGGTTGAGCCCGCCGGTGTCGCGACCAGGACACCATCCGCCTGTAACTCGCCCATCCGGGCACGGCCATCGATCTTGATGCGGATTTTGGCGGTCTGGCGCGTGCCCCGCAACAGCGAGACCTCATTGATCGCCAATGCCTGGAACGGGTGACCATAGACATCCTCGCCGGTGGCGCGGAGCGGGTGCAGACGGGCGTGCTCGGCATCGGCCAGGCGGGCGAACAGATCGTCTTCGCGGAACTCATTCATGAGGAAGCCGACCGAGCCGAAATTCATGCCATAGACGCTGGCACCCGACTTCATCGCCGCATGAAGGGCGTCCAGCATGAGCCCGTCACCGCCGAGTGCGACGATGATCTCGGCCTCTTTCAGATCGACATGACCGTATTGCTGCTCCAGCCGGAGTTTGGCGGCCTTGGCATCGGGGCGAGGGCTGGCGAGAAAAGCGAGTGTAGGGGGCAAGGGAGCGTCCGTTATGACCGGCGCGTATTCAAGACCTGCTTCCCAGTTGACGCAAGGTGTTGGCAGCTTTCTCCGGCCCGTACATGCGGAAGACATTGGCGGCCGCATTCATGGCCTCGCCCTCGAGCTGCTGGTGCATGCGGCCGCCGCGTTGCAGCGCCCGGTGAACCGTCGGGTAGTCGGTGCGATCGAGACCGCAAGCCTGGCAGGCCATGGCAGCCGCGCGCACGCCGCCCATGGCCAGCGCCACGCGCCATTGTGCCGGCGTCAAACCGCAAAGCCGGGCGACCGCGTGGTCAAACACTGCGGGCTTGCCGGCGCGCAGGGCCGTCAGCGCGTACTTGCCCGTCAGGGCTCCGGACTTTTCGGCGGCGTCGATGGCCCGGACAGCCTCGTCGTCCACGCCGGCCGAGGTCGCGCTCAAGGCAGCCTTGACGGCGAGGCCTTCGACATACTCCTTGTCGAGGCCAAAGCGCCGGTACAAATCCTCACGCCAGTTTTCCGGCAACATGATGCAGAGCTGTGTCGCGTATTCAGCTGGCAGGTCGTGGCGCCGGGCCAGCGCTTCGCGCAGCTTCATATGGTCCTTGGCGACGGTCAGGCAGATGTCGAGCGCCGACTCGCTGATCTGGGCCGTGTTATTATTGGCCAGGGCCCGAAGAATGACGGCTTCGCCCGGCTTCACGAGAACATCGGTCACGGCGAGGCCGAGATTGGGCCGGCTCGCAAGATGGCGCCTGTGGTCGACCGAGCCGGTTTCTGCGAGGCTGATCATGTCCTGCTGGGTCAGGCGCGGGCTTTTGCGAATAACGACGCAGGCGATATCGATTTCGTCGAAGGCAAAATGCCGGATCGCGGAATGCGGTGCCCAATCCGATGCCGCGAGCTTTTCCACCATGGCGAGTTTGGTCGGGCCGTCGATCGCACCGGAAAGCGTGATCAGCAACTCGCCGACGACGGGTTCGGCGGTCGGCGTCAGCGGTTGTGCCAGGCACATATCCGTGACCCCCATCGCAAGCTGTTGGCGCTTGGAGGGGTCTCGCAATTGTGCGAGTTGGGCTATAGCTTGTGCAGAGTTGCTGACCATGGACCTGGCATGAGTTTGCTTGTTCTTGTGTAGCATTAAGGCTGATCGGCCTTGAAAACTTGTTAATGAGGCTGAGCCGGGAGGCAACTGGCAGTGAAGGACGTGTCCGAACCAATACTCTTGGTTGAATATTCGCGCGTCAGGGCGAATACACAAGCAATGGTAGAGCGTCTCGACTGTGAGGACATGGTGATTCAAACCATGCCCGATGTCAGCCCAACCAAGTGGCATCTCGCCCATACCAGCTGGTTCTGGGAGACTTTCCTGCTCCTGGAGGAGCTCGAGGGATATCGGGAATATAGTTGCGAATATAATTATTTATTCAATTCGTACTATGACGCGATCGGAGAGCGTCACCCGCGCAACCAGCGCGGTTTCCTTTCCCGGCCCGGACTGGCCGACGTGCTGGGCTACCGCCGGCATGTCGACGAAGCGATGACGCGGCTGCTCTCGAGCCTTGAAGGAGAGCCGCTTGAACGGCTCGAACCCCTGTTGCGTCTGGGGTTGGCGCATGAAGAGCAGCATCAGGAGCTCATTCTCACCGATATCAAACATGTGCTGTCGCACAATCCGTTTGCGCCGCAGGCATTCCCGGAAACCGGCCGCGGCGCGGCGAGCGATGAGGCAGGCGCCTCCTGGATCGGGTTTGATGGCGGGCTGTTTGCCTTCGGCGTCGAGGGCTTGCCCTTCCAGTTCGACAATGAAGGTCCGCGTCACGAAGCCTTGCTGACCCCTTTCGCACTGGCGGACCGGCCGGTGACGAATGGGGAATATGCCGCCTTCATCAATGATGGGGGCTATCGCACTCCTTCGCTCTGGCTGTCGGACGGCTGGGCCCGGGTCAATGCAGAGGGCTGGCAGGCGCCGCTCTACTGGCATGAGCGCGACGGGGCGTGGCGCCAATTTACCTTGCATGGCGAGGCGGCGCCGCAGCCGGATGCTCCGGTCGCGCATCTCAGTTTCTATGAAGCGGCTGCCTATGCCGAATGGGCCGGCGCGCGTCTGCCCTCGGAGCGCGAATGGGAGCTTGCCGCCCAGCGTGGCGCGGGGCCGGACGGCCGCTTCGCGATGCCGGGCTGGTCGGCGCATCCCGATGTCTGCGAGCCGGGTAGTGGGCTGCGTCAGATGTTCGGCGGTGTGTGGGAGTGGACCCGGTCCGATTATGCGCCCTATCCGCGCTATCGGCCGGCGGCCGGTGCGGTCGGCGAGTATAATGGCAAATTCATGAGCGGACAGTACGTGCTGCGGGGCGGATCCTGCGCAACATCGCAAGGGCATATCCGCCCGACCTACCGCAATTTCTTCCCGCCGCAGGCGCGTTGGCAGTTTTCCGGCCTGCGGCTGGCAAAGGACATTTGACCGAACCCGCCCGGCATCGGATGATTGCCCTCACAAAAACATAAAACGGCAACACCTTGCGGGAGGTAACAAGTATGGACGATCAAACGACGCTGTCGGTTCAGGATCAGGTTTCGGCCGAAGAGTGGAAAGCGCGCTGCGACCTGGCGGCGCTTTATCGCCTGGTGCGGATGCATGGATGGGATGATCTCTTCTTCACCCATATCTCGATGCGCGTGCCAGGCCCGGAAGAGCATTTCCTGCTCAATCCCTTTGGCCTCCTCTATGAGGATGTGACCGCGTCCAATCTGGTCAAGGTTGACCTTGAGGGGAATGTGCTTCCGCCGTCACGCTATGGCATCAACCCGGCCGGTTTCACCATTCATTCCGCCATTCACGCGGCCCGGCCGGATGTGCATGTCGCGCTGCACCTGCATTCCGATGCCGGCGTTGCGGTGGCAGCCCAGAAGGGTGGTCTGAGGCCGATTTCGCAGCTGGCCATGAATGTTTACAATGACGTCGCTTACCATGGCTATGAAGGCATCGCGCTGGAAGCCGACGAAAAAGAGCGGCTTGTCGCCGATCTGGGCGACAAGAATCTGATGATCCTGTCGAGCCATGGCACCTTGTCGGTTGGCGATCACCCGTTTAGCGCGTATATTCGCATCTACCTACTGGAGCGTGCGTGCCGTATCCAGGTGATGGCGCAAGCTGGCGGAGAGCTGATCGAATGGGATCAGAAGATGCAGGATCGCGTGTTTGGCCAGTCCTCGGAGATCGCGGGCAACGAGTTCTTCAAGGAAATCGCCTGGGCGGCTCTGCTCGACCGGGTTCGCCGGGAGAGTCCTGGCTTCGACGCCTGATCCTGGCGCTGGCGCTGTTCGCGGCCACGTCCCCCGCCAATGCCGGGGCGTGGCCGCAAGCGCGCGGCGAAGGGTTGATGATAACCACGACATTGTTTGATCGCGCCGACCTGTCCTTCGATGATGCGGGGGAGCGGCGCGATGACGGGTATTTCTACAAGGATGAACTCGCCCTCTATCTCGAATACGGGCTGAGTGATCGTTTTACCCTGGTCTCGCGGGCGGCGTGGCAGACTGTGGAGCGCCGCAGGGGCCCCGATTTCGATAGCGCCCAGGGCTTCGCGGCCACCGAGATCGGCTTGCGCGGCGCGCTCTATTCCAGCGCGCGGCAGGTCGTTTCGCTCCAGGCGATGGCGGTGCTGCCCGGTGAGGGCGAGAATATCTCCAATCAACCGCTGGGCGATGGTGGCAATGCCTGGGAGGTCCGGGCGCTCTGGGGCGCAAACGTCGCCGATGACGGGTTCGCCGACGCCCAGCTTGCCTATCGCCAGCGCGATGGCGTGTATTCAGATGAGGCGCGGCTTGATCTCACCCTGGGCTGGCAGCCGGCCCGGCGCTGGCATGTGCTGGCCCAGTCGTTTTCCGTCTGGAGTCTGGATGCGGCCCGGCCCGGGGCCCCCGAGTTCGAGCAACACAAATTGCAGGTATCGGTCGGCCGCGAGTTCGGGGCGGTTGAATGCCATCTCGGCGCGACGATGACGCCGTCTGGACGCAATACGATTGAGGAACGGGCGCTCTTCGTCTCGGTCTGGCGCCGCTTCTAGTCGCCCTGGGCGGTCGTCGCTGCCATATAGGCAATCACGTCGCGGCGATCCTGCGCATTGCGCAACCCGACAAAGCTCATCCGGTTGCCCGGTACGAGTTCACGCGGATTTTCGATCCAGGCGTCCAGCGTTTCCAGGTCCCAGGTCAGGCCCGCCTCGCGCAGGGCGCGCGAATAGCTGAAGCCGGCCGCACTGGCCGCAGGATGGCCGATCACATCGTGCAGATTGGGGCCGACTGTATGGCGACCACCCTCATTGAGTGTATGGCAGGACTGGCAGCGCCGAAACTGGCGTTGCCCATTGGCCAGGTCCGGACCCGATGTGGCCAGGGCGACGGCCTGCTCAACCGGTGCAGCGTCTGGAGCGGTCAGGTCTGCGCTGACTGATTGCGCTGCGGCGGAGGTGCCGCCTGACGCGGCCGGGTCTGCGCCATCGCTGCAGGCAAGCAGGGCGAGCGAGGCGAGGACAGGCAACAGAATTCGGGACATATTTCTTCTCCGCATGCGATGTGAGTATCCGGTATAGTGCGACCGCGAGGCAATGCCATGTGGCAGCATGCCGCTCTCGGCTGCTCGCCAGGTTTGGCAGGTGGAGATGCAATTTTTCTTGCAGTGGGGCAGGATTTGGAGTTCCACATCGCCGATCAGGGACAATCGGTCCGTGAAGGGCTGGATTGGCCGATCAAGGGGGTCGCATGAATCGCGTTGACGAGCTCAAGGCAGTGCTGATGTGCGGTGCCGGGCATTCCGGATCGACGCTGTTGGGCATGATTCTGGGCAGCCACTCACAGGCGTTCTACGCCGGTGAGGGGGCCAAGGTGCGCAATCTCGGTGACGAGAAAAAGCCGCTGCGCAAGCGGGTCTGCAAGATTTGCGGCGAAGGCTGCGAGGTCTGGGCCGGCTTTCGCTGGGACCGCGAGCGCCCGCTTTATGAACAGATTTCCGCTCACGTTCATCGCACAGTCATCATCGATTCGACAAAAGATGAGGCTTGGATCGAAGCGCGTGCCGCCGAGATGAACCAGGCTGGAGGACAGGCCTTCCTTCTCTTTCTCACCCGGGATGGCCGGGCCGTCGTCAATTCACGGATCCGCAAATATCCCGATCGCGGCGCCGAGGCGCAGATCCTGCAATGGATGGGCAAAATGGCGTTGAGCAAGGCATTGTTCGACCGGTTTGAGGGCCCCAAATTGCAGATCAGCTATGAAAACCTGTCGACCCGGACCGAGGCCGAGGTGCGCCGCGTTTGCGATTTGCTGCAGATCGGGTTCGAACCTGCCATGCTGCGTTTCGCCGAACAGTCGCACCATGTGCTGGGCGGCAATAGCGGCACCCAGTTTATCGCCGCGAAAACGCGGTTTGACGATCCCGACGAGGCTTTTGTCAGCCTGACGGACCGCACCAGTGCCTATTACGAGAATCATTCCGGCGGAATTGAACTCGATCTGCGATGGAAGCAGGAACTTGATCCCGCGCATCTGGCCTTGTTTGAAGACCTGGCCGGATCGTTGAACGCGCAGTTCTGTGTTGGAGCATAAGCATATTATGGCAAAAGTTGACCTGGTTTTCCGGCAGATTGACGAGCGTACGCGCGACGTCGCCCTGGCCCTGGCGCAGGAGCATATCCGGCCGGAAAACACCTTCGTCCTCGACGATGTCCGCCCCTTCACCGAATGCGTCAATCAGATGCTCCAGATCGAGCATGATTGCGATTACGTCGTCTATGTCGATGCCGACTGCCTGATCCTGGAGGATATGCGCGCCTTCATCGATGCCTGCGATGCGCCCTATGTCGACGCCTATGTCAGCGACCGTTTCCGCGGCCGTCTGCATTGCGGTGTCCATATCACCCGCATCGATGTGGTGCGGGCGATGGCGGCGACGAAAGTGCCCGAGAATGATCTGAAATACGTGCTGCGTCCGGAATCGCGCCTGCGTAATCTGGCGATGAAGCCAATGGGCTCGAGCAAGCAATTCCGCAATTTCGACATTCTGCACGACCATTTTCAGTCCTATCACCATGTCTTCATGAAATACGCCCTGCGCCAGTTGCGCAGCCGCACCAAGATCCAGGCGCAACGCCTGACCCGCGCGATGCGGGCCTGGAAGACCGAAGACGGGGAGATGTGCGATCTGACCATGGCGCGCCACGCGGTCGAATTCGCCCGCAAGTCTGTGCCGGCCTCGGCGACACCGACAGAAGTGCATGATTTCATCGAGGCCCTGCCGCAGCATGCCAGCGCCGAGATCGCGCGCATGGGGCTTGAGGAAAAGGGCGATTTCACGCGCCAGGAACTGGATGCCTGGCTGGTGGAAAACCGCGGCCGGGTTGCCTACGGCCAGAGCGCCCAGAAGCCGAAAGTCTTCGGCCTTGGCCTCAGCCGCACCGGCACGCGCAGCCTGACGGGTGCCCTGCAAATGCTCGGCTTCGACTGCTCGCATTATCCGATCGACGAGGACAC
Organism: Maricaulis salignorans; assembly: GCF_900103475.1. GTDB lineage: Bacteria > Pseudomonadota > Alphaproteobacteria > Caulobacterales > Maricaulaceae > Maricaulis > Maricaulis salignorans. The sequence continues at coordinate 47,561 of NZ_FNHG01000014.1, forward strand.
TTATATCGAGCTGTCCAACGCGCAATATGACCTGACCCTGCTGCGCGATCTCGACGGGCTGACAGACATCACGACCATTCCCTTCTACCCGCATTTCGACAAGCTCTATCCGGGCAGCAAATTCATCCTGACCGTGCGCGACAAGGATGACTGGCTCGCCTCCTGTTCGCGGCATTGGTACAACCGCCCGGCCTTCAAGGATTTCGATGATCCTGATGAGGGCATCCATTTGCGGATGCGCCAATTCCTGCGCGCCGCGGTCTATGGTTGCTATAATTTCGATCCGGACCGCTTCTCCCACGTCTATGACGAGCACGTCCGTTCGGTGATGGAGTATTTCAAGGATCGGCCGGAAGACCTTCTGATCATTGATATCTGTTCCGGCGAAGGATTCGACAAACTGTCCGGCTTCCTCGAACGGCCGGTTCCGGCGGCACCCTTCCCGCACAAGGGCGCGGTCCTGTCGGCGATGATGACGGCCGAAGCCGGGACCGAGTCGCAATCGGTTCGTGTGGCCTAGATCATCATGTCCAGAACCGGTGAGTCAGAGGATGCCGTGACGCCGCCGGTTCCCGGATTCGCCGAGGCCGCCGGCCATGCCTGGCGCACGCTGGGCCTGACCTGGTCGGCCAGCCGTGGCCTGACCATCCTCATCGCCGCCCTGACGGTCTTCGTTGCCCTGCTGCCGGCGCTGGCGCTCTACCTGTCCAAACTGGTGATGGATGGCGTCGTCACGGCGATGGACAGTGCCAGCCCGGCCGATCGGGATCTGGCCCAGCTCTGGGTCGCAGCCGAAGCGGCGACGCTGGCCGTCCTGCTCGCGGCGCGACGCCTCCTGACCTTTTACAAGACCCGCCTGCACGCCGAGCTCGGCTTCGCCGTCACCTCGCTCATTCTGCGGAAGTCGGCAGCCCTGTCGCTGGCCCAGGTCGAGGATGCGGCGGTGCAGCAGCAATTCCTGCTGGCGCGGCAATATGCGGCGAGCCGGCCCTATAATCTGGTCAATCGCCTGTTCGACGCGGCCCAGCAAGGTCTGACCCTGGCCTCGGTCGCCGCCTTGCTGGCCGGTTTTTCACCCTGGCTCTTCCTGCTTGTGGTCGCCGGCGGCCTGCCGCTCTTTATCGGCAATCTCCACTTCGCCGGCACCGCCTACCGCTTCTACACCGGCCGTTCGCCGCAAATGCGCGAGCGCAGCTATCTGGAAAGCCTGGTCACGACCGAGGCCGCCGCGCGCGAGCGCCTGCATTTCGGTTTCGGCGATGAATTGCTGCGCCGCTATGGCGAGCTCTTCCACTCCCTGCATGCCGATGACAGCGCCCTGCATGCGCGCCAGGCCTGGATCGCCTCGGCGCTGGGCGTTCTCAGCTCGGCGGTGTTTCTTGGCGGCAAGGTCTGGATTGTCTGGGTGACGATTGGTGGCGCTATCTCGCTGGGCCAGATGGTGATGCTGGTCGGCCTGCTCAAACAGGGACAGGCGAATGTCTCCTCGCTGATGGCGGCCTTCAATGGCGTCGTCGAGGATCTGCTCTATGTCGCCAATCTGTTCGCGGTGATGGAATTGCCCGAGGAGGATCGTAGCAGCGGCGCCACCGCCGGGCCGGATCCGGAGGACGGGCTGCGCTTCGACAAGGTCAGCTACAGCTATCCCGGTCGCAAACGCCCGGCGCTGGACGCGGTCAGTTTTCATCTGCCCCATGGCAGCCGGCTGGGTATTGTCGGCGCCAATGGTTCGGGCAAGACGACGCTGGTCAAGCTCGCCACCGGCCTCTATGCGCCCGATAGCGGCCGCGTCACGCTTGACGGTCTGGATTTGCGGGACTGGCAACGCGCCGCGCTGTCGCGGCGTCTGGGCGTGATGTTCCAGCCCTATATGAATTACAAGCTGACCGCGCGCGACAATATCGCCGCCGGGCGCGGCCTCGCCGAGACCGATGCGGCAAGCCTCGCCCGCGCCGCCCGGCTGGGTCTTGCCGAGGAGCTGATCGCCGAATTACCGTCCGGTCTCGACACGCGGCTGTCGCGCCATTTCCTGGACGGACATGATTTGTCCGGCGGCCAGTGGCAGCGCCTCGCCATGGCGCGTGCCTATCTCAATGATGAGGCCGATATCCTGATCCTGGACGAGCCGACCGCCGCCATGGACCCCGCCGCCGAAGCCGAATTCATGCAGCGTCCGCTCGATGGCAAATCGGTGATTCTTATCTCACACCGCCTGTCCAATCTGCGCCATGCCGACCAGATCATCGTCCTCGACAAGGGCAAGCGGATCGAGATGGGCTCGCACGACACACTGATCGCGCAAGGCGGGCTCTATGCGGACCTGTTCGAGAGCCAGGCGGATCCTTACCGCGAAGGGTGAGGGGGGTGCCGGCGGCTATTGGCAACAACACATCGCCGCGCGTCCGCAAAAATCGAATGGTGCCGGCTGAGGGCTCCGCACAACTGGTCCAGCGGTATCTCATATCGGCTCATGAACGCCCACCAGCAAAGGGATTGCGGATGAGACAACGTCTCAGCCGGTCTCACAATATGGCATGTGATCCCACGATTTTGTTGGTCGCGTTGTTGGTCTCGTTTTTTGGTGCGAGGATGCCTCGTCCCCTCGGGAACCGCCAAGAAGGTTGCAAGTGAGGGATGCGAATTGACCTCAACGCACAGCTCGAGAGGTGAGATCAACGCCAAAAATGCCATCCAACTGCAATTAGTTTGCTTGAATCACAAGTTGAAAACGCATTTGGAAAAATATTTTACTTAATAAGTAGAATAAAATTGGCGTCATCTATATATCTCCGACCAACAAAAATGATAATTGGCACACATTTAAAATGTCAAAATACTTATTATAAGCAAAATTTTATTCAAATGATTATTAATGGCGTGTACAGGCCGACCTATGCTTGACTCACAAATTTGTCGTTACTATCTCCACGGTATAGGAGATTGTCATGAAGTTAACGACGACGAAATTGAATGCTTTGCGTGCCCCCGAGAACGGATCATCACTCAAGCGGTCAGACGGGCGTGGCCTATTTATATGGGTGCACCCGACAAATACCAAGACGTGGAAGTATTCATGCCGTTCTGGTGGCAAGCAGAAGACCTTTACTCTTGGCAACTACCCAGAGATTGGGTTGGCGGATGCCCGTGAAATGGTCACCAAGTTGCGGTCAGCTCAACAGACCGGCCAAGATACGAACGAAGCCCTTCGGGTGATTAAGAACGGCGGTTTGGAAGCGGCGCCCTCGCTGAGGTCCTTTGTCGATGAGGTCATTGAGCATGCGCAGCGGGAAGGAATGGCTCCCGCAACCGAGTCCAAAAAGTGGTGGCTAAGGGACGCGATCCCGACCGTTTTGCTCGACAAAGCGATTAATCGCGTCACACGCGCTGAGTTGGCTGAATTTGTTGGGAGGCTCGTAAGCTTAGGTCACCTCGACAAGGCCCGCAGGGTTGCAAGACTCTTGGTGAAAGCGTGCGACCGTGCGGTCATTAAGGGGTGGTTGAGCGACAATATTGCGGAACGCCTCTCCTGTCTCGTTCCCGCAAGAGCCGCCCGCCATCACCCGGCTATCGTTGATCCGTATGAGGTGGCGGGTGTTTTGGGCAAAGTCTACTATTACGGCGGATCGAGTGCTGCCCGCATGTGCCTACGGCTGGAGCCTTACCTGCTCTTGCGGCCCGGTGAAGTCAGAGCTGGCCGATGGTCTGAGATTGACTGGAAGAACTCTGAGTGGGTCATCCCGGCGGAGAGGATGAAGATGTCTCGTGACCACATCGTTCCGCTCAGTCCATTTGTAGTTGACCTCCTCCGTCGCCATCGTTCCCAAAATCCCGAGGGAGAGCTGATCTTTCCATCGAGACGTTCCGCGGACGTCTATCTCTCTGAGAACACTATGAATCAGGCGCTCTGGCGGTTGGGATATAAGGGACGTATGACGGCACACGGATTTCGGTCAATGGCGTCCACCCTTTTGAACGAAATGGGCTGGAATTCAGACTGGATCGAAGCGCAGCTCTCCCACTCCCAACGAAATGCCGTCAGAGGCGCGTACAATCGGGCTGAATATTTGGAGGGTCGGCGCACGATGATGCGGTGCTGGTCTGAATATCTGCTCGAGCTAGAATCTTACGCCCTCGGGAATAGCCCCACTCTGCCAATCCTGTTGAGGTACGGGCCATTGGGGCAGTCTGATCAGCTTCCACCTTACACGGAGGCACCAGAACAATGAGCGCCTTATCAGAGATACAAGTTTGTCCCCTGCGGACAGGTGATGAATTGGTCAGTGCCCGCCAAGTCGCCAGCCTGTTGAAAATTAGTAGGGCGACGTTCTACCGCTGGAGGCGTCGTCCTGATTTTCCAATTCCCTTGCGCATTTCGCCGTTCACAGTTCGGTACTGGCGTTCAGAGGTTATTGTTTTCGTTGAGTCAAAGCGAGGGCTGCAATAATGGCTGGTTGCAAGCAATACGTTTCACAAAAGGCGCAGGATGACTTCGATACCCGGTCAACATGGTCGCTTTATCGAACATATGCCGTAGAGCGCCTTGCTGAAAATATTGCCAATGATCGGGCGTATCTGGTGACGATCACATTTGATCCGGGGCTTCGACAAAAAAGTCCGGTCATCGAGGATGTCCTGCATCCGTTGATCGAAGGGTGTCTTAGTCACTGCTGGAATGCTGTCAACGAGGTGAATTTTGGCAAGCGAGCATTCCATAAGGCTGGCGATTACAAGGATCAGTTTGGACGTGGCGTTTTTACCGTCGAGCGCCACTCAAAGGATGGATCGACGTATGTTGGTCCGCACATTCACGGCACAATATTCGTCTCCAACGCTCGACACGGAGTGATCAAAAATCCGCGCAAACGGATGAAAGAAAAACTTGAACGGATCGGTCGAAAAATCTGGCCGGCCTTTGATGTCCACATCGCCGAACTTTTCGGCGCGAATGATCGACTTGAGGGCCTTAAATACGCGCTTAAAGAACACGGCTGCGAAACGCGGTCACTGTTTCGGGAGGGGCGTTTCTAAGGCCTTGAAACGCACCTTTCGTCTGTCCGGATCATCGTGCCAAAGGTGCTCCGGAAAACTGGCCGGTGTGCACATCGGTCAAAATGAGGCCCCTGTGGCAGAGGCTTCGACCATCTAATCGATTGCAACGATTAGGTTATTTGTGATGTCGGCGTGACGATTGGCAACAATCGTCCTGTGCGTGGGTCTGTAAGGATAACGCACGCCGGCTCAAAATATCTATCAAACTTCACCCGTTTATTTGAGTGAGGTTTGTATTCTATGGTTGAAGAGTAAGAGACAAATAGGTGATGAAAATCAAGACTATCTGCATCAAAAAAAACTTGAGAGAATTATAGGTATGAAGCTCCAAATGTGTGGGAGAAAAAAGTCAGTAGCTCTGTCTCAAATTGGCTAACAATTGGAACGTATTTGACGGCGTTATCCTGATGCAGCCTTTTCTAAATATTACCGACAATTCGCAATCATTTGAACCGGGTAACTGAGGTGGTCCCGTTTCGACCTTTTGCAAAGGACTTCTGAGACCGTTCCTCCTGCGATCGCCAAGTTGGTGCTTGGCCCTGTGCCTACCGGGCGTGGAATGACATCAAATCGTTGATCTTGGCGTAGAGTTCACCGGGTAGCTCGACCTGCTCATTTCCGAGGCGGTTTAATCTTCTGTCCAACTCTGATGGCCAGTCATTCACATAAACACTCTCATCCTGAATGCCGGCATCACCAAATACTTGGATGATTGTACTGCGGTCTGAGGGCGAGACTGGCATATTGTCGGGGGCGCTCATTTGGCTAATTACGCTTCGACCACCGACCCTTGGCGTGACCGATACCACAATCTGCTTTTCTCCATTGAACACATAGAAGCTTTGCTCACCGCTCAAGGCCTCGCCAATAAAATTCCGGAGACAAAGGTGAAGTTTGAGCCCGCATGAACGAAGCGAGTCCACGGTGCGGATCGGTGTGACACGGGGGTCAATAATTTTCGGCGCTTCTGGAAACGGAATGCAGCGGTCGAGGAAATGCGATGACGCCTTGTCCCAAAAGTCGGATCGGGATTGTGAAGTTTGTAATTTCGAAATCAGGGAACGGGATCGATCGATGCAGCCCATCGATATCCGGGAAATAATGGTGGCCTCATCTTCATTGCGGATGAATCGGATGACTCTCGGAATTCGAAATGGGCCGGGAAGTCGGTGCAAAAGGCGAACAAGGTTTGGAGAGACTGCTGGCGTGTGGCGCAAAATTCCGATCGCATTTTCGCTTTCGAGCAAATCGGAAAGCAGCCGGTAGTCAGCTTTTTCCCAAAGCGGCAGTGTCAGGGCTTTCAAGATACTCACGGTATCCGGGCTGAGCCGTGGGTCGGCCAAGCAACCGGCTTCCCTCCAGTCGCGAATGTGGTTGAAGGCGAGTTGGGCGTTGCCATTGCTGGCTATCGGGTTGGATATCATCATTGCGGCCGCGTGCATCTACATGGATGATCTCTCGAGGAAATCGAGGTGCGGGAAGGGCCATAAGCGGGCAATATCTAGCGCCATCGTACCCGCAACATGCGATAGTGCATGCGATGTCCGGGGCATTTTCTGATCTTGATTTACGAGATTGGTTTTTCTCATGGGGCCTCACCGCAGACTGCCGCAATACATGCGCGATGAGTAAAAATCAAGTGGAAAATCAGTATGTTATGACGGTTTCGCTTTCAGGCCAGCCAATGTTGAGCTCTCAGTGACCTGATCGTGTGCGATCAAAAGGTATTGCCAGCGTTTTCCATCGGCATCGCTGGCGTGTTCATTCGCGTATTCGACCCATTTGGAGGCAGCACGTGCCTTGGCCTGAACCAGTTCATCGTCAAGTTCGTTGCGGGCCTTGATCTCCACGATCAGCTTTTCGGTTTTGGTCTCGACTACGAAGTCAGGTTCATACCCGCGACCGGATTGATACTCGATCTGGAACTGCCTTGCGGCCGGCTTCAGCCATTTGATCACGGACGGTTCGCGGTCTGAATCAATCAGTACGGCAAATCGACGTTCGTCGTCGGAATCAAATTTTTGAATTGAGGAACCGCATTTGCTGAATCCCGAGAAGAGAAATTTCTTGGTATCTGACTTCGGTGTCACTGTTTCGCGGAAATCCCTCAACTTGTTCTGGGCAGTCGCATTGTAGGATTGGGGTTCAAGCGATCGAAAACCCATGGTCACACGGGCGCGATAATCGGTCGGGGTTTCCCAGTAATTCTCTTTCATTTGTTGGAAGATGAAGTCGGCAATGTTCTTTCCATGACCGAGGGCGACATTTTCCACCTCGTCATCTGACTTGAGATAGGTCCTGAGGTGAGCCGTCATCTGACCGGCCAGCTTGTAGAGAAGATCAGCTTGGGTGTCGTAATCGACTTCATCATTTTCGATCAGGTGCCTGACGATATAATTCTCGAGCCGCTCTTCTGTTGGACCGTCAACGCTACGTGCGAGAACCCTTTGGGATTCAGTCCGTATATTCCGCACAAGAATTTCATTGGAAATAGGCTGCCAGTGTTTTGACTCCACACCGGCGAGATCAAAGTCATTAAAACCGAACGACACTTCACGCGTTGGAATGACGATGATTTGCGGGATTTCGATCGTGTGGGCGAGAACGGCGTCCAGAACTGCTGCCGTGATTTTGGCCGCATCCGGTTGGTCATCCATCTGATCCACCAGATCACGTGAGCTTGTGATCTCCTTCTGAACCTCACTGCGTATCTGGGCGATGCTCTCAGGCGACGTCAGGCTACCAAGAGACGGCGATTTGCCGGCATGCCGCTGGATGGCCCGTTTTGCTGCGTAAGCGGCCTGTCGGTCTGCCTCGGTGACGAATAGCGGTGGTGAAATTTGCGTTTTCGCATCGTCCACGCCTTCAATGTCGGGTTTGAGACCAAACAAAATGCTGTCGAGCCGGCTTGGAGCTTCAACAACACGAGCCCGTTGGGCCGGAATGTCTCCGCCGGGGCCGATTGTGATCCGCTTCATCTTGACGATGGACTGGTCTTCGCGGGCTTTCTTGACCACTTCGTCAAACCGGTCATGGGCGATCACGGTGAGGGTGTCTACGGCTTCCTCGCCGGTGCGTTCTCCGTAGGGAAGTCGCAGGCCGCGTCCCAATGTCTGTTCCGTCAGAATATCCGAAGCTGAGGCCCGCAAAGGAACAATTGTGTAGAGGTTGGTGACATCCCACCCTTCTTTGAGCTTGTTCACATGGATGACGATCTCGGTGAGATTGTCGGTCTCAAGGCCGACCAATCGCTCGACGGCCTCGTCGCTCTCTTCGCCTGAAAGATTAGAGTGAACGACAGCGACACGCTTTTTGTAGCGTCCCGAGAAGAAGTCATCGCTATCAATCATTGCGCTCAGTTCGTCGGCATGTGTGGTGTCCTGAGCGACAACCAGAATGAAGGGGTGAACCAGCGGCCGGCCTGATTGGCGGTGATAAACATCCAGTTCCGCTTTCAGGTTCTCGTGATAATGCACGGCGTCTTCGAGCATGATCGTCTCGACCTGCTCGGGAGTGAAGTCCGCCTTGTTGAAGTTTGCCCGCGTCGCGACCGCCGGCTCCTTCACATAGCCATCCGCCATGGCATTGCCGAGGCCATAGTTCAGAATGACATTCTTGAACGGCTTGGACTGGGCGCCAACGGTTTTGGGCGTCGCCGTCATCTCTAGTCCGAGGATCGGCTTCAGCTCGGCAACGGCTCTCATGCCGGCTTTGGCACGATAACGATGGGCTTCATCCATCATCAGGACGAGGTCGGGCAATCCGGCCAGATAATCAAAATAGGATTGCCCGATATATTCGTGCAATTTTTTGATCTTGCCCTTGTCCTTGTTGATCTTGTCGACGTTGAAAATGTTGATCACGACATCGCCGCCGAACATGTCGCGTATCTTCACGCCCCGGCCTTCCTGCCATGTATCGCCGGTCACAATGATCGGAGGCTGTTGGGCGAATTGGGAAATACCCTTGAAGACATATTTGGGTGATGACGGGTTGGAAAAGTCATCGATCAATTTTTGGTAGATCGTCGTGTTCGGGGCCAGAATGAAGAAATTCTTCGACCGTCCACTCAGGAACAGGAAGGCGCACATCGCGCCCATGAGCCGGGTCTTGCCGACGCCGGTTGCAAGGGCGAAGCAGAGCGAAGGGAAATCTCGCTCGAAGTCTTCTACGGAGGGGTATTGTGACTTGATGTCTGCCAATGCCTCTTCGAGATCAACGGCCTTCGACAAATCGATCCGGGTGAAGACATCGCGCAGGATATCCAGTGAACGCTCCTGCGGTTTGCGTAGCGAGAGGCGCTGGCTGATCTGCTGGACGAGCTTTTCATCGCTGATCATGACTTGTCTCCGCTCCGCTCGGTGAACAAGGGAAGCCCCTCGTCAGGGTCATCCGGTTCCGCCATCGGGAGGTTCGCGACATTCAGGCTGTAATCGTCACGGCCCCATTCGCATTTACGCAGGATCGTCTGAGGTATTTTCACGATCGTCAGATTGTCGAAGGCGTCCGCATCGGCCTTGAAGGCCTTGCAGCAGACCAATAGCGATCGATCCGGGCCGACATCTTCAGAAAGCTTGGTCAGCGCCGCATGGGTGAGGGATTGGGTTGTGACGTAGATAAAGTCCGTCTCGGTTGAACGGCCGTGCATCCAATAGTCTTCGGCATCGTCACTGGGCGCATAGGTGAATCCCAAATGCTTGCACATAGCTTCAGCCAGCATCTCGGGGCGATATTCCTTTGAAATGACCCAATTGCCGTACTTGTCCTGCTCAAGCAGGGACGGGGCCAGATTGAAATAGCGAAAGCCGCCGCCGCCTTTCCAGTCCATAGACATTGAGATGCCGCCGGTGTCTTCGCCATCGATCACCCGCTGCAGCCGCGGCCGGCAATGCGTGTCGCAATGGTCGCCCAGCTCGACCATGATCCATTTGCGACCCATCTTGTGGGCGACCGCGCCGGTAGTTCCCGACCCGGCGAAGGAATCGAGGACTAGGTCCCCGGGTTCGGTGGCGAGCTGGAGAATGCGCTGAATTAGCGCCTCAGGTTTGGGGGTCGGAAAGGGGTCTCGTGGGAACAACGCGACGGACTCTTTTTTGGCGTCTTGTGTGTGCCCGACTTCTTCGTAACCCCAGCAGGTTTGGGGGACACGCCCGTCTTTAACTTCGGATAGGAAACGCTTCAAGCGAGGCGTTCCTGAACCATTTTTTGTCCAATATATCCTGCCATCTTTATCAAGTTCCGCTAATTTCTCGGCAGAAACGGCCCAATAACGGCCAGCCGGAGGCCCCTCGATTATTTCTCCGTTTGGCGTCGTAATACTATAGATTCCCTTGCTGTATGCATTTCTTGCAGAAATATTGTCTGATGTCCAAGGGCCACGTGGGTCGTTGTCAGTATTTTTGTATATAGAATTTTGTTTTTGCGTTCTTGGGAGCCAGTTTATGTCAAAATGATGCTTCTGCTTTGCGTACACAATTATATAGTCATGATCGACAGATATATAGTTCGCGCTAGATTTCGGGGCATAATTTTTTCGCCAAATAATTGTGGCGATAAAGTTCATTCTCCCAAAAATTTCATCCATCAAAATTTTTAAATATGCGAACTCATTGTCATCAATAGATATCCAAATGCTTCCATCGTCTGAAATTAAATGTCTGAGAATTATAAGCCTCTCTTTTATTAAGGAAAGCCAAATGCTATGCTCTAGCCCATCGTCATAATGTGAAAATGCGCTACCTGTATTGTATGGCGGGTCAATATATACGCACTTTATTTTTCCAGAATAATCTTGCTCCAAGGCCTTTAGTGCCAATAGATTGTCGCCATGAATAAGCATGTTCTCGAAGGAGTCGTCTTGCGACCGTTTTTGCTCGGCGTGATACGACTTTTCTGGGTCTTCAATCAGAATTCGGGGCTCCAACCTCGGCCGGTCATTCTTTCCAATCCAAGTGAGTTCGAGCTTGGTTTTCTTGGCCATGATCAGTCGTCATCCGTATCCGCGTCGGCATCGCGTGCCGCTCGCTGGTCAAAATAAAATTGCAATTCACGTTCAGCGTCGCGTTGCAGTATTTCCTGAAATGCCGCTTCATCAATAGGCGGCTTCGGATTGTCGTGGAAATCCATAACTCTGCCCGTCGAGCCGGTCAGTGCGTCCAGCACCTGTTGTTGGTCACATTCTGCGATTTCCGGGCGCAGATCGATTGCATCAGGCGCTATTGAACGGCTGAAAGAAAGGCCTTCCCCGGTGATGTCGAGCGACGCATCAGCAGTGTCGTGTTCATCAACGACTTCGGAACTGGTGGAATCCACGTCTGCAGGAGCCTTCCACCGCCAGCGTTTCGTGGTGGCGAGTTTGTGATTTGCCGACTTCCTGTCTTTCACCCTCTGAGCCGCGGCCTTCAGGTCCCGATCATAAAATGTGTTGGACGTCCGGTCCTTGTTGGGCACGAAACAGCTGGTTTGCTGTAGCTCGGCGATGAGGGTCTGACGTTCGTCGTTCCAAGGAATGACGTGGGTCCTTCCTTCGCGCAACCATGGTACGATCGTGCGGTGTGGCTCGGCCTGCCACTTCACACGAAAGTAAACTGTATAGAGCTCATCAATCTCGCCCTTGGCGCCAGTTGATTCAAGCACTCCGTCCTCAATCGCATCAACAGCGTGGCGGGCCGCCCGCATCTTTCTCCGGAATATGTCGGGTAACTGGCGCGCCATTTCTTGAAGGCGTTCTGCCTTACGCTGCAAGATGGGGCGGTCATTCTGTCGGGCAGAGTAGCGCATATCCCGGCGGATCATTTGGAGGGCACGGTCGATCTCATTCGACAGACGATTCAGGTCCCGTTCGTGTTGCTCAACGACCTTGTCGGCGTCCAGATGGGCGTGATCCAGAATGCGCTGGCACCGCCGATCACACAAACCCAAGAAGTCCCAGTAGAGGCCGTCGACGAGTTCATCCAGCTCCTCCGGTGGGGTATGCTCCACTTCCGTCGGAAGCGACATGGGCATTTGAAGCAGGCATGAGGCGGGATAGCTCGAGAGCGAATAACCGGCATCTGTCAGGCAGGCGAAGCGGGTCTCCTCCCAGCTGCCGATCGGAGTTTCAAGGCTGACCCGGAACGCCTTCAACCACCCCGATTGGCGCTTGAAGAGCTGGAGGAAGCGCCCCGGTCCCTCATACCCGTCGAGAAACAGATCAATAGCGAACGGGTACCCGCAGAGATGTTCGCCGAATAGCCTCATGGATTGGGCCTATTCCACTGACCAACGGATTACGAACAGGTCTTGAACGCTTGGCTTGCGGTTTAGGCTTTCAGCAATGTCGTCCAGCATTTCTTCAACTTGACGCCGGATTTTCACTCGTTGCTCGTGTTTGCTGAGCACGAGGTCATCACGATCGGCTTCGCGGCGTTTGACCTTTTTGCCCAAGGCCAGCTTTTCCTCCATTGAGAGGCCGGCGGCGCGGCGTTGCTTTCGGAGTTCCTTTATTTCCTCCTCGACTTCCTTGATCCGCGCATTGAACTCGGTCTCGAGGTCCTTCGCATACTCATCCAGCCGGAATTCCTCGTCTTCCAGCCACTTAGCATTTTCCATATTCACCTGCTTGGAAAAGCTATCAAATAGGGCGTCCTTCATTGATTGCAGGCGCCGGATTGGCTTCAGACCTTCGGCCGGGCGTGCTCCGGATGCCGGTACCCAGAACATACGGTCAGCTGTCTCCTGTGGGACTTCCTCGCCGTCATCAGTGAGGCAGGCCAAGAGCATTTCTTCCCGCACCGCGTTGGGTGTGTCGATTTTGGCTTTCGCCGCGATCAGCCACCCGGATCGTTCTTTAAGCTTGCGGACATCGACAATCTGGCCGGCAAATGGGTACTGATCGGGCGCAAAAGTGATATGAATGACCTCATGGTTCAGGTCATATCCCTTGGCCCGGTCCACCACTTCGGCGGCAAGATTGTCGTCCGCCAATCTGAAGAACTGCCAGTCGTTTTCATCGGCGACGGGCCACTCTGTCGTATAAGTTTTTCCCTGAAAATCGAATCGAGGGCTATCGGGGGCGTGGAACTTTGCATCCGGCAACTCGGCTTTTGCGACGGTTAGCAGGCGACGGTTGAAGTCAGTCAAGGAGGCGTTGATGTGACCGGCTGTGTTTTTGAGGCGAGCGACAACAGCTTGATCGAGTTCCTCAAGCACCTTTGCTCGAGCGTCTTCCATTTCCGCGTCGATCTTGTCCTGAATCCTTTCCTTCAGAAGGTCGACTTCGAGTTGTATTTGCCCGTCATCTCTAGCGTTCTGCACGATCGCCAGCACAGCCTTTTCGAAATCGACACCGTTCTCGATTGTCCCGAGTATCTCATCGCTGGAACCGAACACGCCGTCGAAGAGTTTGAATTTTTCATCGAGTAATTCGTGGATTCGTTTCTCGGCCGCGTTGCTCAGATTCAGCATGTTGACCACGGTCACATCGATCTTCTGCCCATACCGGTGACAGCGGCCAATTCGCTGTTCCACTCTTTGCGGATTCCATGGAAGGTCGAAGTTGACCAGCAGGGAGCAGAATTGAAGGTTGATGCCTTCCGCTCCACTTTCGGTTGATATGAAAATGGTCTTTTCATCGCTCTTGAAAGCCTCGACGAGGGCTTGCTTGATATCTGCGGCACGGGACCCAGACACTTTGTCCGTGCCTTTGTGCTTTTCCACCCATGCGGCATAGATCGCCCGGCTTTCCGAATCGCTGTTTGATCCATTCAGCAGGACGATTTGGCCTCTAAATCCGTTATTTTCCAGAAGGTCAGAAAGGTAGCGCTGGGTTCTGACACTTTCGGTAAAAATCACAGCCTTTCGCTGCCCACCTTTTTGCTCGATTTCATCAAGCGCGGAGGGAAGGCGAGCGGCCAGCTCATCGCCTTTAGCGTTTTTGCCGATACCCTCGGCCAATTCCAAGAAGCTCTTTAGAAGCTGGATTTCCGCTTGAAGCTTAACTGGGTCGATGATTTCGGGGAGATCGGTCTCCTCCTCAAAGAGCGATCTCCCGTCCTCACCGGATGAGAGATCGCTTCCATATTCCTCGGCAATATCATCGAAATCATCCAGATCATCGATGATGGAGGTGTTGATGGCTTCCTTATTCTCGAGGCGATGGATGAGGTTTCGGAGGTAGTGGGTGACCGCGAAAGTCGAAGACCCCAGCACCTTCCTGATTTGAAGAATTACGAGGGGATTGGTTCTGTCGCCATACGAGACTGTGTCGTTGCGTTGAAGGAAGGCGGACACCAATTCGTATAATTGCTGTTCTTCTTCGTTTGGATTGAAATTGAAGGTCACGGCGGTCCGCGCAGTATAGTTGATGTGCCCCGCTTCTTGAACCTGTCTGCGAAGGCTTCGGTGGCAAACGGGCTCAAGCCTTGCTTTCAATCGATCCAAATCCTCTTGTCCTGTGCCTGCCCCGGTGTACAGGGAGCGGAAGGCTGCAGGCCCGCCGAAATGCGTCTCGTCAATGACGGACACTAAGCCATAGAGCTCCATCAAGGAATTCTGCAGAGGCGTTGCAGTAAGCAAGATTTTGAATGGGTTTTTCAGGGCGTCTCGCAACACCTTTGCCCGAACCGAACCGTCCTTTCGGTAGACATTGCGGAGCCGATGGGCTTCATCAAAAACTGCCAAATCCCAAGGTGTGGCAGCAATCTCGTCGGCTTTGCTGGAAGCGAACTCATACGAAACGACGATTATGCCCTTGGTGTCGTAGAAGGGGCGCTTGACGCCCTTCTTGACCAAGTCGCGATAGACTATCGCATCGATGATTTTGCTCGGCAGGGAAAACTTGTCGATCAATTCCTGTTGCCACTGCTTCCGCAATGACGCCGGTGCGATCAGGAGAATGCGGCGCTGCTGTTCAGCCCACCTCTGGGCGATCACCATGCCTGCTTCAATTGTTTTCCCGAGGCCAACTTCATCCGCCAGAATTACCCCCTTCGACAGAGGGGACTTCAGGGCGAAAAGGGCCGCTTCTACCTGATGCGGGTTCATATCCACGCGAGCCGATGAGAGCGACTTCGCAAATGCCTCCTCATCGAGGCCGGCCAGAGTAATGTGGTGAGCAAGATAGTGGGCGTGATGCCTCGTGAATTCAGCTGTCATAGGGCCCCGGTAGTCGACATGAGTACGGAAATTACGACGACACCGCTCCGGTCATCGTGAGTCTGACTTGATAGTGTTGAGGGTTTTTCTATTGTGAAACAAGAACAAGTTGCATTTTCTCGAAGATCGTTGAGGTTGTTGGTGAATCGAGGCCCGTCCAGAGGGGATGAAGGATGAGTACGACAGTTTATCGCAAGGTCGATCCGACACTTGGCGGGCTTATCGCCCAGATTAATCAGGGCGACATCGGTCTGCCGGACCTTCAGCGCCCCTTCGTCTGGCCCAATGTGAAAGTTCGCAATCTATTCGACTCCATGTATCGAGGCTTTCCGGTCGGATACCTGCTCTTTTGGGAGCCTGCTGAAGTGTCCGGGGCACGTGGCATCGGCGATCAGACACATCAAAAATCTGCACGCTTGCTGATCGTTGACGGGCAACAACGTTTGACCTCGCTCTATGCCGTGATGACCGGCGTGAAGGTCGTCGACAAGAATTTCGTTTCTCGCACTATCGAAATTGCCTTTGATCCGCTTTCCGAGAAGTTTGAGGTGGCTGATGCGGCAATTCGTCGGGACATTCGATATATCAGCAATATCAGCCAGATTTGGGCGCCAGATGCCGATATTTTCGCCATCGCGACCGACTACATCGAACGTTTGAATGCGGCACAGGAATTGTCGCCTGAGGACGAACGGAAAATCCAACGAGCGATCATGCGACTCAATCAACTGATCAGCTATCCGTTCACCGCTCTCGAGCTTTCGTCCGCTGTCGATGAAGAACAGGTCGCCGAGGTCTTCGTCAGGATCAATTCCGAGGGCAAGAAGCTCAACCAATCAGATTTTATTCTGACGTTGATGTCGGTCTCCGCAGATGATGCCCGGGCGGCTTTGGAGGCGTTCTGCAGGGCGGCAAGGCAACCCTCTACGACCGGCCCATCTCCCTACAACCCCTTCATTACCCCTGACCCGGACCAGCTCTTGCGTGTTTCCGTCGGCGTTGCGTTCAGGCGGGCCAAGCTCAAATCGGTTTACTCACTGCTACGTGGGAAAGACCTGCAGACAGATGAGTATGATCCCGAGATTCGGGACCGCCAATTCGCCGTTCTTCGTGCTGCTCAGGACAAGGTTCTGAATTTGCAATACTGGCATGACTTCCTGAAAACGGTCAGGCAGGCGGGTTACCGCAGCTCGAAGATGATCACTTCGGGAATGAATCTGATATTCGCGTACACGCTCTATCTCCTTGGTCGGACGGAATACCGCATCGAGGAGCACGAGCTTCGGCGGGTCATTGCCTGCTGGTTCCTGATGTCGTCACTCACGGCGCGGTACAGCAGCTCCCCAGAATCGCAAATGGAGTTCGATCTCGCGAGATTGCGGCCTGTCGTTGACGGGGAGGGCTTCAAGAAGGTCTTGTGGGATGTCATCAGTTCGACGCTCACGGATGATTTTTGGAGTATCAGCCTTCCGACTGATCTGGCGACATCGTCCTCACGGAGTCCGTCGCAATTCGCGTATTTCGCCTCCCTCAATATCTTGGACGCGCTCGCCCTCTATTCGAAGCAGAAGGTAAGCGATTTGCTTGACGCCGCGATCAAGTCGCCTCGGGCAGCATCGGAACGCCACCACCTGTTTCCCAAGAACCATCTTGAGCGTCTCGGCATCACCGACAATCGCGACAAGAACCAGATCGCAAATTTTGCCATTCTTGAGTGGAATGACAACGCGGATATCGAAGACCGATCTCCGGTCGAATACGTGCCAGAGTATGAAGCTCGTTTCGATCGCCGCGTGCTTGAAAAAATGTACTTCAACCACGCGCTGCCCGACGGTTGGCAGGCGATGGAATATAGCGATTTTCTACGAGCTCGACGTGAGAGGATCGCCGCCGTCATCAAACAGGCGTTCGAGAAACTGCGTGGGGAGGAGGCTGAATCACATCAGCTTCGTTCGCCGGACGAATTACGCGATTTGATCGGAGGCCGGGAGAATTCCACTACCGAATTCAAATCAACGCTCCGCATGAATCTGCATACCGGGCAAAATGACCCTCGTATGGAGTTGGGCGTGTTGAAAACAATCGCTGGATTCCTGAACGCTTCCAGTGGCGGCACACTGATCATCGGGGTTTCAGATGACACCGAGCCTCTGGGTATCAGCGCCGATGGGTTTTCGAGCGAAGACAAGATGAACCTCCATCTGGACAACCTTATCCGGGATCGGATGGGCGCGGATCACATGCTCTATATCCATCCCCGTTTTGACGATTACGAAGATGCGAGAGTGCTTTGCATTGATTGTGATGCAGGCCGGTCGCCCGTGTTTGTCAAAGATGGAAAGGATCAGCGGTTCTTCGTTCGAATGGGCGCCTCAACAACGGAGCTGTCGGGCAAGGAAGCGCAGGAATTTATCCGTCGTCGCTTTTGATGGCAGTGGTGATTGTACCATTTGCGGGGCCTTCACCGGTGACGGGTTTTGTCGCCCAATGGGTGTAGGCTCTTAGAATGACTCAGAACAAACGGACTCAGCGACGCAAAAATATTTTCGTACCCTCAACTGGCCCGGACTCTTGGCACCAACTCCTCATGGAACCCGACAAGCAATGGCGTGCCGGATATTCTGCCCATTCGATCGCATCGGCTTGGGAGGATGGCAGTGGGTTGCCGAAATCGTTCGGCGCGGCGTTCGCTTCGGTAGGGCTCGTTGAACCGCAGGTGCTTTTCGCTGTTCCCGAGTGGGTCACAGACTTGCCTGACGGGTATCGGGGTTCGCAAAGCGACCTTTTTGCTCTCTTGAGGACGGCTGATCAGTTGATCGCGGTGACCGTGGAGGGGAAGGTCGATGAACCTTTTGGACCGACGGTTGAAAAGTGGCTTTCTGGAACATCGAGCGCTCGACCGAAACGATTGGCAGACCTGTGCGAATTGCTTTCGGTTGCCGGCGAGGTGGACGGGAGTTTGGGCTATCAGCTGTTCCACCGCACCGCGTCCGCGATAATCGAGGCAAACCGGTTCAAGGCCGACGCCGCGGCAATGATCGTTCAGTCCTTCTCCAAAGAGGATCGTTGGTTTGACGATTTCTCGAAGTTTGCTGCGTTTCTGGGCGTAGCTGATGTGGCGAAAAACCGGCTTCAGTTGGTGCCCGTTTCGAACGGTTGCCCTTTGTACATCGGCTGGTGTGACCAGCAGTCAGGGGAGGATTGATTGATGAAAACCGCGAAAATGAAAACGGTGAAAGAAGGAAAGCTCGGGCGCTACACGCTTCGCATTGTGGACACAGCCGGGAAGCTGCAGGGCGTAGCGTTCAAGGGTGCGACGCACCGCACCGCCATAATGGACGGGGATGAAATCGACGAATTGTGGGAGCGACTTTCGGTCGAGGTCGGGATGCAAGCGGCCGAGTATGTCGGCTACGATGGTGCGATCAGTCGCTTCCGGCAGATTTTCCCCGCCGGGTTTGCCGATCCGCGGTATCTGACCAAAGAGCGTGATTATAAGATCGCAGCGATCTCAAAACTCGCGGAAGCAGCGCCGCTCGATGAAGCCTTTGCCGGCATGGCCAACCCGGAAGCTGTTCTCAAAGCCTGCCAAACGAATTTGCTATTCAGGTCTGAAAGCATCGCGTTGCGCGCGATCCTGCTCCACAAGCTTGGTGGCGAGTTCGTACAGGCTGCTGCCCGAATGGCCATGGGCGAAATCAAGGACGGTTTGGCGGAGATGACCCGGATTGCGGAAGCCGTCGACAGGAAGTCGTGGCCGTTGGTGACATACCTCCCGTTTCTGTGGCAGCCGGATGGTCACATGTTTCTGAAGCCGACTGTAGCGAAGGGGTTTGCCGAACGCGTCGGCCATCGCTTTGCACACGATTATTCCTCGGATATTCGCGCCGAGACCTATGAAGGCTTGCTCGATCTCACCAAGGAAACACGTTCGGCAATTGCCAGTCTCAAGCCTGCGGACAATGTCGATGTTCAGAGCTTCATCTGGGCCGTTGCGAAGTATACTGAGGCTGATGCCGCTGATGAGTGATCCATGCGCTGCCGATCTGTGCGGACGGTTTTGAAGCTGTAGGAGATGTCGTGCTCAAATTGGTAGAAACGCCTGAAGCGAAAGCGTCGGCTCAAGCGTTGCTTGAGAAACGGCTCTACGAAAGTCTTGATGATCAGGGTGTTCTGAACATCGGTTTCCCCGGCGGCAATTACAATATTCCGGTATATGCGGCAGGTCCCGATCGTCTCTGGGCTGGCTTCAAGGAACCGGCGAACGATTATAAGATTCGACGCTACTGGAATGCGTTTGGCGTGTTCGATCGCGACCTCAAGTC
Source organism: Maricaulis salignorans (assembly GCF_900103475.1). GTDB lineage: Bacteria > Pseudomonadota > Alphaproteobacteria > Caulobacterales > Maricaulaceae > Maricaulis > Maricaulis salignorans. Next base: position 67,069 of record NZ_FNHG01000014.1, read on the forward strand.
CCAAGCTATTACCGTAGAAATCAACATTGCGGCCGATTCGAACAGCAAACAGGTGGCGGGCGCATTCGCGACTGACTTGGAAACAGGTGACACGATCTTGTTGCATAGCGGCAAGATTGGAGGTGGCCACAAGGGTGTTGGCCGGACCGCCTTTCTTGTCTGGTCGAAGGCGGAGCTTGTCGAGGTTGTTGATATTGCGGGCGGTATACGTGAGGGCATCATCATTGCCGGTTTGAATAGCCCCAATCTCGCCGACGAGGTTTGGGACTTCGTCAGACTAGTCTCGGAATTTAAGTTAGCCGTCAGGGCCGGGGAGCTGGAGACAGAAAAGTTCCGGAATAGCGTCGCTGAATACGAACGGTATTCGAAGGAATTCTCAGGAAAGAAGTCCGGTGGTGGTGGCGCCAGAGGGCAATATTTTGCAATGCATGGCAGGGTGGTTCAGGCGCTATTTGACGAGCGGTCGAGGCAGGCGACCTCCGAAGAGAAGGTGCTTAACAGTGGCTTGATCGACCTTTATGTTCGCCGGTCTGGTCGGATTACAGAAGTTTATGAGGTAAAAGCCAAAAGTGACCGGCAATCGATTTACTCAGCGATCGGTCAACTCGTAACGCACTCGTGTACCGAAGGCGCCGACGCGAGGAAATTCTTGGTGATACCGGAGGAGTGGAGCCCATCGAGCGGTTTTGAGGCCGCCTTCACCCGATATGAAATCGAAATTATCGGTTTCGGTGTCGACAAGGAACGCGAGGTCACGTTCCGGAGGCCTTCAAACGGATGATCAGCGAGTACCATTTCACCAGCAAGGCGCCGTTGAGCGACACCGTCATCGAAGCGCTGAACGAGAAGCCGAAGATACGGGAACGCAAGACGGTCGTGGATCGGGTCATCGACCGGTTGCGTGACCTGACCGCGACGTTTGATGAAGGGATGGGGTAGGAACATGCCACTTCAAAACCGGGTGACGCCACTAGGGGCGATCGTATCTCACGAGGCGCGAGGGCAACTCATGGGGAATCGTGGTTGCCTTCATAACGATCAGCAGCAGCTGGTTGACCGGCGTTGGACCCGCCCAGCATGGGTCACATGTTCCCTTGTCAGTAATTCTGGCAACAAACGGAAACTGATGACGCCGGGGAAATACACCGAGCTTTTCTTTACCGATGAGGCAACCTCGTTCGCGGCCGGCCACCGACCTTGTAGGCAATGCCGTTATGACGCCTATACGCGATTTCAAAAAGCCTTCGGCAAAGCTTTCCCGGAACACGGTGAGCGACCTTCGGCTGTATCAATGGACAAGGCGTTGCATGCCAGCCGCATCGAACGACATTCGAAGCAACAAATTACATTCGAAGCTGACCTGCATAGCCTACCCGTTGGAACTTTTTTCGTTGCAAGCGGGCTGCCGCGCCCGATTCAGAAGTTTTCTGATGGCTATAAAGTATGGAGTTTCGACGGCTACGCACAAATAGAGTTGGAAAGCGACCAGCTGGTGACCGTCCTTACGCCATATCCCTCGGTGCAGGCTTTCAAGGCGGGTTATTTCGTTGGCCCGTAAACCGGCCTTCTACGTGATTGGGTCTCGTACGATAGGCGGGTGTTTCAATAACGACCGTTTGTGACACGTCCATCAAGTGACTGCTGGATGATCCGATATCAGTCCCATCGTTGTGTCAAAAACCCTCTTGAAATTCCAAACTGTGTCACCACTTGAAGCAGCCGTTTATGACACAGGAGAATTCATGAAGGTCGGTTACGCACGAGTCAGCACCGAGGATCAATCAAACGAGATGCAGATCGCCGCTTTGAAGGAAGCCGGCTGTCAGATGATCTTCGAAGAGTCTGCATCCGGTGCTCAACGTGATCGGCCGAAGCTTCAAGAAGCTATGAACTATATCCGGCCAAGCGACACGTTGGTCGTGTGGAAAATGGACCGACTTGCGCGATCTCTCAGGCAATTGATCGAGACAGTAGATCAGTTGGGTGAACGAGATATCGGCTTCATTTCACTTACCGAGGATATCAATACGACGACAGCCGGGGGACGGTTGGTGTTCCATGTTTTCGGCGCATTGGCTGAATATGAGAAAGCACTGATTGGAGAAAGGACTCGCTGCGGCCTTCAAAATGCGCGCGCAAAAGGGGTCAGGCTTGGACGCCCCGCCGTAATGACCGACGATCAGATCGAGATGGCCAAAAAGGTGAAAGCCGCCGGGGGGCACTCGATGCAAGCGATTTCGGATCAGCTGGGCGTGTCCCGGTCGACGCTTTACCGGGTACTGGCGGCTGATTGTCATAGAGAAATAGATTAACGCACGAGGTCGGGTTCATTTCATCAGGTGTTTACTGAAAATCAGTTTTCCCACCGTCAATTCCGAAAATCAACAATTCAACCAATATATGCTAAACAAGGGGGCGCCCGCCTCTAGGCGTTGAATCTCTTTACCATATCAAGGCTCATTGTTGTCTTCCTCGAACATAGAATAATCGTCCAAAGGAGCGTAAATCTCAGACAAGTTATACTTTTGTGTTTTCTTGTAGCGATCACTAAGCGCCACAACGGCGAGTTTGGATAGTCCGATTATTCTAAGGCCGCATGCGATGCATTCAAACTGTGTTGGCAAATACTCTTGTGATTCAATAATCACATCGTCTTCAAGTTTCTGCGATGGAGCGGACACGGGCTCACCTTGAACCAGAGCCGTCGATCCGCAGGCCGGACAATCGACGCGGTGACCGATTTGGCGGCTTGCCCAGATCATAGCTTGAGCCGCTAGAGTTTTTTGCTCACTTTCCGGTTTTGCCTGCCAGACCTTGGAATGGGCCGCCACGTCTCCGTTGACGGCTTTCGCACCATTGTCAGCAGCTGCCGCAATGAGTTGTTTCGCGACATCGGCCTCGTCACTGCCAACAAAATCTTCAAGTGAGAAACCCATCGAGGCCAAAAGAATCTCGCAGGTCTGGTAGAAGCGCGGCTGCCAGCTCGATCCCTTGACGCCATCAAAGGCCAACTCGCCGGAATGGAGCTCGGCGTTACGCTTTCCCGTATGCACAATCCCGAAGGCTTCGTGTTCTTTAACAAATTCTGGGAGGATTGCGGAGAGTCGCCTGAAAACCTCGGAGATGGCAATGGACTTTGGGGAGAATTTCTCTTCCAAGGACGCGAAGCCGAGCGCAAAGTGGAGGTTTGATCCGCTCTTGTCCGGTTCCGCCAATAGCGGAGGGCTAACGTTACCCAGCGCTGCCCGCGCGAGAAACTCGAGCGCGAGACTGGACCAGAGCGCATATTCCCACTCATCGCTGTCGTGGTTATCCATATTTTGGATGTATCGCAGCGCTTTGGTATAAAGCGCATTGGGATCAAAGGCCGCTGGCGTGGCCCCGGATTTGATCGTCTGTTTCAATTTAGTTCCCCCAAATACACCCTTTGGATAATTCGCCCCTCACGTCCCGCTACAATCGGTGATCGAGCGTGCAGCATCCGCCAGTTGTCTATTATCAGAATATCTCCGGGGCGAGACAGGGCGACTGCTAATGGTCTGTACGATTTGATAAAGTTGCCGATCGTATGACCAGTGTCTGTAGCAAATCTATTTGTCGGCTGCAGGAATAGTTCATCCCATCGCAACAGTTCTTCTCCATCAATTTCGGTTTCGAGAAGGCGCAGAAGAGTATGTGCGCCGGCGCGGGGCCTGCGAGGCCTATAAACTGTTCGGGAAAGGGTGGGTCTTGAAATCCTCTGAATCAAGTTGCGGCCGTCAAGAAGTAAGGTTGGGGTATCCTCGAAGCCAACCTGACAGCGGAGCAGGATGTAACGTGGCGGCCTCAACCAATGAGCGAGATCGCTATGAAATGGGAACTGCTCTAATCCGAAATTACCACTATAGGTGTTCGGCGTCCCATCCTTGCGGGGCTTCAGCAATTGAACCAACCCGCCTTCCCATGGCTCAATCGGCACGCCAATCTCGTGCACGACTGCAAGTATGTCCGCCTCCGGACGATACCGAGTGAGCAGCGCATACCCGCTGATTTCCAATTTTTTCGCCAACTCTGACATCGGTCTTTCTTGATCACTCAAGCTGCCCTTCAACTTCATAGCAGGATGTGCGGCGATGTCAGACGAAAGCGGCTTTCCGCTGCCTTTGAGGGTCGTCGACGATTTGCCCCATGATCGCGGCATCGATCTGAGCCTCAAGACGGCCCGGTTCAGGCGGAACCGAGTCTCGCTGATAAAAATGCAAAAATTTTTCAGTGTTATCGGACCGATTGCGACGGTCCGCTTCATTGGAAACAGACCCTGTGAAGCATCGGCTTCAAAAGTCGTGATCCGATTTCAGTGAAGCCGGGATATGGGGCGCCGTGTGGGCGTCACAAGGGCTTGGTCATGTGGTCCAGCGCCTGTGCAGCTTCGCGCATCGCCGCCACCCCCCACTCATAGATTTCAGCTCACTGATTCCACCTATACTTGTGTAGTGCCCTATGGCCTAGTGACCTTGGGTTTTGGCGAATCGCGCCGACACGAAGGTTGCAAATCGCGGCTGTGGTGCGCGAATTCTGTGGGGAGACTTTTGAAAATGAAGGCCTTGGGAAAAAGCAACGTTGGGGGAATTGGCTGGGTCCCCGTGCTAGCGATTGGTTGCTCAGTTCTGATAACTGGGTGCGCTACCACAACCACACCGCAGACCGCCGCTCGGGTTCAGGATTTTTCGTCGCCGCCTACTGAGCGTGAATTTTTTCAGCTAGCCGAGGACGCGATCCGAGGGCGCTTAATCGACCCTCGTTCTGCGGACTTTCAATGGCCGAACTGCGGACTTTCAATGGCCGAATGACGTGATGCGAACAGTATGGCGAGTGCCATTTGGGCCTGTGATCCCGGGATACGTTACATGTGGGTATGTTAACGGTCGGAACCGGATGGGTGGGTATGCTGGTAGGGCGCCGACGGTAGTTATCTACAATTCTGGACGCATCATTCATTCTGAAGTTGGAAGTTCGACCGAGGACATAGATTTCACCCGAGCAGTCTGTCAAAATTCGACATTCGTGCGGAATTTTCAATGGCGTGAACCTAGCGACCCCATCCGGTGGATTCCCGTCATGACCCAAACGGGCATGATCGAACCAACAGATTGAACACTTCAAGATGGAAGTAACTTCGATTGTTACCCACTCGAATTAGAAGATGGGCGGCGATATCGGGCAATATTGTCGTCATCGGAATTTGATAGTTACCTCTTGCTGAGGTCGGGTGGGTGCGAATCGAGCCAAACTATTAATCAAAATGATGATTTTGCTCCGGGAGTATTAGATTCCGAGCTTCAATTTGTCGGGGCGGCCGATTTATATATCGTGGCAAACACACGAGCTCCGGGTGAAATGGGAAGTTACCAACTTCGCATCGAGCAGGCATTCGATCGGCTGGACGCCAGCCCCGATTCAGCAGCTCCAGACAGGATCGGTCAGAGCACAACCCCGGGCTACATCGGCGTTGGAGTCAACAATGACAAATCAGTTGGCGTCCTAGCCGTGGTCAGCGTCGATAGTGGTGGCCCTGCTGAGGCGGCCGGCGTTGCGGTCGGCGACCGAATTTTGGAAATCGACGGGTTGCAATTTCAAAATTCGCAGGAGGCTGTTCAGTTCCTTCAAAGCAATCGTTTCGCCGGTGACACTATTGAATTGGAGGTCATGCGTGGCACCGAGACCCTATTCATTGAAGTCACTTTGGAGCCTCGGTAATTACCGGCGGACCGTGATCCGTCGTTTAACAGTTTTTTTGTGACGAATTCGATGGTCGACAAGCGATTCGATCCCGTCAGCCGACCGTGGCGCCTAAGTTCATCTCTTTTGATGTAGGTTACGGTGCCGCTGCTGGGGTAAGGTTGTCGAGATCAAGCACTCGATTAAAGACGCTTTCTTTGGCAGCCACTATCGTATCGAACCCGAAGGTCAGAAAGATTCCGAGCACGATTGACCAGATGGCGGCGCGATAGGTCGGCCCTTTGAAGCCATATTTCCGGACCCGGCCAATCACGAAACCAAAAAACGGATGCAGGAAGAAGAGCGGCCCTCGGAGGATTGATAGTTTGCCGCGCTTTGGAAAGAAATGCCGATCGTCCGGGAATTTCCTCAGGTGTAACTCCCAGCCCCGAAGGCCGGCAGAACCCAGCGCGAGCCAGATTGAGGCAAGATCGAAAACCCATTTGGGCGGCGAAATGGATATCCACTCAAGCGGATAAGAAATGCCACGCCAAATCATTTCACGAGCGTCAAGGACAACAACGGCGATCGGCCAATCCGTGTGAATGACGTTGAGATGTTCAGCGAGGCCGAGGGAGGCCCCCGATCCTAGGGCCGCGGTCGCGATCAGGAGCGCCGAGGACGACGGTTTTTTCGATCCTTTCTGCATGACGCATTCTCCTAGTGATCAACTCAAGTCAGCCCATTAGATAACCTCCATTCCATTTTACAAGGTTGGCAGAGGTGTTTGTCGGTCCAGTCGCTCGCGCCATTGCTGTGAGACACGGTTGCTCCAGTGCCTACTGCCGAACAACCAACCAGCGAGGTGCGGCGCGAATGGCCGCATTTTCGGCGCGCCTGTAAATCAAACTCTGGTTGCGTGGGTGTATGGGATTTCCGATATGCCCATAATATGCTTGACCGATCGACTTGACCAAGTTACTTGGGGGTATCAGATATCTCATTCACCCAAGGAAATGAAATATGGTTACCCTTCGCGACGAATTTCACGCCCGCCTCGATGAATTCCGGCCAGAATATGGTTTTTGGGAACAGGATGAGGTCATCCGTTCCCTCGCAAACACTGGGGAGTTGCTCGACCTAATTTTCGTCGGTGATGAAGCCGCAATGGCGATGGCGTTACTGGAAAAGATCATCGCTAAGGGCACGAGGGAGGACTGGGAGCCGCTCCGGCTGGGCGATACCAAACCAGACCTCAATTGGCGCGAAACGTGGGACCGGATCGACGGCTGGGATGCTAGCTCAACCCCACCATTTCTCGATGATCTCCACGAGCTGAATGCTTTTGCCAACTTCGGTATTATGACGATCTGGGACATTCATGCAGATTCACAAGACTACCTTGAAGTTCGCCACATGAAAGAAAGATTCGATGAAGCGAAGAATCCGCCGAAGTGGGTTCGCAAGGTGTGCGAGAAAATCGAACGTTTTGAGGCGCTCGTCGGGCGCGGCGGAAATGGTAAATATGAGCTCACTTACCTACCCGCACTCCGCGAGCAGGCGCTGGCCCGTATTAAACTCGACGAGGGCGAGCCTCTGACGGTCGGGGAGTTGGCCTCGCTTTCCGGCGTTTCAATCAAGCGCCTTCAGAACGCCATTTACGCACAGAGCGAAGGGGCGCCCAGTGTTTCAAAGAAAGGGCTGATCGCCCCGGAGGCCTGCGCACGCTGGCTGAATGAACGCGATTATCGTTGGTCAATTTGGCGCGAGGTTGCGGCCGAGTACCCCTTAAAAGTCTCGTGGGGAGAGCAAACAGAGCTTGCTCCGCCAGACCCGCTTAAGGAGCACGACGATTATGTGTTTGTTCCTGTTGCGATGGACGGTTCGATATTCTCACCGCACCTCGGCCGCGGATCAGCTCGCGACCGGTTCACGATTGGACCGAAAGGCGAAGAGGTGCAGGTCGAGGGCTTCGGTGAAGCGGTTGAGCGTCTGTTGCGTATGGAAACCCCACGCTGGCGCCGTCCGAATCCTGAAAGCGGGCGTTGGGGAATTGTATCCGGTCAGTCGTGGAAACGTGTGCGCCGCTCTGAGCTGGAGGCACTCGCATGAACCGGGCCCACTTGACTGCTCCGCTTACCGAGCACGCGGAGAGGCGCAGCATTGACCGCAACATTCCCGAGGTCGCCCGCTGGCTATTGCTAGAGTTCGGTCGGCGTAGCCCCGCGAAGAGCGGTTGTGTCAGTTACGCATTCGACAAGAAAGCGTGGAAGGAAGTGGAACGGTTTTTCGGCCGCTGGCGCATGAAGGAAATGACCCAGCTTAAGAACGCCTATCTCGTTCAGAGCGCCGAAGGCGCGATTGTTACCGTGGCTTACAGGAGCTGAGATGCAAGACAGTTATGTTGAGAGAATTAGAGCGCATGCGATGCGCGGAACGTCGATCCATGAAGTCGAAGCCGACCTTACAATATTTGAAGATGGCAGCCTCCGCGCCGAGTACGCACCGTTCGATCATGTCGAGCAAAATGCTCAGATCGTGCTGGTAGGCCTCACCCCGGGCCGGCAGCAGGCGCGAAACGCTCTTTCCGCGTTTATTGAGCAATTGAGGGCCGGGGTATCAGTGCCGGTAGCGCTGGCCGTCGCGAAAAAGACGGGCAGCTTTAGCGGGCCACTGAGAAAGAATCTTACCGCGATGCTCGACCATATCGGTGTGAACTCTCGGTTGGGTGTGCCAACGTCAGACTGTCTTTTCGACGGTAAGGAGCAAAGAGCACACTTCACATCTGCACTCAGATATCCTGTCTTCCGCAATGGCCAAAACTATAGCGGCTCTCCCAGCCCGCTGAAGGTTAGTCCCTTGGTGTCGATGATAGACACCTACCTAGCCCAAGAAGCGTCGACCCTCAGTTCGGCAATCTGGATTCCGCTGGGATCGCACGCGGCCGCCGCACTGCTTCGACTAGTAGACCACGGCCGGTTGGATCGTGACCAAGTCCTTGCCGGCCTTCCTCATCCGAGTGGCGCAAATGCCGAACGTGTGGCGTATTTCCTAGGTCGAAAGTCGCGGGACCAGTTATCGGCAAAAACCCGGCCGGAGCCGATCGACGAGGGTCGGTCGCGGCTCATCAGGCAGGTCGCGGCACTGTCCTAATCGCGAATTGTTCGATGTTGTCCGGGTCCAATTAGCTCGAAGAAGGACGGCCTACCGGAGCGTATAATTCTAGCGGGTCATGAACACGGCGCCAAAGTATATCTGTTGAAAATGCCGCGGGGGTTCAATTGCTTAATCGGAGCCGGTCGTGGAATTTATCGAACTCCTAGTAGCTGTCTCGCCTTGGAGGTCACGATTCCGGCCGGCCCGAGGCTTGTCACCATCGGCTGCAATGCTGGAGAAGCAATATCGAGATTTCGGCGACCCAATCCACCTGCGGCGAGTGCTAAGTCGCCTGCATTTGTTGGTCGGATTGTTGGTCTCGACCAGATGGCGTATGAAATCGGGTCAATTAATTCAGAACTTTAGTTCCAAATCATGGTGCCGGCTGAGGGACTCGAACCCCCGACCCCCTGATTACAAATCAGGTGCTCTACCAGCTGAGCTAAGCCGGCCCGATTTCGATCGTCTGGCGCTCTGATAGCGGCAGTTGCGGGAAGTCACAAGGTTTCGCTGCAATGCGTGCAGTGCTATGCGCTGGGCATGACCCGGCTCAATCGCGTTATCGGACTTCCCGGCCTTTGCCTGTACGGGATTGGCGTCACACTCGGCGCGGGAATCTACGCCCTGGTCGGCGAGATTGCAGGGCTGGCGGGGCTGTATGCGCCCTGGGCATTTGTCCTCGCGGGGGCGCTGGCGGCTTTCACCGGCCTGTCCTATGCCGAGCTCGGCTCGCGTTATCCGGAAAGCGCCGGTGAGGCGGCCTATCTCGCCCATGGTTTCAAGCGGCGCTGGCTGACGGCGGCGGCCGGTTATGGCGTCGCCCTGTCAGGGGCGATCTCCTCGGCCGTGGTGCTGCATGGCTTTGCCGGCTATCTCGGCGCGCTGGCGCCGGTCCCGGCCTGGATGGCGATTTCCGGCGCGCTGGCGATACTGGTATTGATCGCGATATGGGGTGTGCGGCAATCCATCATGATTGCCGGGATTATCACCCTGATTGAGGCGGGCGGCCTGATCCTCATCATTGCTGTGGCGACACCCGGCGCGATCACGGCGCCGCCGCCGGTGGATATCGGACCCGTGCCGTGGTCAGGCCTGTTCGCGGCGAGTGTGATGGCCTTTTTTGCCTTCATCGGCTTTGAGGACATCGCCAATATGGCCGAAGAGGTCAAGCGACCGCGGCGCACCTTGCCGCTGGCGATCCTGATCACCCTGTCCGTCTCGTCAGTGATTTATCTGGCGGTCGCCTGGGTCGCAGTGCGGGCTCTGCCGCCCGATGTGCTGGCCGGCGAAGGCGGGCCACTCGCCGCAGTGTTTGAACATGCGACCGGACTCAATGGCGACGGCATCGCCGCGATCGCCCTGCTGGCCATGGTCAATGGAGCCCTGGTCCAGATCGTGATGGTGGCGCGTGTGCTCTACGGACTGGCGCAGCGCGGCCTGGCGCCGTCCGCCCTGGGCGGCGTGCATCCGGTGCGCCGTACGCCGGTGATGGCGACGCTCATTGCCGCTGTCGCGATCGCGATATTTGCCATGTCGGGCGCGTTGGGGACGCTGGCGATCGCGGCCTCAACCGTGACATTGCTGGTGTTCTCCCTGGTCAATGCCGCCTTGCTCGCCTTGCGCCTGAGGGGTGAGGCGGGGGTGACGGGAAGCTTCAGCGCGCCCATCTGGGTGCCGGCCGTTGGCCTGGTGGCCAGCCTGGGTGTGGCGGTCGGTGCGATGGTGAGCGGTCTCTAGCCGGGAAGATTTCCGGCGCGCGGAACCGGGCTGGCCCCGCGCGCCGGACATCAGGCGTATTCGGATTTGACGGCGATGCCGTCGAGTGCGGTCTGGACGATGGCGACCACGACGAAACCGACCAGAAGATGGGAGGCGTCGAGCAGGAACAGCATGACGGGCTGCATCGCATAGACGACGTCATAGGCCAGCGTCGTGACTGCAAAACCGGCCCAGAGCAGCACGGCGCCCTTGATGGCCGGCATCATGCCATCGCTGCCGAAGCGCTTCAGCGCCAGGCCGATAAAAATGGCCGTGACCAGGGAAATGAGGAAGCCGTGCAGCATGCCGAATGCCATGTTTTCGTTGGCGGCGATCATCTGGGCTTCGGTGAAGTCGTGCAGCCCGACCCAAAGGTCGGTGAAAAATAGTCCGTAAAACAGAAAGCCGATAAAATAGAGCGCGATGGCCGAGGCCAGCACGGCGATGATGTTGAGACCGAAAATGCGCGGCATTGGGTATTTCCTCCCCTTGTAAGGACGGCTATGTCTGCGCGTCCTGTGCGCGGGTTTTGAAACTCGCGCTTCAGGCGAATAGATATACACGCATTCCGCCGCAAAGAAGAAGTACCCGCCATGGCCCGTATCCTGATCACCAGCGCCTTGCCCTATATCAACGGGGTCAAACATCTCGGGAATCTGGCAGGCTCGATGTTGCCGGCCGATGTCTATGCCCGCTTCCAGCGGCTGGGCGGCCATGAGGTGCTCTATATCTGCGCCACCGACGAGCACGGCACGCCAGCCGAACTGGCGGCGAGCGAGGCGGGTATGGATGTGCGCGCCTATTGCGACGAACAGCACGAGATCCAGCAACGCTCCGGCGAGGGTTTCTCGCTGAGCTATGATTATTTCGGCCGCACCTCGAATCCCGAGACCGCGCGGCTGACGCAGCATTTCGCCGATGTGCTCGAAGACAAGGGCCTGATCGAGGAAGTCCTCGAGCACCAGATCTTCTCGATCGATGATGATCGATTCCTGCCCGATCGTTATGTTGAGGGCACCTGCCCGCATTGCGGTTTCGAGCGCGCGCGCGGCGATCAGTGCGATAGCTGCGGCCGTCTGCTGGAGCCGACCGATCTGATCGAGCCCTATTCGAAAGTATCCGGCTCGAAGAATCTCGAAGTGCGCGGCACCAAGCATCTGCACCTGATGCAGACCAAGATGGCCGACCGGATCCGCACCTGGGCCGACGCCGCCTCCGGCTGGCCGTCCCTGGCCAAGTCCATTGCCTATAAATGGCTTGATGAGGGCCTGCGCGACCGGGCGATCACGCGCGATCTGAAATGGGGCGTTCCGGTTGCCCGAAATGGCGCGCCGCGCGAGGGCTTCGAGAACAAGGTCTTCTATGTCTGGTTCGATGCGCCGATCGGCTATCTCGGCGCGACAGCCGAATGGGCCGCGCTCAACAATGCCGACTGGGAGAGCTGGTGGCGCACCGACAAGGGGGCTGATGACGTCACCTATGTCCAGTTCATGGGCAAGGATAATGTCGCCTTCCACACGGTGAGTTTCCCCGCGACGATCCTCGGTTCGGAAGAGCCCTGGAAGACGGTCGACAAGCTGAAAGCCTTCAATTGGCTGACCTGGTATGGTGGCAAATTTTCGACGTCTGAACAGCGCGGCGTCTTCATGGACAAGGCGCTCGAGATCATGCCCGGCGACTACTGGCGCTGGTATCTCACGGCCAATGCGCCGGAGGGCTCGGATTCGGCCTTCACCTGGGAGCATTTCCAGTCGGTGATCAACAAGGACCTGGCCGATGTGCTGGGCAATTACGTCAATCGTGTCCTGCGCTTCAACAAGTCGCGCTTCGAGGCCGTTGTGCCCGCCGGCGGGACATGGGGCGAGAATGAGGACTGGCTGGCGGCCGAGATGAACGTCCGGCTCGAAGCGGCTGCAGCCAATTTCGAGGCGATGGAGTTTCGCAAGGCCGCGGCCGAAGTGCGCGGCCTGTGGGCGCTGGGGAATGAGTATCTCACCCGGGCCGAGCCCTGGACCAAGTTCAAGACCGATCCGGAAGGCGCGGCGGTTGGCGTGCGCACGGCGCTCAATTTCATGGCGATCATGGCGATTGTCGCGCAGCCCATCATCCCGGTTTCGGCCAGGACCATACTGGATGCGCTTTCCATTCCGGACGGGAATCGCAACTGGCCCAAGGGCGATGCCAAGGCGATGCTGACGGCATTGCCGGTTGGCCTGTCGGTCGAGCCGCCCGAAGTCCTGTTCAAGAAGATCGAAGAGGATGATATCGCGGCCTGGACGGAGCGGTTTGGCGGCGCGGAGCAGGGATGATGGTGTTGAACCGGGTGATGATGATACGGGCGCTGGTGCTGGGCGTTTCCGTTGTGGGCCTGGCGGCTTGTTCGCCAGCCGCCGACGAGGCTGAAGTCGACGCGGCCGCTTATGGACCCGACGACGCCGAACAGGCCATGGCCGAGGTCGAGATCCCTGATTTCACCGGCATACCCGATTGGCGCCTGGCTGATCCCGAAGACCTGCTGCTGATCGAGACACGTTACGGCATGGTGACGGTGGAGCTGTCTGATGAATTCGCGCCCGATCACGCCGCGCGCATGCGCCAGGCGGTCCGCGACGGTTTCTTTGACGGGCGTGATTTTTACCGGGTGATCGATGGCTTCGTTGCCCAGGGCGGACGCGGCGAGGAAGCGGATTCGGTCGATTTGCCGCAATATCCGGTGCTGGCCGGTGAATTTCACCGCCCCACAGCCGGCATCAGTTTCACCGCCATGATCGATGAAGACCTCTACGCGCCAGTGGTCGGCCATGTGAATGGCTTCCCCGCGGCCCAGAGCGTGGATGGCAGCGAGACCTGGCTCATTCATTGCCCGGGCACGATGGCAATGGCGCGCGATAACGGCCCCGATACCGGTGATGTCGAATTTTACATCGTGATCGGGCAGGGGCCGCGTCATCTCGACCGCATCATGAGTGTGTTTGGCCGGGTGATTGATGGCATGGATCATGTCCAGGCGCTCAATCGCGGCGACCCCATGGTCAATTCCGGCGTCATCGCCGATCCGGACATGCGCGACCCGATCCTGTCGATGCGCATCGCCGCCGATTTGCCGGAGGCGCAGCGGCCGGCCTATGAAATCATGCGAACTGATGGCGAAGCCTTCCATGCCGCCAAGGCGGCGCGGCGCCATCGCAGCGGCGATTTCTTCTTCGAAGCGCCGCCTCCGGTGATCGAGGCTTGCCACATTCCGGCGCGGGCGCGGCGTGTGAACTGATGGCGAGATGGCTTTCCGAGGCTGAGGTCGAGCGTCTGTCGCGCGCGGCCTGGCTGTTGCTGGAAGCCGAAGACCGCCTGCCGGTGCTCAGGACCATCGCCTGGGACCGGTCTCACGCCGATGCCTTCTTCGCAGCCGGTGGGCGTGAACTGCCCAGGCCCGTCTATCCCCGTATCGATCCGGCGCCGTCGCTGGAGAGCGCCGCTGCCGCACGCGCCCTGATCGACGGCGACAGCCCGGTGCATGACTGGCTGCGGCGCCTGGCTGACACCACGGAGCAAACCGCCGCCCTGCTCGCGAATACGGGCACGAAGGCCTTCCACCTCCATTCGCGCACCTTGTATGGCGATCCGCGATCCCCGATTGCCGATGGCAAGCGTAATGCGCTCGATCTCGCGCGGAGGCTCGACACTTTGCTGGCTGATTTCGAGGAAGGCAGTATCCGCCTGGAGCCGCCTGAACGGCTGACAGCCGGCGATCTCAAGGCGCGGCTCGACGCGGAATTGCCGCGCTATTTTGGCCGGGCGGCGCCGCAGGTTGAAGTGACGCTGAATGTCTCGGCCAAGGCGGCTGCCGGGCGCGACTATATCAAATTGCGCGCTGATGCGGCGTTCTCCGATCTCGACGTGATCCAGTTGTTGCAGCATGAGGCCCTGATCCATATCGCCACCAATATGAATGGCGCCGCCCAGAGCCGCTTCCCGATCCTGGCGGAGGCGCACCCCGGCAATGCACGGACCCAGGAAGGCCTGGCCGTGTTCGCTGAATTCATTTCCGGCGCCCTCGACCCGCGCCGCTTCCGACGCCTGGCCGACCGGACCATTGCCATCGACATGGCGGCCGAGGGCGCCGACTTCATCGAATTGTTCAATTTCTTCCGCGAACGTGGCAGCCATGATGCGCCCATCGAGGCGTTCGAAAATGCGCGCCGGGTCGTGCGTGGCGGACTGACCGGGGGCGGTGCGCCCTGCACCAAGGATTCGATCTATCTCGGCGGCTTGCTGGAAGTGCACAATTACCTGCGCACGGCCGTGCGGGCAGGTGACCCGGCCTTCATCCGTCTGCTCTTCGTTGGCAAAATCGATCTGGCCGATCTGGAAGCGATGAAAATGCTGCGCGAGCAGGGGCTGATTGCCGAGCCGGCCTTCATGCCGCCCTGGGCGACCGATTTGCGCTATCTCCTGTCCTATCTGGCCTATTCCACCTTCCTCAACGAGATCGATCTGAGCCATGTTGCGGCGCGCTATGAGAAGCTGCTGGGTGCGGCACAGCCGCCCAAATCCCCAAAGGAAGATTGACCTCACCGCGAGTCGCGGGTCGAATAGGGCCAGATGATGATCATGGGGACTGGACCGATATGAAACGCCAATTTTTGAGTGCCGTCGCGGCGCTGGCCCTGATGGGCTGTACCCAACCGACCGCCGATGCGCCGAGTGATGTGACGGCACCGACCGATGCGGCTGCGGTAGAGACCGCGCCACCGGTGGTCCGGGCGCCCGGTGATGACGCCCTGCGCGCATCTATCGCGATGGATTACACGGACAATCTTCAAGCCCTGTACGAGCATTTCCACGCCAATCCGGAACTCTCCCTGATGGAGGTCGAGACCGCGGCCCGCCTGGCAGCGGAATTGCGCGCCCTCGGCTATGAGGTCACCGAAGGCGTCGGTGGCACGGGCCTGGTTGCCGTCCTGCCCAATGGCGAAGGTCCGACGGTCATGATGCGCGCCGATATGGATGCCCTGCCGCTCGAGGAACATACCGATGTCGCCTATGCCTCGACCGTCACCGGAATCGACCGGCGCGGTCTGGAAAGCCATGTCATGCACGCCTGCGCCCATGATACGCACATGACGGCGCTGGTCGGCACAGCCCGCCAGATGATGGAACGGCGCGATGACTGGTCAGGCACCCTGGTCCTGATCGGCCAGCCGGCCGAGGAAATCGGGTTGGGCGCGGGCATGATGATCGAGGACGGTCTGTTCGAGCGCTTTCCGCTGCCCGATTACAATCTGTCCTTCCACACATTCTCCGGCATTCCATCCGGCCATATCACCTTCGCGCCCGGCTATGCGATGGCCAATGTCGACTCGGTTGATATCAGCGTTCATGGCCGCGGCGGGCATGGTGCCTATCCGCATGCCACGAAGGACCCGGTCTATCTGTCGGCCCAGATCATTGTTGCGCTGCAATCGCTGGTCTCGCGCGAGCTCTCGCCGCTCGATCCCGGTGTCATCACGGTTGGCGCGATCCATGCCGGCACCAAGCACAATATCATCAGCGACGGCGCGCATCTCCAGCTGACCGTCCGCTCCTATACCGACGAGGTGCGCGAGCAGCTTCTTACCGGGATCGAACGCATCGCCCACGCCCAGGCCGCGTCCTATGGTCTGACGCCGGAGGAGTATCCCGATGTCGAGGTCGAACTGCCCTATACGCCGGCGATGTATAATGATCCCAATCTGACAGCGCGTGCCGTTTCGGCGATGCGCGCCCGGTTTGGCAATGGCGCCGTGACCGAGGCCGATCCGGTGATGGGCGGCGAGGATTTCGCGCAGTATCACCGCACCGAGGCCGCGATCCCGAGCTTCATGTTCTGGGTGGGAGGCACGACCCAGGAAAGACTGGATGATTACGCAGCCCGCGGTGTCGCGGCGCCGTCCAATCATTCGCCGCTTTTCGCGCCCGACGATCCACAGACCAGCATCACCATGGCAATCGAGGCCAGTACGGCGGTGGCGATGGACCTGCTTGCCAAGCCGACGGAGGGCTAGGTGGCGGTGCCGGCCCGGCGCGCTTTCTCGCGGGCACCCTGGGACGACAAGGTCGGTTATTGCCGGGTCTCGCGGCGCGGGCCGCATGTCTGGGTAACCGGGATAGTGGCGATGGATGTCGCCGGCGGCGTCTATGCCGCTGGCAATCCGGAGGCCCAGGCGCGCCGTTGTTTCGAGATTATCGGACAGGCGCTGAGCGATGTCGGGGCCTCTCTGGAAGATGTGGTGCGCACGCGGATGTTCGTCACCAGTATCGATCATTGGGAAGCTTTTGGCCGGGCTCATGGAGCGGTGTTCCGCGAGCATCCTCCAGCGACGACGATGATTGAGGTTTCCCGCTTCATCGGCCCGGAATTCATGATCGAGATCGAGGCTGATGCCTTTGTCGATGAAGCGTGTGAAGCCGCCTGAACGGCCTTGCGCCGCCGCGGTCGCCGCGTAGGATCAAAACAGGCGTCCAGCGCGTCACCGAAAATCTGGGGGAATAGGCATGTCATTGATACCAGCGGATAATGCCGTGGCCGCGGTGGCGGCGCTCTTCGTCATCGCTGCCGCCGGCTTCCTGATGGAAAAGACCCGGATCGGCGCGCTGCTGACTGGCGCGGTCTGGGCCATTTTGTTTGCCATCATCGCCTCGAATATCGGGCTGATTCCGCAGGATTCGCCGGGCTATAGCTTTGTCTTCACCTACTTCGTCCCGATCCTGATCCCTTTGTTTCTGATGAAGGCGGATCTGAAGAAAATCTTCTTCGAGACGGGCCGGATGACCTTGGCCTTTCTGCTGGCCTCGCTGGGGACCGTGCTCGGTGCCATCCTCGCCTTCTCGCTGATCGATATCGGCGAGAACCAGGCCGCTGCGGCCGGGACTTTCACCGCCACCTATATCGGCGGGTCGGTCAATTATGCTGCGCTGGTTGACCTGACCGGCCTGGCCCGGAATGACCCGAATTTCGTCTCCTCGGCGACGGCCGTCGATAATCTGTTTTCCGGTCTTTTCCTCGCAATGCTGGCGGTTCTGCCCGGCTGGCACTGGCTGGCAAGGCGTTTCGTGACACGCGATCACAGCAAGGTTGAGGTCGAATCCGATGCGTCAGAGCCGGAGGGCAAGGCGACTGCGGCGACGCTGCTCTATTCGGCGAGCTTTGCGCTGGTGGTGTTGGCGCTGGGTGATCTGCTGACAGGGCTCGCGGTCGCACAATGGGGCGAGGCTGCGGGCAATTGGCGCTATGCCATCATTACCGTGCTGGCCCTGATCCCGGCGACGGCCTTCCCGAAAACCATGGCCAGCCTGCATGGCGGCTATGAGCTGGGCATTGGTCTGAGCTTCGTCTTCTTTGCGGCGATTGCGGCTGGGGCTGATGTCGTCGGGCTGGTGCAATCGGCGCCGGTGCTGATTGCCCTGATCGCTATCCTGTTGACAGTGCACGCGATTGTCACTTTCGGGCTCGGCTCGATCCTGAAATTTTCGCTGCCCGAACTGATCACCGCCTCCAATGCCGCCATCCTCGGTGCGACGACAGCGCCGGCGCTGGCGGCCGCCAAGGGCTGGAAGGATCTGGTGACGCCGGGCGTGCTGGTCGGGGTGTTTGGCTATGCCATCGGCACGGTGATCGCGACCTTCGTCTACCAGTTCTGGCCGGCCTGACGGCCTGATTCCCGCGCCATCGGGCAATCCTGCTGCAATACGCCTGTCCGACACGCGTGGTATGGCCATAGCCTGTCTGCGAGCTGGCGATTGCCCTGCCGCAGTGCCTTGCTCTGCGCCAGTCCGGTTGAGGTGCGGCGCCAGGACCGGCCCGCGCTCCGGGACGGGCCCGGTTCCATTCCCTCTGACGGCGCGCGGCCGGGCGCAGTATTAAGCGATTGTCACGCGATCGTCAGCGCCCGGCAGGAATGGATGCGGCAGGTTTGCATCCAATCGGGGGCTTTGCGGCATCCAGTCTATATCGCACCTATCCAGAGGGGATTTCCATGACGCGTAAATCAGCATTGATCGCCGGCACGGCGTTTGCCTTGGCCAGCCTGGCAGTCATCGCCAATGCGGCTACGGCCCAGGATCAGGGCCAGAGCTATTCCGCCGACACCGTCTCGATCGAGAACTTCATCGGCCGGGTCGAGATCCGCACCGGTTCGTCCGACCAGGTCAGCGTCGAAATTTCCAATGCCGGCGGGCTGGTCGACAATCCGAGTGTCGATTACAGCGGCTCGCGGGTCGCGATCGATGGCGGCCAGTCGATCCGCAATCTCAATTGCAGCACGCGCCGCGGCGAGATCCGGATCGGCCGGCGCTGGAGCGGCCAGCACGCCATTACCGATTATCCGCTGCTGACGATCACGGCCCCGGCTTCGCTGGCGCTGGAAATGCGCGAGAGTGCCTTCCAGGGAAGCGCCGGCGATCTCGGTTCGCTCGATCTGACGATGAATAGCTGTGGCCGGTTCGAGGCCGGCGATATCGCTCATGATGCCGAGATCAGCATTAACGGCTCCGGCGATGTCACGACGCGCGCCATCGGCGGTGATGCCGACATCGGGATCAATGGTTCCGGTGATGTCGTGCTCGGCACTGTCGCGGGGACGGCCGATATCGGCATTAACGGCTCAGGCGATGTCCAGATGGCCGATGTGGGCGGTGATGCCGAGGTCGGGATTAATGGTTCCGGCGATGTCGAGTTCGGCCGTGTTGCCGGGCTCGATGTGCGCATTTCCGGCTCGGGCGATGTCGAGGCGGCCAGCATGAATGGCGCTTTCAGCGCGCGGATTGGCGGTTCGGGCGATATCGCTGTGCATGACGGACGCGCCGAACCGTTTGACGTTTCGATCAATGGCTCGGGCGATGTCAGCTTTGGCGGCACGGCCGTCAATGTGACCGTGCGCGAATCCGGCGGCGGTGACGTCGATATCGGCGAGATTGAAGGCTCGGTCGACTGGCGCCGTAATGGCCGCTCCGTGCTCCAGGTGGGTGGGACCCGCTAGCCCGGGCGCTTACTCCGCGACGTCTTCGATCGGCGCCTTGCCACGGGCAGGGCGCCATTTCGACGCTTCATAGAGCGCGATTGCGGCGGCGTTCGAGACATTCAGGCTCTCGATCGCATCCATCATCGGAATCCGCACCAGCTGGTCGCATTCCGAGGCGACGCGCGGCCGCAATCCCTTGTCTTCCGACCCCATCACCAGAACCAGACCCGGGCCATGGCCCTTGCCGTCAAAGCCGGCAATCGCATCGGCGAGCGAGGCTTCGCCCTCGCCGGCCAGGCCGAGCACATGGCGGCCGGCCTTGCGGAAGCTCTTCAGCGTATCGGCGATATTGGTCACCTGGATGTGGGGCACGCGCTCGGCGGCACCGACCGCGCTCTTGCAGACAGTGCCGAACAGGGGCGGGGCCTTGCGGTCCTGCATGATGATGGCGCGAATCCCGAAGGCGGCGGCGGAGCGAAAGATCGCGCCGACATTGTGCGGGTCGGTGATCTGGTCGAGCACGAGCAGGGCGCCATGGGTCGGATCGACCACAGCGTTGATGTGTTCGCTCTCCAGCGCGCTGCATTTGAGGGCAAAGCCCTGGTGCACCGCACCCTCGGGCAGGGCCTGGTCGATCTCGCGCGGTTCATAGAGCCGTTTCGCCAGTCCTTCCGGGATCTCCTTGACCGCATTCCGCGTCACGCGGATTTCGATCACTTTGCGCTTGCTGTTTTGTAGCGCTGCGAGCACAGCGTGGCGCCCCCAAATCCAGCCGGAATTCGCTGTCTGGGCAGGGCTGGAGCGGCGTGTGTAATCGCCGCGGTTGGGAGTGTTGCGCATAGGGGGCTTCGTCACTATAGTCCGCGCTCCTGTCTCAGGGCGGTTGCAAATTTCGGCGCAGGCATAGCATGCCAAGCCGGGAGCGCAGACCCTTTGTTGCAGGTCTTCCCACGGCCCGTTTATCGTGCCCGAGGGACACCCTGTGGAGGGGTGGCCGAGTGGTTAAAGGCAGCAGACTGTAAATCTGCCCGCATAGCGTACGCTGGTTCGAATCCAGCCCCCTCCACCAGCCTTCGCTCGCTGCGCGAGCTTCGGCTGGGCAGGCCCAACGCTAGAACGAGCGAAGGCTGTCCCGCCGTAGCCTTCGGCGAAGGCGGACACCCCGGAAA
>NZ_FNHG01000005.1 GCF_900103475.1 Maricaulis salignorans
GTTCCGGTCGCACGGGAGGCGTGAGCTCAGTCATTCGCGGCGATCGGGAGCGTGGAGCTCGTCCGGGCAGAGGGGTGACATCCTCAAGCTCTGGTGAGGCCATGATCGGGGAAGGGCAGCATGAATGCTCGACTGTTCGTCCACGGTCATTTCGAGGCAGGGCCCGCGAGGGACCTGAGCAAATCTCCACGTGCGGGACGTCTCGGATGCCCCCTAAACCTACAACAGCTCCGGCATTCGCCGGCGTCCCGCACACCTCCCAAACCGGGGAGGCCCACTCAAACCTCCAGCGGCGAGCCGCGTGGAGATTTTCGTGTGCGCGGCGATGCAGGCCCACTAGCCACCCGGCCTGAAATCGGTCAAAACGCCGCCATGACAACCCAGCTCTACCTGATCACCCCGCCGCGCATCGATGCGCAATTCGCCGAAACCCTCGTCGAAGTGCTGGAAACCGGCGCCGTCGCGGCGCTGCAGATCCGGCTCAAGGATCATCAGCCCGACGAGATCCGCGAATTGGCGCCGCCGCTGATCGCGCTCGCCCAGGCCCATGGCGTTGCCGCCATCCTCAATGATGACGTGGAACTGGCGGTCGAACTGGGCTGTGATGGCGTGCATCTGGGGCAGGGCGATGGCAGCGTTAAAGCCGCCCGCGAGCTGCTCGGCAAGGACGGCACGATTGGTGTGACCTGCCATGACAGCCGCCATCTGGCGATGCTGGCCGGCGAGGCGGGTGCCGATTATGTCGCCTTCGGTGCCTTTTTCCCCACCACCACCAAGGCTGTCTCCCATCAGGCCGATATCGACCTGATCCAGTGGTGGATTGAGGTGTTTGAGCTGCCCTGCGTCGCGATCGGCGGCATTACGGTGGACAATGCGGGTTCGCTGATCGACGCGGGCGCTGATTTTATCGCCGTTTCAGCGGGCGTCTGGCAGCATCCGGACGGACCGGCCGCCGCGGCGACCGCCTTCCAGGCCCTGTGCGCGGCCCGCTGAAGCGGCGCTCTCCAGGTTACAAATGCCTCAGTTATCAATCCGCGGTCTTGACCTTGCCGCAATCGCATCGCTGATAGGCGGTATGAAAATATTCTCTGCCCTTTGCCTGAGCCTTGTCCTCGCCGCACCTGCGCTGGCGCAGTTCGAGGTGGACACACCGACCGAAGCCGCCGAGCCGCAGGAGGCCTTTCCTGCCGAGCTCATGCTGCTACCGCAGGATATCCAGGACGCGGCAATTGCCGGAATGGACGCGGCCGAGGCCGAAGTCCCGACAGGACTCAATGCGGCGGACGCTGCCTATTACCGCGCCCAGATCGCCTATATCGGCCAGGACTGGGTTCTCGCCCGGCAATATGCCGAGGCCGCTGCCGCCGGTGGCAATACCGAGGCGGCGATGCTGGCCGGCATGATCGCCCGCGACGGGCTGACGGGAGAGCCGGACCATGCTGCCGCGGCGCGATGGTTCCGCCGTGCCGCCGAGGACGACGCGCCCGTCGCACTCTATCAGCTCGCCCTGCTGGCACGCCGCGGCGATCCGGGTCTCGGACTTGGGTCTGCACGCGGCTGGTTTGAACGCGCGGCGCGGGCCGGCCATGTCAATGCCATGCTGGGCCTGGCGGTCGAGTTGAAGAATTCCCCGGTGCCGCAGGATGCGATCCCGGCCCGCGAATGGGCCGAGCGCGCTGCGCAGCAAGGCTCGCCCGAAGCGATGTATCAACTGGCGCAAATGCTCGATGCCGGCGCCGGTGGCCCGGTCGATTCCGCCGGCGCCCGCAGCTGGTATGAACGCGCCGCGAGTAATCGCCATGCCGAAGCGGCCTTCCAGGCTGCGATGATGTGGGCCAATGGCGAAGGCGGCGATCAGGATGACGCGGCGGCGCTGCGCTGGATGCGGATTTCTGCCGAGAGCGGTTATGCTCCGGCCGCCGGCCAGTACGGGCTGATGCTGTATCAGGGGCGCGGCGGCGAGCCCGATCCGGGCTCGGCAGCTGTCTGGTTCGCCCAGGGGGCTCGCGGCGGCGATGCCGAAAGCCAGTTTCTCTATGCCTTTGCCCTGGCCCGCGGTGATGGCGTGACGGCCGATCTGGAAACCGCTTATGGCTGGACGCTGATGGCCGCGGTCGATGCGCTCGGTGCTCCGGTCGGCGATCCCGATCGTGACCGGCTTCAGGCCGGTTTGGAGCGAGCCTTGCCGCCCGATGTCCAGGAGCGGATCCGGGGCCAGGTCGAGGCTTTGCGCTAGCGGTCAGGTGCCGCGCCGCTTGCCGATACCTGCCGCCGCTGATAGGAGAGCGCCACTCTACGGCCCAAGGGCAGTACACACGGTTTTCCGATAGGTGACGGCATGAAGATCAATGGCAACGAAATTCGCCCCGGCAATGTCCTGCAACATCAGGATTCGCTCTGGGTCGCGGTAAAGACCGACCACGTCAAGCCGGGCAAGGGCGGTGCCTTTGCCCAGGTCGAGCTGAAGAACCTGCTCGATGGCCGCAAACTCAATGAACGTTTCCGCGCCGCCGACAAGGTCGAGCGCGTCCGTCTCGAGCAGCGCGACCAGACCTTCCTGTTCGACAGCGGCGATACGCTGACCTTCATGGATGCTGAATCCTATGAGCAGATCGAATTGCGCAAGGATTTCGTGGGCGAGGAAAGCACCGCCTATCTGCAGGACGGCATGAATGTCGTGGTCGAATTCCACGAGGAGCGCCCGATCAGCATTACCCTGCCGCAATTCGTGACGCTGGAAATCACCGAGACCGAGCCGGTGGTGAAGGGGCAGACCGCTGCCAATTCCTTCAAGCCTGCAATCCTGGAAAACGGCATCCGCACAGCTGTCCCGCCCTTCGTCGGCACCGGCGAGCGCGTCGTGATTGCGACGGAAGATGGTTCTTACGTGAAACGGGCGGAATAGTCCTCATGGGTGCTCTCTCTCCTCTTCTGACCGTCATGGTCGATGTTGCCGGCCGCGCCGGGCGCAAGCTCAACCGCGATTTTCGCGATGTCGAACATCTGCAATATTCCAAGAAGGGTCCGGCCGATTTCGTGACGATGGCCGATCACAAGTCCGAAGAGATCATCTATGACCGCCTGATGACGGCGCGTCCGGGCTATGGCTTTCTGATGGAAGAGCGCGGCATTGTCGAAGGCTCTGACCGTTCGCACCGCTGGATCGTGGATCCGCTCGACGGCACAACAAATTACCTGCACGGCATGCCGCATTTCGCCGTCTCCATCGCCCTCGAGCGTGAGGGCGAACTGGTGGCCGGCGTCGTCTATAATCCGGCGACGGATGAGATGTTCCATGCTGAAAAGGGCCGAGGGGCCTGGCTGGCCGACCGCCGACTGCGTGTTGCGGGTCGCAATCAGCTCGATGAAGCCGTGTTCGCGACCGGCATGCCCTTCGTCGGCAAGACCGGCCATGCGCGCTTCCTCAAGGAATTGCACCAGGTCATGCCACGCACCGCCGGCATCCGCCGCATGGGTGCGGCCTCGCTCGATCTGGCCTGGGTGGCCGCGGGACGTTTCGACGGCTTCTGGGAACGCGATCTGAAGCCCTGGGATATCGCTGCCGGCCTGTTGCTGGTGCGCGAAGCCGGGGGCTATATCGCCGATATCGATGGTGGCAAGGATGTGCTCTCCAGCGGCAATATCGCGGCTGGCAATGAGAGCATGCTGGCACAATTGCTCGAACGGCTGAAAGTCGCCGCGGTCTGATCGCGGTCGCGGTCTTGCGTGCAGATTTTCCCGCTTCAGCTTTGACCTCGCCACCAAATCGTCCCAATGCCTTGGGATGAGTATCGCAGCGAGCGATGTGAGGGGAAGTGATGCCTGTACAGCATGATGAGCGGATGAGCGCGATCCGGCCGGACGTCCATTTCACAGGCCCCTGGCGCTATATCGTCTGGATGGCATTATTCACCGCCGTGGTGATCGCCCTCGCGGTCTTCCTGCATGCCCAGCTGATCGAGGCCTTCCAGGCCAATCCGGCGATTAATGGCGTCATCCTCGGCGTGCTGGTGATCGGCGTCCTCTACACATTCGCCCAGGCGCTGGGCATCGGCCCCGCAGCCAATTGGCTCAAGCGTTTCCGCTCGGCCGAGGCCGGCATCACCCTGCCGCCACCGCCCGCCCTGATCGCCCCTATGGCCTCGATGATCGGTGAGACCGATGGCCGTGTCCGCCTCTCGGCCGGCTCGGTGCGCACCGTGCTCGACTCGGTCGGTGCGCGGATGTCGGAAGCGGGCGCTTTCACGCGCTATTTCGGCCGCCTGCTGATTTTCCTCGGCCTGCTCGGCACATTCTGGGGCCTGCTCTCCGTGGTCTCCGATGTCGGTCAGGCCGTGCGCGCCGTGACCGAGAGCTCGACCGGTGGTGAAGCCGATGTGATGCGGTTGATGGCGGCGATCCAGGACCCGATCGAGGGCATGGGCACCGCCTTTGCCTCCTCGCTGTTTGGTCTCGCCGGCTCCTTGGTGATCGGCTTCCTCGATCTGCAGGCCAGCCGGGCCCAGAACCGTTTCTACAATGAGATCGAGGAATGGCTCTCCTCCATTTCGCGCCTCTCGGCCGCCGGACCGGCAAGCGGTGGCGATGGCGAGACCTCCTCGGCCTATGTCGGGGCCCTGCTCGAGCAGACCGCCGAAACCCTCGACCGTCTCTCGCACACGCTGGAGCGCCATACGCGCCAGCTCGACACCACGATGCAGCGCTTTGCCGAAGATGCCCGCGAAGGGCAGCAGGAGGCTGCGCGTGCCCTGCGCGATGAGATTCGCGTCCTGATCCGAACGCTCGAGGCCCGGGACCGGGCGGGGGAATAGATCATGGCGTCGCCGCGTTTCTCGCGTTTCCAGGAGGCTGACAACGGCGACCACTGGCCCGGCTTCGTCGACGCGCTGGCGACGTTGCTGCTGGTCATTGTCTTTCTGCTGTCGATTTTCGTGGCCGGACAATTTGCCCTCAGCCGCGCCCTGACGGGCCGTGACCAGCAATTGGCCGACCTCAATGCCCAGCTCTCCCAGCTCGCCAATGAGCTCGATCTGGCGCGCGACGAGAATGCTGAGCTGGAAGTGCGCATCACCGGGCTGGTCGATGAGCGCGATGCCCTCAACAGCGCGCTGGCGATGGCCTATGGCCAGGCCGAGTCATTGAGTGCCGAGCTTGAGGCCGAGCGCGAAATGTCCTCCGAGTCCCTGCGGGCGCTGGCGCTGTTGAACCAGCAGATGCAGGTCCTGCGCGACCAGATCGCGACGCTCAATGCTGCCCTTGAAGCCTCGGAACAGCGCGCCGAGGAGGCGGAGGTCCAGGTCATCAATCTCGGCGAACGCCTCAATGCCGCCCTGGCCGAGCGTGCTGCGGAACTGGCGGTCTATCGTTCCGACTTCTTCGGCCGCCTGCGCGCCATTCTCGGCAATCGTACCGGGGTGCGCATAGTCGGTGACCGCTTCGTGTTCGAGACCGACGTGCTCTTCCCGTCCGGGTCAGCCGCGCTGTCGAATGAGGGCCGCGAGAGCCTGCGCCCGATCGCCGATGCGATCATCCAGCTGACGTCGGAAATTCCCTCCGATCTGGAATGGGTGATCCGCATTGACGGTCATACCGATCCGGTGCCGATCCGCACGACCTATCCGTCCAACTGGCACTTGTCCGCAGCACGGGCGATCTCGGTTGTGCAATGGATGGAGCAATTGGGGGTGCCGCCGGAACGCCTGGTTGCGGCCGGCTTTGGCGAGTTCCACCCTCTGGTGTCTGGCCGCACGGCCGAAGACAATGCCCGTAATCGCCGCATCGAGCTGAAGCTGACGTCGCGTTAGGGGACTTTCAGAACCCCTGAAACAGGAAGTCCATCGCGGACGTGATCTCGTCGCGATGCTCCTTGATATTTCCAACCGGTTTGCCGAGCCAATGGATTGGCTGGGCCCCAGTATCCGTCGCCAGGAGCAGATAAGACTGGCCGCCAATTACGAGGACCGGCTTCAGTCCCGGCAGTGGCGGCTCTCCAGCCTGATCGACGACACGCAGCGGGATGACGACACGGCTGGCCAGATCGCCGAGAATCTCAGCCTGGACATCCACCATCAGCGGAATTCGTCGGCTGTTGACCCGGAAAAGGTCAAAGCGGGCCACTTACACTTCCTCTTCTGCCCACCAGGGAGTGGGAAGCGCCATGCCCTCGCGTTCGATACGTTCATTGTGAGCCCTGATCGCGTCGGCATTGTCTTCACGCCAGCGTCGCGACTGCTCGGCCTTCAGGGCAGCCTCGATCCCGGCTTCGGCGGCACGCGAAATGTTGATGTCGAGGGCCTGGGCTTCCGACATGACGTCCTCGCGGACGGTCAGGTTGACCCGTTTGCGATTCGCTGGCGTTTCATATTTCATCACACGCGCCTTCTGACTTTTGAGCATGCTTGTACGCATGCCACATGCGCATGTCGAGAATTTCACGCCAGCTAGGTCGAAACGCGAGTCACCCGACTCATTCCCTCGCTTGCCTCGCTCAACTTCTTCAGGTATCAGCCCCGCTCCTGAGAGATATCAGCTGTGTGCGTCACGCGAGTTGGCGTGGCACAGCGAGAGAAGAAAGCCGGACCGATGAAACAAGATATCCATCCCGAGTATCACATCATCAATGTCGTGATGACCAATGGGACAACCTTCCAGACCAAGTCGACCTATGGCAAGGAAGGCGACACGATCAATCTCGATATCGATCCGACCTCGCACCCGGCCTGGACCGGCGGCAATGCACACCTGCTTGACCGCGCCGGCCGCGTTTCGCGCTTCAAGGACAAGTTCAAAGGCTTCGCTTGAGGCTTTACGCACTGACCTGATTGAAACAGGCGCGATCCTCACCGGATCGCGCCTTTTCTCTGTCTGGCATCGTGAAATGCAAAAGGCCCCCCGAATTGCTTCGGAGGGCCTTTTGCAAACTGGCGGGTTTATCAGGCCTGGCTGAAGGCGCCGCGCAGTCTTTCCATATGGTCGGCGACCGGATTGCTCTCGATCTCCGGCATGCCATCGGCATAGAGATTGTCATCGATCCGCTTGAGGCGCGCATAGAGCGAACGCGAGCGTTCGACCAGATTGGTCAGAATGGCGGGCGGGGTCTCGCCTTCGGGCCATAATTGTTCGGTTGGCCGGTCGCTGCCGAGCCGGTACTTGCCGTCGGTCGCGTCTTCAGCGGTCATCTCGCCCTCGGCGACCGCGCGCTGCGCCAGGAGCCAGGATGCGGCCTGCATCAGCCGCGTCGTCAGCTTCATGCTTTCCGTTGCGTAGGAGAGTGCACCCGCCCGGTTGAGGGATTTGGCATCATCGCGGCCCGCGCCGTCGAGATAGCTCGCCGTTTCCTCGACCAGGTCCATGCCCTCGCGGAAGAGCTTGCCGAACATCTCGGATTTGCAGAAGTCCATGGCCCGGGCTGCCGGTGCGGAGCCGGCCGGGAAAAGGGTAGGGGTCTGGCTATCGGTCATCATTCGTCCAGTTGTCCGTCTATCTTCAGCTTCTGGCGATTCGTAGCAAAGCTCGGGCCAGAGTGACCCAATTGGTTGATCAAATCTTGAAGACGGCGTCCGCCGCGCTCAGTCCGGCCCGCTTTTTCTCAGTAATGGCGTCAATTCGCTGAATTTCGGTTTCCAGCAATACCCGCCGCTCGGCGAGATCGGAGAGGGAGAGCGCGCTCAAATCGGCGCCGGGGATGATGGCTTCCGGCTTGAGGCTACTTGCGACCGTCTCATCGTCATGGAACATGTTGACCTCCATCAAAATCCTGACACCGCAATCTGTGCGTCACAGCATAACCTGAAGAGTGGAAAACGCCCATGCCCGGCACCGGAACAAATCGCATCGTTACGGCCAATCCGCCTGGCGGGCCTGAGGTTTTGCGCATCGAAACGCGGCCCGTGCCGCAGGCCGGGCCCGGTGAAATCCTGATCCGGGCCGCTGCGTGCGGCGTCAACCGGCCTGACCAGATTGAGCGGATGGGCTTCTACCCGGCACCGCCCGGTGCACCCGAAGGCCTCGGTCTGGAAGTCTCCGGTCATGTCGAGGCGCTGGGTGAAGGCGTGACGGGTTTCGCACCGGGCGAGCCGGTCTGTGCCCTGGTCGCCGGCGGTGGCTATAGCGATCATGTGGTCGCTCCGGCGGGTTCGGTTCTGCCTGTGCCGACCGGTCTCGACCTGGTCGAGGCGGCGGGATTACCCGAAACAGTTTTCACCGTCTGGGCGAATGTGTTCGAGATTGGCGCATTGTTGCCCGGTGAAACAATTCTGATTCATGGCGGATCGAGCGGAATCGGGACGACGGCAATCCAGATGGCCAAGGCCGCAGGTGCCCGGGTCTTCACCACAGCCGGAACGGACGAGAAGTGCGCCTTGTGCCGGCAGCTCGGTGCCGATCGCGCGATCAATTATCGCACCGAGGATTTCGAGGCGATCGTGACGGACGCAGGCGGCGCTGATGTCGTGCTCGACATGGTCGGCGGCAGTTATGTGCAGAAAAATGTCAATCTGGCCCGCCCCGGCGGCCGCCTGGTTTCGATTGCCTTTCTTCAGGGCAGCCGGGTCGAGCTGGACATGATGCGCGTCATGCTCAAACGCCTGACCCTCACCGGCTCCACGCTGCGGGCGCGGCCTGTCGCGGAGAAGGCGAGGCTCGCCGCCGCACTGCGCAAGACCGTCTGGCCATGGATCAAAGCCGGGCAGCTGCGGCCGGTCATCGATGCCCGTTTTGCTCTCGCTGATGTCCGTTCCGCCCACGAACGGCTCGATTCAGGAGCGCATTCCGGCAAGATTCTGCTACTGCCCTGATCCATGGAAGCGATATCCGCTTTGCAGACCGGGCTCGCTGCGATATAGAAGCGGCAAATCGCTTGGCTGGACTGATACTCAGACCGCTAGCGTCGGAAGCCCAAGCCCGGCACCGCGTCGGGCTTTTTTTATTTCTCCGAAGGAGCAAGACATGACCGAGATCCTGATGCCGAAAGCCACGGCGGTCTGGCTCGTTGACAACACCTCGCTGACCTTTGACCAGATTGCGGATTTCTGTGGTCTGCATCCGCTGGAAGTCAAAGGTATTGCTGATGGCGATGTCGCCGTTGGTGTGCGCGGTGCCGATCCGATCTCCAACGGGCAATTGACCCGCGAGGAAATCGCCAAGGCCGAAGGCAAGTCAACATTCCGGATGACACCGGTGCAGCCGAAATATTCCGACCTGCACCAGCCGGCCAAGCGCCGCGGTCCACGCTATACGCCGCTCTCGCGCCGCCAGAATCGCCCGGACGCGATCGCATGGCTGGTCCGCAATCACCCGGAATTGTCGGACCCGCAGATCTCGAAACTGGTCGGTACGACCAAGACGACGATTGGCGCGGTGCGTGATCGCACACACTGGAATTCCAGCAGCATCAAGCCGACCGACCCGGTTTCGCTTGGCCTTTGCAGCCAGATTGATCTCGACGAACAGGTCAAGAAGGCCTCGTCGCGCCGCCGCAAGATCGAGGAAGACAATCCCGAGCTGCTGGCCGATACGCTGAAGCCGAGAGAGCAGCTGGTTCCCGAGGCTGATGAACGCGCCAATAGCGAGATCAATCTCGAAACCCTGTTCGGCAGCCCGTCGAAGAAGAACGCCGAAGAAGACGAAGAATAGCATCAGCGGGACCGGCATGCCGGCGGCAGGTCAATCGCCTGCCACGCATGCCGGTCCTGTTTTCGCTACTGGTCCGTCGGGACGATGTAGTTGAGCGCCAGGCGGCCACCATCGGCATAGATCGTGGTGCCGGTGATATAGCTCGAATCCTTTGACGCGAGGAATGAGGCGACCGAGGCGATCTCGTCCGGGTCACCGATCCGGTGCATCGGCGTGCGCGACAGCATCTTGTCCATCGCCGCCTTGTCGTCATTCACCGCCTTGAGCACATCGGTATTGATGCTGCCGGGCCCGATCGCATTGACGCGAATTCCGTATTTGGCCAGGGCCAGGGCCATCGACTTGGTCAGCTGGTTCAGCGCGCCCTTGCTGGTGCAATAGGCCAGCTGGTCGGGAATCGCCATGATCCCGTTGACCGAGGACATGTTGATAATCGCGTAGCGACGCCGGGCATCATCGGCGCGCTCGCTGCTGTCCTCGATCTGTTCGACCATCTGTTTGGCACAGGCCCGGGCGACCAGGAAGGCGCCGCGCAGATTGACCCCGATGACGCGGTCAAAATCGGCTTCCGACAATTCGAGGATATCGCCGCGCGCGACGATGCCCGCATTATTGACCAGAATGTCCAGGCGATCGAAGGCTGACCGGGTTTCTGCCAGAAGATTGCTGACCGACAGGCGATCCGAGACATCGCAGGGAACGAACAGCGCCCGGCCGCGCTCGCCGCCCAGTTCGCTGGCCAGTGCCGTGCCCGCTGCCGTGTCGATATCGGCGATAACCACACGGCATCCATCCTCGCTCAAACGGCGGGCACAGGCCTTGCCGATGCCATTTGCACCGCCGGTAATGATTGCAACGCGATCGCCAGAGGCCATGGGAAAAACCTTCCTGTAAATCCGGCGCATTGAGCGCCGTTCAATTGTCTCCACTCGCATACGCTGATGCGTTAGGCAATTCAGCGGCCGGCGTGGCCGGAGCGATGTTCAGGGATGCCGGGTGCGTTCGAAGTCGGCGGTAATCTGCGGGTCGTCGGGATCGAGTTGATGGGCGCGACGGTAGAGCACCAGCGCCTCGTCCAGACGGCCGACAGCTTCCAGGGCTGTGGCGTGGGAGTGCACAATCGCACCGGTGTCCGGCTCGATCGCGACAGCCTCTTCGCACAGGGGCAGGGCGGTGTCGGCGCGCCCGTCCTGGATCAGCGTCCAGCACAGCATGTTCAGGCTCGAACCATTGGTGGGTTCCAGCTCCACGGCCTGGCGGGCATCGGCCACGGCGGCTGCAGTCATCCCTGCGTCAAGCAGGGCGCTCGACCGATTGAGCCAGGCCCCCATCCATTCCGGCTCGAGCCGGACGATCCGGTCATAGGACACCACGGCGTCGGCGTGCCGCTCCATCTGCTGGTAGACGAATCCCATATTCAGATAGGTCAGGACATCATCCGGCATGTCCGTTGCCGCATGCTGAAGGTCGGTCAGGGCGCCCTCGAGCTGTCCGAGCTCGGCGCGGGCGATGCCACGATTGCGCCAGAGGGTTGGGTTGGCGATCGCGGCCTGCTGGGTGTCAGCGATCGCGAAGGCCATATTATAGGCGGACAGGGCGTCCTCGAAGGCCCGTTCTGCGAGATAGGCCGCGCCAAGGGCGGCGTAGGTCTGAACCTCGGCCTCCGGTTCCTGTTCGCTGGTCGCCAGGCATTCCAGGAGCAGATCTGCTGCCTGGGCGCTGTCGCCGGCATCCATGGCTGCACGGCCATCAAGGCAGGTATCGGCCGTCTTCTGGGCCGCAGCGACAGCGGGCAACCCAAGGCACAAGGCGCACGCGGTCACGATTAGGACACGCATTTCGATCTCCGATTCCCTGACCGCAATCTCTTGCGTCCTCGTCTCACACGCACTCAGTCTACAACGTAAAAGGGGCGACCCGAAAGCCGCCCCCGTGAAATTCACTATCCAACGAGCGTTTTCAGCTCGCCCGTTCGCAGGGCCTCTATCTGTTCCTTGAGCCGAAGCTTCTCCTTCTTCATCCGCGCGACCTCAAGCGAATCCGCCGACGGGTGATTGAAAACCTCGTCGATTTGGGCGTCCAGACGCGTATGACGGGCGTCGAGCTCACGAATGCGGGCTGCGATTGGCATGGATTAAACTCCTCTGGTGAAGTGGATGAATGGATTGAAGCACGTTCCGGCGCTATGTCTACTCACGAAACGTTTCGGGGTTAGAAGATGGTGAAGTCAGACCGCCTGATTGTCGGGGTCTCCGGGGCCTCCGGGATCATCTATGGCATTCGGGCCCTGGAGGCCCTGCGGGCGCTTGGAATCGAGACCCATATGGTGGCCTCGAAGGCTGCCGAGATGACGCTGCGGTATGAAACCGGCCTGTCGATTCCCGATTTTCGTGCCGGCGCTGATCATGTTTATAAAATGCCCGATGTCGGCGCACCCATCGCCTCGGGTTCTTTCCAGACCCGCGGCATGCTGATCGCCCCGTGTTCGGTGCGCACCATGTCGGAGATCGCATCCGGGGTGACATCAAGCCTGCTGACGCGCGCCGCTGACGTTGTCCTGAAGGAGCGCCGGCGCCTTGTCCTGATGTTGCGCGAGACGCCTCTGCACCTCGGCCATTTGCGGACCATGACGAGCCTGACCGAGATGGGCGCCATCATCTGTCCGCCAATGCCGGCCTTCTATGCGAAGCCGGAAACCATTGATGATCTCATCGATCAATCGGTCGGGCGGGCACTCGACCTGTTCGATCTCGACTGGACGCCGACGCGCCGCTGGGGTGAGGATCTTGAAGGCGGGCGCCGCTGACGGGCCGCAGGCTGATCGCTGGCCCGCAGACTCGGTGATTTCTTTGCGACCGAAAAAGCGCTATCATGTCGGCATCGGCGCGACGGGTGCCGACGGACGCTTTCAGCCTCCGCAGGATCCGCACGGCCGCCTCGGCCAGAAATGAGACCGTACTGAAATGGACGGAGAAATCTTGGATCAGCAGGAATTGCGCTCACGTATTTCATTGATGCGTGATGAGCATGCGGCGTTGAATAATGAGGTCGACGCGCTGGCGGAAAACGGTGTCGTAGACCAGCTCAAGCTGGCGCGCCTGAAAAAGGAAAAGCTGCGAATCAAGGACAGTCTCGCGGCGCTGAATGATCAGCTGACACCCGATATCATTGCCTGACATGGCCTTGGGCTCCGGCGAACCGGGAGCCGGTATCAGGCTTTCTTGCGCGCGGCCGCTTCGAGCTGGCGCTTCTGATCCTGCTTGCGCGCATACATGATCGCATCGGCCTCTGCCATCGCCTCGGCGGCGTTGTGACCGGCTTCGAGCGGATGGGCGCCCCAGGCGACACCAACATGCATTTCCTTGCCGCCATGCACGAAGGGCACGGTCTCGAGAATTTCGACCAGCTCACGCGCCTTGGTGTCGGCACCGGCCGGGCCGGTCAGGGTCAGAACCACGCCGAACTCATCTCCGCCCAGGCGGCCAACGGCATCGGTTTCGCGCACATGGGCCGTCAGTTGGGCCGCGACATGGTGTAGCGCCGCATCGCCAGCGGCGTGGCCATACGTGTCATTGATGTCCTTGAACCCGTTCAGGTCGAGATAGATCAGGGCCGAGGGTGCATTATGCCGTTCGGCCAGGGCGAGTGCACGGCTGACTTCGCGCAGGAAGGCGCGCCGGTTGAGCACGGGCAGCAGGACATCATGATCGGCGAGGGATTCCAGTTCGCGGACCCGGCCACGCAGGCGCTCGGTATCCTTGCGAAGCTGATCGACCTCGCCCATCAGCGACAGCAGGGCCCGTTGAACATTGGGGGTCAGCTCGGCTTCCGGCACACCCATGATGGAAGCGGCATCGCGCGGAGCCTCGGCCGAACCTGCCGGGCCCGTGCTCTTGGCCGCGCCGGTCTTGCCGGCACGCGCGACGTTTCGCGTCGTATTTGTGGGTCCGATGCGCATGGGAGCGTCCTGGGCGATTCTTTTCATGCTCAGGCTCGCCAAGTGTGGTTAAGAAACCCTCAAAAATGAAAAGAAACCCGCTGGCGCGACGGGCCATCTTGACCTGCGGCTGCTGAAAGCTATGGTCCCGCGCTTCCTTTTCACACGCAGGAAGCATTATGAGCGATTTTTCGCCGACTTCTCCGGTTCATCCCGTCGACGTCTCCATCATCATGGGGTCGCGGTCAGATTGGCCGACCATGCGGAAAACCGCTGACATTCTGGACGAATTGAAGATCGGCTACGAAACCCGTGTGGTCTCGGCCCATCGTACACCCGACCGAATGGTCGAGTTTGCGAAAGCGGCGCGTGGCCGGGGCATCAAGGTGATCATCGCCGGTGCCGGCGGGGCGGCGCATCTGCCCGGCATGGTCGCGTCGATGACAAGCCTTCCTGTGCTTGGTGTGCCGATCAAATCCAAGGCGCTGAACGGCCAGGACAGCCTGCTCTCCATCGTCCAGATGCCGGGCGGCATTCCCGTCGGTACGCTGGCTATTGGCGATGCCGGGGCCAAGAATGCCGGCCTGCTGGCGGCCTCCATTCTCTCGCTCTCCGATTCGCAGATCGAGGCCGCGCTGTCGGCCTGGCGTCAGGCGCAAACGGACAGCGTCGCGGAATCGGTCGAGGATTGAACCCGCAATGAGTAAACGCCCGCTCGCGCCTGGCTCTGTCATCGGTATTCTCGGCGGCGGCCAGCTTGGCCGCATGCTGGCGATCGCGGGGGCCCGGCTGGGTTTCGACATGCATATTTTTGACCCCGAGCCGGATTGTCCGGCCGCGCGGGTCGCGGCGCGGTCCTGGGCCGCGCCCTGGGCTGATGCCGGCGCCGTCGAGGCCTTCGCCGGGCGTTGCGATGCCATCACCTATGAGTTCGAGAATATACCGGTCGAGGCCGTCACAGTCGCGGCGGCGACCTCGCCACTCCGGCCCGGCGCGCGTTCCCTGGAACTGACCCAGGACCGCATCACCGAAAAGCGTTTCATCAATCAAACCGGCGTCGCCACCGTGCCCTTTGCGCCGGTCGACGGCCTGGCTGACCTGCCGGAAGCGATTGCGGTGACCGGACTGCCCGCCGTGCTCAAGACCCGCCGTTTCGGCTATGACGGCAAGGGCCAAGCCTGGATCCGAACGCCGGAGGATGCCGCAGCGGCCTGGGAAGCCATCGGTGAGCAGCCCGCGATTCTCGAGGGCGCGGCCGCCTTTGAGCGCGAATTGTCCGTCGTCGCGGCGCGCTCGGTTGATGGTGTGGTGAAGGCCTGGCCCTTGTCGGAAAATGTCCATGGCGACGGCATATTGAAACAGAGCACCGCCCCGGCACCAGGCGTCGATGCGGCGCTGCAGGAAAGAGCGCTCGAGATCGCGACGGCGCTGGGCGATGGCATGGCCCATGTCGGCGTGTTTGCGGTCGAGCTGTTCGATCTGGGCGGCGGCACGCTGCTGGTCAACGAGATCGCTCCGCGCGTCCACAATACCGGCCACTGGACGATGGATGCCTGTGGCTGCGACCAGTTCGAACAGCATATCCGCGCTGTGGCCGGCTGGCCGCTCGGCGACCCGGCGCCGCATTCGTCGGCGGTGATGACCAATCTGATCGGGCATGATGTTGATGATTGGGAAGCGATGGCGTCAGACCCGCACATGCGCCTGCATCTCTATGGCAAGCGCAAGGCCCGCAAGGGCCGCAAAATGGGCCATGTGAACCGGCTGGGGACGCTGCCAGGCTAGCCTGTCCTCCCGCCGGACCTTGCTCTCGCTCCCCGCTGACCTTACCTGGAGCGTAGATGTTGCCCCAAAACACCCTTCACTTTGATCGCCGCCATGATCGCGGTCCGTTCGACATTGTCGGCGATGTACATGGCTGTGCCGGTGAGCTGGAACTCCTGCTCGGCAAGCTTGGCTATCTCGTTGAGCATGACGGTCCCGAGGGACATCGTCACTATGAGGTTTCACACCCGCAAGGCCGCCGCGTCGTCTTTCTCGGCGATCTGGTCGACCGCGGGCCACGCTCGCCGGACGTTCTGCGCCTGGCGATGTCGATGGTTGAAGCGGAGCGGGCGCTGTGCGTCACCGGCAATCATGATGACAAGCTGCGGCGCTGGCTGCTCGGCCGTGACGTCAAGGTCTCGCATGGGCTGGGTGATACGATATCCCAATTCCAGACCCAGCCGGACGGGTTTCGTGACACGGTCCATGAGTTTCTTGACCAGCTGGCCCACCATCATGTTCTCGATGGCGGCGGCCTGATCGTCGCCCATGCCGGGCTCGTCGAGGACATGCATTACCAGAGTGGCGGTAAGGCGCGCGGATTTGCGCTGTATGGCGCGACGACCGGAGAGCAGGATGAGTACGGCCTGCCGGTCCGGCTCGACTGGGCGCAGGATTATGCCGGTGATGCCCACGTGGTTTACGGCCATATGGCGGTCACGGAGGCGGTCTGGGTCAATCGAACGATCTGCATCGACACTGGATGTGTGTTTGGCGGCCAACTGACGGCCCTGCGCTGGCCGGAACGCAAATTGGTGACAGTCGGGGCGTTGGAGACCTATTACGCCTCCCTGCGGCCGCGCTAGCGGCCTGATGGCAGCTAGCTGCGTGGCCCGGGCCCGTAACGCATCCGGCCGAGCAGACCGCCAATATCGGGCAGGTCGGCGGTCAGTTTGAGAATCTGGCCCTTGGTCTTTTCGAAATCCATCACATTCTGGATCCGGCGATCAAGAAATTCGCGCGCTTGCGGCTTGTCCGCGCTGTCCTCATTGAGCCAGCTCGAGAGCGTCGTGCCGAAGACGCCGGAAAGAATCGCCCGCTTGGAGTAGAAATTGGCATCGGTGGACGTGTCCCCGATCGCACGCCAGATCGTGTCGGCTGTCGCCCACAGCAATTGCGGGGCCTGGCCCGCAGCATCCGGCAATAGCAGTCGTGCGCGGGCACGCCGGGCGGCTTCCTCGTGCGGCGCGATGGCTTCCAGCCGGCACAGCACGCCGAAGGTGACGCGTTCGCGAATTTTCATCTTGGCCAGCTCGGCCTTGACGATCTTGCGCCCGGCCTGGCGATCAAGCTGGCGCGACCAGAAACCGATCAGCTCAAGATCGCCGCCAGGGCAGGCATTGCGGGCATCGCCTGACGACAGGCCGGCGTCATCACAGGCCTTTTTGAAGGTCGAGGATGACCAGCCATCGAAGGCGGCATGGGCCAGTGCCGCCTCGAGCAACTGTGTGCGGACGGTCTCTGTGTGAGTGCGGGGGGCGGTTTCGGTGTCGATCATGTGCCATATGTACCGGACTGGGCTCGCGGCGTCACCTGGTGCGAGTGCGCTGACAGAGTAGACTCAGCTTCGCGGCTCTGGTATCAGCCGCGAAGCTGGCAAACTAGCGACGTGGGGGTGGCCCTCGCGTCCAGCAAAATGGAGAGAGAGCCATCGTTCAGATCGTTGTGCGCGATAATAATGTGGAGCAAGCGCTCCGCGCGCTGAAGAAAAAAATGCAACGGGAGGGTACCTTCCGTGAAATGAAACGTCGGAACCATTACGAGAAGCCCTCGGAGAAGAAGGCTCGCCAGAAGGCTGAAGCCATTCGCCGTGCGCGCAAGCTCGCCCGCAAGCGGGCACAGCGCGAAGGCCTTGTGGCCGTCCGTGGTGGCACCGTTCGTCGCTAGGGTTCGCCAGAGCCTGTAGAATTCAGGAAAACGCCGCGTCCCTCAGGGACGCGGCGTTTTCTTTCGTTCTGAATCAGGAGGGCGCCGGCCTCAGCCCGGCTTGCTCTTGCCGCCGAGGCGGAACCAGCCCTTCACCGTGTCCTGATTGGCCTGGTTGAGCGCGCCCATGCGGAACATCACGCCGGCGCCCCAGATCACAGCCGCCGCCGTCGCCACCATCACCACAGTCGTGCCGATGATGTCGAACAGGGCCGGGTCCTGGGGCAGGCGGGCCAGCATGATGAAGGGCGTCCACAGCGGCACCCAGCTGGCGATGACGATGATCGGCGAATCGGGTGCATCGGCCGCCACCATCACCAGGAAGAGCGGCACCATCATGATCAGCATCATCGGGCTCATCAGGGTTTGCGCATCCTGCAGCGTCTCGCACAGCGAGCCGATGGCGAGGAAGATCGCGCCATACATCAGATAGCCGATAATGAAATAGCCGATCGCCGGAAAGACCAGGGCCGGATCGAGCACCGCGGCCATGATTTCTCCCAGCGGCAGCTCGGCTGCGAATGGCATTTGCTGGAGGCCCAGCCCCACGGTCGCGGCCAGTCCGCCCCAGACCAGCAGAAGCGTGGTCGAGACAAGGGCGACGCCCAACAGCTTGCCGGTGAGGATTTCATGATGTCGTGACGAGGCGAGCATCATTTCGAGCACCTTGTTGCCCTTCTCCTCGATCATGGCTGTGAGTAGCATGTTGACGACCGAGAAGATCACGATCCACAGCCCGAAGGCGACGGCGATCGCGACAATGATCGGCAGGCGTTCGGCCGTGGTGACTTCGGCGGCTTCGGCGCTGCGTTCGGGATTGAGCTCGCGCACGGTCGGCGTCAGCTCGCCCGCAGCCGCGACCAGTTCAGGAGATACACCGCTTTCCAGCAGCCGATTGAGCTGCATGTATTCGCGCAGGGTGCGGCGGATTTCCGAGCGCAATTCACCATCGGTGAGATTGGTGCTCCAATACTCCACATCGATCGCGCCGCCCGCGGCCTGGCGCAGATAGATGGCGGCGAACAAGGGCTGTGGCCCGTCGCTCGTCTCGACGGTCTGTTCGCCCAGCAGATAGGGGCGCAGGGTCTCGATATCGGTTACATCGGGATAGACGCGGATGTATTTCTCTGCCGGTTCGGGCGCATCGGCGATCGCTGCGGCAATGGCGGGATTATCGCCGAGGAGTTCGGCGGTGGCTTCGCGGGTCGCTTCGGCCCGGGCATCGCGGGATGCGGAGCGCTGGCTCTCGATGGCCGCCTCAAGTGCGCCGCCGGACTCGTCGATCAGGGCGTAATAGCGGGTTGGCTGGGAGCTTTCGATCAGGATGGGCAAGCCAAAGCCCAGCGCCATGAACATCGGCATTGAGGCCAGCGAGAGCCAGAAGCCCCAGGTGGCGACATAGGAGAGGTATTCGCGTCGTGCGATGAGATAGATAGCGCGCATCAGACGGCCTCCCCTGCAAGTGTTTCATTTGAGAACTGGCCACTGGTTTCAACCAGATGGACGAAGGCGTCGTGCAGATGGGCGCGGGCCGGTTCGAAGCGCAGCAAGCGGATATTGCCGTCGACACAGGCCTTGAGCACGTCCTGGGCATCAATGCCGGGACCGAGATCGATCAGCCAGCGCCGGGCGCCATCGGCAGCACC
This sequence comes from Maricaulis salignorans, assembly GCF_900103475.1. Lineage (GTDB taxonomy): Bacteria > Pseudomonadota > Alphaproteobacteria > Caulobacterales > Maricaulaceae > Maricaulis > Maricaulis salignorans. Next base: position 18,967 of record NZ_FNHG01000005.1, read on the forward strand.
GGCTTCCTGCACGACCTCGCCGAGCGGCGCAAAGGTCTGCGCCAGATCCTGCTCTGAGACCGTCTCGAGAATGACGCGGCGCGGGATCATGGCGAGGGCGGCCTCGACATTGCCGTCGAACACTTTGCGACCCTTGGCGACCAGTACGATCTGGTCACACAGGCGTTCGGCATGTTCCATGACATGGGTGGAGAAGAGGATGGTCGCGCCGGCTTCGGCGCGGGCGCGGACGATCTGTTCCAGGGCTTTCTGGTTGACCGGATCGAGACCGGAAAAGGGTTCGTCGAGAATGATGAATTCGGGGTCATGGATCAGGGTCGAAATGATCTGGATCTTCTGGGCCATGCCCTTGGAGAGGGTCTTGACCTTGCTGTCGGCGACATCGGCGAGGCCGAATTCCTCCAGCATGGCCAGGCCGCGGCGGCGGGCATCGACCGGCGTGACGCCTTTCAGGCGGGCGAAGAAAATGATCACGTCGATCACTTTCATCTTGCGGTAAATGCCTCGTTCTTCAGGGAGAAATCCGACGCGTTCCAGAGCGTTGGCGCGTGGCCGGCCGCCGAACAGGCTGACCTCACCGGCGTCCGGGGTGAGGATGCCGAGTGCCATGCGAAGGCTGGTCGACTTGCCCGCACCATTGGGGCCGAGGAAACCGGTGATCTCGCCGCGCCTGACGGTGAAGCTCAGATCGCGGACGGCCGGCTTGCCGCTGAATGTTTTCGAGACGCCATCGAGCGACAAAATGATTTCGGACATGAGACCCCCAGGAGTGAACCCCAAGTCTAGGCAGACCGGTCGTGCCAAGCTACCGGTATTGAGCAGGTCGCTATCCCCCCATTTGCTACAGGACTGCCGCAAGACCGCGCCTGCCCTGCCATAAGGCGCTATGCTGACGCTCCTGCGCTATCGCCCGCCCGGCGATGATGACGATAAGTGAGATCTTATGGCGCAAGACCCCCGCGCAAGCCTTCTGGCCCTGAAGGCCGAACTGCTCGCCCTGTCCGAGGCTTCAACCGGAGACCGCGAACCGGTCGAACTCGACCAGCAATCCATTGGCCGGCTCTCGCGGCTGGACTCGATGCAGGTCCAGGCGATGGCCCGCGCCTCTGATGTTCGCCGCATCCAGGAAATTCGCCGGATCGAGGCGGCGTTGAAACGGGTCGATGAGGATGAATACGGCTGGTGTGTCGAGTGCGGGGAGGCGATCGATCCGAAGCGGCTGGAGATCGATCTGGCTGCGGCACGGTGTGCCGGCTGCGCCTGATCCGGTTGCCAGGCTCGGCGGCCGTGTGCGAAACCTAGCCGGGTCGGGCGAAGTGGTCCGGCGCTGACGTGTTGAACCCTGCCCATGCGATTGTCCGACAAGCTTGACGTTGAGCCGGCCCGGACCGGTTTGCGCGATGATGGCCGGGCGCGAATCTCCGGCCTTCTGGCGCCCAAAGCCCTGCGACAGCTCACGGCTGCGATCTCGGATGTGTCCAAATGGCTGCTGGTGACGCGGCTGGCGGAGAAACATCTCAATCTCGATGCCGCGGCCATGCGCGATCTGCCCCCTGCCCAGCGCGCCGAGTTCGACGAGCGTGTCGCTGCGGCAGCGCGCGCCGGTTTCCAGTATCTCTATGAGACCTATCCGCTTTATGACAAGGCCCATGCCGGCATTCTTGAAGCCGAGGCGCCGGTCCTGGCCAGGCTGTTTGCCTTCCTCAATGGTGAAACTTTCCTGGGCGCGATGCGCGATGTGCTCGACGCGCCGGAAATCAGTTTCGCCGACGGGCAATTGACCTGCTATCGCGGCGGCCATTTCCTCACCCGGCATGATGATGGCGTCGCCGGCAAGAACCGCGTCGCGGCCTTTGTGCTCGGTCTGAGCTCCGGCTGGCAGGGCGATTGGGGCGGGCAGCTGCAATTCTACGACCCGGACGGCAATGTCGAAGCCGCCTATGTGCCGCGCATGAACACGTTGTCGCTGTTCAAGGTGCCGCAACCGCATGCGGTCTCGATGGTGGCCAATTATGTCACCACGCCGCGACTGGCGATCACCGGCTGGCTGCGCTCCGGCGAGGATCCCGGCATCGATCTTTAGCCGGGATCAGGCCTTTACGGCGATGCCGGCATAATTGAACGCGGCGAATTTCGGACTTTTGGGCAGATACATCGCCTCAACCCGTTCAATCCCGAAGCCGGCCGCCTGCATCATCGTGTCGGGATGACGGGTGAGGTGACAACCGCCGGCCAGCGGTTTCCAGACCGGCTCAATGCGTCGCTGCCATTTCGCGACATCGGCATCGGGTGCGCCGCCATGCTCGGAGAACAAGAGCTTGCCGCCCGGCTTGAGCACGCGAAGCATCTGCGCCAGTGCGGCCTCGGCATCGGGTATGGTGCACAGCGTATAGGTCAGAACCACTGTATCGACAGAAGCGTCCTCGAGCGGGATTTCCTCGCCGGGCAGATCAATCAACTCCACCGTCACCGGGCAGGCGGCAATCGCATCCGCCGCCTTGCGCCGCATGCCCTCGGAGGGTTCAAGCGCATAGAGGTGGGAAACCCTGGCCGGATCATAGAAGGAGAGGTTGGGTCCGGCACCGAAGCCGACTTCCAGCACGCGGCCTGTCGCCAGGGGCACGATCTGGGAGCGCTTCTTCATGATCTGAGGCTGCCCGCAGGCAAAACCGATAACGTGCGGCAGGATGTGTTCGTGGTAAAAGCTCATGGCCGCCAGCCTAGGGCAGGCCGGGGAAACTCTCCACGTATTTGATCTTGATGTCGGGAAATGAGTCGACGAACTGGATCGTGAAATCAGCAAAACTCGTCACCCAGGTCCATTCGCCGCAATTATCGGGAAAGCTGGTGACCTGTTTGACCTTGAGATCGGGGAAGCTTTCGACGATCTGGACGCGGATATCGGGAAAGCCCTCGACGATCTGCACCTCGCCATGCAGCGGGATGCCGTTCCAGGTGCAGTCTTCGGCGACGGGGCCAAGCGGGAGAAGGATGAGTTCAGCGAACATGGGGAGATCCTGTCGCATCCCGGCTGAACGAAAGATGACCCATTAGCGGGCGGTCGGAGCAAGCGCCAGGATGGTGAAGGCAAGGCCCAACACAAGAATGGCGGGTGAGAAAAACATCGCGTTCAGGGTCGCGAAGGGTTCGCTCGCGCGGCTGAACAGGCCTGGCAGATAGGCATAGATTCCGCGTGCCAGCATGATGACGGCGACGACGCCGAGCGGGATGCGAACGAAGATCACGGAATCGAAGCCGAAAACCCCGCGGGCCAGGGCAAAGCCGGCCGCCGCCAATACCAGTACCGCCACGGCCAGCGAGTGCAGGGCTGGCGGCATGGTCTGCGACCGGGTGATGCCGATCACGGTCTTGACCAGATCCGCTTCCGTCGCTGCGGGCCACAGACCGCCAAAGGCCCAATAGGCGTGCAGGACAGCAATCACGCTCATGACCGCAAAGACCGACCATCCCATAGCAGGCATCATATTGGTCTTCCCTTGCCCGGAGCGATGGTCACCGTCACGCTAGCCCATCGCCTTGTTGATCTCTTCCGCCATCTTCTTGGCATCACCCAGCAACATCATCGTATTGTCGCGGAAGAAGAGCGGGTTCTCGACGCCGGCATAGCCGGACGCCAGCGAGCGCTTGACGAAGAAGACGGTCTTGGCCTTCCACACCTGCAATACCGGCATGCCATAGATCGGTGAGGACGGATCATCCTCGGCGGCCGGATTGGTGACGTCATTGGCACCGATCACGAAGGCAACATCGGCATTGGCGAAGGCCGAATTGATATCCTCCAGCTCGAATACCTCATCATAGGGAACCTGGGCTTCGGCGAGCAGGACATTCATGTGTCCGGGCATGCGGCCGGCGACCGGATGGATCGCATAGGAAACCTCAACGCCCTCTTCCTTGAGGATGTCGGCCATTTCCTTCAGCGCGTGCTGGGCCTGGGCGACGGCCATGCCATAGCCGGGCACGATGATGACCTTGCCGGAATTCTTGAGCACGAAGGCGGCGTCTTCCGCCGAGCCCTGTTTGGCATTGCCTTGCGGGCCGGCGACGGCGGCGGCGCTGCCATCATCGCCAAAACCACCGAGAATGACCGAGATGAAGGAGCGATTCATGCCCTTGCACATGATGTAGGACAGGATCGCACCGGACGAACCCACCAGGGCGCCGGTGACCAGAAGCGCGGTGTTTTCCAGGGTGAAGCCCAGAGCAGCGGCGGCCCAGCCGGAATAGGAATTGAGCATCGAGACGACGACCGGCATGTCGGCGCCGCCAATCGGGATGATCAGGGTGACGCCGAGCACGAAGGCCGCCAGGGCGATCATCCAGAAGGCCATTTTGGCATCGCCGCCCGACGCCATCAGGAAGGCGATCATCAGGCCGATGAAGGCCGCCAGTGCGATATTGATCGCGTGACGCAGTGGCAGGAGGATTGGTGCGCCAGACATATTGCCGTTGAGTTTGGCAAAGGCGATCACCGAGCCGGAGAAGGTGATGGCGCCAATCGCGGTGCCGATCGACAGCTCGAACAGGGAGAGTTTGTGCAAATGCCCGCTGACCGGGTCTGCGATGTGGAAGGCCTCGGGTGCAAACAGGGCTGCGGCGGCCACCAGCACGGCCGCCATGCCGACCAGCGAGTGGAAGGCGGCGACAAGTTGCGGCATCGACGTCATCGAGATGCGGCGCGCGATTACCGCACCAATACCGCCACCAACCATCACGCCGCCAATGATCAGGGCGATCGAGGCGCCATCGAGTTGGGCTGCCAGCAGGGAGGTGACAATGGCGATCGCCATGCCGGCCATGCCGAAGAAATTGCCCTGGCGCGCGGTTTCCGGGCTGGACAGCCCGCGCAGGGCGAGGATGAACAAAATCCCCGAAAGGAGGTAAAGCAGTGCGGCGAGATTTGCAGACATGGCGCTCTCTTGCGGGTTGTGGCGATTAGTCGGTGTAGCGGATCTTGTAACCGTTGATGTCACGGACGGGGAAGCCGCCGTTCAACTCCAGTGGTCCAATCATCAAGGTCAGGTTCGCGCCCGGATCATTGCGGGTCATGTTGACCGCCTCGACGAGGCGTTCGGCGCGCCATCGGCGTTCCTCATTGGTGCCAGCGTCCTGGGCCGGGAAGGGATCCATGTCGAGCCAGAGAATGTAAAAATCTTGCCCGTAAGGATCATTCCGGTCGCAGGTGATCCGCAAATCCGAGACGTCGATGCGCAATTCGGTCACTGTATTGCACTCGACCTCATAATAACGGGGCCGTGGACCGGCAGCCTGGCGCTGCTCTGCTTCCTGGGCTTCGCGATAGAGTTCGAGCGTGCGCTGGTTCAGGACCGGGGCATCCGATGGGTTGTCCTCGACCTCGGGATCCTGCTCTGCGGTCAGCTGCCGGAGGATGGCCGGGTTGCGAAGGGTTGGCAAATTGGTCCGGGTCTGGGGTTGTGCCTGGTCCTGGGCCCCGGCGGCCGAGGCGCCGACCGCAAGGAGGGAGAGGACTAACAAGGATCTCATCATGCCTTGCGCTCCTTTTTCTTGTACATCGCCAGCATGCGCTGGGTGACCAGGAAGCCACCGAATATGTTGACGCTGGCGAGGACGATGGCGAGCGTGCCGAGGCCGCGCGAGAAGCCGGCCCCGCCGCTGCCATCATCGGTGACGCCGGTCGCTGTTGCGGCCAGCAGGGCGCCGACAATGATCACAGAGGAGATCGCATTGGTGACGGCCATCAACGGCGTGTGCAGGGCGGGTGTGACCGACCAGACGACGTAATAACCAATGAAGATCGCGAGGATAAAGATCGCGAGGCGAAAGATGACGGGATCTACGGCTTCCATAAGATTATTCCTCCCCGGTTCAGGGCTCTAGTTTCGCGTCGGCAGGGCGGTGTTGGTCATGACGACATTGAGTTGGCGGATGTCGGGCGAGTCGATCAGGGTGATGCGAATGGCATCGCCAACCGGTTCAACACGCAGGGTCACGCCGAGAAAACTGCATAATTCGGGACTGTCCGCGAGGGGCTCGCACGCCTGATTGGTCACAATTCTCTCATTGTCGACATATCTGGAGAACTGGGCCTGGCCCCCGCGCAGGCGTTCAAAAACTATGCGGGAGCTTGTTTCCAGCGCGTCGGATGGCTCCACAGCCTCGTATCGCACCGGGACAATGCGATCGAGCGCATGGACGATATTGGCCAGAAACTGCGTGTTCACGCCGCTATTGCGGGTCAGGTAACCGCCATCGAAGACGCCGTCATCGTTGAAATCCCGCAGGCATTGGACCCGCCGTACCGGCGCATTGAAATCAATGCGCGGGCAATAGGCATAGCCACGCGTTACCCGCATCCCGAACAGCAGGCTTCCCGCCGGAATGATTGCGCCATGTCGCGGACGGACCCGTGATGCGGCATCATCGAGCAGGCGCACCGCATATTCTGGCCGGACGGTCTCCACCCAGGCGACTTCGCCCCGATTAACGAGGCGCGGCTCTTGAAGGCCTTGCGGCGGGTAGGTCAAGAGGTCGACGCGGCCATTTTCGGCTCGGGGAACAGACTCGGCAGCCGCCATCGGGCCGACGCCCAGGGCGGCAATCAATGCGAGCAGCAGCGGCGAGGTTTGTCGCATCATGATCACGCGCTCTCCTTCACCAGGGTCGGATGCACGACCGCGCCGTCGCGGGTCAGGGCCATGCCCTGGATGATTTCATCGTCCCAGTGCGGCGCGCGGGCGCCGTCTTCACCGACTAGAAGCGGCAGGAGATTGGCGAGGTTCTTGGCGTAGAGCGCCGAACTGTCGGCGGCGAGACGGCCGGGCAGATTGGAGAAGCCGGCAATCATCACGCCCTGGTGGGTGACGATCTCGTCGGCCTTGGTCAGTTCGCAATTGCCGCCATTGGGCGCGGCCAGGTCGATGATCACAGAGCCGGGCTTCATCGCTTCGACCATCGCCTTGGTGATCAGTTTCGGCGCCGGACGCCCCGGGATCAGTGCCGTGGTGACGACGATGTCCTGCTTGGCGATATGGCCGGCGACGAGTTCGGCCTGTTTGGCCTGGTATTCCGGCGACATCTGTTTGGCATAACCGCCAGCGGTCTCGGCCTGCTTGAATTCCTCATCCTCGACGGCGACGAATTTGGCGCCGAGCGAGGCGACCTGTTCCTTCGAGGCCGGGCGGACATCGGTGGCGGAGACAACAGCGCCGAGGCGGCGCGCGGTGGCAATCGCCTGCAGGCCGGCAACGCCGGCGCCCATGATGAAGGCCTTGGCCGGAGCGACCGTGCCCGCAGCCGTCATCATCATCGGGAAGGCGCGGCCATAGATCTGGGCGGCTTCGATGATCGAGCGATAGCCGGCGAGATTGGACTGGCTGGAGAGCGCATCCATCGCCTGGGCCCGGCTGATGCGCGGTACGAATTCCATCGCCAGGGCGTCAATCCCGGCCTTGGCCAGCGCCTTGGCGCGCTCCTGTGCGCCATAGGGATCGAGATGCGCGACGAGCAACATGCCCTTGGGCAATTTGGCCAGGGTCGCATCATCAGGCATCTGGACGGAGAAGAGGGCGTCAGCGCCCTTCAGCGTCGCGGCCAGCGTGCCCAATTCGGCGCCGGCGCTCGCATAGGCATCATCGGTTACGGAAGCGGTGAGACCGGCGCCTTTTTCAACCGCGACCACATGGCCGGCTGCGGTGAATTTCTTGACCGTGTCGGGTGTTGCAGCGACCCGTGTCTCGCCCGCATGTCGTTCTTTCAGAATGGCTATTCGCATAGTGTCCCGCCGCTTGATGTTGCAGACGGCTACGATGCGCGAATTCGCCGGTCAGGGGAAGTCCTGCCGGAAAAATTCCTGCCATACGGGTCTGAAATCAGCCGGCGAGGAAGGCGCTGAACAGCTGGGCCAGGCCGCCACAAATCACGCCGAACACGAATAGTCCGCCGACGGTGACATACCAGCTGGTCTTCATCGAGGTCAGCAGGCCGAGCACGACGCCAACAATGGCCACGCCGATCAGCGAGCTCATCCAGTCGGTGCCAACAGCGAAAACCAGGGTGAGATAGAGCAGGGTGACAATCAGTACCAGCGACGTCCAGAGACTGACCGCGATGAAGCCGTCAAACGTGTTCTTCTGGCTGGTGATATTCATTTCGCCGCGCGTGTAGTCAGCTGCCATGAGGACTGCCCCTGTTTGAGTCACTGATATTATTCTGCCGATAGCATGCGTCGGAGCGCAGGCCAAGATGCGCGACTGCCGCAGGTCAGGCCGGTGGCCGCGGCCGCGCGGCATGGATGTTGCGGCAACGCCACGGTCCGGGTTTTTCCCGGGCGGCCGGTTGTGACGCTGAAACGCTTTCAGTATGGGTTGAACCGGAACGGGGGAATGTCCGATGCGCATGCCATTCGCAATCTGGTCCGGATTTCTCGCCTTGCTTGTCTATGCAGGGCTGGCCGGAGTGGAATATCTCAATTTCGGCGCCTTCGACCCGATGTGGCCGATGGTGCGCCTGATCGGTGCGATCTGGCTGGGTCTTGTCGTTCTGGTTGCGATTTTTGGCGCGCTGCGCCGCTCCATGACCGTGCGTCCTTCCGCCCTGCCCGATGACATCGCCCGTGAGCTCCGGCAGCACGAGGACTGAGCGCGCTTGCTGCTCTGGCGGCGGTGTCAGCCTTGGGAAAGCCTCAACCCCAGCCCGGTCCGGTCAGGACTTCGAGCGCCGCGGCGACGGCGATCGGCTGATCGAGGATCAGATGGTGCTTGGCGTCGGGTATCGAGACCATTGTGGTGTCGGCGCCAAAAGTCTCGCGCATGAATCCCCAGACTTCATCCGTGACCAGGCTTGAATCAGACCCACGGAACAGGGCGACCCGGCATTTCAGGCTGGCGGCGATATCGGCCGGCGAGCCGCGGTCATAGGTCAGCTTGCTCCACAGATGCGGATCAAATTTCCAGGTCCAGCCATCGCTGCCGTCCGGCCGTTTGGCGGGTTTCAATGACTGGCGCGCGATATGGTCCAGCAGGAAGGCATTGGCGCACTCCTGTTCGGGCAGCAGCCGGAAACGCTGGAGCGCGGCCTCGAAGGAGGCATACACGCTGCCGCCACGGCTGGGCGGGGGCGAGTTGCGTTGCTCGCGTTCGGGCCGGACGGGGCTGTCCAGGACGGCGATCCCGGCCAGTTCAGCACCGTATTCCGCCGCCGTCGCAAGCGCGACAAATCCGCCGAAGGAATGCCCGGCCATGAAGGGCGCACCCGCCGCGAAGGCCCCGCCGGCGCGGCCGGCGGTAATGGCTTCCAGGGCATAGGTGTCCATGCGGTAGGCGTCGCGGTGATCGCTACCGCCCATGCCGGACAAATCCAGCGCAACGACGCGCCTTGTCTCGGCCAGGAAGGGCGCGATGGAATCCCACCAGTCCTTGTGGGCCACACCGCCATGCACCAGGATCAGGCCGGGCAGGCCGGTCTCGCCCCAGGCTTTCCAGTGAATGGTGGCGTTGTCGACGATGACAGTACCGGTTTCGGTCGGCACGGCGAGCGCGCGCTCGAACCAGGCCGGTGCGGGGGGCTTGGCGCCTTCATACTGGACAAGCGGAGCAGGCGGACGCGCCGGACGGGGGGAGGTCTTTGTCATGATCCAGCGCTAGCGCCGATGCTGCGCTGCGTCAATCTCAGCCAGGCTGCATTCCGGTCAAAAGCGGGATGGCGAATACCGCCCATGCATTATTGGCGATATGCCCGAGCACCGGCGCGGCCACACGGCCGGTCACCAGCCGCGCCACCCCCAGTGCCACGCCGAGCAGGGCGGTCGATGTCATCACCATCAGACCCTGGCCGATATGGATCAGTCCGAACGCGGCCGCCGAAATCAGCACGGCGAACAGGCCGGGCACGCCGCGCGCGATCAGCATGGGCAGCATCCAGCCGCGGAACAGGACTTCCTCGACAATCGGTGCGGCCAGCATGGTCAACAGGATGATCGCCCACAGGGCCGCGCCATTGCTGACGAAATCATCGACATTGGAGACATCCTCCAGCTCGGCTCCCCCGGCCAGGGTCAGGCCCGGATCGAGCATTGCAATCTGGTGGAACCAGAGCGTCAGCGGGCTGCCAATGGTCAGCATGAATACGAGGATGAGCAGGCCGGCGAGATAATCGTGCAGCCTGAGCGGGATCACCGAGAAGGCGGCGCGATGGGCGGCATAAATCCCGAAATGATGCCACATCAACAGTGCCAGGACTGCATAGGCTACGGTCGATCCGGCAAATTGCGCGGTCTCCATCGTCAGGCCCAACGTCTTGCCATCGATCAGGGCCCAGGCCCCCTGGGAGAGAATCTGGAACAGGATGGCGAGGCCGAATAACAGGCCGGGCCAGACCAGCATGCCGGGCAGGGAATGGATGAAGAGCAGGCGCTGGTGCTCGTGCAATTCCGAAAACCCGTCCTGCGCTGCAAACGGCCAGCGCACGCTGTTCCGGGAAATACGGCTCGCTGAATCGTTCATCATCGCGTCTCGACGGCGAGGGAAACCCCTCTCGGCAAGCTTATGCTTAACCGGTCCTTGCCGCCGCTTAAACGTGAAATTTAGAAGAGTGTCCCATAACGGTCCGCATAGACGCCCTGTCGGCAACGGCAGCGAGGTCAAAAGACCCGGCGAAAACAATGCGACCGAAAAGGCGTGGGTGTGATGGTGAAATCAGTTCTGATCGTTGATGACGATCCGACGCAACGCCGCCTTCTTCAGGCGGTGATCGAAAAACAGGGCTACCGCGTAGAGACCGCAGAAAGCGGCGATGCGGCCCTGGACCGTGTGGCTTCATCGCCTGTCGATGTGATGCTGCTCGATCTGATCATGCCGGGGATGGATGGCATGGAGACGCTGGAGGCGGTCAAGAAGCGATTGCCCGATCTTCCGGTCATCGTGCTGACGGCCAGCGGCGGTATTGAAACCGTGGTGGCGGCCATGCGGGCCGGCGCGTCGGACTTCTTCGTCAAGCCGGCCAGTCCGGAACGCATCGCGGTGTCGATCCGCAATGCCTTGAAGGTTCAAAACCTCAGTGGTGAGGTCAAGCGCCTGACCCGCAAGGCGGCCAATATGTCGGGCTTTGCCGACATGATCGCCGATGCTGCAGCCATGCAGCAGGTCGTCCGGCTCGGTGAACGCGCCGCGCAATCGGATATCCCGATCCTGGTCACCGGCGAATCCGGCGTTGGCAAGGAATTGGTCGCCCAGTCGATCATGGCCGCCTCCAAGCGCGCCGGTGGTCCTTTCGTGGCGGTCAATTGCGGGGCAATTCCGGAAAATCTGGTGGAATCAACCCTGTTCGGTCACGAAAAGGGCTCCTTCACCGGCGCGACCGGCAAGCATATGGGCAAATTCCAGGAGGCCGATGGTGGCACTCTTTTCCTGGATGAGGTCGGTGAGCTGCCGCTCGACATGCAGGTCAAACTGCTGCGGGCCCTGCAAGAGGGCGAGGTCGATCCTGTCGGCTCCAAACGCCCCGTCAAGGTCAATACCCGCATCATTTCGGCAACCAATCGCGACCTGACCGAACGCGTCGCCGCCGGTGCCTTCCGCGAGGATCTGTTCTACCGCCTGAATGTCTTCCCGATCGAAGTGCCATCCCTGCGCTCGCGCCAGGATGATGTGCCAGCCCTGGTGCGTCATTTCATCGGCCGCTTCAATGCCCAGGAAGGCAAGGCGATCGTCGATGCGGCGCCGGAAACGCACGCCATGCTGAGCAAGTTCGACTGGCCGGGTAATGTGCGTCAGCTGGAGAACGCGGTCTTCCGGGCCGTTATCCTGGCCGATGGTGATTATCTGACGCCGGCCGATTTCCCGCAAATCTCCGGTCTCATCCCCGATATCCAGAGCCGTGCGCCGAGTGCCGGCGAAATCTCTCCGGCCGCGGTCGAACTGATGGCGGGTGCTGGCGAGCCGGCCCCGGTGGAGATCATGGATGCCGGCGGCAATCTGCGGTCACTCGAGGATATCGAACGTGACCTGATCGAATTCGCGATCGAGACCTATGCCGGACGGATGAGCGAAGTCGCCCGCCGCCTCGGTGTCGGCCGCTCGACCCTGTATCGCAAGGTCCGCGAATACGATCTCGATGTCGAAGGCGTCCGCGCCACCGGCTAGATCTCCAGACGAGCTTCCCAGCCACGGGATGCCTGCCACGTGTTGTGTGGCAGGCTGTGAAGCGGGCCGGTTCCCCATGGGAGCTGGTCCGTTTCTGGTTTCGGGATGCGCAAAATCCCAAAAAAACGGGCCGTCTCCCGGGGGAGCCGGCCCGAATTCCGGGCCGCCGCGCCGGGGGGAGAGCGCGGGGACCGGGGGGATGCGTCAGGGGTGGGACGTCAGAGGTGGGCGCCGGCCAGCTGGAGCTCCCGGGGCGGAGCGGTGTGAAGGGGCGCGCGTTCCTGCCAGGCGGCATAGACCGGGATCAAGGCGGCCTCGCGGCTAAAGGAAATCCTCAATTGCCGGACCAGGGCCAGCAGCGAATCCGCCATGCCTTCGGCATTGTCGCTGCCGACTTCGAGTCCGAGTTCGACATGGGTGCGCAGGACATCGATCCGGGCCATCAGGTCAAGCAATTGCTCGTCAAGATGGGCGACATATTCCCGCGCCAGCGGATCGGCGGACAGCGGGGCGTAGACATGATCGGCCTTGAAGGCGCTCAGCCGGTCGAGCTGATCAATGCCGCGCTGGAAGGCGGCTGCGCCCCGTACCGAGGAGAGCGTGTTTTCGACAGCCGAACCAAGGCAGTCCAGAACATTCTCCTGCATGAGGTTTATCTGATCCATCGGGTCAAACCGGGTATCGAACATTGCTCTGATCTCCTCTGATCGTAGGGCAATGATACGCGTTTACGCAGCCGGCGCGCCTTGCGAGTGGGATTAGATTTAACGCCGCGCTAACACCTTGCCTCAAAGGCGAGTCTTGCCGCCCTCGATCACGCGCGGCGTGAAACCGCCAGGCCGGCTGGCCGCCGGCTTTGGTGCCGGGACGGCGTCCTCCGGTGCAGGCACCGCGACGGGGCCGGTCGCGCGACCCGCCACCGGCCTGGATGCGGGCGGCGGAGACGGATCGAAATCCTCATGGATATCGCGCGAACGCGGGCCGGGAGCGGGCGTTTTGCGCTTGAAACCCTTGCCCTGCGACATGGGTTTGCGCGCCTTGCCGGCGGCTTTTTTCTCGATCTCGCGCAGTTTCAGCGCCTGCCGCGCCGAGAGCGCTTCCTCGGTATCGCCCTTGCCGGGATCATTGAAGGCCGAGCCATAGGTCTCGAGCCTTTCCTCCAGCGAGCCGAGGAACTCGCCCTCCCATTCCGACAGGGAAGCATCCGGGGTGCCGGCCTGCTCGGCGGCGCGCTTGGCACGCTCCAGCCGGCGCAGGGCCTTGCGGGTCTTCTTTTCGTCGATCTTGCGGGGCACGCGATCCTCCTTTGGGGGAGGCGGGCAGTTTAGCTCTCGACGGCGCCGAGATACAATTCAAGAAGCGCTTCCATTTCCTGGCGCTCATTGCGGTCGATCTTGCGCAGGGAGATCACCTTGCGCATCACCTTGGGATCGAAACCCATGGATTTGACCTCGGCATACACTTCCTTGATGTCGGCCATCACATTGGCCTTGTCTTCTTCAAGCCGCTCGATGCGGGCGACAAAAGACTTCAGATGATCGCGCGCGACCCCGCCCATGGCGTCGGAATCGTCAATCGGGCCTGTCGGTGCGGTATCGGTGAAAGCCATCTGTGTAACCTTTGCTGCGGCGGAGCGCGACACTAGGCTGGCAAGGCGTCAGCCTCAAGCCGGTCGGCCAGTGGTTTCCACCGGAATCTTCAGTCCTGTGCCCGTTCGCGCACGGCGATCGCCGCCTCGAGCACAGCGCGCGGGTGATGGTGGTGGAGATTATGCCCTGCGCCGGAAATCAGGCGCAACTCGGCCTGGGCCATCCGCGCTGCGACCTGGCCGGAATGGCGATGCGTCCACACCACCGTATCGGCCTTCCCGGCCAGAAACACGGTTGGCAGGGTGATATTCTCGTAGCCCTCTTCCTGCATTTCCAGATGCCGATTGACCTGCATCATGTCGCGCGCATTGGCGATCCAGTTGCCCGGGCGCAGGATGAGCGGCAGGCGCGATGCCGCGACATAGTCGTCCGGCACAGTTTCGGGATGGAAGGCCGAGCGCGCACCGGCCGCCAGCTGGCCATGCCCGACCAGCGGAATGATGATGCGGGTCAGCAAGGGCCCCACGAGCGGCCAGCCACTGGCAGAATTGAACCAGGCCGCTTCGCCGATCCAGGCGGACAGTGCCGGCGCGACCAGCACCAGGCCGGTGATGCGGCGAGGATGGTCCATGGCAAGGCGCATCGCGATCGCGCCGCCCCAGGAATGACCGATCACCACGGTTTCGGGAATCTCCAGCCGGTCGAGGAAATTGTCGATCAGCGCCGCTTCATCGGCGGGCGACCAGCGTCTCGACTTTGGCCGTTCGCTCCAGCCCAGTCCGGGGCGGTCGAGCCAGATGACATTCTCGCCGGCGAAGGCCTCGCCAAGGGCCATTCGCGGCTCTTCCAGATTGGAGGCAGCGCCATGCAGGACCAGAATGGCCGGGCGGGCGGGATCGCCGCTGCGGCGGTAATGCAGGCGAATGCCGCCGATTTCGAGAAATTCGCCTTCGGGCGGGTGGGTCTTGCCGATCCGGCGCGAGACCAGCCAGCCACCAAAGGCACCGAGAAAAAGTCCGGCCAGGGCAATCAGCGCGATGAGACCGGCTGGCGGCACCGCTACAGCGCGCGTCCGGCGCGCGCCGCATCAATGCGGGCCTTGGCAGTGACGGCCGGGGCATAGGTCGGGTGGATTTCCAGCGCTTCCTCATAGGCGTCAAGCGCGGCATTGAGGGCCTGGGCATTTTCGAGCACCCGCCCGAGCGTGACATAGGCGTCGAAACGGCGCGGTTCGAGGGTCAGGGCGGTGTTCAGCGTCTCGAAGGCATAGGTCCAGTCTTCCAGCTGCGTCGCGACACGTCCGGCGGCGAGCCAGCCCTCGGCGAAGTCCGGCGCCAGCGCGGTGACATGGTCATACATACGGGCCGCGATATCATTGTCGCCAGCGGCCTCGGCGGCATAGCCGCGATCCATCAGCAGCGAGACGGTGTCGCTGCCGGAATGGGACCAGAGGGCAAGGATTTCGTCGACCAGCGGACGGGCGGCCGCCTCATCGGCTGTCGCCAGCGCATCAAGCCGGGCTGTCAGCCTTTCCTGCGGTGTCTGGAACTCGACCTGCGGCGCAATCTGCACCGTCTCGGTGAGCGGCGGGGCATCCTGCGCGGCGGCGAAGGTCAGCAGGGCGGAAGCGAGCAGGATCATCATGGTCACGAGGATAGAGGCTCTTGCGGCGGCGTCCAGAGGGCGCCGCCGCATCTTGCCAGGATTTAAGGCACGGCTGCCGCCGGTATCAGCCGGTGAACAGGCCCCAGACGAGCAGGCCAGTCGAGCCGAGGAACATCACGATGACAGCGAGGGCGCCGATCATGAAGCCGAGTTCGCGCTTGGCCGGGTCGGCCATATAGCCTTGCGAAAACAGCACGCGCCCGATCAGCCAGACCAGGGCGCCAATGCCCGCATAGAGATCCCCGGCCAGCGTAGCGAAAATCCATAGCACAGGCAGGAAGAGCACCATCTGCTCGACCGTGTTGAGATGAACGCGATTGGCGCGCTCGAATTCTTCGGAGCCGGACATGGCCGGCGCCTTGACGCCGGTCTTGCCACGCATCATCCCGGTGCGGATCGCGAAGAGCAGTGTGAGGAGGACGGCAGCGAGTGTGCCGAGCATGGTGAAGGGGTAGGCTGCCATGGTGGGTCTCTTTCATTGGGCCGGGATTCGGCGTGAAGTGTCAGACAGATGTAACCGGGGAAGCTGCAACGGGGAAGCCGGTTTCCGGCGGGCTCACGCCCCGGCCTGAATCTCCGCCGCATCCAGCCGCGCCAATTGCTCCGCGCTCAGCTCCAGCGTCAGCGATCCGAGCAGCTCGTCGAGCTGTTTGATGCTGGTGGCGCTGGCGATCGGGGCGGTGATGCCGGGCTGGGCGGCGATCCAGGCGAGGGAGATTTGCGACAGGCTGGCACCGGTCTGAGCTGCGACATCGTCCATCACGCCGAGCAAGGTCATGTGCGGCTCAGTGAAATAGGCCGTCATCCGGTCGCCGCGCGCGCTTTTGCCGATATCCGCCTTCGAGCGGTATTTCCCGGTCAGGAAGCCCGAGGCGAGGCCGAAATAGCTCAGAACCCCGATATTCTTTTCGATGCACAGATCACGCAGCGCCCCGGCAAAACGGTGGCGGCGGATCAGGTTGAATTCCGGCTGTAGCACCGAATAGGCGGCCCAGCCGCGCGCGGCACTCATCTCCAGCGATTGCCCAAGCCGTTCGGCCGAAAAATTGGACGCTCCGAGCGCCTTGACCTTGCCCGCATCAACCAGTTTGGAGAACGCGTGCAATACCTCGTCCATCGGCGTGTCGGGATCGTCCTGGTGCGCGTAATAGAGGTCGATATAATCGGTCTGCAGCCGGTTGAGAGAGGCCTCGACATGGCGCGCAATCAATTCCGGATCGAGCGGTTTGGGCCCGTCGATCGGCAACATGCCGACCTTGGTCGCGATCAGCACATCATCGCGCCGCCCGCGCCGCTTGAGCCAGTCCCCGATCACCGTCTCCGATTCGCCGCCGACATGGCCCGGCACCCAGGCCGAATAGACATCAGCGGTATCGATCATCGTGCCGCCGGCTTCAATGAAACGGTCGAGCACGTCGAAAGCCTGCGGGGTTTGCAGCGTCCAGCCAAACACATTGCCGCCGAAGACAAGGGCTGGCGTGGAAAGACCGCTGGAGCCGAGGGGGCGGAGCTTGGGCATGGCGGGTGTCCTGTGAGGCTGAGGGATAGGGACATGTACCTCTGGTGCGCGCCCCGGGGAAGGCTCCTCTTCTCCTGTGGCGGCCGCACCGAAAGTGCCCGAGCCACCTATTCACCGCATCAGATGCGGTGAATAGAGGTGCCAATCTCCGCATAGGGTGCGGCGAATAAGTTTGCGAATGCGTGTTAGTCGCAAGAAAGAGCCTGACCAATGGGCCATATGATCCAGAGTTCCAAGATTCAGATTGACTGAATTAGTGGCGCAGCTTTGTAGACTTGTGACGGTACTCGAAATTGCCCAAGCGAACAGACGTTTCCGACTGCTCGAAATTGGGGCTCGAGTTTCTCGGCCGTAAGAAAAGGTCGATCACAATTTTCAGCAAGGCAGGCAGCCACCCATGGAAATCGTCCATATGGCAGGCTCCAACAAAAAAGGCTCGCCGGTTGGCGAGCCTTGGTCAGACTATTGTTAGTCTGTGTTTCGCGGATACCACAACTAGAGGCGTCGGACCAGCCTCAGGTGCGAGCCCTGTCTCCGACAGTCCGAAATCACAGGTAAACCTTCGTCTCCCGCAGACCCACCTCCCAAGTAGCCATCAGGCTGACAAGTGTTGAACGCGCTGGCGGGGTGAGGGGGCACGCACCACCGGCGCATGCCCCCCAACCGTTTCTAGGCCGACATCAGCTCCATAACCCGGCGCAGCTGATCTTCCTTATCGCCCAGCTGGGCGTCGATCATGGTCAGGCGTTTGGCGTAGTGGGAACCGGCATACTCCCAGGTCATGCCGATGCCGCCATGCATCTGGACGGCTTCTTCGGCGACCAGCTTGCCGGCGCGGCCGATCAGGTTTTTGGCCTTGGCGACGGCCAGGGCACGGCCCGGCGTGTCGACGGCGCCGGCGGCGTGGATGGTGATGGAGCGCGCCTGTTCAATCTCGATCGAGAGGTCGACGAGGCGGTGCTGCAGGGCCTGGAAGGTGGCGATCGGGCGGCCGAATTGCTGGCGCTGCATGAGATAGTCCTTGGTCATCTCCTTGAGCACATCCATCGCACCGACGGCTTCGGCGCACAGCGCCAGACGGCCGGCATCGAGGGCGGCTTCGATGGTCTCGCCCGCATCCCCGGAGAGGCATTTGGCGGACACATTGTCGAGCCCGACTTCGGCCGCGCCGCCACCATCAATCATGGCGTAGCTATGGATATCGGCCGCCTTGGCCTCGATCTCGAACAGGCCGATCTTGCCGGCCGGCGTGCGCGCCGCGACCAGCAGCGTGTCAGCGGCATGACCGCCATAGACCAGGCTCTTGCGGCCGCTCAGCGTCCAGTTCTCGCCGGACTGGGTCGCCGAGGTTGCGATCTCGCTGGTATCGGTGAAGGCCTCAGCCTCGAACACGGCGAGTGCCGTGCGGGCGGTGCCGGCGATGATGGCGTCGACCTTGTCGGACTGGCCAAACGCCGCATACAGGCGCAGGCCCATCAGATTGCCCAGCATGGGTTCCGGGCAGAGTGTGCGGCCGAATTCCTCGAACACGATGGCGATGTCGAAGCCTTCGCCGCCGAAACCGCCCTGGTCTTCGGAGACGAGGGCGCCGAGAATGCCGAGCTCGGCCAGTTCGCCCCATTTCTTGGCATCGTGGAAGGGCGCGTCATAGGCGATCTTTATGCGGTGCTCGACCGGATACTGGTCGGCGAGATAGCGGCGCAGGCTGTCGGAGATCATGCGCCGGTCGTCGGTTTGATTGAAGTTCATGGCTCAGGCTCCGAAAATGTCTTTGGCGATGATATTGCGCTGAATCTCGTTGGACCCACCGAAGATCGAAAGCTTGCGATTGTTGAAATAGCTCGCAGCACTGGCCGCCGCTTCCGGTGGCGCAACGGCGAGATTGCCGGCCAGCGCCTCCATCGGGAAGGGGGCCGCAGCCGGGCCGAGGGCGCGACGGGCCAGATCGTCGAGGTTCTGCCGGATCACCGTGCCCTTGATCTTCAGCATGGAGGCAATGGTGTTGGAGGCGGCGCCGCCGGAGGCATCGACCAGAACGCGCAGATTGGTCATGCGCAGGGCTTCCAGATCGATCTCGGCTTCGGCGATGCGAGCCGCGAAGAGCGGATCCTCGATCAGCGGCTTGCCGCGGCGTTTCAGCTTGCGGGCCAGCGCTTTGAGCTCGTGCAGGGCCTGGGTCGAGGCGCCGACACCGGCAATGCCGGTGCGCTCATGGGTGAGGAGGAATTTGGCGATGGTCCAGCCTTCATTCTCGACCCCGACCAGATTTGAGACCGGCACGCGGACATCGGAGAAGAAGACCTCATTCACTTCATAACCGCCCTCGATCAGCTTGATCGGGCGCACTTCGATGCCGGGGGTCTTGATGTCGACCAGTACGAAGGAAATCCCCTCCTGGCGCTTGCCCTCGGTGGAGGTGCGCACGAGGCAGAAAATCTTGTCGGCATACTGGCCCAGCGTGGTCCAGGTCTTCTGGCCATTGATGATGTAATCATCGCCCTCGCGGATGGCGCGGGTTTTCAGGCTGGCGAGATCGGAACCGGCACCGGGCTCGGAATAGCCCTGGCACCACCAATCACTGCCATCGAGAATGCGCGGCAGGATATCGGCTTTCTGCTTCTCGGTACCGAATTTGATCAGGACAGGGCCGAGCATGCCCAGACCGAAGGGCACGATGCGCGGCGCGTTCGCCAGGCAGCATTCCTCGTCGAAGATATGGCGCTGCACGGCATTCCAGCCCGGGCCGCCATATTCGACCGGCCAGGTCGCGGCGAGCCAGTTGCGGCTCTGCAGGGTCGCGTGCCAGCTCTCGATGTCAGCCTTGCCAAGCTCTTCGCCATTGCGAACCTTGGTCGCGAGCTCTTCGGACAGATTATCCTTCAGAAAACTGCGTACTTCCGCGCGGAAGGCGTCTTCCTCGGGCGTGAAGTTGAGATCCATGGTGTGCTCCTCGATATCGACCAATGGGCGGGGCGGGTCTGATGCCAGCCTCCGGTGCTTTCGTGTTTCCGGTATGCATTTAAGGCCAAGCGGAGCGGCATGGATAGGGGGTTGCTGATTCTCGCGGTCCGGAATCTTGTCGCACCGGCCCGACGCTAGAGCAGGCCGCGGGCCGCCAGGTCTGAGCGCAGCTTGGTTTCGTCAGTGAACAGCTCGGAATCAAAGCCGAATTCGCGCGCTGCAATGACATTGGCCTCGCGGTCATCGAAGAAGATCACATCGGCTGGATCATGCGGCAGGCGCGCGGCCGTGATCTCGTAAATGCGCCGGTCCGGCTTGATCACGCCCTCATGCGCCGAGACGATGGTGTCGCGCATATGGCGCATGGCCGGGTAGAGCCGGTTGACGGGCTCGACCCATTCGGCGGGCAGATTGGTGAGGGCATATTGCGGGATGCCGCGTGCGGCGAGGGCTTCGATCGCTTCGGCGGTGCCGGGGACGGAGCCCTGGAGCATTTCCGGGAAGCGGGTTTCCCAGGCGGTGATGGCCGCTTCATGCTCGGGATATTGCGCAATCAGGGCGCGGCGATTCTCCGCCATTGGCACGCCGCGATCATGCGCCTGGTGCCATTCCATCGTGCAAACACGGCCCAGGAAGTCCTGGACCGCGTCTTCATTTCTGAAAATCTTGCGATAGAGATAGGCGGGCGACCAGTCCAGAAGGACTTTGCCCAGATCCCACAGGACAGCCTTGTGAGCCATCGACTGTGAAAGCCTAGCCGGCACGGGCTTTGAAGCGGGGATCGGTCTTGTTGATCACATAGACACGACCGCCACGTTTCACGACCTTGCAATCACGGTGACGATTTTTCAGCGACTTGAGAGAGCTGCGGACTTTCATGGCAAGGCCTTCGTGTTGACACGCATTGATTAAGGAGGGCGCGGAGTAGCGGAGGGCCGTGGCAGTGTCAACGGGGACGTGCGGTTCGGCGGCCTGGCTCAGCGAAAAAAAAGTCGATTGCGGCGCTTGCGATGCCGCAAGTGCGAAATATATTACACGCGGTTAAGAAAACTGCATTCCTGCGCCACAAAATCTGCTATATGTGTGCGGTCACAAGGAGAATGACATGCGTTTTGAACTGATGATCGCGGCTTCGGCCGCAGCACTACTGCTCGCTTCCTGTTCCGATGGTACGGGCGAGAGCGCCGATGACAATATGGAATCGGCTGCCGAGCACATGGAAGATGCCGCTGATGCCATGGGCGATGCCGCTGAAGAAGCAGGCGAAGACATGGGCCTCACCGAGGATTCCATCGGCGATGACCTGCAAGATGCTGCCGAAGCTACCGGCGAAGCAATGCAGGACGCAGCCGACGCAACGGGTGATGCCATCCAGGATGCGGCTGAAGCCATTGAAGAAGCCGTCACGCCAGCCGACGAGCCAGCGACCGACGAACCCCAGTAATCGGGGCAGACTGAACTGAGACTGCCAGATCGTATCCGGGCTTCAGACCCGGGTGCGATCTGGTGGCTTTGCCGGTTTGAGATTATTGCGCCGGCAGGACGGGTATTTTGCGGGGCAGGTTCTGGACGCCGCCCTAATTGTGCTCCTGCATCGCGCCCAGCTGGGCGCGATAATGCCGGCCCACCGGGATCTCGGCACCGTTCGCAAGATTGACGGTGCACGAATTACCGTCGCTGACGACTTCGCTGATATCCTGCAGATTGACCATATGGGACCGATGCACGCGCCGGATTGATGTGCCTGAGAATTCCTTCTCCAGACTCGCCATCGTCGCTCGAACCATCACCTTCTCGTGTCGCGTATGGATGAAAACATAGTCCTTGCAGGCCTCAATTCTCGTGACATCGGCCATCGCGATGCGCTGTGAGCGATTGCCTGTCTTGGCCCAGTAGAACCTGTCCGGAGGGCTGGCTGCGCCATTGGACGGTGACATCTGGTCGAGCTCGCGGGCGGCATTTCGGACCGCATTGAGAATCGGTGCCACCAAAAGCCGCTGCCGCACGCGCTCCAGAGCTTCGCACAAACGCTGCGGATGAATGGGCTTGAGCACAAAATCGGTTGCGGCGACATCGAAGGCCTGCGACGCAAACTGGTCAAATGCGGTCACGAAGATCACCTGCGGCGCACCACGTGTACTCAATTCCCGCGCCAGGCTGAGCCCGTCCATACCCGGCATGTCGATATCGACGAGTACCAGGTCGGGCTTTCTCGCGTCAAAGGCGTGCAGTGCGGCCAGGCCATTCTTAGCCGTCGCGACCACGGTGATACCGTCCATCGAGGCCAGTAAATGCTCAAGATTGGCGACCGCGAGCGGTTCGTCATCCACGATCAGTACTTTCATCATGCGTCATCCTCCGAAGATTCTGAGGGTTCGGCCCGGCTGACGGGGATGGTGAGCCGGCACTCAAACTGGTTTTCGTCGAGCGGGCCGCACGTCAACTCTCCGGCCCCGGGGAACAGGATTTCCGTGCGTAGCTTCAGGTTGGCGATGCCGATCCCGTCGTTGGCCATCTCGTCGCAGGCTTCCGGGCCGGCGGGCACATAGCCATCATTGCGGACGCTGATGCAGCATTTCGAGCCGGGTGCGGCGGTGACCTCGACGGTCGCGGTCACCAGGGTGACGGATCTGGCGACGCTATGTTTGACGACATTCTCCAGCAGAGGCTGGAGCGTGAAGCGCGGGATCGCCACGTTGAGATAGCGGTCCGGGATGTTCCAGACGACGGTCAGGCGGTCCGGGAAGCGCAAGGCTTCAATCTGCAGGTAGAGCTCGGTTGATTCAATCTCGTCGGCAATCGAGGCCAGCGGGCTGGCGCTGTGCTTCAGGCTGCGCCGCAATAGTTCACCCAGCGACGCGACCGCGTCGACGGCATCAGATTTGCGCTCCAGCGTGACGAGCGCGGAGATGGTGTTCAATGCATTGAACAGAAAATGTGGATTGATCTGGGTCTCCAGCCGCGCGAGGCGCGCCCGGGTAAAGGAGATTTCCAGCCCCCGGACCCGGGCTTCTTCCGCCCGGCGCCTCATCTGATGCAGCAACACCAGCATCAGCGAAAGCCACAGGATTACCCGTGGACCGGCGGTCGCCAGCATGCTGAAAAGATAAATGTTCCAGAATTTTGTGGTCGAAGACAGGACGTCCGGGGTGATGAAAAGCCCATAGGCCGTCACCTCCACCACCGGGTTGGCGAACACCCCGGCAATCACCGCAATCCAACGCCAGATCATCGCTGTGCCCGGGTGCAGGAATGGTGTGAGCACCAGTTGGCAAACAGTCAGACTGCCCAAGGCATAGACGAAGATGTGCGCCAGTATGATTTGTCCGCCACTGCGATTGTCAGCGCCGGGCATGCTGAGTGCGCCGAGCGTGTCGGTCAGGGTCAGTGCCAGCGTCAGCGCGACGGCCCACAGGCGGATCTGCAGGAGCGGATCGAGGCGCCGCAGCGGGGCGATCAGAGCGTTCAGTGTCATGTTCATGTGTTCAGCTTACAGAAAAACGGGCCGGATGATCGGGTCTTCATGCGCCAGACAGCGGCTTCGTCGAAAATCACAATCATTGGTCGATGCACATCATGCGTCCGTCGCAGCGCCCGGTGACGGCTCCGGGACGGCCTCTAGAAACCCCCTTCTTCATGGCCGCGCATCGAGTGATGCAGGGCATAATCCAAGGGGAATATCATGAATCGCATCAAACATGCCTTGCTGGGCTCGACCGCCTACGCAATGGCGCTCGCGACGGGGGTTGTCGCAGTGCCCATGCTGACGCCGGTCGCCAGCGCGCAGGATTACACGACGGGCGCCATCTCGGGCACCGTGGCAACGCCAGGCGGCGAGCCGGTCGCCGGTGCCAATGTCACGCTCGTGTCGCAGTCCCAGGGTTTCACGCGCGAATTGACCACCGGCTCCAACGGTGTCTTCCGCGCGACCTTGCTGCCTCAGGGCGACTATTCCGTGACGATCACGGCCCCGGGTTTCGCCGACATGGCCGACACGATCCGCATTACGGTCGGTGGCCAGTCCAATTACAGCTTCCAGGCCATGCCGGCCGGCTCGAGTGATGTCATCACGGTGACCGGTTCTGCGGTGCAGCAGCTGCAATTCCAGCAAACCACGTCCGGCCTGAATATGGATGTGGGCGAGATGATGGCCACCATGCCGATCGGTCGTTCGATCGAGGCGCTGGTCCAGCTGGCTCCGACGGTTGTGCAGGGCGACACCGCCTTTGGCGCAGTCGGCGGCGCGGCGAATGTGCCGGCCATCGGCGGCGGGTCCTCTGCCGAGAATGCATTCTATATCAACGGTCTGAACATCACGAACTTCGACACCTATGTCGGTGGCGCAACCGTGCCGTTCGACTTCTACCAGACGGTTGAGGTCAAGAATGGTGGCTATCCGGCCGAGTTCGGTCGTGCGACTGGCGGCGTGATCAATGGTGTTACCAAATCGGGCACCAATGAGTTCATGTTCGCGATCCACGGCAACTGGACGCCTCAGGCTCTGCGTGCACAGAGCCCGGACACCTATCTCTCGCGCAATGCGCTTGACGACAACACGACCTGGGATGTCACGGTCGAAGCGGGCGGTGCACTTATCCCGGACCGTCTGTTCGCTTATGGGCTTTACCAGCACAATGACTATTACAACTCGAACGCCTCCATCTCGGGCGGATCGGTTGATATCGACGAGCGGGATGATCCGTTCTTCGGCTTCAAGCTCGATGGCTATGTCACCGACGATCATCATCTTGAGTTCACCTATTTTGACACAACGCGGACAACGACACGGACAGCGCTTGCGTTCGACGGCGTGGACACGATCGGCGGCGTGATCGGTGGGACGAGCTACGAGAATGGTGGCGTCAGCTACGTCGCGAAATACACCGGCAATATCACTGATAATTTCACGATTTCCGCCGCCTATGGCATCAGTGAAGATTCCGGCACCACAACCGCGCTCGATCCAACCCTGCCCTACATCATTGATGTGCGCTCCGGCACGGCCACCCGGGTTGGTCCGCAGACCACGTTCAGCAATGACTTCAACGATACGCGTCGTGAGTTCTATCGGATCGATGGCGACTTCTTCTTCGATTTCATGGGCGAGCACCATCTGCGTGTCGGCTATGATAATGAGGCTCTGACGCTGAATCACATCAGCGAACGCTCCGGCGGTGTCTACTGGCGCCTGTTCACGGTCACCGCAGGGACGTCTGCGATTTATGGCCTGCCAGCGGGTGCAGACGTGGCCCGCAGCGAGACCGGCCGGTTTGGTGGTCTTGTGGAAGGTGAGAATGAATCCTTCTATATCCAGGATTCCTGGGACGTGACGGATCAGCTGAACCTGCAGATTGGTCTGCGCAATGATCACTTCGTCACGCACAATCTCATTGGCGAAACGCCGATCGACCTCGAAAACAATTGGGGCCCGCGTCTCGGCTTCAATTATGACGTGTTTGGCGATGGCGGGACGCGCGTCTTCGGTAGCTTCGGTCGCTATTTCATTCCGCCAGCACTGAACATGAACTATCGGGGTGCTGACCTCTATGTCCGTGAGTATTTCGAGCTGGCTTCGGCTGATATCAACAATGCTTCGATTGTTCCCGGTACTGCGATCACCGCGCTCAACTCCGGCATCACGGCGATCGGTGGCGGCTCTGCCTGTCCGGCTGGCGTTCTCCAGGCGGTCGGCGATCTCGGCTGCTCGGTTTTCGGGGACGGTAGTCAGGAGCAGGCGATCTCGAAAACCTCGCAGCAGCTCACCGCGACCAGCGAAGACGAGTTCGCACTCGGCTTTGAACACCAGCTCAATGATGACTGGACCCTCGGCCTGCGCGCGACATGGCGTGTGCTGAATGACGTCTCCGAGGATGTCGCCATTGATGATGCCATCGTCGCCTATTGTGCCGATAACGGGATCGTCGGTTGTGAGGCGAACTGGACGGGCGATCACCAGTACGTGATCATGAATCCAGGCGAGGCTATCGATGTCTGGACGCGTGAACCGCTTCCTGGCGATACCGATATCAGCCTGATCCACCTGACGGCCGAGCAGCTCAACATCCCGGTGGCTGAACGCGAATACACCGCGCTTGAGCTGACCTTTGATCGCGCCTTTGACGGCGTCTGGGGGCTGCGTGGCTCCTATGTCTGGTCGACCTCGATCGGCAATTATGAGGGCACTGTGCTCTCCGATAATGGCCAGACCGATGCCGGCACGACGATCCTCTACGATCACCCCGGCCTGACCGACAATGCCTATGGCTTCCTGCCAAACCATCGTCGTCATGCCTTCAAATTGTGGGGTTCCTACCAGCTGACCGAGGACGTTTTGCTCGGTGCCAATGCGGCGATCACCTCGCCGCGCCAGTTCGGTTGCCGCGGTGTGCACCCGACGGATCCTTCAGCTGCGGCGTATCAGGCAGCCTCCTGGTATTGCCAGGGCGAGGCCTCGCGTCGCGGGTCCGAGTTTGAGGGTGAATGGGAAACCCGGCTCGACCTCTCCGCGCGTTACACGGTTCCAAGCGCACAGTTTGGCGACCTTGTCTTGCGGGCCGATGTCTTCAATCTGCTCGATAGCAGTGCGGGCACGGACTTCAACGAGAATGGCGACCTCGGTTCCGGGGCCCCGAATCCGAACTACCAGGCTGTGACCAGCTATCAGCCACCACGGTCTGTCCGGATCGGTTTCGACTGGGCATTCTAGCAGCCGCTTCAACCGGATCCCGGTTGCAAGTTGAATGAATGAGAGGGGCGAGCCTGTTTGGCTCGCCCCTTTTTTCCATGCATTGAACGGTTCTGGCTCGACTGGTCGCAGTCTTCCCGCCGTTGGTCGCCAAGCCGTCGCGCGGCGGCGGCGCGCCGCATATTCTGTGTCCGGGTTGGAATACACGAGGTCGCATGGACTCGTTGCCTGCAGCTCCAGGTCGATGCGAAACTTCCTGCTCACTTTACTACCTCCGAACTGGATTGGCCGGCGTCCGCGCCGGCCAATTTCTCCAGCTTACAACATCGTCAGTTGCCCTTGCCCGGCGGCCCCCATAGTTTCGCCCGCATGATCCATTTTGGTAATTGCGTTTCGGCCGCCCTCGCGGCCGTTTGTGTGAGCGGGCTGGCGGCCAATGCCGCCGCGCAGGATGATCGCGTCGATGTTGATGTCGAACTCGTGCTCGCGGTCGATATTTCCTATTCTGTCGACGAGGAAGAGGCGCATCGCCAGCGTGAGGGCTATGTCGCGGCCCTGGCGCATGAAGATGTGATCCGCTCGATCCAGGGTGGGCCGCTGGGGCGGATCGCCGTCACCTATGTCGAATGGGCCGATACCGGTTTTCAGCGCGCCGCCGCCGACTGGACCGTGATCGCCAGCGAGGAAGATGCGCTGGGCTTTGCCGCGCAGGTCGCCGCGGCTCCCTTCGAGCGTGGCCACTACACCGCGATCGGTTCGGCGATCGCTGATGCTGTCCGCCGCATCGACGCCAATGACTACACCGCACCGCGCCTGATCATCGATCTTTCCGGGGATGGACCGCAAAACCAGGGCATGCCGCTGGAAGGCGCTCATGCGCTGGCCAACCAGTCGGGCGTCGTCGTCAATGGCCTGCCGGTCATTTCGGCCAGCGAGGGGCGCTGGGTCAGACCGGTTGAGGTCAATCTCGAAGGCTATTTTCGTGAGCATGTCATTACCGGTCCGGGGGCTTTCGTATTGCCGGCCCGGGCCGAGGATGAGTTCCGCGTTGCCATCTTGCGCAAGCTTGTGCTCGAGATTGCCGGTGCCATGCCGTCGCGCTCCGAGCTGGCCCTGCCGGATGCCGGCACGCCCGTCGTGGGACGCGCGCCGTGAGGCCGGGTCTGGCGTTGGCATGCCTGCTCATCGCGCCCCTGCTGATCGGCGGTAGCGAGGCGCCGCCCGACTATCTTTCCCGGCCGGTGGAATACACCGCCGATGGCCGCGAATATGTCGATCTCGAACTCGTGCTCGCGGTGGATGTCTCCTCCTCGATCGATGAGGTCGAGGCGCGGCGCCAGCGCGAAGGCCATGTGGCGGCGCTGGCCGATCCGGAAGTGATCTCGGCGATCCAGGGCGGCGGCTATGGCCGTATCGCGGTGATGTATCTGGAATGGGCGGACGGCGATTTCCAGCGTGTCGTCGCGCCCTGGACGGTGATTGGCACCGAGGCCGATGCCCGTATTTTCGCGGCCAGCCTGGCGACTGCGCCCTTCATCTCCGGCCGCCGCACCGCGATCGGCGCGGCAATCGAGAGTTCGATCACGCTGATCGAGGACAATGACTACCAGGGCATGCGCCGGGTGATCGACCTGTCCGGTGACGGGCCGCAGAATTCCGGATCCTCGCTCTCCCAGGCCCGCACCCGTGCTGAAACCGCGCTGATCACCATTAATGGCCTGCCGATCCAGTCCGAGCGGCAAAGCCCGTTTCGGCCCTCGGTCAGCATTGATGTTGCGGATTATTTTGAGAAACAGGTGATTGCCGGGCCGGGCGCCTTCATTTCGCCCACAAATGAGCATGAGGATTTCGTGGACGCGCTGAAGCGCAAACTTATAATCGAAATCGCCGGGCTCGATCCGGCGCAATTCCTCAGGAGGGGATAATCCGCGCGCTCATAATTGGCCTGATGGCCCTGATTCTTGCCCCGTCCGTTCACGCCCAACCCGAGGGCGAGACCTTTGATATCTGGCGCGATGCTTTTCGTGGACGCCTCAGCGAGGCCGGCGCACGCCCTGAAACCGTTGCCGCCATGCTCGACGGGCTGACACCGGAAATACGGATTATCGAACGCGATGGCAGCCAGCCGGAATTCGTGCGGCCGATCTGGTCCTATCTCGATATTGCAGCGTCTGACCTGCGGATCGCCAACGGGCGCTCTGCCTATGAGAGCAATCGCGCGCTCGTCGATGCGGTCGCCTCCCAATACGGTGTGCGGGCCGAAACCCTGATCGCCATCTGGGGGCTGGAAAGCTCCTACGGCCAGATCCCGGGCAATAATGACATCATCCAGGCGCTCGCTACCCTGGCCTGGGAAGGCCGTCGCCGCGGCTGGGCCGAGGATCAATTGATTGCCGTCGCGCACATGATCGATAATGGCTATGCCACGCGCGACCAGCTGACCGGCTCCTGGGCCGGCGCCATGGGGCAGATGCAATTCATCCCGACCACCTATCTGGAACGCGCCGTTGATTTCGATGGTGATGGCCGCCGCAATATCTGGACGAATAATGGCGATGCCCTCGCTTCGGCCGCCAATCTGCTCGCCCGCGCCGGCTGGCAGACCGGTGCGCCAACCGTGATCGAAGTCTCGGTACCGGATGATTTTGACGTCAGCCGCTGGAATCCCGACCAGAACCGCCTCGTCAGCGAATGGGCGATGCGCGGCATCAGCCGCGCCGACGGCCATGGCTGGAGCGCCGACGGCCTGATGCTGACGGCACGTCTGGAATTGCCCGCCGGCATCGCCGGGCCAGGCTTCCTCACCTTCCCGAATTTCCGCGTCATCAAGCGCTATAACAATTCCACTGCCTACGCGCTCGGCGTCGCCCATCTCGCCGACCGCATCGCTGGCGCTGTACCATTTGTCGGCCCATGGCCGACCGATGATGTCCCGCTGACCCGTACCCAGACGCGCGAAATGCAGGCGGCGATGAATGCGCTCGGCCATGATTCGGGCACACCGGATGGTCTCGCCGGTCCGCGGACCCGCGAGGCCTTGCGCGCCTTCCAGCGTGGGAATGGCCACGCTGCCGATGGTTATGCCGGGCGGGCGATGTATGATGCGGTGATGGCGGCAAGTGCCGTAGTGACCTCGGGCGAGTAGCTCCGTCTGAGCATTGACGCGGGCGGACGGGCATATTCTTCTGTCCCCGGAGATGTATTGGCGACGGCGTGTTGGCACGCATGGTGTTCAGGAGAGAAGAGATGAAGGATTTCACCGGCACCGGGCGCGATGCCGAGCAGGCGCGCATTGCCCAGGACAGCGATAATCGAAGCCGGGTCGTGCTCCCGGACGCCGTGACACCGGATGCCGGTGTCGTGCTGACCGGCGATGCCGGCGACAATGTCCTGCGCGGTGGCGCGGGCGATGATACGCTCAACGGCGGTGACGGCGATGACACGCTGATTGGCGGCGCCGGTGCAGACAGCCTGGATGGTGGTGCCGGCACTGATGTGGCCGATTATTCCGAATCCGGTCGCCGTGTCGTGGTCGACCTCGAAGCGGGAACCGGAAGCGGCGGCGACGCGGCCGGCGACACGCTGAGCCGGATCGAAAATCTGGTGGGCTCAGGCTCCAGTGATATCCTGACCGGCAACGGATCGGCCAATACGCTCAACGGCGGCGGTGGCCGCGACGAGATTTACGGCGGCGCCGGCAATGACACCATTGACGGCGGTTCCGGTGCGGACTGGCTGTATGGCGGCGATGGCAATGACGACATCGACGGCGGAACCGAGAATGATCAGATCCAGGGCAATGCGGGCCACGACCTGATCCATGGCGGCGAGGGTCATGACCGGCTCTACGGCAATGACGGCCGCGACGAGATCTATGGCGATGCGGGCGACGACACGATCGAGGGCGGCAGCGGTGCCGACTGGCTCTATGGCGGGGTCGGCAATGACGAGATCGATGGCGGCACGGAAAACGACCAGATCAACGGCAATGCGGGTCACGATCTGATCCGTGGTGGTGAGGGCAATGACCGGCTGTACGGCGATGATGGTCGCGACGAGATCCATGGCGATGCCGGTGATGACCGGATTGAAGGCGGTGCCGGCGCCGACTGGATCGCTGGCGGCGCAGGCCGCGACACGATCGATGGCGGTTCCGAGAATGACCAGATCTGGGGCGGGCTGGGTAATGATGTCATTTCCGGCGGGCTGGGCAATGACACCATCAATGGTGAGGCCGGCAATGATGAGCTGTTTGGCGATGATGGCCATGACCGGCTCAATGGTGGCGACGGTCGGGACCAGCTGTTTGGCAATGCCGGGCGTGACACCATCTATGGCGATGCCGATGACGACACTATCGAGGGTGGTGCCGGTGCGGACTGGCTGTATGGCGGTCTGGGCAATGACGAGATAGACGGCGGGACCGAGAATGACCAGCTGCATGGCAATGAAGGCCATGATCTGATCCATGGCGGCGAGGGCCATGACCGGCTCTACGGCAATGATGGCCGTGACGAGCTTTATGGCGATGCCGGCAATGACACGATCGAGGGTGGCGCTGGCGCCGACTGGCTGTATGGCGGCGAGGGCAATGACGACCTCGACGGCGGGACCGAGAATGACCAGCTTTACGGCAATAATGGTCACGACGTGATCCGCGGCGGCGCAGGTCATGACCGGCTCTACGGCAATGATGGCCGCGACGAGCTCTATGGCGATGCCGGTGATGACCGGCTTGAGGGCGGCGCCGGTGGCGACTGGCTCTATGGCGGCGAGGGCCGCGACACGCTGGACGGCGGGACCGAGAATGACGTCCTCTCCGGCGGGCTCGGCAATGACGTCATCGATGGCGGTGAGGGCACTGACACGGCGGTCTTTTCCGGCAATTACGCGGACTACACGGTCGAGATTGCGGGTTTGACCGCGACGGTCACCGGCGCCGATGGCATCGACACCCTGACCAATATCGAAGCCCTGCAGTTTGATGATCAGCTGGTGCGGATCGTGCTCGAACCCGTCAATGACAACCCGCCGGTGATCACATCAGCGGTGCGCGTGGACGCTCCCGAGAACCAGACCGCAGCCTTTACGGTTACCGCGACGGACGGTGATTCGGGGGCGGCAACGCTGAGCTATTCGCTGGCCGGCACCGATGCGGCCTTCTTCGATATCGACCCGGCAACGGGCGTCGTGACCTTCAAGGTCGCGCCGGATTACGAGACGCCTGAATCCGCTGACGGCGACAATGCCTATAATATTGTCGTCAGCGTCAGCGACGGCCGGTTTACCACCGAGCAGGACGTGGAAATCCGGGTGTCGAATGTTACGGACACCAGGCCGGTCATCACCTCTGGTGCCAATTTTACCGTGCCGGAAAACCTGACCGATGCCATCACGATCCAGGTCTCCGACAGCGACCCGGAAGTTCACACCTACACGCTGTCCGGACCGGATGCCGCGCTGTTCCGAATGGCCGGTGACTGGGGCGGCCTGTTATTCCTGGCGCCCCCGGACTACGAGGCCCCGACCGATGCCGGCGGCAATAATGTCTATAATATCACCGTGGATGTCTCCAACGGCGTTTTCTCGACCTCGCAGGATATCTCGATCACGGTTGAAAACGTGAATGACATTGCGCCGGTCTTCACCTCACCGGATGCGGTTTCGGTCGAGGAGAACCAGATTGCCGTCGTCAGGGCACGGGCGACCGATGCCGAGGGCGATACCCTGACCTTCTCGCTCGGTGGCAACGATGCCGGCCTGTTCCGGATCGACAGCGCAACCGGGATTATCCGCTTCCTGTCGGCACCTGATTTTGAAGCGCCGGGCGATGATGACGCCGACAATGTCTATGAATTGTCCGTTGTCGCGAATGACGGGTCAAACAGCACGGTCCAGTCCCTTGCGGTGACAGTGACCAATGTTGTCGAAGCGGTGGAAGATGTGCCGGCCGATCCGTCGACACAGGTCGAGATCGCGCTCGGTGAAACCTATTCCGGCGAGTTGGAAACCGTCGGTGACCGGGACTGGATCCGGGTGGAGCTGACGGCCGGGCAACGCTATGCGATCTCGCTTGATGGCACAGGCGGTGACGCACTCATCGACCCGCTGGTGCGGCTCTATGATGCGACGGGCGAGTTGATCGCCAGCAATGATGATGGCGGTCCGGGCCGCAATGCCCTCCTGAGCTACACCGCCAATTCGAGCGGGACCTATTATATCGAGGCTGCAGCCTGGGATGATGGATACACCGGCGACTACACGCTCGGGCTTGAAACCGCGCCGCCGCTCGAGGTCTTCACCAATGACCAGATCGCGGACTTCCTGCAGACAGGCTATTGGGCTGGCAATGGCCAGACGGCCCGGCAGTGGAGTGTCACTGAAGGCGGTACGATCACGGTCAGCCTGGTTGGCCTGACCTCGGGCGGGCAAACCCTGGCGCGTGCGGCGCTACAGCTCTGGTCGGATCTGACGGGCATCAACTTCACTGAAGTGCTCAGCGGTGGATCAATGGTGTTCGATGATGACGAGGAAGGCGCGTTCTCGACCTCTGTCCTGTCCGGGACCACGATCCAGTCCGCCGTCGTGAATGTCTCGACGGAATGGCTGACAAACTATGGTACCGAGCTCGATTCCTATTCCTTCCAGACTTATATCCACGAGATCGGCCATGCGCTCGGACTCGGGCATGCCGGCCCCTATAATGGCGCCGCGGATTACGCGGTGGATGCTGCCTATCTCAATGATTCCTGGCAATCGACCGTGATGTCCTATTTCAGCCAGACCGAAAACACCTATGTCACGGCGTCTTATGCCTTCGTCCTGTCGCCCCAGATCGCCGATATTATTGCCATGCAGAACATGTATGGCAGCGCCAGCACTATCCGGGGCGGAGACACGATTTACGGCTTCAATTCGAATGCCGGCAACGCGATTTATGATGCGACGTCCTTCACCCGGATCACGAGCTACACGATCGTGGATACGGGCGGCACGGATACGATGAATTACGGCCTCTCCAACGCCAACCAGACGCTCGATCTGCGCGCCGAGCATTTTTCCAGCGTGCAGGGCGGCACCGGCAATGTCGGGATCGCGCGCGGCACCGTGATCGAGAATGCCACCGGCGGGAATGGCAATGACACGCTGATCGGCAATAGCGCCAACAATATCCTGCGGGGCGGTGACGGCACCGATGTCTTCTATGCCAGTGGCGGCTCGGATGTGCTCTACGGCGGCAGCGGCGCCGACCGGGTCATTTTCAGTGGCCAGGCCAGTGACTACACGATCACCACCAATGGTGCGGGAAACCAGGTCGTCACCGATAATCGCACCGGTTCGCCCGATGGTGTGACGGAATTGGTCAGCATCGGCATTATCGAATATGGCGTTTCGGCGCCCGACCAGGGCCCGGTCGGGACCATGCCGGCAGGCGAAACGGCCGAGCTGGCAAGCCCATCCCATGTCAGCCGGTTCGGGGCGGATATCCGCACGGAGTTTGTCCAGATCATGCCCGAGCTCGATGCTTCGGACAGGCCCGGTCTGATCGATACGGCGCACAAGGCCGGCGTTGATGTCATGGGCACGGCCGATGGCTGGCAGGATCTGGCCGGTGCCGTGGTTGGCATCGAAACCGGTCTGATTTCGCCCTCGCTTCAGGACATGCTTGATGCGGCCTGGACGGATTTCCATGATTTCCGCGATCTGGCACGGCTGACTGACGAGGCCGGGAACCGGCATGTCCGTGGCGAAATTCTCACCCCCCTCTCTGCCGATGGCGGAGCGGCGGTTGCCGGGATTTCGCAATTTGCGGGCATTGATAGCGTGCCAACGGACATGATCGGGGATGTCCCGTCTCTGGTCGCCACCGATGTGCAGGGTTTCGAATTGCCGGGCGATGATGCGCTGCCTCTCAATCTCGGCCTGACCGATGATGACCTGCTCGCGGATATCGACCCGGTCCATGAGGCGCCGCTTTGGGCGCAGGATCTGCCACGTCCGGTCTGGGTCGAGGATGCGCCGCTTCCGGCCGAGATTATCGATCCGTTGATCGGCCTGGATACGACCGACGGCTGGTAGCCGGCAAATTGCCTGGCCTTGCGCCAGGCGGTGATGACAGGAACCGGGCCTTATCTAGGGCTCGGTTTTCACCGTCACCGGCGCGGTCACACGCGCAATGCCCGGATGCCACCAGGCCAGGGCCAGGGCGGCGATGCTCAGCACAGCCGCCGCGATATAGGGGCTGTGATGGCCCAGCTGGTGATACATCATCAAGCCGCCCACCGGCCCGATAATGAAACCGAGACCGGCGGTCGCGGTGGTCAGCCCGGCGGCGCGGCCCTGTTCTTCCGGGGTGACGGCGATCGAGGCGCCGCCGACAAAGCCGGATCGCGCCAGACCGAAGGCGAAGCTCGTCATCAGATAGGCAAAGACAATGCCGGCATAATTCGGCGCGATCAGCATCACGCCGCTGCCGAGCGCGGTGATCAGTCCGCCCAGCGACATCAGCACGCGCGGGCTGGCTTTCAGGGCCGGGATGACGATCAGCTGCGCCACAATCAGCGCTCCGGCGCCGGCGGCCAGGGCGATGGCCGACATTTGCAGGCCCTGACTCTCATCCAGGCCGAGTGCATCCATGATGAAGAAGGACAGGGTCGCCAGGCTCAGCGACTGGGTAATCCAGATCACGGCGCCATACATCATGAAGGGCGCGATCCGCGGATCGGCGGCGAAACCGAATTGCCGTAGCGGGTTGAGCGGGCGTTGCTGCACGCGCGGCGGCGTCTGCTCCGGCAGGAATTTCCAAACCGCAATCGCGCTCACAGCCACCGAAGCCGAAATCATCACCATGAAGATCGGGACGCCGACAATATCGACGAAGGCGGCGGCGAGCGTCGGGCCGATCACGGCGCCGAGCCCGAAGGCGGCCGTCAGCCCGGCCAGGGCTTCGGTGCGTTCTTCCGGGCTGGTCCGGTCGGCGACATAGGCCTGGGCTGCCGGATTGGTGGCCGAGCCGAGCGAGCCGAACAGGGTGCGTGCCAGCGCCATGGCAAAGATCGCGGCCAGCGGCGGTACCCAGCCGGATTCGCCGGCCCAGGCGGCGGCGCCAAACATCAGGGTCGAGCCGGCAAAGGCCCAGAGCCCGAAAATAATCAGCGGTTTGCGGCCGCGCCGGTCGGACAGGGCGCCCCAGATCGGGGTCATCGTCATGAACAGCGTTGCCGAGACCGTATAGATTGCCCCGACCCAGTATTCCGGCACCGCCAATTGCCGCGCCAGCGGTGGCAGGATGGCGAACAGCATATTATTGCCGATCCCCGTCGCCATCAGGCAGATGAAGAGCAGGCGAAAAGCCGCCGTGCGCTGTCTCGGGCCTGACGGGTTGGTGGGGTCGTAGAGCGGGGTCATCGGGCGGCAAGCTTCAGCAGCTTTGCATGAATTGGCAAGCCACTGTTCCGTAAACCTCCCGATAACGCCTGTTCAACCGGACATTAAGCTTAACGCGTCATAGTGCTCTCAAATCGGGCGGCATCAATGTCCGGATGTGGAACGGGTGGACGTTTAAATGTTTCAGATTATCGGCATTGTGGTCGTGTTCGTGATGGTCTTTGGAGGGTTCACCCTCTCGGGCGGCCATTTCGACGTCATCCTGCACTCGCTGCCCTACGAGATGATGATGATTGGCGGCGCGGCTGCCGGGGCCTTCCTGATCGGCAACAAGCCCAAGACCGTGATGAAAACCATGGGCGATCTGGGCAAGGTTTTCACCGGCTCCAAATGGAAGGCGTCGGACTATACCGACCTGCTTTCCCTGCTCTTCCTCCTGACCAAGATGATGAAGACCAAGGGCGTGATCGCGCTTGAATCTCACATTGAAAATCCGAAAGAGAGCGCGATTTTCACGCGCTATCCGCGGATCATGAAGGATCATTTCGCCGTTGAATTCATCTGCGACACGCTGCGTATGATGACCATGAACCTGGAAGATCCGCACCAGGTTGAAGACCACATGGAAAATCAGCTGGAAAAACACCATCACGAGGCCGCGGATCCAGCCCATGCCATGCAGACCATGGCCGATGGCCTGCCTGCACTGGGTATCGTGGCCGCCGTGCTCGGCGTGATCAAGACCATGGGCGCGATCGAGAGCCCGCCGGCCGTGCTGGGTGGCTATATCGGCGGCGCGCTCGTGGGGACATTCCTCGGCGTCTTCATCGCCTATGGCTTTGTCGGCCCCTTCGCCGCCTATATGACGGCGATCTACGACGAAGAGAGCCAGTTCTACAAAATCATCCAGAGCGTCCTGGTCGCCCATCTGCACGGCAATGCGGCCCAGATTTCGGTCGAAATCGGCCGCGGCGGCATCCCGACCAAGATGCAGCCTTCCTTCCTGGAAATGGAAAAAACCCTCGACGAAATCCCCGCCGAAGTCGGCTAGGACTATCACCGAAGTGGACCGAACACAGGCGCGTGGCCCCCAAGGGCTGCGCGCCTTTGCGTTGGGGGCTGTGCGGGTCGTTTTGCGGGCGGCGCGTGCCAGCTGGCCGTCTGGCCGGGCCGGCCAGAGCCCGGCCGGGGTGAAGTAAACAAAATCCTAGCGCCGGACGCTTGCAGCCGGTCTTCCCGCCATCAGCTTCCTGGTCCTCAAGGCCCGATGCACAGATAAAAGAACCATCAAATCATTGCTTTAGCGATTGAGGCGAGGCGTCGACAATTCATTAACCATTTCAAACATAACACTTTAGGAGAATTGATATATCTCAAGAGTGGGGCCCTGCTATGAAGAACATCAAACTGTCCTATCGTCTGTCCGCAGGCTTCGCCGTCATCGGGCTGATCTTGATTCTGGCCATCAGTGGCACGCTTCTGGGTGTGGGCGTGATCAAGACGACGAATGACCGGATTGTTGAACTTCGCACCCCGACGTCACAGGCAAGCCTCGCCCTGACGGGCAATATCAGCGCCTCTCTGGCTTCGCTCAGAGGCTGGATGTTGACCGGGGATGAAACCTACCGGACCCAGAGGGCGGCCATCTGGGGCGAGATTGCCCAACAACGGGCCACCATGGACCGGTTGTCACAAAGCTGGACTGATGCGGACAATATTGCGCAATGGGACGAGTTCAAATCCATCCTCGCTGAATTTTCCGCGGCCCAGAACGAGGTCGAGACCATCGCCAATACCGACGCCCAGTTTCCAGCGACAGTCATCCTGGTTCAGGATGCGGCGCCGCGGGCATCGCGCATGATCGCAGCCATTACGGAAATGATCGATCTGGAATTGCGCAATCCATCTGGCGATAATGAGCGCAAGCAATTGCTTGGCGCATTGGCGGATGTAAGGGGCAGTCTCGCCCTGAGTCTGGCGAATATCCGGGCCTATTTGTTGAGCGGTGACCCCGCCTTCGAACAGGAGTTTGCCGTGCAATGGACCACGAATGGTCGACGCCTTGCTGACTTGAATGCCGCAAGACATCTCCTCTCGTCCGCGCAAGCCCGGCAATACGAGATTCTGGTCTCCCAGCGCGCCGGATTCGAGGCTTTGCCCGAGCAAATGTTCGAGATCAGGGGGTCTGAGGCTTGGGACATGGCCAGTTTCACCCTGCAGCAGGAAGCTGCGCCGCGGGCCAATCAATTGATGACCCTGCTTGCCGGTTCGCTTCAGGGGGACGGCAGCAGATCCGGCGGAATGGCCAACAGCCAGGCCGATCTGCTCCATGCCGACGCCGCCCATGCGACGCGCCAGGTCAATCAACTCGTGCGGGTGCAGTGGGTGTTGCTCTTGGCCGGTGTCGCTCTGGCCGGGGGGATTGCCTTCCTGACGATGCAGTCCATCGTTCCGCCGATTACGCGCATGACCTCGGTCATGGGGCAATTGGCCGGCGGCGACCTCGAGGTTGCCATTCCGAATCTGAACCAGAAAGATGAAATCGGAATGATGGCCCAGGCCGTCGAGGTCTTCAAACGCAACGGGATAGAGAAAGTCGAGCTGGAGGCTCAACAAAGGGCGGCAGAAGCGAATGCCGCCAAAATCCAGCGCGAGCAGCGGCTGGAGCTGGCCGAGCGTTTCGAAAGTGCTGTGGGTTCGATTGTGCTCTCCATTTCGGGTGCGGCGACCGAGCTGTCACAGGCCGCTGAATCCCTGTCGGTGACATCGGAGCAGACGCGTGGCCAGGCTGAGGCTGTCGCCGCAGCGGCCGAGGAAGCGACGGCCAATGTTGCCACCGTTGCGACGGCGTCGGAAGAAATGTCGGCCTCGGTCCAGGAGATTGGTCGCCAGGCCGCATCAACCTCTTCGAAGGCCAAGGCGGCAGAGGGGCAGGCGGGTGATACGGTGGGGAATGTCAATGCCCTGTTCGAAGCCGCGCAAAGAATCGGTGATGTCGTATCCCTGATCCAGGATATTGCCGAACAGACGAATTTGCTGGCGCTGAACGCAACGATCGAGGCGGCGCGGGCCGGCGAGGCCGGGAAGGGTTTTGCCGTCGTCGCAACCGAGGTCAAGGCGCTTGCAGAACAGACTGCCCGGGCAACCACCGATATTTCCGACCAGGTCACGGAAATCCAGAAGGCCACCAACACATCCGTCGATGCCATTACATCGATCTCGGCAACCATTTCGGAGCTGAGCCAGATTTCGACGTCGATCGCCGGAGCTGTCGAGGAGCAGGCGACTGTCACCCAGGAGATTTCCACCAGCACCCAGGAGGCCGCGGTCCGGACCCAGGACGTCTCAAGCAATATTGGGATGGTGCAACAGGCCGCGACAACTTCAAGCGCGTCGGCCAGTCAGGTATTCTCGTCGGCCCGTGAGCTCTCACAGCAATCGGAAGCCCTCCGCCGCGAAGTTGATAACTTCCTGCACGGGATCCGCGCGGCCTAGTTCCCGATCCGGGCCGGTGCCTCGCTACCATGCCGGGCGAGGGGCCAGGCAAGCTGGTCCCGTCCCTGATTCCACCGACCTCATCGAGGGCCGTCATATCCGGGCGCTGCGGGCATTGCATCCGGGGCTGGCCAATCCGAGATCCCAGGCGCTAGAACAAGGCCATGAAAATCCGCGATACCGATCTGCTTGTCCTGCCCGGTCTGGGCAATGCTGCTGATGATGACTGGCAGGGGCGCTGGCTGGCGCGCATGCCCACCGCCCGCCGGGTCGAACAACACGACTGGCACAAGCCGCAGCGCGAGGCCTGGGTCGATGCCCTGGTCGAGGCCGTTGCCGAAGCGACGAAGCCCGTCGTCCTGATCGCCCATTCGGTCGGCATCCTCACCATCGCCCACGCGTCACC
Source organism: Maricaulis salignorans (assembly GCF_900103475.1). Lineage (GTDB taxonomy): Bacteria > Pseudomonadota > Alphaproteobacteria > Caulobacterales > Maricaulaceae > Maricaulis > Maricaulis salignorans. The sequence goes on from NZ_FNHG01000005.1 coordinate 58,814, forward strand.
CCTGCTCGACAAGAGCAAGATCGCGGGCGCGTTCCTGGTGGGTGTTTCCGATTGGGAACGGCCGGAAATGGCGGAGAAATTCGGCGATCATGGTTTTGACCCGGTGCCGCATGAGCCGTTCGGCTTTCCGGCCCTGCTGCTGGCCAGCTCCAATGATCCGACCTGCGATGTCGAACGCGCCGAAGTCTGGGCCCGGGCCTGGGGTGCGCGCTTTGTGGTCGCCGGTGAGATGGGGCATTTCAATGCCGCCAGCGGTCATGGTCCCTGGCCGGAGGGCCTGATGACCTTCGCCCAATTCATCGCGACCCTGACACCGCCATCCCCATGAGCGCGGACGGGCTGTATTGCCAGCCGCCGCAGCTGGACTGGTCGCAGGCGTCCGGTCCGCGCGCGCCGGATTATGGCGATATCTATTTTTCCGCCGAAGACGGGCTGGAGGAGAGCCGGGCGGTTTTCCTCAAGGGTTGTGATCTGCCGCAGGACTGGCAGGGCAAGACGCAATATGTCGTTGGCGAGCTGGGCTTTGGCACCGGGCTCAACGCGCTGGCGCTGTGGGATTTATGGCGCCGCGAGGGGCCGGCCAAAGGCTGGCTCCACTTCGTCAGCATCGAGAAACACCCGCTGCGCCGCGAGGATGCCGCGCGCGCCTTCGCCGCCTGGCCGTCGCTGGCCGGGCTGAGCGCGCAATTGCTGGCGCAATGGCCCTCGGCCCTGAAAGGCGCCCATCGGCTGATCTTCCCCGACGACCGTTTCACCATCACCCTGTTCCAGGACGAGGCCGAACTGGCGCTGGCCCAGATCGAAGCCCGGGTCGATGCCTGGTTCCTCGACGGGTTTGCGCCGGCCCGCAATGAGGCGATGTGGTCGCAGGCCGTGTTTGACCGGATGGGCCGGCTGTCACGTGCCGGCAGCCGGGTCGCGACCTTCACCGTTGCCGGTGCGGTGCGGCGCGGGCTGCAACAGGCGGGGTTCTCGGTCGCCAAGCGTCCCGGTTTCGGGCGCAAGCGCGAACGTCTTGAAGCGATCTATGCCGGAGCGGCCACGCCGCCGGATATCTCGCCGGTCGAGCGAACCCGGCCTTGCAGTGGCCGCGTTGCGATTATCGGGGCCGGTATTGCCGGGGCCAGCCTGGCGCTGGCCTTCCGCCGCCGGGGCCGCGAGGTTGTGGTGGTCGATGCCATCGGGGCCGCCGGCGGGGCCTCGGGCGCCCCGGTCGGTCTGTTGACACCGCGGCTGGAACGCACCGACCGCCCGCATGTCCGCGCCACACTGGCAGCCTTTGAATTCGCACGGCTTACCTATGCCGGGCTCGACGGCTTCTATCCCGAGGGCGTCTTGCGTCTGCCGCGCGATGCGGAGGACCGCGACCGCCTCGCCCTGATCGCCAGCCGAATGGATGCCGAACATATCTGGGATGGCGAGGGCTTGTGGCAGCCCCGGGCCGCCCGGTTCGAGCCGCGCCGCCTTGTGCAAGGCTTGCTCGCCGATACGCCGGTCGTGATCGCGCAAATCGCCCGGGTCGAGGAAAGCGAAACCAGCGTGCGCCTGTTGGATGATGGCGGCCATGTGGTGCTCGAGGCCGATCTCGTCATCCATGCCAGCGGCTGGGGCGCCCATACCGTGTTTGACGCGCTCGACGCCAATTCCGGCCAGCTCGCCGTGCTCGCCGGAACGGCGCCGCAGCGCGCCGTGGTCTGGGGTGGTTATGCCTGCGCTGCACCCGGTGGCGGGGTGATGTTGGGGACCACACATGTGCGCGGTGAGGATGCCGGCCTTGTCGAGGACGCGATCGAGGGATTACGTGCCGATCTCGCCATTCACCGGCCGGAGATCGCCGCCGGGCTCGGCGCGGACGTGTTGCAGACCTGGTCCGGTGTGCGGGCCGTGACCAGCGATCAGTTACCGGTAAGTGGCCCATTGGCCGGCAGCGAGTTTACGGCAAGGTGGCGGCAATATTCCACGGGGCGTATGCCACGCATCAAACCGGGGCCGCCCGGACCGTGCCGGCAATTCATCCTGTCCGGTTTCGGCTCGCGCGGCTTTGCCCACGCCCCGCTTCTGGCCGAAGCCCTGGCCAGTGATCTCAGCGGCGAGCCCGGCGCTTTCGAGCGCGCCGGCCGCGAGTGCCTGCAATCGACCCGTTTTGCCTGGCGCCGGCTAAAGCGCAGTCATTAAAGGCCGATTCTCAACGTCTCCTGCCCGTTGGCGCCATAGCGAAGCTCGATGATCGGGCATTCTGTGCTCAGGCAGGCAATGTCGAGATCAAGATCCAGCGCGTTTTCCCGGTCATAGGTCACCGCAATCGGCCCCACCGCCAGGGCGACAGGAATACCAGCAGCGGCCGGCACAGCCACCGGCGCGCTCGCCAGCGCCGCCAGCGCCAGGCTGATCAGGAATGGTTTGACGATCATCTCATTTATCCCGCGTTTACCCTCTGGATAAGGATGCCGCCGGGATGCGGTTTGGATGCAGGGTGATGTGATTTTCCGGCCCGGGATTTGCAGAATGCATCGCAATAACTTCGCTTGTGACGCGAAACGGGACGAAAAACGATGAATCAACTTGCTGACACCGCGCAATTCCAGGACCGCCGTTCCGGATCGCGTCATATCTGGTTTCTCAATTCGGCGTTTGACAAGATCGATCTCGACGTTGCGCTGACACGGATCAGTGACCGTGATGCCAGCAAGCCTTTCGCCTTCGTCGTCACACCGAATGTTGATCATCTGGTGCGGCTTGAGACGGATACTGTGCTGGCGACCCTGTATGCCCAGGCCTGGCTGACCGTGTGCGATAGCCGCGTGCTCGAGCTGATCGGCCGCTTTTCCGGCGAGAAGATCGATGTCACGCCGGGCTCCGACCTGACCGCACGCCTGTTCGAGACGGTGATCGATCCGGATGAAACTGTTACGGTTATTGGCGCGTCCGGCGATGTGATCGACGCCGTCACGGCGCGTTACGGCCTGACCGATGTGCGCTGGCATGAACCCCCCATGGGGCTGCGCCATAATCGCGAGGCGCTGGAAGAATGCGCCCGCTTCGTCGCCGAGAATCCGGCCCGCTTCATTTTCATGTGCGTCGGTTCGCCGCAACAGGAACTGGTCGCCGAAGCCTGTCTTGATCGGGGTGACTGCACCGGTCTGGGTCTGTGCGTCGGGGCATCGCTTGATTTCCTCGGCGGCAAGACCGAACGCGCACCGGCCTGGATGCAACGCTCGCGGCTGGAATGGCTGCACAGGCTGGCCTCCGAGCCTCGCCGCATGTGGCGCCGATATCTGGTCGACGGGCCGAAAGTCTTCCTGCTCTGGCGGCGCTGGCGCAAGGCGCAGCGCGAATTGCTGGCCCTGGAGCGTTCGCTCTCCGACCCGCAAAAACTCCGCGAGCGCGCCCTGCACCAGAGGATTCGCGCCCTGGAAGGCCTGCTGCAGGCGCCGAACGCCGATTAGCGCCGCTGGCAGGATTGTCTTCTGTCCGGCATCCGCATAGTTTCCCCCGCGTGATGGTTCCCTCACGGGATTAATCGAGAAGCCGGTACGGTGGTAACACCCAGTCCGGCGCTGTACCCGCAGCCGTAGGCGGTGAGCGGCGATGCAAAATGCCACTGGGGTGAAATCCGGGAAGGCGCATCGTTCGTGACGACCCGCAAGCCGGAAGACCTGCCATCACCGTCGTCTGTCCGCTCGTGCGGTGTTACACGAGACTGACGCGGTCTATCCGTTTTCTGACGACTCCTGCCACTCGTGCCGGCGTCGTCACGCGCCGGCTCCAAAGCTTTGGAGACGTGCATGCCCGTAACTTTCCACTCCCGACTACTCTGTGCCACCGCCTTGCTGGCCGTCCCGGCCACCGCCCTGGCGCAGGAGACCCGTGCGGAGGAGACGATCTACGTCACCGCCGCGCGCACCCCGCTCGCATCCGAGGATGCGACGGCGAGCATTTCCGTGCTCGATACCACCATGATCGAGGCCCGCAGCGGGGTTTTCATCGCCGATATCCTGCGCGCTATCCCCGGCCTGGCCGTATCGCGTTCCGGTACCGCCGGCGCCCTGACCCAGATCCGCGCCCGCGGATCGGAGGCCAATCATGTTCTGGTCCTGATCGACGGTATCGAGGCGGCGAGCCCGTTCACCGGCGAAGCCGATTTTGCGCACTATGCCTTTGACTACCTGGCCTCGATCGAGGTCGCCCGCGGTGAGCAATCCGCCCTATGGGGTGCGGACGCGATTGGCGGCGTGATTTCCTTGCGTTCGGCCCTGCCTGAACAGGGGCGCGAAGCCGCGCTGCGGCTGGAGGCCGGCTCCTTCGGTACGACCCGTCTCAGCGCCCGCCTCGGCAAGGCGCTTGAGCGGGGTTATCTCGCTGCGGGTGTTGGCGTATTCGAGACTGACGGCATTGATGTCTCCGGCCTTGGCGGCGAGCGTGATGGCTATTCCAATCGCTCGGCCAATCTCCAGGCCGGGCATGAATTGGGTGATGGTCTCAGGGTCGAGGCGGCCCTGCGCTGGGTCGGCTATGACACTGCCTCCGATTCCGACACGGATTATGACGGACGCCTCGATAATACCGGTGACAGTCGCCGCGGCGACCAGGTCCTGGCCCGCGCCGCGCTGTCGCTCGACCATGAGGTGGGCGAGCTTGCCCTGGCACATGAATTCGCGATGCAGTTCACCGATGATGTCTCGCGCAGTTTCGACGGTGCCAGCCGCACGGCCCTGTCGCAGGGGCAGCGAAGCCAGACACATTACCAGCTGACCGGCCGCTGGTCCGCGGGCGCAATCGAACACCGCCTGACCGGTCTGGTCGAGTATGAGCAGGACGAAACCAGCAATGATGCCGGTCCCGGCTCGCTCGCCAACCAGCGGCAGAATTTGTCGAGCGCTGCCTTCGCCTTTGATTACGGGCTGGGCCGAGGGCCGCTCGATTTGACGGCGTCGGCCAGGCATGAAAGCAATCAGCGTTTCGAGGATGCGCTGACCTGGCGCGCCGGTCTGGCCTGGTCGTTTGACAGCCTTGACGGTCGCCTGCGGCTGAGTGGCGGCGAGGGCGTCAAGAATCCGGGCGTTTTTGAATTGTTTGGCTATTTCCCGGCCTATTTCATTGGCAATCCGGACTTGAAGCCGGAGCGTTCGCGCGGTTGGGAGCTGGGCTGGGAGCAGGTATTTGCCGGCGGGCGCGGTCATGCCTCGGCGGTCTGGTTCCGGTCCGAGCTGACCGATGAAATCTATACGGATTTCGGGGTCTTCCCGGCCACGGCGAGGAATGCCTCCAGCCAGTCCGACCGATCCGGTCTGGAGTTTGAGGCGGGTTGGGACGTGACCGACAGGTTCGCGGTGTTCGGCTCGGCGACCTTGATGGACAGCGAGCAGGACGGAGCGGCCGAGATCCGACGCCCCGAACGCCTCGCTTCACTGACGCTCGACTGGCACCCGGACGCCAGCTGGTCGGCTTCGATGACGTTCGACCACACGGGTGAACAGCTCGATACCGATTTCGGCACATTCCAGGATGTGACGCTGGACGCCTATACGCTGGTCGGCGGCCAGTTGCGCTGGCAGGCCCGTGAGGGTGTCGAACTCTATCTGCGCGGGCAAAACCTGCTTGATGAGGACTATCAGGATGTCTTTGGCTATCACACGCCCGGCCGTGCTTTGTATCTCGGCCTGCGTCTTCGCCATGGCTAGTGCCTCATGGGCACCGGCGCAGGAAATGACCCCGCCGCAAGGCGGGGTCGTGTCCGCTTCCTTGTGTGCTGACGCCTATGTGCTGGCGCTTGAGCCGGTCGCGGGGATCCAGGCCCTGTCCTGGCAGGTCGATCAGCCGATTTCGGCGGCGCCGGAATGGGCGCGGCAACTGCCCCGCGCCTGGCCGGACGCCGAGCGGCTGTTCGCCCTCGATCCGGCCCTTGTCGTTTTTGGGGCAGGTGAGGGCGGGCGTGCGAGCGCCATGCTGGAGCGCAGCGGCTATCAAGGCTTCGAGCTGGAATGGGCCGAGGATTTCGATGGCGTCCGCGTCAATCTTCTGGCTTTGGGGGCGGCGCTGGGCCGTGAGCTTGAGGCGGCCGCCGCCGTCGAGGCGCTCGATGAGCGCCTGGCGGAGTTGCGGCAACGCAGCGCCCGGCGCGGTGCAGTGCCCGGCGTGGCCTATCTCAGCGCTTCGGGGGGATCGGCCGGTGCAGGTACCTATGTCGATGCCGCCATCACAGCGGCCGGCGGCCGCAATACTGTGGCTGAGAGCGGAGTTGCCGGCTGGGGGCGTTCCGATCCGGAGCTGGCGTTGACACTGGAGGCAGATATCATCCTGACCAGTTATTTCACCGACGGTTTCGCCGGTACGCTGAGCCGGGCGACACGCCACGCCGCCTATCGCCGCCTGCTCGGCAGTGCCGGGCGCGTTGATATTGCCAGCGCCGACTGGCCCTGCGCCGGTCCGCGCCTGATCGACGCCGCCGAGGCGATTGCCGATGCGCTGGACGAATGGGCGCAGCGCTCATGAAGACCCTGTCCCTCAACCTGTTGCTCGCCGCAGGCCTTCTCGCCAGCCTTGCCGCGTCGCTGTTTCTCGGCGATGCGCGCCTGAGCCTGGCCAGTCTGGGCGATGCGCTGGCCGGAGGCGAAGATTTGCCGGCCCTGCTGATGCGTGAATTGCGTCTGCCACGCGCCTTGTTGGGCCTCGTCGTTGGCGCCGGGCTGGGCGGTGCCGGTGCCGTCTTGCAGGGGTTTTTCCGAAATCCGCTCGCCGATCCCGGTGTGATCGGGGTCTCGGCCAGTGCCGGGCTGGGTGCGGTGGCGGCGATGTATTTTGGCGTAACGGCGCTGGGCGTGCTGATCCTGCCCCTGGCGGCAGTTGCCGCAGCCGGGCTTGGCGTGTCGCTCCTTCTCTTCTTGGCAGGGCCGCGCGCGAGTGCGACCACACTCATCCTCGCCGGTGTCGCGACCGGTTCCATTGCCACCGCGCTGACGGCTCTATTGATGAATCTCGCGCCCAACCCCTGGGCCCTCGCCGAGATCGCCTATTGGCTGATGGGGTCACTTCAGGATGCCAGCTGGACCGAACTGCGCTTCGCCACGCCGATCGTGCTGGCGGGTCTGGGCCTGCTGGCGCTGACGCCGCGGGCGCTGGATGCGTTGAGCCTGGGTGAGGAAAGCGCACGCAGCCTCGGCGTGGATCTGCGGCGTCTGCGCCTGATCGTGGTCGGCGGTACCGCCCTCGCAGTGGGCGGCGGCGTGGCCGTGGCCGGCGCGATCGGCTTTGTCGGGCTGGTGGTGCCACATTTACTGCGGCCGCTGGTCGGACATCGTCCGGGCGCTTTGATCCTGCCTTCCATGCTGGGCGGTGCGATATTGATCGAGCTCGCGGATCTGGCGACGCGATTGGTTTCCGGGCCGGGCATGCCGCTCTATCTCGGTGTTCTGACGGCCCTCATCGGCGCACCCTTCTTCCTGTGGCTGGTGCGGTCCTTGCCGGGGAGGGCGGTCTGATGCGTCTGCAATTGTCTTCCGTCGGATTTGGCTATCGCGGCCGGACAGCTGTCCGGGCGGTTGGATTTAAAGCCTCAGGTGGTGAGATCATCGCGCTGGTGGGGCCGAACGGCGCCGGCAAGTCGAGCCTGCTCAGGCTGTGCGCCGGGCTGCTTGATCCGGCCCGGGGCCAGATCGTGCTCGACGGTTTCGACTTGCGGGAGCTGGCACCCGGTCAGCGGGCCCGGCGGATTGCCTATATGCCGCCGGACGGATCCTCGGCCTGGCCAATGCCGGTGCGCCGGATTGTGGCGCTGGGGCGGGTACCCCATCTCAAACCTTTGCGGCGTCTGACCGCCGAGGATGAGGCGGCGATTGATACGGCGCTGGACAGGGCCGGGATCGCCGGTCTCGCCGAACGGCCCTTCGACCAGCTCTCTTCGGGCGAGCGTGCCCGGGTGCTGCTGGCCCGGGCCCTCGCAACCCAGGCCGATCTCATCCTGCTGGACGAGCCGACTGCGGCGCTCGATCCGCGCCATCAGCTCGCAGTGATGGATATCCTGCGCGCCGAGGCGAATCGCGGCGCCCTGGTGATTGTCGCGGCGCATGCGCTCGACCTCGTCGCGCGCTATGCCGACCGCGCCCTGCTGATGCAGGAGGGGCGCATCATGGCTGATGCGCCGCCGGCCCAGAGCCTGTCCGAGGCGCACATCGCCGAAGTGTTCGGCGTCGTCGCGCCGGGCGGGATCACGCCGACTCCGCTACGCCTGACGGACTAGCCGAAAATAATTTCCGGCGCCGGCTTGGAGGCCAGTTCGGCTGCTTCCAGCGCCGCCTTTGCGGCCTTCAGGAAGGCGCGGGCGACCGGGCTGTCGCCGAGCGCCGCCGGGGTGCCTTCATCGGATGAGGTGCGCAATTGCGGGTGAAGCGGGATCTCGCCGAGGAAGGCGACGCCGAGCCGTTCGGCCTCATCCTTCGCGCCGCCATGGCCGAAAATATCGCTATTCCCGCCGCAATGCGGGCAGATGAAGCTGCTCATATTCTCGACAATGCCGAGAATGGGGATGTGGGTCTGTTCGAACATGCCGATCGCCTTGCGGGCATCGTCGAGCGCGAGGTCCTGCGGTGTCGAGACGATGACGGCGCCATCGACCGGCAAATCCTGGGCGATCGCCAATTGCGCGTCGCCCGTGCCCGGCGGCATGTCGAGGATCAGGACGTCGAGATCGCCCCAATCGGTATCGGTCATGAATTGACGGATTGCGCCCTGCACCATCGGGCCGCGCCAGACGACGGGTGCGCCCGGTTTGATGACAAAGCCGATCGAGACCAGTTTGACGCCATGGGCGGTGATGGGTTGTACGCCCGCATCGGTCTTGCGCAGGCCGGGCGCATCGGTGATGCCGAACAGACGCGGTGCGGAAGGCCCGTAAATATCGGCATCGAGCAGGCCGACCTTCATGCCGTCGCGCGCCAGGGCGACTGCAAGATTGGCGGCGACCGTCGATTTGCCGACTCCGCCCTTGCCGGAGGCGACGGCGATAATGCGCCGGGCCGGCTTATGCACCGCCTTGGCGGCGGGCCTGGGCGGCTGGGCATGGGCCTGCTTTTGGGGTTGTTCGCGGTGGGCCGTCATGATGACACGGGCGCGGTTGATGCCCTTGATCGCCGTGACCGCGGTTTCAATCAGCGGGCGCAGGGTTTCGAAATCGGCATTGCCGGCCACGGGCGGTGTCAGGACGATGGTCGCTGTGTCGCCGGCGACGCTGGCGGAATCAACCCGGTGGGCATCGACAATATTGCGTCCGGACTGGCGTTCGGTGACGTTGGTCAGGGCTTTGCGCAGGCGTTCGTCCATCAGGTCCTCCACGATTTGACGCAGAGATAGGCCTTTGTTGTCCGGGCCGAAAGCCTGATCGCTGATGTTGGTCTGATTGCGGGGACGTGTATGCCGCACTTCCCGCTTTGCCTGGGCCCGGGGCCGCGCTGGCGGGAAGTGGATGGTGGGCGATACTGGGATTGAACCAGTGACCCCTTCGATGTCAACGAAGTGCTCTCCCGCTGAGCTAATCGCCCATCCGTGCAAGGAGCCGAGTGTCTAGCGTTCGAAGACTGGCGAGGCAAGACGGAAATGTCGGTCTATTTCAGCTGCTCCGCAGTTGGTCGCGTCAGGAGGGCGTCTTGCAGGCCTCAAGGCCATATGTCGCAACGGATTGCAGGTTTGACGCGCGCGCTGAGAATATGGCTTTTTTACAACAAGCGGCGACGAAAGCCGTTGTTGCCGCAACAACCGCTTGTCGATGATGTCATCATCTCCTCATATGCGACGATCGGTTAGGGTAGCCTGGCCAGGCGCGAAAGCTGAAAATGGCTCGTGCCAAGCACCACGAAGACACAAAGGGGTATGATCGTGAGCAATATCTGGGATCGCGAACGCTTGTTGCGTTCGACAATTATCGCCGGTCTGGCTGCAGCGGGCCTGGCAATTTCGCCAAGCTATGCACAGTCGGAAAATGACGAAGACGAATCCAGCAGCGACCAGGAAGTCGTTGTCGTTACGGGTTCGCTTATCCGTCGTAGCGAATTTACATCTGCCGCGCCAATCCAGGTGATCAACGCCGAAATCGCCACGCTCGAAGGTCTGGTCGATACGGCCGAGATGCTTCAGGGTGCCAGCGTTGCATCCGGTTCGGTTCAGCTGAACAACCAGTTCGGCGGCTATGTCGTCGAAGGCGGCACCGGCGTGAACTCGATTTCGCTGCGTGGCCTTGGTGCCCAGCGTTCGCTGGTTCTGGTCAACGGTCATCGCCCTGGTCCTGCCGGTACCCGCGGTCAGGTCGGCTCGTTCGACCTCAACGTGATTCCGTCCTCGATCGTTCAGCGTTTTGAAATCCTGAAGGATGGCGCGTCCTCCATCTATGGTTCCGACGCCGTTGCCGGCGTGATCAATGTGATCACCCGTCGCGAAGTTGACCGTCCTGAAATCACCGTTTCGGTGAACTCCCCGCTCGGCGGTGGTGGTGAAACCTACAATGTCAGCGGTGCGTTCGGTCTGAACTTCGACCGTGGCAGCGTTGTTCTCGCCGCTGAATACCAGCTCCGCGAGTCGCTCGATATCGGCGATCGTGAATATCTGCGTTGTGGTCAGGATCTGGTTCGTGACGCACCTGGTGGCAACATCATCGACCGCGAAGATCGCTCGGTCCTTGCTGGCACCGAATTGGGTGGATGTAACAACATCTACTTCAACACGGCCATCGTCCACGGCGCCTTTGGTGGCGCTCGCTACGTCCCCGATCCGCAAGGTGTCGGTACGGCGGCAGTGCCTGGCTATCGTCCACGCAACAACGGTCGTTACGATGATCCAGCTGGCGAAGCCTATTATGAAGACGTCCTCAACGACGCTCGCTATCTGACCAGCGATGCGATCAACCGTCAGGAACGTCTGAGCCTTTACGGTTCTGCCGATTTCGCGCTTGATTTCCTGGGTGGCGTTGACTGGTCTTCCGAGGCCATGTTCACCCGTCGTGAAACCGAGTCCGATGGCTGGCGTCAGTTCTTCCCGCTCATCGGCGGCGCGACTGTCCAGGGCCTGTTCGGTGTCTATGGCTATGCCAATGACCCTGCCTACGACACACCACTGGCCCTGTTCCAGCCGGTCAGCATCTGGCCTTCGAACTCCCGTATTGGCGTCGACTACTACTCGTTGAACACGCAGTTCGCGGGCGGCTTCGGCAGCGGCATGGGTTTCCTGAGCGATTGGTCCTGGAGCGTTTCGGGTCAGTATTCCCGTTCGGACGGCGACTATGAAGGCAATGGCATCCTGGCATCGAATTCCGGCGACGTTCAGTTCGACGACAATTCGCCTGTCTATGATCCACTGTCGGCTGACTTCCTCAGCGGCAACTATAGCGACGCTGTCTACGATCACCTGACCGTGAACACGCTGGGTAACACTGTTTACGAACAAACCGTGTTGTCCGCAGTCGCAACTGGCGATCTGTTTGACCTGCCTGCCGGTCCTCTCGCATTGGCCGTTGGTGCCGAATACCGCACCTTCTCCATCGATGATCAGCCGGATGAAGCAGCCCAGAACGGCGACCTGTGGGGCTCCTCGAGCGCTCAGATCACCAAGGGTGAAGACACTGTCCGTGAAATCTTCGGCGAACTCGAAATCCCGTTGATCTCTGGCCAGCCTCTGTTTGAATCCCTGACCGTCAACCTGTCCGCCCGGATGTTCGATTATGACTCCGCCGGCAGCGACACGGTCTGGAAAGCTGGTGCCAACTGGCAGATCACGCCGACCTTCCGTCTGCGTGCCACGCAGGGCACTTCGTACCGCGCTCCGGCACTGTATGAGCTCTTCCTCGGCAATCAGACAGCGTTCCAGTCGCAGGCTGCTATTGACCCCTGCATCGACTGGGGCAACAGCACCAATGCCAACATCCGCGCCAACTGTGCGGCTGACGGCATCCCGAACAACCACACCGGTGTTGGTTCTTCGGCGACTGTGATCAGCGGCGGCGGTGCCGGTGTCCTGGCACCAGAAACCTCCGAAGCTCGTACTGTCGGTTTCGTCTATACGCCTGAGAGCCTCGCCCTCAGCGTTGCGGTTGATTACTTCAACATCGAAGTGAACGACCAGGTCTCCCGTCTGGGTGCCGGCGCGATCTTGGGCGGCTGCTACGGCGCCGACAACTTCCCGAACGCGTTCTGCGATCTGTTCGAGCGTGATACGACAGCGGGCGCGGTCAATCGTTACACGATTACCGAAGTCCGTGACTCGTTCCTCAACGTGAACTCCCAGGTCACTTCGGGTATCGATCTGACCGTGCGCTACGAGCATGAGTTCGACATTGGCGATCTCGTGATCGAAGGTCAGGGTACCTGGACGTTTGAAGACGAAGTTCTCCTGTTCGATGCCAACAGCGAATCCGGCTTCGATAGCGATGACTTCAACGGCACGATTGGCGATCCTGAATTCGTCGCCAACATGCGGACTTCCCTGACACGCGGCGATTGGACCTATTCCTGGTTCATGAACTACGTCGATGGCACGTCTAACCTGCAGTACGCTGATCGTACGGCCTCTTATCTCGGCCAGCCGAACGCCTTCTACGACGTCAATATCGAAGGTACGCTGTACCATGATGTCTCGGTCCGTTGGGTGGGCAGCGATCTGTCGATCCTCGCCGGCCTGAGCAACATGTGGGACGAAGAGCCGCCAACGGTTTCTACCGGCACAACGACCCGTCGTGGTAATGCTGCTCTGACCGGAACACAGTATGACCTGCGCGGTCGCACTCTGTTCGTGCGTGCAACCAAAACCTTCTAAGGTTTTGAAAAACGAGTGATGATCAGGGGCGACGGGAGACCGCCGCCCCTTTTCTTCATCCGAACGAAGAAATCTGCATTCTTGTTGCAGATTTGCGGGACGACACGACTCGCTGGGAGTCTGCTTCCAGTTGGATTATCGTTGTCCGGCCACAGACCACACCGCGCTGATTGGACAGCGCGACCAGAGGAGAAGCTCAGTCATGTTGAAGCGAACACTATTCTCGCTCGCGATATCAATGGGGCTCGCATCGGCCGCCAGTGCCGAGATGCGCGTCAACCCGATCCCCGCGGAGGCTTTTGCCCGCGTCTCAAACATCCAGTCCGTCAGCATGAGCACCGAAGGCGATTTCGTTGTCGCCCTCGTCGCGGCTCCGGGATCGGATAATCAGGCGACCGCGCTCGCAACCTGGGATCTCACGGATATGTCGGCACCGCCGATCGTGACCCCAAGTGGTGACAATATGAAATTCATCGGCGCCACGGCGCTGAAAGCGGGCCGTGTGCTGGCCTTTGGTCGCCAGGAATGGACCGGCCAGCTTGGTGGGTGTGGCGAGGGCCGCAGAACCGGCGCGACGGCAACCTTCGTAACGCAGGTCTACCTGACCGACAGCGAGCAATCGAGCTTCGAGCCGGCCTTTACGGGCAACCGTCGTGCGATCGGCGTCAGCCGCGACACCGAACGGTGTTTCGAGCTTGCCGGCACAGCTTCGGTCGCAGCCTTTCTGCCGCTGGACCCTGACAATATCGTGATCCAGCGTCTGAACGTCTCCACCCTGGCGGCCAGCTTCTATCGCTATAACCTGCGCACAGATCAAACCGAGATGATGTATCGCGCCAATGGCCGGACCGACGTCTCTCTGATCGATCCGCGCACCGGCGATATTCTCGTCCGCAGCAGTCTTGAGTCGATCGACGGTGGTGATTTCGAGGCCCGGACTTTCATTCGCAATGAATCGACCGGCGAGTTCGAGATCCATGATCCGCTGACCTACCGCCTGCGCCAGCGCCACACCGTTTCGGTGGCGGGCCGTGATGAAGCGACCGGTCAGTATTATGTGATCACGGACCAGTTCTCCGACCTGACACAGATTTATGCCTATGACCCGGTCAGCCGTCGCTATTCAGACGGCCCGATCCTGGCACACCCGAGTTACGGTGTGACGGGTCTCATCCTCGGCACCAAGCCAAGCAATTTCAACGAAGTCCTGGGCTTCCGCTATAGCGGCCCTGGTGGCAATGACGTCTACTGGATCGACCCGACCATGTCGGCGACCCAGACGACGCTCGAAGGCCTCTTCCCGACGGCCGGCGTTTCCATCATCGATTATACTGATGGTATGGGCACCGTTCTGTTCGGCGTTGGCAGCGGCGCGATGCCGACCACCTATTATGTCTTCCGTGAGGGCCGGATCACCCTGCTGGGTAATTCACGCCCCTGGATTGACCCGGCGGACCTGCGTGAATCGACGCTTGTTCATTATACAGCGCGCGACGGTCGCGAGATCCCGGGCATTCTCTCTCTGCCCGCAGGCTGGGAACCGTCTGACGGTCCATTGCCAACCATTATTCACCCGCATGGTGGACCATGGGCACGCGATGGCGTCGGCTGGGACGGGAGCGGCTGGGTGCCATTCCTGACCTCACGCGGCTACGCCGTCTTGCGGCCGCAGTATCGCGGCTCGTCTGGCTGGGGCCTTGATCATTGGCGTGCCGGTGATGCCCAGTGGGGCCTGTCCATGCAGGACGACAAGGATGACGGCGCTGCCTGGCTGGTTTCCGAAGGCATCGCCGACCCGGACCGGATCGCGATCTTTGGCTATTCCTATGGCGGCTTTGCCGCCATCGCAGCCGTGGTGCGTGAAAACAGTCCTTACCAGTGCGCCATTGCCGGCGCTGGCGTCAGCAATCTGGCCCGGATCGGTAATAACTGGAGCGAAAACCGCGTTCAACGCGCGGTTCAGGGCTGGACCGTTACCGGTATGGATCCGATGCAGAACACCGAGCGTGCCAATATCCCGATCCTGCTGTTCCACGGCGATCGTGATGTTCGGGTTCCGCTGTTCCATTCGGTCGATTTCTACAACGCGGTTCGTGGGCGGGTTCCTGCGGAACTGATCGTTGTCGATGACATGCCGCACAGCATGCCGTGGTATCCACGTCATCAGACGGAAACGCTTCCGGCGATCGAACGCTACCTCGCTGAGGATTGCGGTCCCGGCGGCTTGTAAGACAAGCTTCCAGATCTGAGCGAAGGGGCCCACTGATCCGTCGGTGGGCCCTTTTTCTATTCCGGACAGACAAAAGGCGCCGCCCCGGAGGGGCGACGCCTGTTTGATCGCGGCAAGTTCTGCTGGTGGCGCTAGGCGGCCATGACCCGGGCCACTTCATCGACCAGTTCCCGCAGATGGAAGGGCTTGGACAGGACTTTCGCATTGGTCGGAGCGCCCGAGCCGGGATTGAGCGCCACGGCGGCGAAGCCGGTAATAAACATGATCTTCAGGGCCGGATCGACTTCCGCGGCCCGCCGGGCCAGTTCGATACCGTCAACGCCCGGCATCACGATATCCGTCAGCAGGAGGTCGAATTGCGCCGCCTTCTCGCCGATTGCATCCAGGCCTTCCTCGCCGTCGGAACAGACCGTCACGTCATGGCCGGCGCGTTTCAGCGCCTTGGCCAGGAAGTCGCGCATGGAATCATCATCTTCAGCCAACAAAATCTTGCACATAATTGGGTCCCACCCTCAGGAAAACCGATAGTTGATGTCACCATACACGGCTAAGGTAAAAGCCCGCTGAACGCGCTGCCGCTTGACCTGCGATGTGCAGCCGATCACTCTGACACGCATGACAGTCACTCCCCAGATCATGTCCGATCCGCCAGGCGCGCCACATGAACAAGACCGGGGCCGGGCCGTCAGCCTGGTGCGGCCGGATCCGTTGATCGCTCAACCGCTCATCCTCTCTTCGCCCCATTCCGGGCGCGATTATGCGCGCGAATTATGCGACCAGACCCCTGTCCCTGTCGAGCAGCTTCGCCGCTCCGAAGATGCTTATGTCGATGTCCTGATCGAGGGCGCGGCCGCCTATGGCGCGAGCCTTGTCTGCGCCCATTTTCCGCGCGTCTTCGTTGATGTGAACCGCGCGCGCGGCGAGCTTGATCCAGCGATGTATCGTGATCGTATGGATGTGTGCGCTGATCCGCCTTCGCGGCGGGTCGCCTCCGGTCTGGGCGTGATCCCAAGGGTCGGGTCCCAGGGGCAGCAGCTCTACCGGCGCCGGCTGCACTTCAAGGATGCACAGGACCGGCTGTCACGATTCTACGAACCCTATCATGATGGGTTGGCCGGATTGATTGCGGAGGTGCGGGACCGGTTCGGTTTTGCGATTGTGATGGATATGCATTCCATGCCCGAGCACAGTGCGCCGGGCGTGGATTTCGTCCTCGGTGACCGCCATGGGCAGTCCTGCGACCCCCGGATTACAGCTGCAGTTGAAGCGGGCTTGCGGGCCCGGGGATTCGTCACAGTTCGGAACACTCCCTATGCCGGCGGGCACACCACCGAGTATTACGGCAAGCCTGCTACGGGCATTCATGTCATTCAGATCGAGATCAATCGCGGCTTGTATCTGCATGAAACCAGGGTTGTGCCTAACGCGAAGTTCGATATTTTTCGCGAGAATTTACAACAGTTTATCGAGGAGTTCGCGGCCCGTAGCTGGAGCGGATTCACACCGTCATAATCATGCCCATATAAGGCGAGCATGATAGCCCGGCTTCGCGCGGCACGCGCTTTGCTCTCGTCTCAGGTGAGCGTCCCACAGCGGCGCACTTCAACAGGCGAAGAATGGGCGGCACACGATTATGACAAATGATATCGACCTTCACGTAGGTAAGCGTCTGCGCCGCCGGCGCCGGCTTCTGGGACTGACCCAGCAACAATTGGCTGAATCCGTCGGGATCCGTTTCCAGCAGATCCAGAAATATGAATGCGGCGCCAACCGCGTCAGCGCCAGCCGCCTGTTCGAGCTGGCCGAATCGCTCGATGTGCCCGTGCAGTATTTCTACGAGGGCTTGTCGCATCGTGACGAGGTCGACGGGGAGGGGCATCTCGCTGCCGATGTACTCTCGCAAAAGGAAACGGTCGACCTGATCCGGGCCTATTACCGGCTCGGTGAGCGACCACGCAAACGCTTGCTCGAGCTGGCCAAATCCCTGGAGCCCGAGGAAGCCGCAAATGATGCCGCTGCCTGAAAGCGGTAGCGCCTTGCTTACCGGCTGGTGCGGTTGACGCCGTCATGATAGGCGCAACCGCATGTCCTATTCCCGGTCCCAGGCGGATATTGAAATTGCCAATCGAATGGCGGATGCGGCGCGTCAAGCCATTGCGCCCTACTTCCGGCAGACGATTCAGGTCGACAATAAGCTTGCAGGTGGATTCGATCCTGTCACGGCCGCTGACCGCGCTTCGGAAACCGCGATGCGGGCCGTGCTCGCAGACCTTGCCCCTGAAGACGGTATTCTCGGCGAGGAGTTTCCCGATCAGCCCTCGCTGAACGGCCGGAAATGGGTGCTGGACCCGATTGACGGCACACGGGCCTTTATCGCCGGCCTGCCGACCTGGACGGTTCTGATCGCCTTGTCGCAAAACGGCCTGCCGCGCATCGGCATGATTGATCAGCCCCATATCGGCGAACGTTTCGTGGGCTGGCACGGCGGTGCGACCTGTTCGAGGGGCGCCGAAACGCGGCCGATGGCCACCCGCAAGACCGGTGTTCTGGCAGATGCCATCCTGGCAACGACGGATGCCTATCTGTTCCAGGGTGAGGAATCGCGTGCGTTTGACGGTTTGCGGCAGGCGGTCCGTCTCTGCCGATACGGTTACGACGCCTATGCCTATGCGATGCTGGCGATGGGCGGTCTGGACCTGGTCGTTGAGAGTGGGCTCCAGCCCTATGACGTTCAGGCACTGATCCCGGTGGTGCAGGGCGCTGGTGGTGTGATCACCAATTGGCGTGGCGGGGATTGCAGCGGCGGCGGACAGGTTCTGGCGGCGGCTCATCCGGCCCTGCATGCCGAGGCGCTCAACTCGCTGCGATCAGCGGCCGTCTAGGACTCAATCAGAATTCGCGCCGGCGGCCGTCCAAACACGAGGTGGTCGACCTCGCGCAAATCCCGGTCATTGGGTCGATAGATCGCCTGGCTCTCCTGCACGATCAGCGGCGTGCGCCGACCGTCGGCGGTAACGGCCCAGGCATCCGGTGCCGGGCCCTCGAAGACGAAGATCAAAGTCTTGAAGGATGGTGCAAACAGCGAGGCAACCCCGCCAACGCTGCGCATGGCCCGATTGGCCTGCTCCAGGGCGAGCAGGGTGTCGAGGCGGGCAATCTCGCTCTCCATTTCGAGGTTCGCCTGGAATGACAGGCTGACCGACATGCCGCCTTGTGGCTGATTAATCCAGGCGACGGGGTCAGAGGCGAGCGTGTCCAAATCCGGTGGATTGAGCACCTGCCCCGTGGAATCGAGCGCGAGGCCGGTTTCATTCCCGCCGCTTTCATACCAGATATTGATGTCCTCGGCCGGCACACCGCGCGTGGATGCGATGACATAGGCCAGGGTGAAATGGCTGCGCTCATCCGCTGGCAGGTCAAGATAGTCCTGCCAGTGCGGAAACAGGCGGACCAGTGGCCCGACCTGCCGCGCGTCAGCCTGACCGGCCGCGCTGGAAACCAGCGCGGCGGCCGTCACAAACGCAGCAGCTATTGCAATCCATGGCTTCATTCAGCTGATGCTTCCGGTGCGGTTTCGGGCTTTCTGAACAACAGCGTCATGCGGTCGCTTTCGCCGATCGCATCATAATGGGCCCGGTCGAAGTCCGGCGCCATCTCCTCGCCGCTGCCGGCGGAACGGCCGACCGGCGGCAGCGTCCATACACCGAAGGGGTGATCGGCGGTGTCGGCTGGATTGGCGTTGATTTCGGAGGTCGCAACCAGTTCAAACCCGGCTTCCTCGGCCATTGCGATGACATAGGCCTGCTGGACATAGCCGGAGCGCGCCTGGGGGTCTTGCTCGCGGGTCGAGGGCAGACGGTGATCGACAACGCCGAGCAATCCGCCCGGGCGCAATGCCGCATGGAAGTCGCCAAAGGCCCGTTCGGCATAGCCGAACATCATCCAGTTGTGGACATTGCGGAATGTGAGCACGGCATCGGCCGTGCCAGGCTCAACGAGGGCACCACTGCCCTGGCCGAAATCGATGATCCGGACATTGCCGAAGATATCGTGATCGCTGACATGTGCTTCAAAGCCGGCGCGGGAATTGCGCCGCGCGGTGCTCTCTGAACTCAGCGGGAAATGGGCCGCGATATACTGACCGCCATTCGCCGCGATCCAGGGGGCCAGAATATCGGCATACCAGCCGCTGCCGGGCCAGACTTCGATGACGGTGCCGCTTGGATCAATACCGAAGAATTCAAGGGTTTCGGCCGGGTGACGATAGGCATCGCGTTCGGCATCCGACTCGCGCCACTCGCCTGCCAGAACATTGGCCAGATTGGTCAGATCAGCTGCCGGATCCATGGGCACCACCGCAGCCTCTTCGGCCGCTTCAGTGGCGGGCATTTCAGTCTCTGCGGTCGGGGCCGTGGGCTCGCTGCAGGCTGTGACAAGCAGGAACGAGGCCGCGATGGCCCCCAGCGGGAAATTCTGATTCATCATTCTACTCCGGCGTTGCGACCGGGACAGTCCTAGAGAAGCTGCGCTGGCATGGCAATCGTTCGCACTTCCGACAGGGCTTGCGGCGGCGATATTCAGTTCCCATCTGGTAGTTGCGAGCCGCCTTTACGGGGTTCGCGACCCGGTTGCGGCCAGTCGGCGCAATCAGGGTTGGCTCAACGCTGGCAAGCGGTTTGCCAGTCGGCCTTGTCGCTCAATAAGAGGATAAGTTGAGATGAGAACTGTTGATTTTACCCCCCTTTACCGCTCCATCGTCGGTTTCGACCGTCTGGCGGACATGATGGACTCTGCCACCAAGATCGAGTCCCAGGGCTATCCCCCATTCAATATCCAGCATGTGGACGAGAATGAGTATCTGATCGAGCTCGCCGTCGCTGGATTTGGCGAAGCCGATCTGACGGTCGAGGTCCAGGAGAATATCCTGACCATCGCCGGCAAGATCGTCGAGAAGGATGACGCCGGATCGCGCCGCTTCCTGCATCGCGGCATCGCCGAGCGCGCATTTGAGCGCCGTTTCCATCTGGCTGATCACGTCAAGGTGGCCGATGCGGAATTGCTCAATGGTCTGCTGACGGTGCATCTGGTCCGCGAGATCCCCGAAGCGGCCAAGCCGCGCAAGATTGCGATCTCGGATATTTCCGGCAAGTCAAAGGCGCGGTTGATCGAAACCCGCAAGACCAAGGCGGCCTGATAACCGCATCGCATCACACGATTCTACCCCTCCGAAATGGGGCGGTGAACCCGGGTTCACCGCCCCTTTTTTCGGGATAAGTCCGGTCGTCAGGCGGCGTGAACATCGACCGCGCCGTCGATCGCTTCGACATTGTCGAGGAAGTCGCGATCAAGGGTGGCACCGGTGAAACACGAGCCGCTGAAGCGGGCCTTGCGGACATTTGCGCCGTCCAGCCGCGAATAGGAGAAGTCGGCACCGGTCGCCTTGGCCTGCCGCAGATCGACGCCGCGAAGATCGGCATAGCGTGCCTTGCTGCCGGCCAGCGATGCAGGCAGCATCCGGTCGCCTTCCAGTACGAGCGGGCCAAACTGACAGTCGCGCAGGTCGGCATTGCACAGATTGGCACCGGTGAGATCGGCGCCCCGCAGATCGGCACCTCGCAGGCAAACCATCCGCAGGTCGGCGCGTTCAAGCCGGGCACCCTGCAATTGCGCGCCTTCCAGATCGAGTCCGTAGAGCGTCGCTCCGCGGGCATGGAAAGCTGTCAGTGTCTTGCCCGCCAGCGAGTGAAGACCGCGCAGATCCATGCCGTCGAACAGCGAGGGCTTGCCCTCACGTCCATCAGTCTCGCACCAGGTCACATGCGCGGAGATCTGGTCGGCAACGGGGTTGTCCAGCGTGCTCGGATCAATGCCCACAGCCGCATTCGTCAGCGCACCTTCGGTTTTCATGCCTTCGGTCTTCGCCATTGTGGTCTTGACGCCGACCATCACGCTATCGGTGAAGTCGACACCCGTCAGATCGGCCCCGGACAGGTCCGCACCTTCCAGATTGGCGCCATGAAAGGACGAGCCGCGCAGATTGGCGCGGATCATCCGGGCGCCCAGAAGAACGGCATCCGTGAAATCGGCTGTCTGGGCCGTCATTCCAGCCATTTTCGAGCCTGACAGATTGGCTCCGGTGAAATTGGCCTTGCCGGCATCGCTCTGCTGGGCCGTATGCGTGAGCATGGCGAGGCCCTTTTCCTTGTCGACCTGGGCGATTGCGCCTTCTCTCAAATCGGCCTCGCTCATGTCGGCGCCGGTCAGATTGGCACCGCGCAGGATGGCGCCGCGCAGGTCCGCCCGTCGCAGACAGGCGCCCTCGAGTGATGCGCGGCGCAAATCGGCGGCGAAAAAGATTGCGCTGTTGAGGGTCGCACCGGACAGATTGGCCCCGCGCAGTACCGCGCCGCTGAAGTCCGCATCGGACAATTCGCGATTGGAAAGATTGAGGTCTTCCAGGATTGTATAGGCAAAATTGGCGCGCGCGCCGCCGGACCGGCCCGACCAGAGCCGCTCGTGCCGGTCGCAGATCTGGTCGACCTGCGTCTGGTCGAGTCTGGTATGCTCGATTTTTTGCCGGGCCATGGGTTCAACCCTGTTGGTAGGGAAACTGAGCAACCAGCCTAGTGAAGGAGTATTAACGGGCCGTATGAGCCTGTGTCACGGGCGTTGTCGCCATTCCGGCCTCGACGAGGCGGGTAGCGAGCGCGCTGCCCGGTGCGACGCAGACCCGATTCATTCCAGCCTTACCGAGGCGATCGAGTTCAGTAGTGGGCGCGTGCATCGCGGCGTCCGTCAGCACCGCATCATAGCGGGCGGAATTGGCGTCGAGATAGACCAGAGGCTGGCCGGTGCGCAGGCGGTGGAAGAAACCGGCATAGAGCTGGGCCGCCTCAGGATTGCGCAAACCCGTCTCGACGGCGATGCCGGCATCGCGCAACAGGGCGACACCGCGGCCGGCGACTTTCGGGTGCTCGTCGAGGCAGGCGATCAGGACTGTTTCCACCCCGGACTCAATCAGCGCCGTCGCGCATGGCGGAGTTTGTCCGTGAAAGGCGCAGGGTTCCAGGGTGACGTAGGCGCGACCTGCACGGGCGTGCGGGCCGGCGCGATCGAGCGCCTGGCGTTCGGCATGAGGTCTGCCGCCATCGGCGGTCGCACCCCATCCCGTAATCATCCCGTCCCGGACGATGACGCAGCCGACGGCGGGATTGGGTGCGGTGCGCCCGAGCTGTGCCTGGGCGAGCGCCAGGGCGGCATCCATGAAGCGGTAGTCCGCAGACGTAAACATGCTCAGGGCAGGGGCGGCAGGGTCCTGGCGCGCTCGGGGTCGAGATAGCGAGCCGAGACCGGTTTGAGTTCGTCGTCGGAGAGGTCGATCAGCAGCGGATTACCGGTCGGTACTTCGATGTCGATGATGTCCTGGTCACTGACCTCAAACAGGAATTTGATGAGGGCGCGCAGGCTGTTGCCATGCGCAGCGATGATCACATTTTCCCCGGCTGCGAGGCGCGGCGCGATCATGCCTTCCCAGGCGGGCTCAACGCGCTCAAGCGTCATCTTGAGTGATTCCGAATTGGGGAGCAGGGCCGCAGGGACATTGCGATAGCGCTCATCCTTCGCAGGATGTTGCGGGTCGTCCTCGGCGAGCGGCGGTGGCGGGGTATCAAACGAACGGCGCCAGATCTTGACCTGCGCATCACCGTGCTTGGCGCGGGTTTCATCCTTGTCGAGGCCGGCGAGAGCCCCGTAGTGACGCTCGTTGAGCCGCCAGGTCTTCTCGACGGGGATCCAGACGCGATCAAGCCCTTCCAGGCTGAAATTCATGGTGCGAATCGCGCGTGTCAGGACCGAGGTGAAGGCGCGATCCGGTTTGAAACCGGCCGCTGCCAAGAGGGCGCCCGACTGGCGTGCCTGGGCTTCGCCCTCATCGGTGAGGTCGACATCAACCCATCCGGTGAACCGGTTCTGCCGGTTCCACGCGCTCTGGCCGTGGCGGATAAGGGCGAGTTGCGGCATCGCAGTATCTCCTTGCGCGTCCTGATCGCAGAGCGATAGCCCGCCCGGGTGTTCCGGGCAAGGATCGGTCGCTGTCGCGAGCGCGTGCAGGTCGATTTTTATACGCTTTTGAGGCGAGTTATGTTACCATTTATCCCGACTGAGCAGAGATCTGGGTTGAAGTCGCGCCTCCGGGCAGACGCTTGCCTGCCCGGTCCGACGGCGAGACATTTCCGGCCCTGCGCGCCCCCCCTGCGCAGTTCCGGACCTGTTGCCGCCAGACGAGCCGCGCACCTCCCTTTCCGGGACGTGCGCGGTTCTGTTATGGAGGCAGGGAGTATCCCTTGGACATTCTGGAAGCTGGCATGAATGATTTCGACCCCGTCGCGTCCGCACGACGCGTCATAGCGCTTGAACGAGACGGCCTGGATGCGCTCATCCGGTCGGTGGACAGTGCATTTTCGGCCACGATTGAGCGACTGGGCAAGGTCCAGGGGCGCCTGATCTGCTCGGGGGTTGGCAAGTCTGGACATGTCGCGCGCAAGATCGCGGCAACCCTCGCCTCGACCGGTACGCTCGCCTATTATGTCCATCCGACCGAGGCCAGTCATGGCGATCTCGGCATGATCACCCCGGATGATGCGGTTCTGGCCCTGTCGAAATCGGGTGAGACCCGCGAGCTGGGCGATCTGATTGCCTATTGCCGCCGCTTCTCTGTTCCGTTGATTGGCATGACGAGCCAGGTCGAGAGTACGCTGGCGCGGGCCGCGGATTACAAGTTGATTATTCCCGATGCGCCGGAAGCGTGCGGGGAGACCCGGGCACCGACGACTTCGACGACATTGATGATGGCGCTGGGTGATGCGCTGGCGATTGCCCTGCTGGAGCAGCGCGGGTTCACGGCGGCGGACTTCAAGACATTCCATCCGGGCGGAGCCCTGGGCGCAGCGCTGGCGACGACCGCGGATATCATGCATGCCGGACAGGCTATGCCCCTGATTTCACAGAGTGCACCGATGAGCGATGTGCTGATTGAAATGACCGTGAAAAGCTTTGGTTGCGCCGGAATTCTCGACGAGTCGGGCCGCCTCGCCGGGATCATAACCGATGGCGATTTGCGTCGTCATATGGGTGATGCCCTGATCGAAAAAACTGCCGGATCGATCATGACGGCCCGTCCGAAAACGGGGTCGCCGGGCATGTTGGCTGCCGATGCCTTGCGTGAGATGACGGCCGGGGCGGCGAAAATCATGCAACTCTTTATTGTTGATGAGGAAAATCGGCCGCAGGGGATTTTGCATCTGCATGATTTACTGCGTGCAGGCCTGAAATAGGCTCCGATTTCGGGCGGTTGGCCTGATGGTCTGTTTGACTGCCGCCAGCCTGCGGTATCATTGCCGCAGATTACCCCTTGAGCGTCTGTTGGCCTGCCGGACCCTTGCGTTTGCCCGTGCGGGTAGCCGTTCTGCGACGGATCCGGGCTCTAGCTCAGCGCTTTGGAATGCCGGGCCCGGTTGAGCTTGGCGAATTCCTGCCGGTAAAAACGGAAGAGTGTGTAGCTTGCCATTGCGGCACCATAGGTGAGGAAGCCGGCGAACAGACAGAGCAGTCCCCAGGTGACCAGGCGGAACGCGATCTCCATAACCCCCAAACCCCACACACGCTTTACAACAGGCTCCCAGTCTTGCCGATTTTGGCCATTTTGGCAAGTTTTGGTTGTGTCAGCGCGGCTCGGGCCCGGGCGCAGCGAGGGCGTGGGCGACATTCTGGTTCAATGCCTTGAGGTAATCGGGCTGGGAAATGCCGAAGGTCCGGAAGATCGCGCCGCAATCGAGCACGGAATAGGCCGGTCTGCTGGCGGAGCTGGGAAATTGAGCCGAGCTGATTTGTTCGACCCTGACCGGTGTTTCGCCAAACCGTGTGGCGGTGTGGAAAATATCGGCGGCAAACTCGGCCCAGCTTCTCGGCGTGTCGCCGCAGAAATTGAAGATCCCGGTTTTGGACTGGTCATCGGTCAACTGGCCGGCAATGGCGATGATGGCGGCTGCGATATCGGCCGCCGCGGTCGGGCAGGTGCGCTGATCGTGCACGACCCGGACCTGGTCCTGCCGGCTGCCCAGTCTGAGCATGGTGCGCAAGAAATTCTGGCCGCTGCCGGAGAAGACGGCCGAGGTTCTCATGATGACATGCCGTGCGCCGCTGCTCTGAACGGCCTCGTCGCCGGCGAGTTTTGAGCGGCCATAGACACCGAGCGGACCGACGGTGTCGGTCTCGAGATAGGGCGTGCCCTTCCGCCCGTCATACACATAATCGGTGGACAGGTGGATGAGGGGGATATTCGCCTGCCCGCATCGCTCGGCGATAATGCCCGGCGTCACGGCATTGATCGCCTGCGCCAGCTCCGGTTCGGATTCCGCCCCGTTCACATCGGTATAGGCCGCGGCATTGACCAGGACGCTGCCGGGAGGCGCGGCCTGCAGGACGGGGTCGAGCGCGCGCGCGATCAGGCCGGGTTGCGCCAGATCGATCTCGGGGCGCGCCAGGTGCCGGACGGTGTGCCCGGTTGAGGCCGCGATCGCCGATGTCGCGTCGGCGACCTGGCCGAGCCTGCCGATGATGATGATCTGACCGGCCATCAGCGGGAACCGAGGCCGAGCCGCCCGAGTGGATTCTCGCCGTCAGTCCGGGCCAGGCATTGCTGGCACCAGTCGGCATGTTCAAGATACCAGCCGACCGTCTGGGCCAGGCCGTCGGCCAGGGTGAAGCGGGGCGACCAGCCCAGTTCGCCGTGCAGTTTGGCGGCGTCGATGGCATATCTGAAATCATGGCCCGGACGGTCGGTCACGAAGGTGATCTGGTCACTGGACGCGCCGGAACGGGGGTGTTGCCGGTCCAGCTCCGCACACAAGAGCCGGACGAGTTCAAGATTGCTGCATTCGGCATCGCCGCCGACATTGTAGACTTCACCGATACGGCCGCGCTCGAGGATCGTCAGAAGGGCGTCGGCATGGTCCTCGACATGCAGCCAGTCACGGACATTTGCGCCACGGCCATAGACCGGGATCGGCGCGCCCTTGAGGGCCGACAGGATCACGACCGGGATGAGTTTTTCCGGGAATTGGCGCGGCCCGTAATTATTGGAGCAATTCGAGATCAGGGTCGGCAGGGCATAGGTCGCGTGCCAGGCGCGCACCATCATGTCGGCGGCGGCCTTGCTGGCGGCATAGGGCGAATTGGGACGGTAATGGCTCGTTTCGGTGAACCGGCCCGTCGCGCCGAGCGAGCCGTAGACTTCATCGGTCGAGACATGGTGAAAGCGGAAGCGCGCGGTGCGGCCGGCGTCGAGACCCTTGAAATAGTCGGTCGCGGCCTGCAGCAATCGGGCCGTGCCGCCGACATTGGTGTCGACGAAAACCTGCGGGCCGTCGATCGAGCGGTCGACATGGGATTCCGCGGCGAGATGCATCACCGCGTCCGGCTGGTGTTCAGCGAAAATCCGCGTCAGCGCGCCGCTGTCGCGGATGTCGGCATGTTCAAACCGGTAGGCCGGATTGTCCCGGACCGCGTTGAGACTGTTGGGATTGGCCGCATAGGTCAGGGCGTCGAGATTGACCACCTCATGGCCGCGGGCGAGCGCTGTGAGCACCAGTGTGGAGCCGATAAAGCCGCTGCCGCCCGTGATGAGAAGTTTCACGCCGTCCCCCTTCGCGTCTAGTCGCCGAGCCGGAAGGGCGTCTCGAAATCAGCCCAGGCAATCCCGTTCGCATCCTTTTCCGACAGGGTCGCGGCGCTGCGCTCAATTCCCCAATCGATTGCCAGCTCGGGATCGTCCCAGCGCAGGCTCGCATCCAGGCCGGGGGCGTAATCATTGTCCACCTTGTACTGGACGATGGTATCGGCTTCCAGCGTGACGAAGCCGTGCAGGCAGCCGCGGGGCACGAAAATCTGCGCCCCATTGCTCGCCGACAGCTCCGATTTGATGTGCTGGCCGAAGGCCGGCGATCCACGGCGGGCATCAACCACGATGTCGAGCACGCGGCCCTGCACGACGCGAACAAGCTTGGCCTGTTCGGCTGGCGGACGCTGGAAATGCAGGCCGCGCACCGTGCCGGCCGCGGCCGACCAGGACTGGTTGTCCTGCCCGAAGTCGGCGTCGATGCCGAGGGCCGCCAGATCTTTGCGATTATAGGTGACGGAGAAATAGCCGCGATGATCGCCATAGCGCGGCGGGATGAGTTGAATCACGCCGGGAATGTCGAGGTGTTCAATCTGCATGTCGGCGCTCCATACCAACAGGGGATATGCGCAGGTTTGCCGGGCAACTCAAGTCTGGCCGGGCAGCAACCGGCGTCACGCTGTTTCCAGACCGACCGAGGTCTTGTATGCGTGTAGCAGCCCATCCGGGGCGAGAGCTGTAACTGACTGGGGTGTAACGTGAAAGGAATTGTGCTTGCAGGAGGCAGCGGAACCCGGCTGTGGCCGTTGACGCTTTGCACGTCCAAACAATTACTGCCCGTTTATGACAAGCCGATGATCTATTACCCGCTTTCGGTCCTCATGCTGGCCGGGATCCGGGACATATTGATCATCACGACGCCGGATGATCAGCCGCGTTTCCGGCAATTGCTGGGCGATGGCTCCCAGTTCGGAATCCGCCTGAGCTATGTCGTGCAGCCCAGCCCGCAGGGCCTGGCGCAGGCCTTTCTGCTCGACGAGGATTTCATCGGTGACGAGCCGGTGACCCTGATCCTCGGCGATAATCTGTTTTACGGCCACGGCTTCGATGAGCTGGTGCGCAAGGCGGCCGCCATCACCACCGGCGCCACGATCTTCACCTATCATGTCAACAAGCCGCGGCGCTATGGCGTGGTGGTGCTCGACGAGAATGGTGCGCCGGTCGCGATTGACGAGAAGCCCCTGGAGCCCCGCTCGAATCTCGCCGTCACCGGCCTTTATGTCTACGATAATGACGTGATTGAAATCGCCCGCTCGATCCGGCCATCGGCGCGCGGCGAGCTGGAAATCACCGATGTGAATCGCGCCTATATGGAGCGCGGCGATCTGCGCGTTGAAAAGCTCGGGCGGGGGATTGCCTGGCTCGATACCGGCACACCACAAGCCCTGCTCGAGGCGTCGGAATATGTCCGTTCGCTGGAGCGCCGCCAGGGCCTGCAGATCGCCTGCCTTGAGGAAACGGCCTATCTCAATGGCTGGATCGACCGCGCCGAGCTGCAGCGTTCGGCGCAACGCTTCGCCAGTTCGGACTACGGGAAATACTTGGCCAAATTGTTGGAAGTTGATGCTAATTAACGATATTTGCTGCCAGCATTGGCGTGCGAATTGGCGTGGGGAAATTGAATGACGGTTTTAGTGACAGGTGCTGCAGGCTTTGTGGGATTTCATGCGATCAACGCGCTGCTCGATCGCGGCGAGACGGTTGTCGGCATCGACAATCTGAACGCTTATTATGATCCCGCCTTGAAGCAGGCCCGTCTGGATCATTTGAAAGACCGGCCCGGTTTTACCTTCGAAAAAATGGAGCTGGCGGATAATGAGGCCGTGCTGGCTCTCGTCGACCGGGTCCGCCCGGACAGGATCCTGCACCTGGGCGCCCAGGCCGGTGTGCGCTATTCGATTGACCAGCCCTTCGCCTATGCCAATTCAAACCTGCACGGGCATTTGTCCGTGCTGGAGGCCGCCCGCCATCTCGGCGATGATCTCAAACACCTGGTCTATGCGTCATCCAGCTCGGTCTATGGCGAGCGCTCCGCCGTTCCCTTCCGCGAAGATGATGTGACCATGCAGCCGGCCTCGCTTTACGCCGCCACCAAGCTGGCGGATGAACTGATGAGTTCGGCCTATGCCAGCCTCTACGGGATCGCCGCCACCGGCTTGCGCTTCTTCACGGTGTACGGGCCCTGGGGCCGGCCGGACATGGCCTATTGGCTCTTCTCCGACGCCATGTTCGAAGGCCGGCCGATCAAGGTCTTCAATAATGGCGAGATGGAGCGCGACTTCACCTATATCGACGACATTATCGCGCCGCTCCTGCGCGTGCTCGACGACAGCCCGGCGCGCGGCCATCACGATGTGTTCAATATTGGCGGGGCCTCACCGGTCAAGCTGATGGACATGATCTCGACACTGGAAAACGCGCTCGGCATGACCGCCGAGAAAATCATGCTGCCGATGCAGGCCGGCGATGTGACCCGCACCTATGCCGATGCCAGCAAGCTGGAGCGGGTCTATGGCTACAAGCCCGGCGTGCGGCTCGAGGAAGGCCTCGGCCGCTTCGCCGAATGGTATCGCGAGTGGCGTCAGCGCGAGGCCTAGTTTCCGGTGATCTCGGTGTTCAGAACGGTCTCGGCAACCCGGCGCGCCGCGCCGCCGAGTTCCGGGTCATGCAGCGCGTAGGACAGGGTGGCGCGCAGATAGCCCAGCTTGTCGCCGCAATCATAGGACTGGCCCTCATATTCGACGGCATGGAAGTCCTGGTTCTGCATCAGGCGGGCCATCGCGTCGGTCAGCTGGATTTCGCCGCCGGCGCCGGCAGCCTGGTCTTCGAGATATTTGAAGATCGTGCCTTGCAGGATGTAGCGGCCGGTGATGGCCAGGTTTGACGGCGCCTTGTCGACCGCAGGCTTCTCCACCATGCCGCGCATGCGGATCCGGTTGCCCTGGCGCTCGACCGGGTCGATGACGCCGTATTTGTCGACATTCTCAGGCGCGACCTGCTCGACGGCGATGATATTGCCGCCGGTGTCTTCATAGGCGGCGACCATCTGGGCCAGGCAGCTCGGCTCGGCGCGGACCAGCACGTCCGGCAAGAGGATGGCGAAGGGTTCGTCGCCGATAATGTCGCGGGCGCACCAGATGGCGTGACCGAGGCCGAGCGGCGCCTGCTGGCGCACGAAGCTCATCGAACCCGGCGCGGCGCGCGTGCGGTTGAGGATTTCAAGGATTTCGGTCTTGCCCTTGTCCTGCAGGGTTGCCTCGAGCTCATAGGCGCGGTCGAAATAATCCTCGATCGCGCCCTTGTTGCGTCCGGTCACGAAGACGAAATGCTCGATACCCGCGGCGATGGCTTCATCGACGACATACTGGATCGCCGGGCGGTCGAAAACGGGGAGCATTTCCTTGGGGATGGACTTGGTGGCTGGCAGGACACGTGTTCCCAGGCCGGCAACCGGCAGAACGGCTTTGCGGACTCGTTTCATGACAGGCACTCCCCTCGTGTTTTTGGTCAAGGCACGCCTATCGGATCGTTTTGCTGCCGTCCAGCTTACGCATTCACTTCGCGTAAGGGTCGCTGTCCTATATGTTTTGCGCAAACCAGCATTTGGAAGCGCACATGGGCAAGAAATACTTCGGCACGGATGGCGTTCGCGGCCTCACCAATTCCTTCCCGATGACGGCCGAGACCGCGCTGCGGCTCGGCATGGCAGCGGGGCGGCATTTTGTCCGCCATACCGGGCGGCACTCCGTGGTGATCGGCAAGGATACGCGCCTGTCCGGCTATATGATCGAATCCGCCCTGGTCGCCGGCTTCACCTCGGTGGGCATGGATGTTTTCCAGTTTGGCCCGCTGCCCACGCCCGCGGTGGCGCTGATGACGCGGTCATTGCGCGCGGATCTGGGCGTGATGATCACCGCCTCGCACAATCCCTATCATGACAATGGCATCAAGCTTTTCGGGCCCGAGGGCAAGAAGCTCGACGATGAAACCGAATTGCAGATCGAGGCGCTGATGGATGGCGGCCTCAGCGAGGAATTGGCGGCGCCATCCGATCTCGGCCGTGCCAAGCGGATCGACGACGCCCAGGCGCGCTATGTCGAAATCGTCAAATCGACCTTCCCGCGCAATCAGAGCCTGTCGAGCCTGCGCCTGGTGATCGATTGCGCCAATGGTGCTGGCTACAAGGTCGCCCCGACGGCGCTGTGGGAGCTTGGTGCCGATGTGATCCCGATCGGGGTTGAGCCGAATGGCTTCAACGTCAATGAGGATTGCGGTTCGACCGCGCCGGGCCGGCTGGCCAAGGAAGTGGTCAAATATCGCGCCGATCTCGGCATCGCGCTCGACGGTGATGGTGATCGCCTCATCCTGTGCGACGAGAAGGGCCGGGTCATTGATGGCGACCAGATCCTCGCCATGCTGGCGCGTCACTGGCACAAGACCGGCGAGCTGGCCAAACCGGCCATCGTCGCGACGGTGATGTCCAATCTCGGCCTTGAACGTTTTCTCGAAGGTGAGGGGATTGCGCTCGAACGCACCCAGGTCGGTGACCGCTATGTTTCCGAGCGCATGAAGGAAACCGGTATCAATCTCGGCGGTGAAGCCTCCGGCCATATCGTGATGCCGGATTTCGCCCCGACCGGCGACGGCCTGATCGCGGCGCTGCAAGTGCTGCGGGTGCTGGTCGATTCCGGTCAGCCGGCCAGTTCGGTCTTCCGGGTCTTCAAGCCCGCGCCGCAATTGCTGGAAAATGTCCGCGTCACCCAGGGCAAGGCCCTGCTCACCGACGCCGGCGTTCTCGCCGCGATCGCCGAGGCGGAACAGCGCATGGGCACGAGCGGGCGTTTGCTGGTGCGGGCCTCCGGCACGGAACCGGTGATCCGGGTCATGGCCGAAGGTGAGATGAAGCTGATCCGCAGCGTGGTGGATGATGTGCGTTCGGCGATCGAGCGGGCGGCCGCCTAGTGCCAGCAGCGGCGAAACCGGTCCGGGGTCAGATCGTCGAGCTGCAATATCTCCGGGCGCTGGCTGTCCTTCTGGTCGTCCTTGGCCATACCCATCAGAGCGAGGGCCGTTTCTTCGGTGACCCGCTGCTGGGCAGTTTCGCCTATTTCGGCTTTAGCGGCGTCGATGTCTTCTTCGTCATTTCCGGCTTTATCATCCACCATCTCTATGGCGGCCTCTCCGGCTTGCGGCCCCGCTTCTTTCTCGCCCGCCTGAACCGGATCTTCCCGCTCTACTGGGTCTATACGGCGATCGCGGTGGCCGGCTATCTGCTGGTGTTCGGCGATGGGTCCGGTACGGCACTGCGTGACAAGGACTGGCTGGCCTCGCTCACGCTCTTCCCGGTCGGCCAGCCCCCGATTCTCCCGGTCGCCTGGACGCTGACCCATGAATTGTATTTCTACCTCGCCTATGCCGTCTTTCTCGCTTTGCCGGCGCGTGTGCGGCCCTGGGCGGTGCTGGCCTGGTCGGGCCTGACGATCGGCGGATTTCTTGGCCTGGCCGAGGGTCGGGCGGCCTGGATCGAGCTGGCCATCAGCCCGTTCAACCTGCTGTTTCTGGCCGGCGCCCTGATCGCCCGGTATGCCGACCGGCTGATGTGCCGCAAATTCACCGCCCTGGCGCTGGCCCTTGCGGGATCTGCCCTCGGCCTCGCCTGGACGGCGGTCCACGGGCTGGAGGGGCTGAGGGATCCGGCCATCCGCGTCCTGGTCTTCGCCCCGTTCGCGATCGGCATGGTCTGGGCGGTGCTCGCCTGGCGTCCACGCCTGCCGGAGCTGGCGGCGCGCATCGGTGACTGGTCCTATGCCGGCTATCTCGGCCACAGCCTCGCACTCGATATTCTGGCGCGAATCCTGGCGCCCCGTCTGGCGGGCACGGTTTTCGCCAGCCCGGTCTTTTACACGGCCGCGCTGCTGGCGAGCCTGGTGCTGGCCTGGCTCACCCATCGCCTGATAGAAGTTCCGCTGTTGAAACTCGGGAAAAAGGCGATCAGCGCGCTGATGCCGGATCGCTCAGCCTCCGGCCCCGCCTAGCGGCAATCTTCCCTTGCACAGGCTCGCTGGGTCAGCGATACCGGTCGCAATCAAAGCAGGAGAAATTCGACATGCGTGTTGCAATGATCGGGACGGGATATGTGGGCCTGGTTTCTGGTGCCTGCTTTGCCGATTTTGGCCATGAGGTCATTTGTGTCGACAAGAATGTCGAAAAGGTCGAGACGCTGCGCTCTGGCGGCATCCCGATTTATGAGCCTGGCCTGGACTTGCTGGTCCAGCGCAATGTCCGTGAGGGCCGTCTCAGCTTCACCGATGACCTGACCGAAGCCGTGCGCGATGCCGATGCGGTTTTCATCGCCGTCGGCACGCCGAGCCGGCGCGGGGATGGCTTCGCCGATCTGAGCTATGTCTATGCCGCAGCCCGCGAAATCGCGAGCGTCATGAATGGCTATACCGTGGTCGTCACCAAATCGACCGTGCCGGTCGGCACCGGTGATGAGGTCGAGCGCATTATCCGCGAAACCCGGCCTGACGCGGATTTTGCGGTTGTCTCCAACCCGGAATTCCTGCGCGAAGGCGCCGCGATTGACGATTTCAAACATCCTGACCGCGTCGTCGTCGGCACGGATGACGAGCGCGCCCGCACCGTCATGCACGATATCTACCGGCCGCTCTTCCTCAATGAGACCCCGATTGTCTTCACATCGCGGCGCACGTCCGAACTGATCAAATACGCCGCCAATGCCTTCCTCGCCCTCAAGATCACCTTCATCAACGAGATGGCGGATCTGTGCGAAGCGGTGGGCGCGAATGTGCAGGAAGTCGCGCGCGGTGTCGGTCTCGACAATCGCATTGGCGGCAAATTCCTGCATGCCGGCCCCGGTTATGGCGGCTCCTGCTTCCCCAAGGATACCCTGGCCCTGACGCGCACTGCGCAAGAATCCGGCGCCCCCCTGCGGCTGATCGAGACCGTGGTCGAGGTCAATGACGCCCGCAAGCGCTCGATGGCGAACAAGGTGATTGCCGCCTGTGATGGCGATGTCTCCGGCAAGACCGTCGCCGTGCTGGGCCTGACCTTCAAGCCCAATACGGATGACATGCGCGATGCGCCAAGCCTCGAGATCGTCCCGGCCCTGCAAAAGGCCGGTGCGCGCATCAAGGCCTTTGATCCGGCCGGAACCCTGGAAGCGGAAAAGCTCCTGACCGGCGTTGACTTCGTTTCGGGGCCCTATTTCTGCGCCGAGAATGCCGATGTCCTGGTGATCATCACCGAATGGAACGAGTTCCGGGCGCTGGATCTGGAACGGATCAAGTCGGTCATGCGTGCGCCGGTCATTGTTGATTTGCGCAATATCTACTCACCGGAAGAAATGGCCAGCGCCGGCTTCGCCTATTCCAGTGTGGGACGGCCGACGGCCTGACGCCTCGCCGCCGCGCCCTGCACGGGCGCGGCCGGCATCATGCGGACCGATTCTGGTCCCGGCGCCCGGTTTTGCAGGGTCATGCCAGCGCCAACCCACCCGTTTTGCAGATGGAAGCGCATAATGAGCCAGATCCCACAAGCGACACTGAAGCCCAACACTTCCGCTTTCGAGAATGAGCCGCTGATCAAACCGACCGGTTTTCGCGAATATGATGCGCGATGGTGGTTCGGGCACCCGGCCTCCGATGTCGCTCCGGATCTCAACCTGTACGGCGTCCAGGCGCTGGGACTTGGTCTGGGCACGCTCATCCATGAATTGGGTGTCAGCCCGAAAATCGCGGTTGGCCATGATTTCCGCAGCTATTCCCTGAGCGTCAAACAGGCGCTGGAAGTCGGTCTGATGGATGCCGGGATCGAGGTGCATGATATCGGGCTGGCCCTGTCGCCCACCGCCTATTTCGCGCAATTCGATCTCGACCTGCCCTGCGTCGCCATGGTGACGGCGAGCCATAACTCCAATGGCTGGACCGGCGTCAAAATGGGGGCCCAGCGGCCACTCACCTTCGGCCCCGACGAGATGTCACGCCTGAAGGAGATCGTGCTGGGCGGCCTGGGCCAGTCCCGCGCCGGCGGCGGCTATGTCCGACAGACGGGCGTGGCTGAACGCTATCTCGCCGACGTTTCGGAGGGCGCCCGGATCGCGCGTCCGCTCAAGGTGGTTGCGGCTTGCGGCAATGGTACGGCCGGTGCTTTCGCGCCGCAGGCCCTGCGGGCAATGGGCGTCGAAGTGGTGGAACTCGATTGCGAACTCGACCACAGCTTCCCGCGCTACAATCCCAATCCTGAAGACATGAAAATGCTGCACGCCATTCGCGATGCCGTGCTCGAACACAAGGCCGATATCGGCCTGGGCTTTGACGGCGATGGTGATCGGTGCGGCGTTGTCGATAATGAGGGTGAGGAGATCTTCGCCGACAAGATCGGCCTGATGCTGGCGCGCGACCTGGCGCCGCTCTATCCCAATTCGACCTTTGTGGTGGACGTGAAATCGACCGGCCTGTTCGCGATCGATCCGGTGCTGGCCGAACATGGCTGCAAGACGGATTATTACAAGACCGGCCATTCCTACATCAAGCGCCGTTCGCGAGAGCTGGGCGCCCTGGCCGGCTTCGAGAAATCGGGCCATTTCTTCCTGCAGCCACCGATTGGCCGCGGCTATGATGATGGCCTGGTGGCCGCGCGCGCCATCCTGCAAATGCTCGATCGCAATCCCGGAAAGAGCATGGCCGACCTGCGCCGGGCCATGCCGGTCAGCTTCGGTTCGCCGACCATGTCACCGGCCTGCGCCGATGAAGTGAAATACGGGGTGGTCGAGCGCATCGTCGCCGATATCCAGGCCCGACATGCCGCCGGCGAGATGATGGCCGGGCGCCGTATCGTCGACGTCAACACCGTCAATGGCGTGCGCTTCACGCTCGAGGGCGGGGCCTGGGGTCTGGTGCGGGCCAGTTCCAACACGCCCAATCTCGTTGTCGTGATCGAGAGCACGGAATCGGCCGATGATGTCGCATCCGTGTTCGCGGCGATTGAGGGTCTGCTCTCGGCTTATCCGGAAATCGGCGCCTTCGACCAGAAACTCTGACCGCTGCGGCTCCGCCAAGGGCCGCTACTCCTCATGAAACTCCAGCGCCGCTGCCCGGATGATGAGCGAGCCGGTATGCGCGCGTGAGTATTCGTAATCCTGCCCCGGCGCGCTGGCGGCCGGGATCAGCTCGATCATGACGCTACGGGTTCCGGCCGGCAGGTCGAACGGGATGGTCAGCCGCATATTCTCGTCCGTGACGCTTTCGCGCCAGTCCGTTTCGCCGGCATCGCGGCGCGGCAAGGTGCGTCCGGTCTCACCATCAACCAGAAACTCAAAGCGCTCGCCGGTGGGATCCAGCCTCACCCGGACCATCGGGAAAACGCTGCGTGGGCGATCAAGCACGATCTCCAGCGTCGCCGACCGGGCATCGGGATAAGTGGCAAGCGTGGCGGCATCGACCTCGAAACTGGCAGTCTGATAGGAGGCTGCGCGATCATCGCTGAGCAGGATATTCGAGCCGGAGCGATATAGAGCTGTTGCGCGCCAGTCGGAAGGGTCCATCAAAGACAGGTCAGGATTGACGGTGAGCGCGGGGCTGGGGGTGTTTTCGCGTATTGGCAAGGGCCCGTCCGCGGACAGAAATGTCTCGAAGAGCGCCAAGATGCTGGCATCTGTGCGCACCGCTTCACCCAGGCGTTCCGAACCGCGCCAATTAAGATGGTCACGGTCGTAATAGGAAGGTTGTCCGTCTATCAAACCCTGGCAGGTCGTTCCGTCGCAAAGGTAGTCATTGAAATCAAGATAGGTGGCGCCGAGTGATTCAGCAGTCAGCCGGACAATCCGATTCACTTCCATGATCGCGGTTCGGTCCACCGATCCGCGCTCTGCGCACTGCAGGAAGGGGAAGCGCAAAGCCTTGATCGGGCAAGTTGGATCAGCTTGCGTGAGTTGGGGAATGCGTCCGATCACCATCACTGTTTTGCCGTCATCGATCAGTGCTTGAATCGTCGCCCCCAAGGAGGTGATGAATGGCTGACCATGTCGCGTGAGGTGATTTTCCCAGTTCGCCGCCAGGATCATGTGGTCGTAATTCGGAAGGATGTTCCGCACCAGATCGACCGACGTGTCGCAGCTATCGCTGAATCGAACTGACGCGTACTGGCCGGGGGCGTCCAGAATCGGTGGGCAAGAAGAGATGGAAATATTTCTGAACCCGAAACCGGCCGCATCGGCGATTTCTCGAACGGTGCCGACATAGTGCCCGGAATTGGAGTCACCCCACATCAGAACCGGTGGCTCCTCGCTGGCATTGATGCGGCAGGCCGGCCTCGTCAGCATGTCGTCGCGGAGCATGAAGCGCTGGCAGACGTAAGGGGCGCTAGTTGACGAGCCGGATTCTCTGAACATCTGGTCGACTTGAGCAACATAGCTCGAGTCCAGACGCCAGACGCCAAACCCCCCGGTCGAGAAAACCGCGCCGCAAACTGCCAAAATAAATACTGTCGGCACCGCAAAATAGACGGTGAAGATGCGCGCGAGCGAGGCTTTGGTGCGGCGCAGGGGCTGCTCGACCAGTCGGTAGGACAGGATTGAGGCGGCCATCATGATCGCGAAACAGATCAGTTTGAGCTGCAGGTCGAGATCGCCGGCCAGATAGCGCGCGAAGGCGAGTACGGGCCAATGCCACAGATAGAGCGAATAGGAGATCAGGCCGATCCAGACAAAGGGCCGGAATGACAGGGCGCGATTGACCAGCGACCCGCCGGCGCTGCCGACATAGATCAGACCGACGGCGCCCAGGGTGACCGGGATGGCGAGAAAGCCCGGGAAGAGGTCGCCCTCATGGATAAAGACGAGGCTGCCCGCAATCAGTGCCAGCGACAGCAGGGCGAGCATTTCACGCAGGAGGCGCGGCAGCCGGGCGTCCCGGTAATGGTGCCGGACTGCCATCAGGCAGATCGCGCCGGCGAGCAATTGGCCGGCCCGCATCGGCAGCATGTAATAGGCCGTCATTGGCGCCGATGGCGCAACGAACTGGGCGAGCAGGAAGGACGCCAGCGCGACCATTGCGAGCCCGGCCAGAACCAGGCGGCTATAGCCCCGCGTCCCCCAGGCGGCCAGGATCAGCGGCCAGAGCAGGTAGAATTGCTCCTCCACGCCGAGCGTCCACAGATGTAGCAGCGGGATGGTGGTGGAATCGTCGGCGAAATAGCCGGTGTCGACCGAGAACAGGAAGTAGAAATTCGCCAGCGACAGGACCGAGAAAACGGAGGAGAGCGAGAGGTCCTTGAAGTCGGCGGGCAGCATGATGATCTGCCCGGCCACGAGCGTCACAAGGATCAGCGCCACGAGGGCGGGAATGATCCGCTTGATCCGCCTCTGGTAGAATTCGGCAATGCTGAAGCGGCCCTGGCCGATATCGCTGGTGATATTGCCGGTGATGAGAAAGCCCGAGATCACGAAGAAGATATCGACGCCGATAAAGCCGCCCGGCACCCAGGTCTTGTCGATATGGAAGAGCACGACGGCCATCACGGCGAGCGCCCGCAATCCGTCAATATCCGGCCGGTAGTTCGAGGTTGTCCCGGGGTGTGTATCGCTCATCGATCGGCTCTTCATTCGGTGTTGGCGGGCGACCGCCCCGTTTATGTGCGGAGACGACCCGTTTCACGCTCGGATATCAGGGTGAGGGTTCGGCAGGCGAGCTGGTGGTGGCATAATTGATCGCGAGATCCGCCAGTACAATGCTACCGGTCGCGGCGACCGTATACTCATTGCTGAGGCTGGTCGCGGCGGCCGGGAGAATATCGAGTCTCAGCTCGCTATTGGCCGGATCGAACGGGATGGTCGCCGTCAGCCGGATCAGGTCTCCATCGACTTGCTCCGTCCAGGCGTCCGGGCGGCCGCGGCGCAGCTCGACACCATCGCCTGCCGCGTTGACGATGAAGTCGAAACGGCCATCCGGGCCGGATGTGGTGACGCGCAGGAGCGGACGGCTTGCATCCAGCCGCCGGAAGATGGCTGTGACCGTCAGTGAGCGGGCCTCGGATGCCGGCAGTGAGCCCGGCGCCAGGGTGAGATAGCTGGACTGGTAGCCGGTCTCGGTCTCGTCCCGGAATAACAGCCCGCCGGAAATGCGGATGGCGCGGTCATTCGACCAGATATCCGGTGACAGGAGATGGGTCAGCGAGGGAAGCTGTTCGGCAGCCGGACCACGCGCGATCGTCGGCATATCGCTGGGGCTGATCGCGACCAGCGGTCTGAAGGCTTGCAGAATGGCCTCGTCATTGATGACCGCCTCGCCGAGGATCTCGCCGCCGCGCTGGCTCAGATGTCCGACATTGTAATACAGCATCGTGCCGTTCTGGACGCCATGGCAAACGCCATCCTCGCAGAGATGGTCGTTGAAATCGACATAGCGCGCACCGGCGGCCACGACCACATCGCGCAAGGCGTCATTGACCCGGTCGGGGCGCGTCCGGGCAATGACTGCACGGCTGCCGCAATCCATGAAGGGCAATCGCAATTGCTTGCGCTCGCAGTCATGATCGACCGAGGCCAGCTGCGGCAGGCGGCCGATGACCAGAACATCGACATTGCGTTCGCGCAATTGCGTGACCGTGGCGCTGACTTCATCCAGGAAGCGATCACCCCATTGATTGATGTGGTTCTCCCAGTTCGCAGCGAGAATGACAGCCGGGTACTGGTCGAGCACGTCCAGTGTCGCGGCGATCGATTGTTCGCACCCGTCTGCCGTGCGCGGATTGGCGAATTCTGGCGCGTGCTCGAGCAGGGGCGGGCAGGCCGAGTGGGCGATATTGCGGAAGCCAAAGCCGAGATCCTCGGCAATGGCGCGGACGGTCGCAACATAATGGCCGGCATTGGAATCGCCCCAGAGCAAGGCCCTGGGCTCATCCAGGCTATTGATGCGGCAAGCCGGCAGGGTGACATCGTCATGGTCGAGATAGGGGCCCTGGCAGACAAAGGGCGAAGCGGTGCTGGGCAGATTGTCCAGTTCGAGCTGGGCCAGGCGTTGAGTATAGCCCGCATTGAGCGTCCAGACACCCAGCCCGTCCGTGGCGCGGATCCCGATGACGGCCAGGATCAACACGGCGGTCGGCAGGGCGAAATGCGTCAGGAAAACGCGGCTGAAACTGGCCCGCGTGCGCCGCGCCGGCCCCTCGACCCAGCGAAAGGACATCCAGGACAGCGCAATCATGACAAGGAAGGCGAGAGCCTGTTGCGGCAGGTTGAGCTCGCCCGTCACATAGCGCGCAAAGGCCAGAACCGGCCAGTGCCACAGATAGAGCGAGTAGGAGATCAGGCCGATCCAGACGAAGGGCCGGAAGGTGAAGGCGCGCGACAGCGAGGAGCCGCCGACGCTGCCGGTCAGGAGCAGGCCCGCCGATCCCAGTGTGACCGGGATAGCGAGGATCCCCGGGAAGGTCATGCTCTCGTCGATCCAGATCAGGCTGGCCGCGATCAGGGCCAGCGAGCCCCAGCCCATCAATTCCCGGGACCAGCCGGGAAAGGGGGTGGTGGATTGTCTTTCCCGCACGAGGAAATAGCACAGGGCGCCCGCCATCAGCTGTCCGGCGCGGGTTGGCAACATGTAATAGGCGACCATGGGCGCGTCCGGCGCGATCAGCTGGGCCGCGGCGAAGCTCGCTGCCGCGATCACGAAGAGGACGCCGATCAGGACGCGGGTAAAGCCGCGCACGCCAACCGCGAACAGGGCCAGCGGCCAGAGGAGGTAGAATTGCTCCTCGACCCCCAGAGTCCAGAGGTGCAGCAGCGGGTGAAGGGTTGAATCGTCTGCGAAATAACCCGTGTCGAGAGAGAAGAGGAAGTAGAAATTGGCCAGGGAAAGCTGGGATGCGATGGCGCTGAACGCCAGGTTCTGCATGTCATCAGGCAGGAACAGGATCTGTCCGGCCAGCAGGCAGGTCAGCAGCACGACCGACAATGCGGGCATGATCCGGCGGATCCGGCGCCGGTAGAATTCGGTGATCTTGAAACTGCCGCGCTCGATGTCCTGCGCGATATTGCCGGTAATGAGAAAGCCGGAGATCACGAAGAAGATATCGACGCCGATGAAGCCGCCCGGCACCCAGGTCTTGTCGATATGGAAGAGTACAACCGAAAGTACGGCGAGAGCGCGGAGCCCGTCGATATCTGCCCGGTATCCCTCCCGGACTGTCGCGAGTAGCTTCATTTGCCGTGGCCCAGGTGATAGAAGTTAAAAATCATGCGGTGAAAGCTTCATGATCATAGTGTGTTCATGAGCTTATGGACCGTCGGGTTTCGCCGGTCAATGTGGGCCACATGGCGACAATCGAGCGACTGCTGTTGGGGCAAATAGTCGGCATTGGAAACGATATTGCGCAACATGTTCGAGTAGTGCGGCAGCGGGTCCGGGATCGCTTCACGATGCCTGGGCGTCTGCGCCGGAGTTGAGCGATATGACGGCGCGGGTGGCCAGCAAAGCTTTCGCCGCTATATCTGACCGCATGGGTGTGAGGGTAGAACTCAACCTTGCGCTGCGTGCGGCGCGCGCGATACGGCGGGCGCGTTAGCCTCAGGATGTCGGTGGGCGTCCACCGGAAGAATGGATCGACGGCGCGAATATGCAAAGTTTTCTGACGCGTATCCTGGGCCTGCTTTTGCGTTGGGCGGACTTTCGGTCCGCGCTGATTGACGTCCTGGGCGGTTCCGAAGACCAGGCTGTGCTGGATGCGGCTGTCGCGGCCCAGCCGGAGCGCGTTGCGGCCGTTCTGGCGCGCCCTGACCTGTCCGCCCGCGCGGCCGCCGCGCCGGGTCATGCCGAAGCCATCATGGCGCATATTCCGGACAGTCTGCTGCTCGACGCCTTGCGTCAGCGCCTTCCGGACTCCGCGACGATCTCGCCGCAATTGTCGAGCCCGCCTTTCCTCGACGCGCTGCTGGCCCGGCCGGACTGTGTCGCGCGTGTCATTGACCAGGCTGGCAGCCCCCTGATGCTTGAGGCCATGCGCGCGCGCATGGAGTCGGACATGGGGCTGACCTGGCAGCTGGTGAATGACCGCGTCCTGCGCAATCTGAGCGAGTCGACCCGCTTCGACGCCATCGCCGCCGAGGGGCTGGGACGTCCGGCCCTTCGCGAGGCGGTCAAACGCCGCCTGGCCGGCAATCCGGATTATGCGCGCTCGGTCCTGACGCGCGAGCAGTTGAGCCATGTCCTGGCTGACCCGGTCTTCCTCGACGCGGCCGCCTCACGCCTCGATGACCCGGCCCTGGTCGATGCCGTCGCCCGCCGGGCCGGCGAGCATGCGCCCTATGCCCGCCATGTGATCGGCCTCGACGCCTTGCGTCACCTTTCAGCGGGTAAAGACCTCCAGACGATCATCGAGGAACGCCTCGATAGCCGCGAACTGGCCGGGCATATTGCCGGCCGGCTGGCGAAGGATGCTGCCTTCCGTGCCGCCATCCTGGGCGCCGACGTCTATGAAGCCGCGCACAAAGACCCGGAATTCCTCGACGCCGCGGCGGCGGCGATCCACAGCGCGCGGCTCATCCAGGCTGTCCGGCGCGCGGCGG
The DNA here is from genome assembly GCF_900103475.1 of Maricaulis salignorans. Lineage (GTDB taxonomy): Bacteria > Pseudomonadota > Alphaproteobacteria > Caulobacterales > Maricaulaceae > Maricaulis > Maricaulis salignorans. The sequence continues at coordinate 101,150 of NZ_FNHG01000005.1, forward strand.
CCGAAGACGTCGAATATGCCCGCCGGGTGATTGCCCCGAAGGCCCTGACCAGATTGGCCCACGATCCGGGCTTTATCGATGTGGTCACGGGGCTGGTCGGGCAGGATTACATGATCGATGCGGTCCGCGCCGCGATCACCGGCGACCCGGCTCTGCGCGCCCGGTTCATCGATGCCGAAATTCTCGAACATACGCGCGCCGCGCCTGACTTCCGGCGCGTTGCTGCGCTGGAAATCGGCAGCGACGAGCTCGCCGGTGCCATCCGCGCGGCGCTGGAAACAGATGCCGGATACCAGAGCCGGATCATCACCGGGGCTGTCCTGGAGGCGATGGCCGACAATCCGGTCTTCCTGGCGGCCGCCGCCCGCGCGATTGCCCACACGCCGGTCGTCGACGCCATTCGCGAGGCTGTGGCAACGGACGCGGATTATGCCCGCCGGATCATCTCGCGGGAGGCGCTCAACCGCGTGTCGGTGGACCCGGTCTTCGCCGACGTGGCGGCACAGCAGGTCGGCCGCGATTACATGATCGAGGCGGTGCGGGCCGCGATCACTGCGGACCCGGCCTTGCGGGCCCGGATTATTGACGCGGACATTCTGGAGCACTTGCGCGGCACGCCTGAATTCCAGCGGGCCGCCGCCGGTGAGATCAGCAGTGCGGCGGCAGAGGGCGCCATCCGTGCGGCGCTTGAATCCGATGCCGGGTATCGTAGCCGTATCATCACTGAAACCGCCCTTGAAGCGATGGCCGGATCTTCGGGCTTCCGGACGATCGCCGCAGGACAGCTCACGAGCGAACCTCTGGTGCGCGCCGTTCGTACGCTCCTGCTGGAGGATACGTCCTATGCGCGGGCCGTGCTGGACCAGGCTGTCCTGCGCAAGTCGAGAGACACAATGGCCTTCGTAACCGTCGCCGCCGGCTCGATCCGGGCGACCGGTGTGCAGCTGGCGATCCAGCGATTGATGATGCGCGATCTGGAATACGCCCGCGTTCTGCTCAATGAAGAGATTATCGAGTCGGTCGCGGACGACACGATGGTGCTCGAGCCCGCTGCGCGGCGGATTGCCAGCGACCGGTTGGTTGACGCTGCGAAGCGTGCGCTGCGGGACGATGAGGCCTATGCGGCGCGCCTGCTGACGACCGAGATCCTGAAGGTTGTCGCCGATCGCAACGCATTCTCCAAAGCGACCCCGACCCTGCTTCGCGTCGGCGGTTTCCGGAACAGCGTGCAGCACGCGCTCGGTGATGAGCCGGTCCTTGCGGCCAAGCTCGCCGGCTCCCCGGCCGTCCTGTCGAACTTGCTGGATCAGCCGTGGAAAGGCAAAGGCAAGCTGCTCGATTTCACGGGGCGCGCCGCGACTGTCTGGCGATCACTGGAACGGATCTATGGCAAGGAAAGACTGGAAGAGGTCGCCGCGACTGTGGCCCCGCCTGAAAGGGGTTTCGGCCGCGAAACCGATGTGCGTGACTACATGCTTTCGCGGCTGTGCGAGGGCAATGTCATGCGTCTGCCGCACGGCGAGATCCAGTTCATCGACCGCCGCTCGCTCTGGACCCTCGTCAATGAAATCCTGATCGATGAGGAATACTACTTCCACAGCGACAAGCCGGACCCGGTGATCATCGATTGCGGTGCCAATTTCGGCATGTCCACGGTCTATTGGAAACTGCTCTATCCCGACGCAAAAATCACCGCCTTCGAGCCGATCGCGGAATATGCCGATCTGGTCAGGGCGAATGTCCGCCGCAATGATTTCACCAATGTCGACGTGCACACGGCGGCCCTGTCCGACCATGGTGGCCAGGAGACCTTCTTCGTCTCCGAAGACCATTCCATGGCGGGCTCATTGACCGAGCGGCGTACGGCGTTCGGCGATGCCATCCATGAGATCACGGTCGATACCGTGCGGCTCAGCGAGTACATCACCGGGCCGGTGGACTATCTCAAGCTGGATATCGAAGGCGCCGAGCCCAGGGTGCTGGCCGAGATCGAGCACAAGCTGAAATGGGTCGATCAGCTCACCATGGAGTGGCATATCGACCCGGACAAGACGGCAGACGGCTTGTCCGAGGCCCTCGTCCGTCTGGAGCGGGCGGGCTTCGCCTACGGGGTGGCCAAGTCCTATAACTATCTCCGCGCGACCTCGCACCGGCCGATTTCGCACGTCTCCGGCGTCGGAACCTTCAATGTCTGGGCGATCAAGCGCGACAGCCTCAAGCGCTTCCGGGACTAGGCTCGGCACTGTTGCCGACTGTGCAAATCCGGAGAATGAGCGTTCCAAATGGAACAAAAATTGCTACAAGAATTAGCATCGAACCACTAGCCGGTCGGTCGCGAGCGCGGCTTGGATCGAAATCATTTCTGGGAGTCTGACATGTCGAAGGTCGATCACACATGGCTTGGTGATTATTTCAATAAGTACAAAGGCTTGATGTTCGACGAGCAGGTCTATGGAAAATTGCTGGAATTCCACAAGCTGTGCCTGAGTGTTCGTGAGCGCGGCGGCAAGCTGATGTTTGCCGGCAATGGTGCCAGCGCTTCGATCTCGTCGCACGGGGCTGTCGACTTCACCAAGCAGGGGCGCGTGCGGGCGGTTGATTTCAACGAACCCAATCTCATCACCTGTTTCTCCAATGATTTCGGCTATGAAAACTGGATCGCCAAAGCGGTCGAGTTTTACAGCGACCCGGAAGACGTGCTGGTCCTGATATCCGTCAGCGGCAAATCCCCCAATGCGGTCAAGGCTGCCGAATATGCCAGGTCCAAGGGTATTCCCGTTGTCGCCTTCACCGGCTCGGGCGGCGATAATCCATTGCGTGGCATGGCGGAAATCGACTTTTGGGTCGATAGTCGCGCCTATAATATCGTCGAATGCATTCATATGGGTTGGCTCATGGCCGTGGTCGACATGCTTGTCGGTCAAGCCGAGTATCCTGTGAACTGATACAACTCGACGCGCGCCAGCAGATTTGCGGCGCAGGGCGATTTAGGGGGGCGATGTGTTATCCTGGAGTTCGGATATTTCACATCTGGAGCGGCTTGCGAGCTATCTCCGTGTGAGGCGCGCGCGGGCGCGCTATTTTGAGACCTTGCGCCTGGATTTCAGCAAGGGCTTCCCCTTCACCACCCGCGATCCGGGCTATCAGGGCCGCATCGCGAAACTGTGGAACAAGCACAAGGGCAAGCGCGGCTTTGTGATCGGGAACGGTCCGAGCCTGGGGCAGATGGATCTGACCAAGCTCAAGGATGAGGTCACGATCGGGTCGAATGGCATCTTCCTGAAATTCAAGGAAATGGGTTTTCACACGACCTATTTCACCATGGAAGATATCCAGCAGGTGGAAGACCGGCGCGACCAGCTTGCCGAGGTCAAGGGGCCGGTCAAGATCTATGGTCTCCATAATTCCTACGCGATCAAGAAGGTCGATGAAGACACGCTTTTTGCGAATGTTGCCGTCGAGAGCTATCCGACCAAAAACCGTTGGAAGGAATTCTATCCGGGTTTCTCGACCGACTTCGCGAATATCGTCTATCTCGGCTCGACGATCACCTACATCAATCTGCAACTCGCTTTCTTCCTCGGATTGAACCCCGTCTACATTATCGGGTGTGATCACAGCTACGGGCCGCTGGCGAAGGTCTATCCCCCCGGGAAGATCCGCATCACACCAGAGGTCTTTGAAATGCTCAAGGAAGCGCATTTCATCGACAATTATCACAAGGTGGGCGGCACGTTCGGCATCCCTTACGTCTCTTACCAGGAAGATGCCTACAAGCGCGCGCTTGAAGTCTTCCGCGGTTCCGGCCGCGAGGTGTTCAATGCGGGTGAGAACTCGAAACTGGACATCTTCCCCCGCGTCAATTTTGACTCCCTCTTCTAGCATTCAAAGAGAGTTCCGATGCGCATCGTCCATCTCACCTATACTCTCCGCGGCGGCGCCGGCACGGCCTTGCGGCGTCACCACCTGGCTTTGCGAGACCAGGGTATTGATTCCCAGGTCGTGGTCGGTGAACCGGTCAAAGGGGACTCGCCCCATATCCATTGTCTGAAGGACCTGGTGGACGTTCCCGATGCGAAGGTCCGGACCTTTGAGGCCCTCGCGCGCCGCCATCAAAAGCGTGACGGCGCTGGCGATCTGTGGGCTGCACCGGAGAGTTTCGGTCTCAAGGATACGGACCTCGTCCGCTCGGCTGACATCGTCGAGGTGCGTCAGCTTCATGCCGGCGGGCACCGGCCTTTCTTCAACTTTCGGGCCCTTCGTGCGATCGCGCGCGAAAAACCGGTGATCTGGCGATTGTCGGATATGTGGGCCTTTACCGGCTATTGCGCCTATTCTCTGGAGTGTGAGCGCTGGCGGGACGGGTGTGGCCCATGTCCCCAGCTCACTGTCGAGCCGGAAAAAGCCGAATTGCGTCGCCCGGAGCGGGACAATTCCGCCATCATGTGGAATGCCCGGCGCAAGGCCTTCAAGGGCGTGCCTTTCCATATGGTTTTTCCATCGGAATGGTTGCTTGAGAAGGCGCGCGTCAGCCTGCTCGAGCAGGCGGCATCCTTTACCCATATTCCGGTCGGTGTAGATCTCAACGTGTTCAAGCGTTCGGCCAGCCAGGCGAACCGCGCCCGGTTTGATATTCCCAAGCCGAATTTCGTGATCGCCGCGGTCCTGTCCAATGCCAAGAACCACCGCAAGGCCTTCGACCTGTTCGCGGCAGTGGCGGGGCAGTTGCGGGAGAGACAGCGTACCAGCCTGGTGATCATCGGCAATGTCGGTGATCTGGAAGGCCATCCGGACTTTGAAGGGCTTCAGATCGTCAGCCCCGGTTTTGTCGGTGACGAAGCCGAGCAGGCGGCCATCCTGTCGACGGCCGATGCCTTCCTCTTCCCGTCACGATGCGATAATTCCGCCCAGGTTCTGCTGGAGTCGGCGGCGAGTGTCCTGCCCACCGTGTGTTTCGACGTCGGCGGCAATGCCGAATATGTGAAGGAAGGCGAGACCGGCCGCGTCATTGCCCCGTTTGACGTGGTCGCCATGTCGGCCGCAATCCAGGCCTATCGCGACGACCCGAAGCTGGCGAAGGCCCATGGCAAGGCCGCCCGGCGCTTCATGGGGGAGAACTGCTCGGTTTCGCTGCAGCGTCAGCGCTTCATGCAGTTGTACGAACAGGTGCTCTCGGGCGCGGCGCAGTAGCCGCCACGGGCGTTGCCGGAGCCGACGTTTCATTCTCGATCGCCTTGACCGGGTTCGCCTGCGGCATCAGGCCGGATTCTGCCAGGCAGTGTTCCAGGGTCGCCACGAAGGCCTGGTCCGACAGGCGGCGGTCGAAATACTCCTGCGCCCGTTCAGCATATTCGTCGTAATGACTGTTGAGTTCGTCGAATGCGGCGACGAAGGATTCGTAATTATTCGGCTCATAGGTCAGGCCCACCCGATTGGCCTCGGTACGGAAGCCGCAAACGCCGTAGGACGGGAAGATCACCGGCTTTCCGAAGGACATGACCTGGCGCCATACGCCGCTGGTTCTGGCGTGATTGCGGTAGGCGAGGGGGATGTAGTGGGCATCCCTGAACAGGCGGTCGATGAATTTCTGTGAACCGCAATAGGTGCTGAATTCCAGCAGGCGGTCATCCTCGATGAGTTTTTCGCGCGCACGAACTTCACGCCAGTTGAGCACCTGGTAGCCCGGCTTGATCCGGCCGAGCCGGACGAGGATCAGGTCGGGACGATCCGCCGCCAGCCGGAGCAGAAAATCGAAGCCCTTGCGTACTTCCAGATCGCCGAACAGCAGAACGATCTTCTTGCCCTTATGCCGGCCTTTCCACTGCTGGTAGCGTCCGGCAAGGCGTTTGTAGAGTGTGGTTTCCTCCTCGGTGAGGACTTCCTCGGATTCATAGTGGCCGACTTCCTCAATGAGGTGGACCCGGCCGGCCTCGGTGTGACGCTGGGCGTAGACATCGTCGGACGCCAGAATGCCATCGAGATAGCCGGGCTGGACGAGCAGATGCTCGTAAATCACGCCGCGCAGCCAGTGGCGCCGTTCATCCAGATGCTTGAGCCGGCGCGCGGGAAGGGTGCGGCGATAGAGATAGTCGTAACGGATGCAGACCGCATAGGTATTGCCGATAAAGCGGGGCTTTCCGGCCTGGCCCTGCGAGAGGAATGTCTTCAACATGGCGTCGCCATCCATGAAGAATGTCACCGCGATATTCTCGGCCTTCTGGTATTCGACAATCGCTTCGAGTTCGGACGCTGCGCTTGGCATGCTCTTGCGCAGGCTCACGACGCGTACACCATCGAGATCCTTGATACTCTTCATGCTCGGCGAGGTGAATTCCTTCCAGCTGGCCTGGGTGGCATCATGCAGAAGCCACTGCAGCGAGGTGGAATCCTGCTCGCCGCAATAGACGACATCGACCTCAAAACCGAGCTTGTGCAAGGCATCCGCAAAGCGCGCGGCGTAGAGATGCCGGTGGCCGCCAAGATGGCTGGAATAGATCATCACCCGGCGCGAGTCCGAGGCAAGCTTGGCCCCGCCGCGGATCCGGCCATATTTGACCTGGAGCGCAAACGCACTGATTTTTGAAATCAGATCGTTGATTACATTAACGTTTTCCAGGTTCATGAACTTCCAGACCTAATCTTCGTTTGCGGCAATACGATACCATGTTCAGGGCTGTATTTCAGCCAGCAACCCGGTCGTTCGGCCCCCGGCCTTCAACGCTGTTGGCCAGATACCATTTGTAAGCGTCCTGCAGACCTTCGCGCAGATCGATCGAGGGTGCCCAGCCAAGGCTGCGCAAGCGGCTGATATCAAGCAGTTTGCGCGGTGTGCCGTCTGGCTTGGACGCATCCTTGCGCAGGCTTCCCCGGAAGCCGACGACATCCATGACCAGCTGCGCCAGGGCATCAATGCGAATGTCTTCGCCCGTGCCGACATTGACGTGCTCATCACCGGAATAAACCTTGAGCAGGGTCACGATCGCATCGGCGCAGTCGTCCGCGTGCAGAAATTCGCGCAGGACCGAGCCGCTGCCCCAGATTTCCATCGAATCGGCCTCGGCCATTTTCGCTTCGTGCGCCTTGCGGAGCAGTGCCGGAATGACGTGTGAGGATTGCAGGTCGTAATTGTCGTACGGCCCGTACAGATTGGTCGGCATGGCGGAAATGAAATCGCAGCCATGCTGGCGCCGATAGGCCTGGCACAATTTGATGCCAGCGATTTTCGCCAGCGCATACCACTCATTGGTGGGCTCCAGCGAACCGGTCAGGAGGGCGGCCTCCTGGATGGGCTGTTCGGCAAATTTTGGATAGATGCAGGATGATCCCAGCAGGATGAGTTTCTCGACGCCGGTCCGGTGGGCGGCCTCGATGATATTCGCCTCGATCATCAGATTGTCGTAGAGGAAGTCGGCCGGGTAACGGTCATTCGCGAGGATGCCGCCGACCTTGGCGGCGGCGATGATGACGAGTTCCGGTTTTGCATCGGCCATCCAGGCCCGGGTGGCCTGCTGGTCGCGAAGATCCACCGTCTTGCTGCCGACCGTCAATAATTCGCCCGGAGATTCGCGCTCCAGCCGGCGAACTACGGCCGATCCCACCATCCCGCGATGGCCGGCGACCCATATCCGCTTGCCCTTAAGGTCACATGGCGTCTGCGCCGTGCGATCATTCAAACCGGTCATTGCGGTCACCTTCCATCGCGACCACCTTCAGGTCGGCTGCGACCATTTCCTGGACGAGGACCTCGAAACTGGTCGTATGAGTCCAGCCCAGTTTTTCGCGCGCCTTGGTCGGGTCCGAGAGCAAAAGTTCCACTTCGGCCGGGCGGAAATACCGCTCATTGATGCGCACCAGCGTCCGGCCGGACTCGGCGCAGATGCCGGTCTCGTCAACGCCTTTGCCGCGCCATTCGATCGTGATGCCGACATGCCCGAAGGCTTTTTCGACGAATTCCCGGACCGTGTGCATCTCGCCGGTGCCGAGCACGAAGTCGTCGGGCGTCTCATGCTGGACGATGCGCCACATGCCCTCGACATAGTCACGTGCATGGCCCCAGTCGCGCTGGGCGTCGAGATTGCCGAGATAGAGGCAGTCCTGGAGCTTCAGCTTGATGGCAGCGACGGCGCGGGTGATTTTCCGGGTCACGAAAGTCTCGCCGCGCAGCGGGCTTTCATGGTTGAACAAAATCCCGTTCGACGCATGCATGTCATAGGATTCGCGGTAATTCACCGTGATCCAGTAAGCGTAGAGCTTGGCCGCTGCGTAGGGGCTGCGCGGGTAGAATGGGGTTTTCTCGGTCTGCGGGATTTCCTGGACCTTGCCGTAAAGCTCGGAGGTGGAGGCCTGGTAGAAGCGCGTCTTCTGCTCCATGCCGAGAATGCGAATCGCCTCGAGAATGCGCAAGGCGCCCATGGCATCGGAATTGGCTGTATATTCGGGGGTTTCGAAACTGACCTGGACGTGAGACTGGGCCCCCAGATTGTAGATCTCGTCCGGCTCGGTCTGCTGCACCAGTCGAATGAGATTGGTCGCGTCCGTCAGATCACCATAATGAAGGTGGAGCTTCTGATCCTTGGCAAAGGGGTCGGTATAGATGTCGTCGATACGACCGGTGTTGAAGGACGATGAGCGCCGCTTCACACCATGAACCACATAACCCTTGTCGAGCAGCAAGCGCGCCAGATACGCACCATCCTGACCGGTGATACCGGTTACAAGCGCGACTTTATTGCCCATTAGTTCCCCCTAGAACCAATCGCCGGACCTGATTGGGCGCCGAGAGGCCAAGCTTGGCCTTCCGTTTCGCATGCCAGTTCGCGCGATGAGTGATAATGAGGATCGTCTAAGAAACTTGGCGGCCTCACGCAACCCCTTATCACAATGTGGGATGGGGGATTTTGCGATTGGAGTGTGGCGAATCCGGGATTGCAGGGCCTCGCGGCACAGCTTCTATGCAAAGGACGGGCGAGCGCCTGGATGTCCCCGGGGGCGGCGGAATTATTCGTTTCAACATGCGCCGGTGCAGATTCGGCCGCGCCGCCGGCCGGGAATAGGGCGGGCCCCGGGTGCGAAGCTGAGAAGTCCTATAGGTCCATGCAGGCCGGGGATGTATACAAAACTGCCGCGAGCAATTCGGCGATTTCAAGGAGCCATGGCTTCAGGCTGGGCACAGCCATCATACCGGCCAGGCCTTTACTTCGCGGCCCGGCCTCTCCCATATCGGCGCGGCGCTGCTGATACCTGGCAACCAGATAAAGGTGCATTTTGGGTCAACCGGCTTTTCAACTCGTGAGACGCGACATCCGCGCCCAATATGCCGGGTCGGGGCTCGGCCTCGTCTGGGCCTTGCTCGAACCACTCATCCTGGCGACCGCATTCATCTTCCTGCGCCATTCGGGCATGATCTCGATCGGCGATATCACCTTGCCGTACGCGGTCTATGCGGTGACCAGCCTGATGGTCTGGCAGACCTGCGTCGACGGTATCAATGGCGGGCTCAACTCAATCACCCGTATGCGTCCCCTGTTGAAGACGACGCAGGTGTCGGCGGGCTCGGTGGTCTGGGTCGTGATCCTGACCGCGTGCTTCTTCCATCTCTTCCGGCTTGTCGTGGCCCTGGGGGTCGCGCTCGCATTCGGCATTCACGACCCGGTCAATCTGATTGCCTACGGCCTGCTGTCATTCCTGGCGCCCTTCTTCGGCGTCGCGATCGGTCTGCTGGTGGCGCCCTTTGCAGAACTCTATCGCGATTTGAAGATCCTGGTCTCCTCGGCCCTGCGCCCGTTGCTCTTCGTCTCCGGCGTGATCATTCCCATCCCCGACCAATTCTCTTTTCTCGGGGTTTACAATCCGATAGCCGTCGCAATATCCACCGCTCGTGGTGCGCTTGTCGACGTGGGCCGGGTGGATTACGGTCTCGCCGGCCTCTGGCTGGCGATCATGTTCATTGTGTTCGCAATCGCGCTATTCATCTTCCGGCGCACGCTTAGAATCGTCTTGTGAGAACCCCCAAAAATGCCAATCATTTCTGCAACCGGGATATCCAAGAAATATTCCCTGCGCGATCAGCAGACACGCCGCCGGGGCCTGGGAGCCCTGTTCCGCGAAATCGTCGGGCCGGTTGAGGGCACATCAGATTCGGTCGCGCTTTCGGAAGGTGAATTCTGGGCTTTGCGGGATGTGGACCTCTCGGTCTCCTCGGGCGATACGCTCGGTGTCATCGGCCTGAACGGGGCCGGCAAAACGACGCTCATGAGTTTGCTGGCCGGGGTGATCAAACCTGATACGGGCAGCGTCGTGCATAATGGCGATGTACAGGCCGTGCTGAGCCTGGGGGCGGGCATCAATGCGAAGCTGACCGGCCGGCAAAATGCCGAGAGCGGAGTTGCGCTGCGCGCCACCTCGGTCGAGCAGCGCGAGGAAATGATTGCGCGCATCGAATCCTTCTCGGAACTCGGGGAATTCTTCGACAGTCCGGTTGGCTATTATTCCAGCGGTATGCGGGCGCGGCTCGGCTTTGCCATCTGTATCAGCGCGACGCCACAGGCGATCCTGATCGATGAGGCGCTCTCGGTCGGTGATGCGTCATTCAAACAGAAATGCCTGCTCTATCTTGAGCAATTGCGCCGCCGCGGCGTCGGTATGGTGATGGTTTCCCACTCGATGACGTCAATCCGGCAGTTCTGCGATTCCGCGATCTGGGTGCATGATGGCCAGATCCGTGCGCGCGGTCCGAGCGGCGAAGTGGTGCATGAATACCTGCAATTTGTGGAACAGCGCCAGTCCAGCTCGCTGGCGACGCCGGCGCCGGCGAAGGAGGGGGACCGCCCGCTCCTTCCGGCCTCTGACCGCGCAGCTGCCACAGAGGCCAGCCCGATCAAGAGCGTGACGGGTACGGCTTTCAATGCTGCCGACCGCAGTCCGGCTGTGCGAACGCTGGGTCCGGTCGAGCGCGAGCTTCACCTGTCCGGTCAGCCGGGCGAATGGATCCGGCCGGACATTACCGCCACCGAGGTCAATGAATTATACGGCCGTCAGAGAGCCGAGCCGGGCGTCGATGAATTCGCCGCGGTCATGCTGGTCAATGGCCAGCCGACCAATGAGGTGCGCCCGCATGAGAGCGTGGAAATCGAATACCGCTTCCGGCTGCGCGAGCCGGCAGCCAATCTGAATGTATCGCTGGTCTTCCACAAGGAAGGCAGCGGCCGCCTGGCCACGATCTCGACGCTGAACAGGGATTTGCTCAAGGGGCTGGACACTGATGGACTGGTGCACTGCAAGGTGCGCGTTCCGGACATGGTCCTGGCGCCGGGCGATTATGTCGTCACCATCTCGATCCATGATGGCAAACCCTATTTGTGGCGCGATGTGATTTTGGCTTTCCGTGTCCGAACCTCCGACCTGCTGACCTGGGGCGATGTCAATCTGCCCTACAGCTATGAGGTCTATACGGCTGTTGATCAGGCTGATGCCGAATAGGCAGGCGGCCAGGCTGGCTTGCCGGCCGGGGAGGCTGTGTTGAAACTGCTCGTCATGTCGCACGCGGCGGACCGGACCGGTGCTCCCAGGAGTGCGCTCCTCCTGGCACAGGAATGGGTCCGGCTGGGTCTGGATGTCCGCATTCTCCTGCGCCGTGATGGTGTTTTGAGGCCCGAATTCGAAGCCGTTGCGCCGACCGATATCTACCGCTCGAACCCGGCCTTTGGCCTGCGCGATGCCGGAGCGATGATGCGGGAGAGCGATGCTGTCATGGCGTTAAAATGCCTACGCAATCCGGACCGGCCATATTGCCGTTCCGTTGCCGAGCGCCGTCACGCAGACGTCCTGGCCGATCATTATCGCGGCTGGGGGGCGGACGCGATCTACGCCAATACATCGCATTGTGCGGACATGATTGAACAAATCGGGTTGAACCTCCCCGTGCTGACGCATGTCCGCGAAATGGCTCCGAGCCTGCTGGCCCTGGACCCGCGCCGGCGTCAGCACCTTGTTGCAGGTGATGGACCGGTTCTGGCGGTGTCCGAACGCGGCCGGGTGGACCTGGTCGAGATCGGCGTCGCGGCCGCGCGTATCGCTGTCGAGCCACCCGCGGCGGCTGTGCCGGACAGGGCCGGTCTTGACGCGCAGCGCGCCGATGTGGAGCGCGAACTCGGTCTCAGGCCTGGCGACCGGCTGATTGCCAGCGCTGGAACGGTTGGTTCGCGCAAGGGGGCAGACCTGTTCATTGATGCGGTCCTGCAGGTGCTACAGCCAGCGCCCCGACCAGAGCGGATCATGGCGGTCTGGCTTGGCGATGGCGCCTGGCTGGAGGCTTGCCGCGCCCGGGTGGCTGAGGCGGGCCTGGCTGAGCGCATCCTGTTTCCCGGCGCGGTTGCCGATGTGACGCCGGTCTTGCGCCGGGCTGAGCTTCTCTTGTGTTGCTCGCGTGAGGATCCCTATCCACGGGTTCTGATCGAAGCGGCGCTGAGCGGTGCACCGAGCATTGCCTTTGCCGGGACGGGCGGGGCTGAGGAATTCATTGCGGAATTTGACGCTGGCTGGCTGGTCCCGGCCTTCGACACCGGCGCCATGGCCGCGCAGGTCCGGGCCGCGCTCGCGGCGCGGCAGGGGCCGGATGAGGCGCTGGCCGGCCGCGTGGCTGGCGAGCGATCGGTGCAGAAGAGCGCGGCCCGACTGCTGGGGCATCTGAACGATCTGGCCGGGGGGACGCATGGCGCGACTACTCACTCATAATACGCCGGCAGGTGTGGCCAGTGCCGCCGCCGACGCGATCGTGCGAGCCGTCAACCGGCACAAGGGGCACCGGTTCAATCTGGCGCTTTCGGGAGGCTCGACCCCGCCCCTGATTTTCCGCCGGCTTCGCAGGCTGGCGGGGCGCGGTTTTGCACCCGAACGGCTGCGCCTGTTCTGGATCGATGAGCGTTGTGTCCCCATTTCGCATCCGGACAGCAATGCCGGCAGCGCCCGCAAGCATCTCGGACACGTCTGGAATGCCGCCGATGTCCGCGCCATGTCGGGCGAGCTGGCGCCAGCCGTCGCTGCGCAGGCCTATGCCCGGCGCCTGCAGTATTTTGGTGGCGCGCACGCCTTCGACATGGCCCTGGTTGGCCTTGGCCCCGATGGCCATGTTGCCTCGCTCTTCCCCGGCACCGACGCATTGGAGGCCAGGGACACGGTGACCGTTGGCGAGGCGCCGTCCGGTGATTTCAGGATATCGGTTACGATGCCGGTCCTGCGCTCGGCGCGTTCACTCCTGGTCGTGGCTTGCGGGGAATCGAAGGCCTGGGCCGTGCGCGAGGCTCTGTCGGGCCGGCCGGTTTCGCCCTTCGCGCGCGCCTGTTCCGGCCGTCCGCGCGTCGAAATACATGCCGACGCGGCCTGTTCGCGGGCGCTGTGAGTGGCTCGCGCGCCCGGGTGAGCCTGAGAGTTTCGGGGCGGCGCGCTGGCGCGCTGAATCCAGCGGCTAACAGCCCGCCGGGTCGATTGATCATTTAATTTTATGCAGATAAACTTGTCGGTGAATCAATCAATTGGAGAGTTCGAATGGCTGGTATGGAGGACGTCAAGAGTTATTATGTATTCACGACGCACAAAGCGGCGTCGAGATTTATTGATGCCTTGATGCGAGACCTCGCAATCGGGACTGGACTGGAGCTGCACGCCCCTAAACATCCAGGCTTCCCGCGCGAGAAAGAACTCGAACTGGATCCAAGCAAGCTAAAAGTAGACGGTTTGATCGGCACGCTGAGATATGCATTTTTGCCGCTTGATTTCGAAGATTCCAAAGTCGTGCTTCATCTCCGGGACCCCAGAGACGTTCTGGTTTCCCTGTTTTTCTCACATAAATACACGCACCGCCGTAGTAGTGAGGGATTCAACCCTTCGAACGACTCCTTGAGTGAGCTCGACAAGGGTATCGATAATTACGTTCTGTTTAGAGCGCCGCAGTATCTGGAGCGCTATAACTTCTATATCGACAAGATGCTCGGCCAGGAGAATGTGACCTTCTCCCGATACGAGGAGATGGTGCTTGATTTTGAAGGCTGGCTGCCGAAATTCCTTGAGCCATTCCCGCTGAAGAACCGCAAGGCCTTCATTGCCAAGCAAATGAAGAAGCGCGCCGCGCAATTCGATCTGGACGGTAGTGAGGATGTGACGGCGCACAAGCGCAAGGCGGTTCCCGGCGACCACAAGGAGAAGCTGGCGCCTGAAACGATTGCGAAGCTGAACGAAATTTTCGCACGACCACTGGCCCGCCTGGAATACGATATCTGATTGCCGGTGCAGGGCTGCGGCCCTCAAGTGTGGCGGATGTTTCGGGTCGCCTGAAAGGCCCGTCCTGAAGTCTCATTGGGGGCAGCCCTGTCGGGCAGTCCGCATCAAGACCGAGCTGCGGCTGGCCGGCACCGACCAGACCAAATCGCAGGCGGGGGCAGCGCCTGGCCGGCCTTACCGCATTGCCACGAGGAAGATAGATGAGCGCCGATCGCGATTACCTTCACCTTTTCAATCATATTCCAAAGACTGCAGGGACCGCGTTCAAGAAGTCCCTCCTGCGGAATGTCGGCGAAGAACGATTTCTGGATATCATTCATCCGGACAAGGCCAAGATCGACGAGACGCTGGCCGTCACGGATACCGGCAAGCTGAGCTGGATCTGCGCCAATTTTCACAACAAGCAGATTGAATCGCTGCGGCAATCTGACGGACGCGCCCTGAGGATTGTCACCATGCTGAGGCACCCGGTGCAGCGTGGCATGTCGCTGTACCGCTTCGTCCGCAACAAGAAGTCCCACGCGCTCTACAAGCGGATTTCAAAGATGGATCTGCTTGAATTTGCGCAGGATGATGCGCTCGATCGCCAGCTATCTGAATATTATACGCGCCGCTTTGGCGGGGGTTCATTCGACGATGCTGTCGCGCTGCTCAATCGTGACAAGCTGGTGGTCGGGATCACCGAGGAGATGAGTTGCACCATGCGTGTGATCGCCCGGGTCACCGGTTTCTCCGATCTCGAAGTGCCTCACGCCAATGTCTCGAAGCAATTCTCCGAATTCGATGTGGATGAAGATCGTGTCGCCGAGGCGACACGGATCCTGGCCGGGAAAAATCCCCTGGATATTCGCTTGTACGAGCATTTCAGGGATGTGTTGCTCGAAGCTGAGGCGTAGTTATTCCTGTCCCGCTTCATCCCGCCCGCGGCTCTGCCGGGGCGTCGAAATGAGGGGGTTGGCGGCGATTAACTCTGTTGATTTTGAGCCGTTTTGCGCTAACAAGTCACGATTATCCATAATCGATCACTTCTAATCCTCGAAAGGGAACTTCATGAGCATGGAATCCAATAATCTGGGCTGCCCTGAAGCTGTCGCCTACGCGCTGATGTTGCACATGGCTGCCATCGAAGGCGTTTCCCTGGCCGGTGGTGAAAACTCCGCCAGCAAAAAATGGATCATGAATACATACGCCAAATGCCTTCAGCTCGTGAAGCAACAAAAGTCCGACTGACGATGTCGGCCCCGGTCAGCGCATCGCCCCCGCGGCGAACGGCTGACCATTATTCCCACGGGTGCAGCGCGTTGTTTTTTAAGTAGCTCTTCGCAGATTGAAGTCGTCACGTGACCCTTATTGCCATGATCCCGGCCCGTATGGGCAGCCAGCGGCTCAAGAAAAAGAATCTCGCACCACTGGCGGGTATTCCGCTGATCCGCCGGGCGGTTCGGCGGTGCCAGGCGGCCGGGTGTTTTGACCGGATCATCGTCAATTCGGAGAATGTGGAATTCCGCGACCACGCGATCGCCGAGGGTGCCGAGTTTCACGAGCGCCCGGACTGGCTGGGCGGACATGATGCGACCAGCGAGGATTTCGTTGGTGAGTTCATGCGCGCTCATCCAAGCGAGCGGCTCTATCAGGTTCACTCCATCGCCCCGTTGGCTTCGGCCGACCATATCCGCCGGTTTGTCGAATTTGCCGAGGCGGGTGAGCTGGATACCGTGCTCAGTTGTGTCGAGGAGCAGATCGAGTGTGCCATAGCCGGCGAGCCGGTGAATTTCACATTCGATTCCAAGACCAATTCTCAGGATTTGCGCGCCCTGCAGCGTATCACCTGGAGTCTGACCAGCTGGACACCATCGATTTTTCTTGAGGCGCAAGACGCTGGCCGGTGTGCGACCTATGCCGGGCGTGTGGGCATAATGCCCTTGGATCGCTGGTCCGGGCATGTCATCAAGACGCAGGAAGACTTGGATATTGCGGAGGCCTTGCTGAGCCATCTCGGCGACGGCCCGCAATTCGGCGGCTGAGCGAGCGGGCGCGTCTGGCCTGACGTCCTGGAAGGACAAGGTAATGGTATTGAAGATCGGGGTCGTCGGATTCGGCAAGATGGGGCGAATCCGCAAGGCGACACTTGATGCGCGCAGCGATGCACGTGTCGTTGCGCTGGCCGACCCCTATGCCGATATGTCTGACCAGCAGGGTGTCAGCCGTCACACCGACTGGGAAAAACTGCTCGAGGAAGACATTGATGCTGTCGTTATCAGTTGTACCAATGAGCTGATCCCGACCGTCGCGGTGGCGGCACTGGCCAAGGGCATTCACGTCTTCTGCGAGAAGCCCCCGGGGCGCAATCCCCAGGATGTGCACCGCATTCGCGATGCGTCGCTGCAGCATCCCGAGCTGATCGTCAAATTCGGCTTCAATCACCGCTATCATGAATCCGTGGAGCAGGCGCGCCGCCTGGTTTCCTCGCAAAGCCTTGGTAAAATCCTCTGGATGCGGGGCGTCTACGGCAAGGCCGGCGGCCCTGAATTTGACAAGAACTGGCGCAATGAGCCCAGCCGCTCCGGTGGCGGGATCCTGCTGGATCAGGGCATCCACATGATCGATCTCTTCCATGATTTCTGTGGCACGTTCACGGAAGTGAAGAGTTTCGTGACCAGCCAGTACTGGAATATCCCGGTCGAGGACAATGCCTTCGCCCTGTTGCGCAATGATGAGGGACAGGTCGGTGTCATCCACTCTTCGGCCACCCAGTGGCGCCATACCTTCCGCCTCGAGATCTTCCTCGAGAAGGGGTTTCTGACCCTTGAGGGCATTCTTTCCTCCACCATGAGTTACGGCAAGGAGACCCTGATCGTCGCGCGCAATACGTTTGACGAGAACGGCTATCCGCTGCCCAATCCCGAGGAGGTGATCAGCTTCTTCGCCGATGACCGCTCCTGGGAAAAGGAAATGACGGAATTCGTGACCTGCGCCCTGGCCGGCGACGCCATCAAGATCGGCACCGTGCAGCAGGCCGTGGATGCGATGGAAACGGTCTTCGCCATTTATGGCGCCGACAAGAGCTGGAACCAGTCCGGCGAGTGTGAGCAATCGGCATGAAAACTTCGGTTCTGATCGACGAAATGCGCCTCGCCGAGGTCCGCCCGGACCAGGTCGCCAAGCGTTACGAGGAATTGCGCCGGGCTGAAGCGGCCCACCTGCTGCAAAACCCGTCGACGCGCTGGGTTGGCCGCGCCACGCCGACCCGGTCCTGCAAGCCGGGCCCGGCTTTCATGTCTGATGGTCTGAGCTTCCATCACTGTCCCGATTGCGGCTCGATCTTCGCCTCGCCGGTCCCGGTGCAGGAAGAGCTGGACCGCCTGGCCCGCGATGGCGAGGCCGCCCGTTGGCGCCGCGATTATTTCGGTCAGCGGTTTTCGGAGAAGCAACGTCAGGCGATTCATGCGCCGATCGTTCGCTGGGCCCAGGAAGTGATTGACGAATACGGCCTCACCGAACCGCGCACCGCTTTGGTTGGCAATGATGAAACCGGGCTCGCCACCTCGCTGAACGCCAATGGGCGGCTCGGCCAGATGGTCCTGACCGAGCGCGTCTCGGGTCAGCCGGCGCCGGAAGGTGCGGTGGAGGTGGCGGCATCGGAACTCAGCGCCGCCGCTTTCGACCTGGTGTTCGACATGGGCTCGCTGGAGCGGGTTGCCGATCCGGAACGCCGCCTCGCGCTGTGGTCGGAACTGGTCGCGCCCGGTGGTTTCCTGGCGATCACCACCAGCATGGCCAGCGGGCTGGAATACCGGGTTCTGGGGCCCAAGGCCGCCAGCTTCATCGCCCTCGACCGGTTGACGCTCTATTCGGTTCCTGCCCTCACCGAACAACTCGCCCTGTTCGGCTTCGAAGTGGTCGAGTTCTCGACCCCGGGACGGCTTGATGTTGAAGTCCTCGAACAGGCCTTCGCCGATGGTGCGCCCTCGGATGATCCGCTCGATTTCTGGACCCACGCACTCAAACATGGTGGCGAGGACTTCAAGACCGATCTGCAACGCCTGTTGCAGCAACACCGATTTTCATCCTTCGCGCGCGTGCTCGCCCGCAAGGTCGGCTGATTTATTCTTTTACCCTGAAGGCAGAAGCACATCATGACCAAAGGCAAGATCCTCCTTGGACCGTCGAGCTTCGGCGCCGCAAGCCCGGCGCCCGTCGACCTGTTGCAAGCGGCCGGCTATGAGATCGTCGACAATCCGTTCAAACGGCGTCTGACGCGCGAGGAGTTGCTGGGTCTGCTGCCGGGGATCAAGGGTCTGATCGCCGGCCTTGAGCCTCTTGATCGCGGTGTTCTCGAGCAATCCGAACTGAAGGCTCTCTCCCGTGTCGGCTCCGGCATGTCGAATGTGGACATGCCCGCGGCCCAGGCTCTCGGCATTCATGTCTCCAGCACACCGGACGGGCCGACCCTCGCTGTCGCCGAGCTGACGGTCGGCTGTTTGATGAATCTTCTGCGCCAGACCTCGGCCATGGACCGCGCCATGCGGACCGGCGAGTGGGACAAGCGCATGGGCCGCCAATTGCGCGATCTGACGATTGCCATTGTCGGCTATGGCCGGATCGGCCGGAAAACCGGCGAGCTTTTCTCCGCGCTCGGCGCAAAGATCCAGATTGTCGACCCGTTTGTCGACGCGGCCAGCGTCTCGGCGCCGGTGGTCTCGCTGGAACAGGCCCTGGAAGGCGCTGATGCCATCGCCCTGCATGCCAGTGGCGAGACCTGCATCATCGATGCGGCGGGCTTCGGGCGTATGAAGCCGGGCATGTTCCTGCTCAATGCGGCGCGCGGCGAACTGATCGATTATGATGCCCTGTTCGCGGCACTCGCCGATGGCCGGGTGGCCGGTATCTGGGCGGATGCGCATCCGCAAGAACCCTATAAGGGCAAGCTGCTCGAATTTGATCAGGCCTTGCTGACCCCGCATATCGGTTCCTACTCCCTGGAGGGGCGTATCCAGATGGAACTCGACGCGGCGCAAAACCTGCTCAACGATCTCGAAAAGGCATCCTGATGGCGGCGTCCGGCGACCTGCGCGCCATCCTCGCGGCCGCCGAAGATGCGGCTCGTGCAGCCGGTCAGGCCTTGCGTAAGGGGGGCGGAGCCTTTGAGGGTGTCGAGCGTTCCGAGGGGCGGGACATCAAGCTGAATGCCGATCGTGCCGCTGAACGCCTGATCATTGACCGTCTGACAGCCCTGATGCCCGCGCCGATCCTGTCCGAGGAAACCGGCTGGACGGCCGAGGCGGGCGACAAGGTCTGGGTCGTCGATCCGCTCGATGGTTCGGCGAATTACAACCGGAATATCGATCTGTGCAGCGTCTCGATCGCCTGGGTCGAGAATGGCCGACCGGTCGCGGGTGTCATCTATGAATTCCTCAGCGACCGCCTTTATAGCGGCGCGATCGGCCTGGGCACGCGCCTCAATGGCGAGCCCGTCAGCGTCGCCGGTCACACCCGTACGCAGGACTCGATCCTGTTCACCGGGCTCGCGATCAACCGTGATTTCAGCGCCGAAGCCCTCGGCGCCTTCGCCGCCGGTTTCGCGTGCTGGAAAAAAGTCCGGATGATCGGATCCGCCGCAACCTCGCTGGCCTATGTCGCCCGGGGTGCTGCGGATGCCTATTTCGAGGACTCCATCATGTTCTGGGATGTTGCAGCCGGATGTGCGCTGGTCGAGGCGGCTGGTGGCCGGGTCTCGATCGTCGGAGATTCAATGGACAAGCCCGTCAGCGTGCATGCGGATAATGGCAAGCTCTGGACCCTTTGACCCACAGCTGATCGCGCAGGCGCTTGGCGCCGCGCGTGCCGGGCGCCAGCCGTTCGATCCGCTGGCGCGTTTCGGGCCGCTCGGCCTTGAGGCGGGCTATGCGATTGCGGCGCGAAATTGCGACCCGGCCAGTGCCGCGGCCTTCAAGCTGGGCGGTACCACCCAGGCGACACGCACCGCCTTTTCGGTTTCGCGAGCCTATGCCGGTCCGCTGCGCGCCGATCAACAGCTTCATGCCGGGCAGGCCTTGCCTCCGGGCCTGGTCAATCCGGTAGTCGAGCCGGAAATCCTGCTCGCCTTTACCACCCCGTTTGCGCCGCAGAGCGGACGTCGGAGCGAAGACGAGCTCCGCGCCGCCCTGAGCTGGGTTGCCATTGGCCTGGAAGTGCCTGCAACCCCGATCATGGGGTTGCCGAAGACCGGTGTGGGATGGTTGCTCGCCGATTGCTGCGCCGCCGGCGCATTGGTGATCGGGGAGCGCTTGCCGCCTGATCAACTGGATCGGCTGTCGCCGGCGCGGGTCAGCCTGCAGGTCGGCGACCAGTCATCGGACGGGGCCGCAACGCGGCTGCTGGATGGCGCGCTCGGGGCTGTCGCGGATATATTGAGTGTGTTTGGCGACACCGGCTGGACCGTGGCTGCAGCGGTTCCGTTCGCAACGGGTGGCCTTGCCCCGGCGCTGCCGATCGCGAACGGGCAGACGGCGCGCGCTGAATTTCGGGCGCCGGGGATTGAGTTGTCGATATCGACCAGCTTGTGCGAAGAAGGTTGAGCGGGGCGGACCCGGTTTAGTCAGGAGAAACGGTGCATGTGCGGAATTGTTGGCGTAACCGGTAATCTCAAGGCCCGGGACATATTGATGGAAGGCCTCCATCGGCTGGAATATCGCGGCTATGATTCCGCCGGCGTGGCGATGATGGACAGCTCCGGCACCGTCCGGCGCGCCCGGGCGGCTGGCAAGGTGGCCAATCTGGGCGCCGAACTGACGGATGAGATCATCGGCCAGACCGGGATCGCCCATACGCGTTGGGCAACCCATGGTGCGGCGACGCGCGAGAATGCACACCCGCACACGGCGGGCCGGGTGACGCTGGTGCATAATGGCATCATCGAGAATTACAAAAACCTGCGCGTTGATCTCGCGGCACAGGGCCGCGATTTTTCCAGCGAAACCGACACCGAAGTGCTCGCCCACCTGCTCGATTCCGCGATTGCCAGCACCGGCGATCCGCGCACGGCCCTGCTGGCAACGCTGGGCAAGCTCGAAGGCGCCTTCGCTTTTGCAGCCATTATCGAGGGCGAACCCGACCTCTTGCTGGGCGCCTGCCGCGGCGCGCCCCTGGTGGCCGCGACCGGGCCGTCGAGCGGTTTCCTCGCTTCGGACATCATGGCGATTACCGGTGCGGCCCAGACCGTCATCTATCTGCATGAGGGCGATGCCGTGATCGTTCGCCCGAACCAGGTCGAGGTCTTTGATACGGCAGGCCAGCGGGTCGAGCGTCCGGCGGCTCCGGCTCCGACCTCGCTCGTCCTCGCGGAAAAGGGCAATTATCGCCACTTCATGCAGAAGGAAATCTACGAGCAGCCGGAAGTCGTCGGCCATACGCTCAGCGGCTATCTGGACCCGGTCGCCGGCGAGGTTCGCCCACGCGAGGGGATTGATTTCTCCGCGGCTTCACGGCTGTTGATTGTCGGCTGCGGCACCGCCTCCTATGCCGGCCAGATCGCCGAATACTGGTTCGAGGCACTGGCCGGATTGCCGGTCGAAGTCGATATCGCCTCCGAATTCCGCTACCGCAAACCCGCCTTCATGCCCAATGACGTGGCGCTCTTCATCTCCCAGTCCGGCGAGACCGCCGACACGCTCGAAGCAATGCGGATGTGCAAGGCGGCCGGGCTGACGACGATCGTGCTGGTCAATTCACCACTCTCCACCATGGCGCGTGAAGCCGATATCGTGGCCCCGACCATGGCCGGGCCGGAAATCGGGGTCGCCTCGACCAAGGCCTTCACCTGCCAGCTCGGTTCGCTGGCGGCATTGGCTGTGCTTGCCGGAGTTCAGCGCGGCCGGATTGATGCGGCCGAACAGGCCAGCCATGTCACCCGTCTGATGGGTATTCCCGGCCTGATGGCGCAGGCGCTGCGGATCGAGGACCAGATCAATCACCTCGCCGGTGAACTCGCCCAGGCCTCGATCGTGCTCTATCTCGGCCGCAATGAATTCTTCCCGATGGCGATGGAGGGCGCACTCAAGCTCAAGGAAATCAGCTATATCCACGCTGAGGGCTATGCCGCCGGCGAGCTCAAGCACGGCCCGATCGCACTGATCGAGGATGATGTGGCGGTGATCGTGATCGCGCCCTATGACGAGCTCTTCACCAAGACCCGCTCCTCGATCCAGGAAGTGCGTGCACGCGGTGCCCGGGTGATCGCGATCACCGATGATCTCGGCGCGGCCGCGCTGGACGGCGAGGCGAGCGCCATCATCACCCTGCCACGGGCCGAAGGCCTGGCAGCGCCATTGGTGGCCGCCGTGGCGGTGCAATTGCTGGCCTATTACGTGGCGGTCCACAAAGGCACCGATGTCGATCAGCCGCGCAATCTGGCCAAATCCGTGACGGTAGAATAGCGAAACCTTTCGTGACTTTATCGGTGCGGTGGCGCGGTCTATAGGGCGCTCAGTCTCCATGGCGTGTGGCGATCAGCGCTCACGCATTATCCAAATTCGGGAAGCCCCATGACCGACATGATCCCCTTCATCGACCTCAAGGCCCAGCGTGGACGCATCGGCGCCCGTATCGATGCCGCCATTGCCAAGGTCCTGGACGATGGCCGCTACATTCTCGGCCCGGAAGTGGCCGAGCTGGAAGCCGGTCTGGCGCGCTTCAATGGCGAGGGCCGTGCCCTGTCCTGCGCCAATGGTACCGATGCCATCCTGATCCCGCTCATGGCCTGGGGTATCGGGCCCGGCGACGCTGTCTTCGTGCCGAGCTTCACCTTTGCCTCGACCGCCGAAGTGGTGGTGCTGGCGGGCGCATCGCCGGTCTATGTCGATATTGATCCCGACACCTACAACATGTCACCGGCCAGCCTGGCGGCCGCGATTGATGCCGTGATTGCCAAGGGCGAACTGACCCCGCGCGCGGTGATCGCTGTCGATTTGTTCGGCCAGCCGGCTGATTACCCGGCGCTGGCGAAACTGGCGCGTGCGCACGATCTGAAACTCATCGCCGACGGCGCCCAGGGCTTTGGCTGCACGCTCGATGGCCAGTCCTCGCTGCACTGGGCCGATGTACTCACCGTCAGCTTTTACCCGGCCAAACCGCTGGGCTGTTACGGCGATGGCGGTGCGGTCCTGTGCAAGGATGACGCGCTCTATGACCTGATGAAATCGGTCCGCGTGCATGGTGAGGGCAAGGAGCGCTATGAATATGCGCGCATCGGCCTCAATTCCCGCCTCGATACCATCCAGGCCGCCGTCCTGATCGAAAAACTGCGCGTTTTCGGCGAGGAAATCGAGATGCGCCAGCGCGTTGCCGATCGCTATGCCGCCGGGTTTGGCAACCAGGTCAACTGGCCACGCGTGCCCGATAATGCCCAGTCGACCTGGGCCCAATATACGATTGAAGTGGCTGATCGCGACGGCTTCCGCGCCCATCTCGCGGCGAAGGGCGTGCCGAGCGCGATCTATTATCCGATCCCGCTGCATCTGCATGAGCCCTATGCGCCTTACCCGGTGGCGCCGGGCGGTTTGCCTGTGACTGAAGCGGCTGCGCACCGGGTCGTGTCGCTGCCGATGCACCCGGACATGTCGGATGCGCATATCGATCAGGTGATCGAAGCTGTATTGAGCTATCCCGCCGCCCATTCCTGAGCGGCGGCACCTGAATCGGTTTGCATTTGATCGCGCTAACGGGTGGTATTTACGCGCTACCTGTCCTAAATCGCGCTGATACGGTGCGCGCCCGGCTTCTTCCTGCATTTAGAGCGTATCGGCCAGTGAGGACATGATGAGTACGATCCAGGAGAGCGTCCGCGCCTATGCGCAGCGATTTCAGAGCGCCCGGCACCGGGAACGCCCGCTGTCGGCCCACCTCAAGGCGCTGGAATCCGAAAGCATGCACATCATGCGCGAGGTCGCGGCCGAGTTCGAGCGTCCGGTGATGCTGTATTCGGTCGGCAAGGATTCCGCCGTCATGCTGCACCTGGCGATGAAGGCCTTCTACCCCTCACTGCCGCCATTCCCGCTGCAGCATGTCGACAGCACATTCAAGTTTCGCGACATGATCACTTTCCGCGACGCGATCGCGGCCGAGCTGGGTCTGGAAATCCGGGTCGAGATCAATCAGGACGGTGTTGATCGCGGCATCAACCCGTTCGATCACGGTTCCAATCTGCACACCCAGGTGATGAAGACCGAAGCGCTGCGCAGCGCGATGACCCGGCACAAATATGATGCGGCCTTCGGCGGCGCACGCCGAGACGAGGAAAAATCGCGCGCCAAGGAGCGGATTTTTTCCTTCCGCGACGGCAATCATGGCTGGGATCCGAAAAACCAGCGGCCCGAGCTGTGGCGCAATTATAATACCAAGATCAAGCAAGGTGAATCGATCCGCGTCTTCCCGCTGTCCAACTGGACCGAGCTCGATATCTGGCAATACATCCTCGAAGAGGACATCCCGATCGTCCCGCTCTATTTCGCGGCTCACCGGCCGGTCGTCGAACGCGATGGCCAGCTGATCATGGTCGATGATGAGCGCATGCGCCTCGCTGAAGGCGAGACCGCCGATCTGCGCCTGGTCCGGTTCCGGACACTCGGCTGCTACCCGCTTACCGGGGCGGTCGAATCCGGCGCCACCACTCTTGAGGAAATCGTGATCGAGATGCTGACCGCCAGCACTTCGGAACGCTCGGGCCGACTGATCGATCATGATGAGTCCGGTTCGATGGAGAAGAAGAAGCGCGAGGGTTATTTCTGATGGAAAACCAAGAAACCCGCGCCGCAGTGATGGAACGCCTGACCCAGTCTGGCGGCCATGGTGTCCTGCGCTTTTTGACCTGCGGTTCCGTCGATGACGGCAAGTCGACCCTGATCGGGCGCCTGCTCTACGATTCCAAGCTTCTGTTTGAAGACCAGCTCTCCGTTCTGGCACGCGACAGCCGCAAGCACGGCACGGTCGGTGAGGAGATTGATTTCGCCTTGCTGCTCGATGGGCTCGAAGCGGAACGCGAGCAGGGCATCACGATTGATGTCGCCTATCGCTATTTCGCCACCGAGAAGCGCAAATTCGTCGTCGCCGACACGCCGGGCCACGAACAATATACCCGCAATATGGCGACCGGTGCCTCGACCGCCGATGTCGCCGTGATGATGATCGACGCGCGCAAGGGCGTGCTCATCCAGACCCTGCGCCATACCTATATCGCGCGGATGATGGGCATTCGCCACATCGTGCTGGCGGTCAACAAGATGGATCTCGTCGAGCATTCGCGCGGCCGTTTCCATGAGATCGTGGCCGAATACATGAAGAGCGCCGAAGATCTCGGCTTCGAAACTATCACGCCGATCCCGATGTCTGCGCGCTATGGCGAAAACGTCACCATGCGCAGCGAGTCCATGTCCTGGCATACCGGCCCGACGCTGATCGAACACCTGGAAGAACTCGATATCTCCGCAGATATCGAGAACGAACCCTTCCGGATGCCGGTTCAGTGGGTCAACCGGCCCAATCTCAATTTCCGCGGTTATTCCGGTGTCGTTGTGTCCGGTTCGATCAAGCCGGGTGATGCGATCATCGTGGCAAAATCGGGTACCGCCGCCAATGTCAGCCGTATCGTCACCGCCGATGGTGATCTCGATGAGGCGGTGGCCGGCGATTCCGTTACCCTCGTACTCAATCACGAGATGGATATTTCGCGCGGGGATGTACTGTGCGCGGCCGAAGAGCGGCCTGAGGTGTCCGACCAGTTCGCGGCCGAAATCCTGTGGATGAACCAGGATGACCTCCTGCCCGGGCGCTCCTATCTGCTGAAGATTGGCACCGCGACCACGCCGGCGACGATCTCCTCGCTGCGCCATCGCGTCGACGTCAACACCTATGAGAAACAGCCCTGCCGCAAGCTGGAAATGAACGGCATCGGCATGTGCAATGTCTCGACGGCGCAGCCGATTGCCTTCGACCCCTATCACAAGATCCGCGATATGGGCGCCTTCATCCTGATCGACCGCTTCACCAACCAGACGGTCGGGGCCGGCATGATCGAGTTCGGCCTGCGCCGGGCTTCGAACATCCATCATCACGCGATGACGGTGACCAAGGCGGCGCGCTCCCAGATCAAGGCGCAAAAGCCCGCTGTCCTGTGGTTCACCGGACTGTCCGGCGCCGGTAAATCAACCGTCGCCAATCTGGTCGAACAGAAGCTGGCGCTCGCCGGCCATCACACCTATTCGCTCGATGGCGACAATGTCCGTCACGGCCTCAACCGCGATCTCGGCTTCACCGATGAAGACCGGGTCGAGAATATTCGCCGGATCGGGGAGGTCGGGCGCTTGTTTGTCGAGGCTGGCCTTCTGGTGACCTGTTCCTTCATTTCGCCCTTCCGCTCGGAGCGGCAAATGGTGCGCGAGCTGGTGGAGGCCAATGAATTCATCGAGGTCTTCGTCGACACCCCGCTCGAGGTCTGCATCCAGCGCGACCCGAAGGGGCTCTACAAGAAGGCCAAGGCCGGCGAGATCAAGAATTTCACCGGTTTCGACAGCCCCTATGAAGCGCCGGAAAATCCGGAGCTTCGCATCGATACGAGTGAGATTTCAGCCGAGGATGCCGCCGATCAGGTCGTGGCCTATCTGCGCGAAACCGGCCGGCTGGGCTGATATCTGTCCAGCCAGCATCGCATAAAAAAGGCCGGGCGTTGTGCCCGGCCTTTTCTTTGTCTGTCTGTCCGGTGCGCCCTCAGGGCCGCACACCCCAGGCGACGAAGGCGCCATTGAGGAATTCGGTTTCGGTCTTGGCGTAGAGGAAGGGCTCGCCGTCGGGCAGAAGCACGGCGCCGCCTGCAGCATTGAGCACGGCATGGCCGGCCCCGGTATCCCACTCGCGCGTCGGGCCGAAGCGTGGATAGACATCCGCCAGCCCTTCGGCGATGAGGCAGAATTTGAGCGAGGAACCGGCGGAGGTGCGCTCGGTCACGCCGGCGGCATCGGCGAAGGCCAGGGTCTCGGCATCGGCGTGCGAGCGGCTCATCACGCCCGTCAGACCGCCAGCCGGCTGTGCCCGCGTGCTGATCGGTGCGAGCTTGTCCGCGACGATGGCGTCGCCCGCTTTCAAGGGACCGGCCCAGGCCTTGGTGCCGCCGATATAGATGCGGTCACGGGCCGGCGCGTAGACGCAGCCAGCGGTCGGGACGCGGTTCTCGATCAGCGCGATATTGACGGTGAATTCGCCATTCTTGTTGATGAATTCCTTGGTGCCATCGACCGGGTCCACCAGGACAAAGGTCGAGCCGACATCGGGCCGGAAACCGGCCGAAAAGCTCTCCTCGGCCAGAACGGGAATGCCCGGCAGCAGCTTTTCCAGTCCGGCTAGAATGATTTTTTCGGCGACTTCATCGGCGTCGGTGACCGGTGAGGCATCATCCTTGTCGCGCGCGGCGAAGTCGGAATTATAGATTTCCATGATCGCCAGTCCGGCTTCGCTGCAGAGGCGGCCGAATTCAAAGGCGAGGGCGTTTTTGTCGTCAATCAAGGACATGGGAACTCCGGAAGTGATCAGAAATGCAGGATGGACAGCGTGGCGATAGCGGCAATGGCGTAGGCGATGAGCACGACGCTGCCAAGACGCAGAAAGTGGGAAAGCCGGTATTCGCCCGGCGTCAGCACCATCAGATGGGTCTGGTAGCCAAAGGGCAGAAGGAAGCTCGCACTGGCGCCGAATGCCGTGGCGAGGACAAAGGCCTCGGCCGGCAGGGAGAGCTGGAGCGCCGTGCCCAGGGCGACCGGCAGGGTGATCAGTGCGGCGCTGGCATTGGAGAATAATTCGGTCATGAACCAGGCCAGCATGAAGATGGCCGCGAGGGCAGCCCAGTGAGGCAGGCCCCCGACCTGGTGCGCGATGAAATCGGCCAGCACGGCCGATGCCCCCGATTGCTGGATGACCTGGCTGAGCAGGACAGCGCCCCACAGGATGATGACGAGTTCGAACGGGAAAATCCGTTTGGTCTCGCGCGGCGAGATCCAGCCGGACAGGATGCAGAGTGCGGCCATGAGAAAGGCGGCCAGCGCGAAAGGTATGAGCTGGAGGATCGCGACAATAATGAAAATCGCGAAGGCGCCGCAGAGCAGGGCGCTATTGCGCCCGTTGAGCGGGACCTGGCCGGGGTCCTCGACATCAAGAATATGCAGATTGGTGCGCAAATTCTCGCGCGAACGGAAATCGGGCCCGGCGGCCAGGATCAGGCTGTCGCCGGTCTTGAGCCGGATTTCGCCAAGCTTGCCGGACAGGCTTTCCTCGCCGCGCCGGACCGCGAGCACCGAGGCATCAAAGCGGGCGCGAAAATCGGCTTCCTTCAGGGTTCGCCCGACCAGTATGGAATTGTGCGCGATCACGGCGTGAAACATCGCGCCCAGGGCATTGGGCTGCGAGGAACCATCGATCGACAGGCCATTGATCGCATGCAATTCGCCGACATGGGCAAAATCGCCAACAAAGATGAGGCGATCCCCTTCCTCGATCGACTGGCTCGGGCTGACCGGCGAGATGATGCGCTCCTGCCGGACAATTTCGGCGAGGAAGAAGCCTTGCAGATGGCGAAGCTGGTTCTCGCCGACATTGCGGCCAATCAGTCTGGAGCCGGGATTGACCCGCGCTTCGACATAATAGACCGCCTTGTCTGCATCGCTCGCGCCTTCGGGCCGTTTCAGGATCATCGGTGCGGCCAGTACCAGGGCGGCGAACACGGCCAGGGCGACCATGGCGCCGGGCAGAGCGAAATCAAGCACGTTGAGATTCAGTCCGTGGCGCGCGGCCTCGCCGACCACCATCAGGCTCGCACTGGTCCCGAACGGGGTCAGCATGCCGCCGGCCAGCGCCATATAGGAGAGCGGCAGCAGCAGGGCGTGGGCCGGCAGGCTCGGATGGCGGCTGGCCGGCCCCATGAAGGCCCCGACCACGGCCGTATTGGGCGTGAAGGCGGAAACCAGGCCGGTCAGGCCGAGAAAGCGGATCAGGCTGGCATGCATGCCCAGCCGGGCGCGGCCGAACAGGGCCTGGCCGATGCCGGGGATTTTGGTCAGCGCGACGGCGACAATCACCAGGCTGGTCACCGCGATGATGGCCGGGGAGGTGATCGCCGTGACGGCATCGTTGAAGCTGACCCGCCCGGTGATGATGATACCGATAATGAAGCCGGCGAAGGCGCGCGTGGTGCCGACACGGCCCGACAGAAGCGCCAGGGCGAGCATGGTAATCAGCGCAAAATCAATGATGCTGGCGCTCAATTGTCCCCCAATTCCCGCCATTGCGTCCTGTCCCGGCAGTCGTAGCGTATCGCGGGCACAATCCAAGCCCCGGCCTGCATTTTCGGGCCCTTGCGCCGGCCCTGCGCGCAACGGGATACTGGGCCTGGGCGGGCAAGAGTGGTAACGGTGCCCTCTCGTGACCCTGGCCCATTGTGCGGACTCGCCAAATGACACTTTCTGATACGGGATTGGACCGGCCGGTCGCGGATGTCGCGGTGCTGATTGTCGCCTATCGCAGCCGCGCGACGCTGGATCAGTGCATCGCCGCGCTGGCCGCGCAAACCGTGATGCCGCGCCAGGTCTTCGTGCTCGAGAACGGGTCGCCGGTGGATGAACGGATCGACCCGGCGATGCTGCCTGACTGGGTGAATTTCGTTGCAAGCGAGGACAATCTCGGTTTTGCCGGCGGCAATAACCGGCTCGCCGAAATGGCCGATTGCGAATGGCTGGCCCTGCTCAACCCCGATGCCTTTGCCCGGCCGGACTGGCTGGAGCAATTCCTCATCGCCGCGGATCGCTATCCGGATATCTCGCTGTTCGGCTCAACCCAGTATGCGGCCAATTATCCCGGCCTGCTCGATGGTGTCGGAGATGTCTATCATGCGACCGGCCTGGCCTATCGGGCCGGCTATATGCGCCCCGTCGCCCTTTTGCCTGATGATGGCGAGGTCTTCGCGATCTGCGGCGCGGCGGCCTTCTGGCGCCGCTGGGTGTTTGACGCGCTGGGCGGATTCGACGAGCGGTTCTTCTGCTATAACGAGGATGTCGACCTGGCCTACCGGGCGAAACTCCAGGGCTATCGGGCGGTGCAATTGCGCGATGCGGCGGTGGAACATCTCGGCTACGCGTCATCGGGACGGCGGTCGGAATTCGCGACCTATTACGGGGTGCGCAACCGGCTCTGGGTTTTCCTGAAGAATACGCCGGGATGGCTGTTCTGGGTGTTGAGCCCGCTGCATGCCGGCATCACCCTCCTGCTCTGGCTCTCGGCGGCGCGCTTCGGACAATTCACCGTGTTCGGCCGCGCTCTGGGCGATGCCCTCAAGGGGCGCCATGAGATGATGGCCTCGCGCCGGGAAATCCAGCGCGGCCGTGTGACCAGTGCATGGAAGATTGCGCGTGCGATGAGCTGGAATCCGGCCCGTCTGCTGACGCGTGCGCCAGATGTACGGCCGATCTCAGCCGCTCGGCCCGGCCCGTCAGACTAGCTGTCGGGGCAATCGGGCAGACGATCCAGTGCGGTCAGTTCGACGCGCTCGAGATCGATCGTATTGCGCTCGAAACCCCAGTCCGGCCACAGACCGATATAGCCGAATTCCCAGCTGCATGCCGAGGACGCGGCTTCAAGGGTGAAGGTCTCGAACTGATCGCCGGTTTCAACATGTTCGCCGGCCGTCTGCCCCACGCCCGGGGCGAAGAAATTGAGCCTCACCCCCGGCGCGCCAAATTCCGGCGCGGTGCGGACGGTGAAGCGCAGGCGGACGCGCCGGCCCTGGATTGCCTGGACTTCGCCGGGTGTCAGGGTGAAGAAGGCGCCGGCCGACTGGATACCGTCAAACGGGCCGCGTACGGCGTCGATGCGGGCGAATGTTTCCTCGCCCTCACGCAGGATGCGGGCGGTCAGGCCATTGCCGGTCGTGATGGCGTTGAGACTGTCGCCCTCGAACAGGATCCCGTCAGACAGGATTTCCTCGGGCGAGCGAACAGAATTATCGCCATAGCTCAGGGCACCCGCCACCATTCCGGCGGCGACCAGGGCTGCGATCGGGTAAAAGGCCCAGTCGGGCAGGCTATACATCGAAATTTCTGACCTGAAGATGCGGCGGAACACGGTTTCACTGTTTGGCGCGGATGCCGGGCCGGGTCAACGCTATCATCCGGGCTTGCACCGGGTGTCTGGCTGCGGATATTGGCCTCGCTTTCGCCCCGATCGGGTGCGACAAAACCGGGCATTGATCACCAGAGTCAAGGCGCGGGGCGACAAACTTGAGAGAACACTTGAACTTTGACGCAACGCAGCGGATTTTAGGGGCATGACGTCGCAAGCCAATTCCGCTGATGATCCCTTGCTGGCGGCCGTGACACGGCTCAACGGGGCATTGGCGCGTATTGAGGGGCAAACCAAGAAATTGCGTGGCCGCGTCGAACGCGCCGAGTCCGCCGCGATTGGTGCGCGCGACAGCGATGATGACCGGGCCCGCCTCGCCGATGCGCTTGATACAGCCAAGGCGCGCGAGCAGGCCCTGCAACAGGTTGCGCAGGAGACGTCGGAGGCGCTCGACCGGGCGATCGGCGAATTGCGTCTGTATGTAGACGAGGAGGTCTAGTCGGCTATGTCCAAGGTGGCGGTCACGCTCAATGGTCGGGTCTATACAATCGGCTGCGAAGAAGGCCAGGAGGCCTATCTGCGCGAGCTGGGCGGCTATCTCGACAGCAAGGTCACGGTGATGGCCGAACAGGTCGGGCAGATCGGTGATCTGCGCCTGGCCGTGATGGCGTCGCTGATTGTGGTCGACGAGCTGAAAGACGCCGAACGCCGCATCGAGACGCTGGAAGCCCAGCTCAAACAGCTGCAGTCCGAGACCCAGGGCTCCGATAGCGAGTATGGCGAGGAGCGCCAGCATCTGGCCGATCACCTGCTCAAGGCGGCCCAGCGGCTCGAGGCGCTGGCGGCCAGCCTGGACTTTCCCGAACGCGATCTCGATGCCGGTGAAACGCCGGCGCCTGAGCAGAAGATCCGATTTGCAGACGCCCGCACTTGAGCCGGACCCCGTTAGGCCTCACATAGGGGGTGGCGGTTATCTGCAGCGTGCGATGGGGCATAAATCCCACGGACCGTACATCACCACGAGGGAGCTGCCTCTGCTAGGGACCCTGGTCCTCTGTATGCGGCGCCCACCTGCACCGTCGGGTCAGTGGGGATTTACATGCCTTGCCGGCGCAGGTGGAGCCGCCACATGAATTTGCAGGCTCTCAAGTCTGATTTGCGACGGCGCGCCCTGGTGGCGCGCCAAAGCGCCCATGAGGCCGCACCGGACGCCGGCGAGCGGCTGGTTGAGCACTTCCCGTTTGAGCTTGTCACCCCCGGATCGGTTGTCTCGGCCTATTGGCCGCTGCCCGGCGAGATGGATCCGCGGCCGTTGATGGCGGCGCTGGAGGCGCGGGGCGCCTGTCTCGCCCTGCCGGTCGTTATCGGGGCGGGCCACCCCCTGGAATTTCGCGAATGGCGGTCCGGCGATCCGCTGCAGCGCCGTGCTTTCGGTCTGATGGAGCCCAGGGAAAACGCGCCGCAGCTTGTCCCGGATATCCTCCTGGTGCCCCTGCTGGCGATCGATCCCGACGGCAATCGGCTTGGTTTCGGGAAGGGCTATTATGATCGCACGCTCGCGGGGCTTCGCGCTTGTGGCGCTCCTGTGGCGGTAGGGCTGGCCTATGAAGCGCAGTGGGTGGCGGCGGTGCCGGTGGATGAGTTTGATCAGCCGCTGGACTGGGTGGTGACGGAAGGGCGGCGCGTGCGCTCAAGCGCTACGCCTAATCCCCCTTCAGACAACAGCTGGTCATCCCGGCCGGATGCCCGATGAACCTGCAACAATTCCGGCAATCGGCGGCGTCTCACACATCTCCCAAGACGAAGTGACCCCCTCAAACCTCCAGCGTCGAGCCGCGTAGCGGTTTTCGTGCGGACCGTGACGGGGGTGAGTTATTGTTCGGCCAGAATTATCGCCGCTGCCTCGACCAGATCCCTTGCCGTGAAATGTTCCGCCGGGGAGGCCAGCCGGTCAGCCGTGATCAGGATGCCGCGTGCGCCGACCGCGTCGGCCAGGCCGGTATCGCTGGACTTGTCACCGATCACCCAGGCCTGCGCCAATGGCAGGCCGGTGGCGGCTGCCGCTTCCACTGCCAGACCCGGCGCCGGTTTGCGGCAATCGCAGCCCTCGTCGGGGGCATGCGGGCACAGTGCGACATGGGCGATCTCGACACCGTGGGCGCCGAGCATGGCGAGGAGATGGTCATTGACGGTGTCGGCCTGTTCGCGGTCGAACATGCCACGGCCAATGCCGGACTGATTGGTGACAATGGCGAGAACAGCGCCGGCATCGCGCAATGCGGTCAGGCCGTCGAGGGCGCCGGGCAGGAATTCCAGACCCGCCGGGTCGCCGAGATAATGCCGGTCGATATTGATGGTGCCATCACGGTCGAGCAGGACGAGAAAGGGCTCACGCATCGGCATTGCGGCCGGCGCGGCCGATGGCGGCGGTGGTCGAATGACCGTCGAGCAAGGGGGCCAGCACCACACTGCCGCCGCGCGCCGTTACCACATCGCCGCCCACCACCGTATCGACGCTGTAATCGGCGCCCTTGACCAGAACGTCCGGCTGGATTGCGGTGATCGCGTCGAGCGGCGTGTCCTCGTCAAACACCACCACCAGATCGACATCGCGCAGGGCCGCCATTACGACCGCGCGGGCATGTTCATTCTGGACCGGGCGATCGGGCCCCTTGAGGCGTTTGACCGAGGCGTCCGAATTGATCGCGACGATCAACTTGTCGCCCTGGGCCCGCGCGAAGGCGAGCAGGCTGACATGGCCGGGATGGATGAGATCGAAACAGCCATTGGTGAAGACACAGCGCTGGCCGCTCGCCTGCCAGTCACGGCAGGCCCTGGCGGCGGCGGCGAGGTCGGCGATCTTGCCGCTTCCGGTATTGCCGGCATGCAGGCTGCGATGGAGTTCGGCAGCGCTGACCGTGGCGGTGCCGACCTTGCCGACGACAATCCCGGCCGCGCGATTGGCCAGTTCGGCCGCGATCTCGATCGGGGCCTTGCAGGCCAGTGCCAGGGCCAGTGCCGCGACGACGGTATCGCCGGCGCCGGAGACGTCGAACACCTCGCGTGCCGCGGTCGGCATGTGATGGATACTGCCATCGGCAGCGCACACCGTCATGCCCTGCGGACCGCGCGTGATGACGACGACGGGGGATCCGGTCTGCGCGGCGATCAGGGCCGCGGCCTCGCCGGCTCCGGCATCGCTCTGGCAGGAGATGCCGGTCGCCTCCTCGGCCTCCTTGGCATTGGGGGTGATGACCGTGGCCCCGCGATAGCGGGCGAGATCGCGCGATTTGGGGTCCGTGATCACCGGCAGGCCGCGCGTCCGGGCCATCTCCGCGGCGCGCGCAATCGTGGCCCGTGACAGGACGCCCTTGCCATAATCCGACAGGATCAGGGCGGCCGCGTCGTCCAGTTCGCGTTCGAGATGGGCGAACAGGGCTTCGATACTGGCCGCGGGCAGATCGACAATATCCTCCTCATCGACCCGCAGCATTTGCTGGTTCTTGGCGACGAAACGGTTCTTCACCGCGGTGCGGGCGATGTCGGTTCTGGCCAGATGCGGGGTGAGACCGGGTGTGTCGTCAGCGGCGGCGATCAGGGCCAGGCCGGCACTGTCATCACCGATGGCGCCGATCAGGGCCGCCCTGCCGCCGAGGCTGGCGATATTGCGTGCCACATTGCCGGCCCCGCCGACCATTTCCTCAACCCTCTGGGCGAGAAAGACCGGGGCCGGGGCCTCGGGCGAGATGCGGTTGCAGTCGCCGAACGTATAGCGGTCGAGCATGACATCGCCGAACACGACCAGCTTCACACCGGCAAAGGCATCAATCCATTCATTCCGTCTCGACATCAGGACCCCATGCCCGCATTGCGGATCGTCAAACCCGTTGGAGTCCAAGGTATAAGGCGAGGCGTGACCGAGTGAAAGGCCCGGCTACGGGACGAGCGCGCTGTCGAGATCACCGATCAGCTCGGCTGGCGCTTCCAGCCCGATCGAGAGGCGGATCAGGCTGTCGGAAATGCCGGCATCGCTGCGCGCCTGCGGCGTCATGGCGGCATGGGTCATCAGGGCCGGGATATTGGCCAGGCTTTCCACGCCGCCCAGCGACTGGGCCAGGGTGAAGAGTTTGAGCCGCTGCACGACATCGCGGGCATTGGCGACGCTGCCGGCCAGCTGGATCGAGATCAATTGCCCGAACCCGTCCTGTTGCCGCTTGGCCAGTTCATGGCCGGGATGGCCGGGCAGGCCGGGAAAGTCGACGGCCGCGATGCGCGGGTCAGCCTCGAGCCAGGCGGCAATTTCGGCGGCGGTTTCGCACTGGGCCTTTGCCCGCAGCGCCAGGGTGCGCAGGCCGCGCAGGGCAAGATAGCTGTCAAAGGCCGCGGCCCCGACGCCGGCGCAATTGCTCCACCAGACAAGATTGGCCAGCTTGCCGGCATCGGCGACACAGACGACGCCGCCAACCATGTCGGAATGGCCATTGAGAAGCTTGGTCACCGACTGGACGGAATAATCGGCGCCCCAGTCCAGCGGGCGCTGCAAGGCGGGCGACAGCACGGTATTATCGACTGCCAGCTCGGCACCGGCTTCGTGAGCCAGGTTGGACAAGGCGCGCAGGTCCGAGATGCGCAGGCGCGGATTGGACGGGGTTTCCACCAGCATGAGGGCAGTTGGTTCGGCCAGCGCGCGGGAGACGGCATCAATGTCTGTCGTGTCGACATAGACCGGGATCAACCGTCCGCCCCGGCCGCGTGCGTCGAGCAGGCGTCGGGTGCCGCCATAGGCGTCGTGGGAACAGATCACCCGGGCGCCGAAGGGCAGATCGTGCAGCAGGAGATCGATCGCGGCCATGCCGGAGCAGGTGACAACGGCGCCGGCGGCATGTTCCAGTTCGGCAATGGCTGCGGCCAGGGTCGAGCGCCCCGGATTGCCGGTGCGGGCATAGTCGAAGGCGGGCTGGACGGCGGGATCTTCGCGCCGGTAGGCGGTGGAGAGCGAGATGGGCGGGATGACCGCATTCCATGTCGCGTCGGTATTGAGGCCGGCGCGGATGGCGGCGGTGCGGGGGTCGCGGGCCATGTCAGCCTCCCAGAAAGCGGGTGATGGCGGCGGAGATCGCGGCGTCTTCCTTCAGGAAGGCATCATGGCCGTAGAGCGAATGGATGCGCTTGAGCGTGCCCATCGGCGTTGAGCGGGCGGCCTCGGCGATCTGCTCTGGCGGCACCAGCTGGTCCTCGGTCACGGCGAGATAGGTGACGGGACATTCCAGCCGGCCGGGGTCGATACAATGCTCATCCATCGAGCGTGACAGGGCGAGGAAGCGCTGCGGTGTCACCCGGGCCGCGAAGTCACGGCCGCGAGCCTCCAGATAGGCGACCACGCCGCTGGCGTCGCGGCAATCGGGCTCGGGGTCATAGAAACGGGATTCCAGCTCGATCGGGGTGCGATAGGTGGTCATGGCCAGACGGCGCGCCAGGTCGAGCCCGGCGCGGCCATCGCCATATTGCAGGGCCAGCTCGACCGTGTCGCGCTGGATTGAACGCCAGGCCCTGGCCATCGCCGAAGCCCGGTGACAGGCGCTGATGACCAGGAGTTTTTCCACCCGCTCGGGCGCCCGCACGGCCAGCGCCAGTCCGATCATGCCGCCATAGGAAGCGCCGACAATCGAGAAGGTTTCAATCCCCGCCGCATCTGCCAGCGCCAGAATGGCCCGCGCCTGGTCGTCCGTGCTCGGGAAGGGGGCGAGTTGATCGGCGAGAAAGTCAAAGGAGAGGATGCGCAGATGACGGGTGTCGAGCGCACAACCCGGTCCCGCCTGGGCCGCCCACCAGCCGGTTTCATGGCCAATCGACGCGACGGCCTGGTCCGAGGAGATCCCGCCCAGCACGAGGCAGACGGGCGCGCCGTCCGGTCCGGTCAGACGGCCACTGACACGCAGGGACGAAGCATCGGCGCCACGAAACGTGGCCGAGATATCATGGACGGGTGTGTCCACGGGGCGTTCAAGGGTGATCGGCATGCTGGATTCCGCTGGCGGAATAAAGCGGGCGCCGAATTTGGGGTCGAACGGGCGCGAGGAAGATCCGGGGGGAGAAACCCCGACGCCCATTCGATCCGCTTTAGCCGCATTTATTCCGCGCCCGCAAGCTGAACATCAAATCGGCGCGACTTCACACATAAAGATATGTTTATGTGTTGTCAATCCGTGGAAACAAAGGCCTTCTCGATCACGAAATCGGCCGGGGCCGCGTTCGAGCCCTCGATGAAATTCGCATCGAGGCAGATTTGTTTGACGTCCTTGAGCAGGCCTTCCGAGCCGCAAATCATCACCCGGTCAACCGTCGGGTCGAGGGCGGGCACGCCAAGCCGGGTCGCCAGTTCACCGGAGCGGATCATGTCGGTGACGCGGCCTTTGACGGGGCCGTCATCGCGGGTCACGGAGGTGAAGTGGACGAGTTTTTCGCGCGCCATTTCGCCGATCAGCTCGTCCTGCTTGGTCGCGGCCACCAGTTCCTCGCCATAGGTCAACTCGTCGAGCTGGCGGCAGGTATGGGTCAGGATGACTTCGTCGAACTTCTCATAGGTCTCCGGATCACGGATCAGGCTGGCGAAGGGGGCGATACCGGTGCCGGTCGAGATCATATAGAGGCGTTTGCCCGGCTTGAGGGCATCGAGCACCAGGGTTCCGGTCGGCTTGCGCCCGAGCAGGACTTCATCGCCGGGCTGGATGTGCTGCAGGCGCGAGGTCAGCGGGCCGTCGGCGACCTTGATCGAATAGAAGTCGAGCGCCTCGTCCCAGAAGGGGCTGGCGATGGAATAGGCGCGCAGCAGCGGTTTGCCGTCTTCCTTGGGCAGCCCGATCATGACGAATTCGCCGGAGCGGAAGCGGAAGGCGGCCGGGCGCGTCAGGCGGAATGAGAACAGCCGGTCGGTATAATGCTTGACCTCCAGCACCGTCTCGACCGTGAAGGGGCCGGGCTTGGCGGAGACGGCATTCTTTGCCGGAGCAGGTGTGGCGGGCACGGGAGCGGTCATCGTCATCGTCTTTTTCGCAATTTCAGGTCGGGGGCGTGCCGGCATC
This sequence comes from Maricaulis salignorans, assembly GCF_900103475.1. Taxonomy (GTDB): domain Bacteria; phylum Pseudomonadota; class Alphaproteobacteria; order Caulobacterales; family Maricaulaceae; genus Maricaulis; species Maricaulis salignorans. The sequence goes on from NZ_FNHG01000005.1 coordinate 139,657, forward strand.
AGGCCGTGGCAGGCGAGGCTTCGGTATCGGTCCAGGGCGGAATCGGCAAGCCCCGGCTGGCGAGGAATTCCGGGTTGAACAGTTTGCCGGCATAGCGCGCACCGACATCGCACAACATGGTGACGATGGTCTTGCCCGGTCCCAGATCACGCGCCAGACGCATCGCACCGGCGATATTCACCCCGGCCGAACCGCCCAGCGACAGGCCTTCATGGCGCACCAGGTCATACAGGACGGGCAGCATTTCCGCGTCCTCGATCCGGTAGGCATGGTCGATCTTGAGCCCTTCCAGATTGCCGGTGATGCGGTTGACGCCAATGCCCTCGGTGATGGAGGAGCCTTCGCCGCGCAGCTCACCTTGGGTGTAATAGCTGTATAGCGCCGCACCAGCCGGGTCGGCGACGCCGATCGCGATCTCCGGCTTGAAGCTGCGCAGGCTCGCCGCAGTGCCCGCGAGAGTGCCACCGGTACCGGCAGCACAGATGAAGCCGTCAATGCGGCCACCCGTCTGCTGCCAGATCTCCGGCCCGGTCGATTTTTCGTGGGCGCGGCGATTGGCGAGATTGTCGAACTGATTGGCCCAGATCGCGCCGGCCGGATTGCTGGCATTGAGTTCTTCGGCGAGACGCCGGGAATAGTGCACGAAATGATTGGGGCTCGAAAACGGCGCCGCATCGACCTCGATCAGGCGCGCGCCGAAAGAGCGGATCGCCTGCTTTTTCTCATCACTCTGGGTGCGCGGCATCACGATGATGACCGGATAGCCGAGCGCGCCGCCGACCAGGGCCAGGCCGATACCGGTATTGCCGGCCGTGCCTTCCACAATCGTGCCGCCGGGGCGCAAAGTGCCGTCGGCTTCCGCTTCACGCACGATATTGAGCGCGGCGCGGTCCTTCACCGAACCGCCCGGATTGAGAAATTCGGCCTTGCCGAGAATCTCGCAGCCGGTGGCGTCCGATGGGCCGTCCAGCCGGATCAGCGGGGTGGAGCCAATCAGGTCGAGAATATGCGAATAGGCCATGGTCATTTTCTTTCTGGTCGAACCGCAGCGCCTTGCGCCGGCGCGTGGATGCCGCATTCCGTCTTGTCCTGGCCGGGCCAGCGCCCCGCGCGCAGACCGCCGCCGCCATAGGCAGGAGCCGTGCAGGTCCAGCATCCAATCGAGCTATACCCCATATCGGCCAATGGGTGACGCGGCAAATCATGCGTCTGGAAATAGGCCTGGATCTGTTCCGCCGACCAATTGGCCAGGGGATTGACCCGCAGGCCGTCGGCGACCCGCTCGACCACGGGCAGCTCGGTCCGGGCGCCGCCATGGAAGCGCTTGCGACCGGTCACCAGGGCGTCGAAACCGTCCAGCGCCCGCGCCAGTGGACGCACCTTGCGCAGGGCGCAGCAGGCATCGGCATCGCGTTGCCACAGATAGCCGTCACCATCCTCTTCGCGCGCCTCGGCGGCATCGGGTTTAAGGACGCGTAGATTGGTCAGATTCAGGCGTTCGGTCAGGGTGCGCAGATATTGTTCGGTCTGGGCGAAGTGACGTCCGGTATCGAGAAAGAAGACCGGGGTGGCCGGATCGATCCGGGAGATCAGGTGCAGGCTGACGGCCGCTTCGGTTCCAAAGGAGGAGAGCAGGGCAATCCGGCCGCGCCAGGTCGTCTCGATCGCATCGCGCAGGATTTCCAGCGCATCGCTCTGGCGGTAACGCGCATTGAGCCGCTCGAGATCATCGCCTTCCCGATTGCGCAGCTCCGTAATGGTCGCGATGGCGTCACTGGCTGGCTGGTAGACGACCGAAAAGCGCTGCTCGGCCTTCGCCCAGTCGGCGGCGAGATCGCTGCGGTCCGGGGTGATGGCGTCAAAGCCGACGCGTTTGAGATAGCGGGCCTGGTCCGGGATCAGATCGCCGGTGGCGCGCAGACGGCCCTGATAGTGCAGCCGGGTGCGCAATTGCGTCGCCAGGGTGAAGCCGCGCCCGTCCTTGAAACTGGCAAAGCGGATATCGACCTGGACCGCGCTGCGGATCTGTTCGCCCACCGCGCGCCAGTCGGCATCGCCGGGCAGTTCGACAACGACACCGCCACCCGAAGCCAGTTGCGCCATCGCATTGCGATCGGTTTCCGGCGCGAAATCACTGCGCAACATAGATGGCCTCCTTGAACGCGTCGGCACCGGTGCGGCGCAGCGTGTCGATAAACGTCTCGCTTCCGCGTCGAAGCTGAAGATAGGTTTCGAGTATCCGGGCGATGGCGTCAGGCACATCGTCGCCTGCCAGGCCCTTGCCGACGATGCCGCCGATTGCCGCATCCTTGCCGAAGGCGCCGCCCAGCGTGATCTGGTAATATTCCTCACCGCGCTTATCGAGGCCGAGCACGCCGATATTCGCGACATGGTGATGGCCGCAGGCATTGATGCAGCCATCGACCTTGATCGTGACATCGCCGGCCGCCTCGCTCAGCCCGGCGACTTCGAGCCGCTTGGCGATCGCCTGGGCAATCGGGATCGAGCGCGCCGTGGCGAGGCTGCAATAATCCATGCCGGGGCAGGAGACGATATCGGTCGCGAGCCCGGCATTGGGTGTCGCCAGGCCGGCGGATTTCAGGGCCAGCCAGAGCGGGTGAAGATCCTCATTGTGGACATGCGGCAAGAGGAGGTTTTGTTCCGGCGTGACGCGGATCTCGTCGAGACCATAGCGGGCCGTGAGGTCGGCGATGATGTCGAGCTGTTCGTCCGTGGCATCGCCGGGCGTGCCGCCAATCGGTTTCAGCGAGATCACAATGCTGGACAGGCCGTCGACCCGGTGGGCGCGGCGATTGCGCTTGAGCCAGTGACGAAAGCCCGGCTCGCCGGCCTCGGGCAGGGGCGCAGGATTATGGATCGAGGGCGTGCCGAAAAAGCTGCGGATGCGGGCAATCTCCGCGTCGGGCAATCGCAGCTCGCTATCGCGGATCGCTTCGAATTCTTCCTCGACCTCGGCGATGAAGGCCTCGGCGCCCAGCGCCTCGACCAGGATCTTGATGCGCGCCTTGTACATGTTGTCGCGGCGGCCATGCTGGTTATAGACGCGCAGCACGGCGGTCAGATAGCTGAGCAGGTCGCGCGGCTCGAGGAAGTCGCGCGTCTTGACGGCGAGCCGCGGCGTGCGGCCCTGACCGCCCCCGACCCAGACTTCAAAACCGGTCTGGCCGAGCGCATCGCGCACGATTTGCAGGCCGATATCATGGACCCGCAAACCGGCGCGATCCTCGGCGGCACCATTGACGGCGATCTTGAACTTGCGTGGCAGGAAGGTGAATTCCGGGTGCAGGCTCGACCATTGCCGGATGATCTCGGCCCAGGGGCGCCCATCCTCGATCTCGTCGGCGGCGGCACCGGAATAGGGATCGGCGGTGGTATTGCGGATGCAATTGCCCGAGGTCTGGATCGCGTGCATCTCGACCGCAGCCAGCTCTTCGAGAATGGCGGGTACATCGGTCAGGGCCGGCCAGTTGAACTGGATATTGGTGCGCGTGGTGAAATGGCCATAGCCGCGATCATAGTGGCGGGCGATGCGCGCCAGCGTGCGGACCTGGGCGCTGTTGAGCGTGCCATAGGGAATGGCGACGCGCAGCATATAGGCGTGCAGCTGGAGATAGACGCCATTCATCAGCCGCAGCGGCTTGAACTCGTCCTCGCTCAGGCGGCCATCAAGACGGCGCTCGATCTGGTCGCGAAACTCACCAATGCGTTCGCGCACCAGCGTCGCGTCATATTCATCATAGCGATACATCAGGCGGCCCGATCATGATTTGCGGGTTCGATCAGGCGGATCGTGCCCGATGTCGGCCCGTCAATGCGGATGCCTTCGCGGCGCCATTTCTGGCCGGCCGGGGCATGCTCGCCCAGCTCGATCAGATAGGGCCCGACGGCGATGCCGGATTCGCGCCCGGCCTGGGCGAGCACGGTCTCTGCTGCGTAATCGTCGAGCGGTTGGGCGTCCTGGAAACGGGTCGACCACTGGCCTTGCGCGGTGCGGTAGATCACGCGGCCGTCGGTGAGGCGATTGGCGGTAATGGCTTTCATGCGAATTGCTCCTGACGCTGGGGCAGGCGGGCGGAAAAGGCCGCCGTCTCGCCGATAATGATGATGGTCGGGCCGCTGATCGCTTCGCGCACGACCAGGCCGGCGAGATCGCCGAGCGTACCGGTGAAGCGGCGCTCGCCATCGCTCGACCCGTTCTCGATCAGGGCGATGGGTGTTTGCGGTGCGCGGCCATGTGCAAGCATCTTGCTCTGGATCCCGGGCGCCGCACCGACGCCCATATAGAAGACGGCGGTGCTGTTGGAGGCGGCGAGGGCGCGATAGTCCGCATCGGGTCCATCCTGTTTGACGACACCGGAGGCGAAGGTGACCGATTGGGCATGGTCGCGATGGGTCAGCGGAATGCCGGCCGAAGCGGCGCAGGCCATGGCGGCGGTGATGCCGGGCGTTACCTGGACCTCGATCCCGGCGGCACGCACGGCTTCCAGCTCTTCGCCGCCGCGCCCGAAAATGAAGGGGTCGCCGCCCTTGAGGCGAACGACGCGCAGGCCTTTGGCGGCGTGTTCGATCAATGTCTCTTCGATGGATTGTTGCGGCACCGGGTGGTGACCCTTGGTCTTGCCGACATCGATGCGGATGGCGTCGCGGCGAGCCAGATCGAGCACACCGGCGCTGACCAGACGGTCATGCACGATGACATCGGCTTCGCGCAGCAGGCGCGCCGCCTTCAGCGTCAACAGGTCGGGATCGCCCGGGCCGGCACCGACCAGATGGACAATGCCCGTCGCCGGTTCGGCGCTGCCATTGAGGGCGCGCATCATTTCGCGGCGGGCGCCGGCCCTGTCGCCGGACAGCGCCAGGTCGCGGGCCTTGCCGCGCAGGGCCATCTCCCAGAAGGCGCGGCGGTCGTCGAAGCGCTTGATCACGGACTTCACCGTGCCGCGCAGTTCGCGGGCGAGATCGGCCAGCACGCCGATGCGGGCCGGGATCAGGGTTTCGATGGCGGCGCGAATATCGACCGACAGGACCGGCGCGGCACCGCCCGAAGCGATGGAGATGACGATGCCGTCGCGATCGACAATCGCCGGGGTCTGGAAATCGGAGGCGGCGGGCGAGTCGACGATATTGACCAGCACGCCCAGTTCGCGGGCCGTGGCGGCCAGTTCGGCAATCGCCTCCGGCTCACCGCCGGCAATGAAAAGCAACATCGCGCCATGAAGGTCAGACCGGATCGGCTCCCGGTCCATAACCGTTGCATACTGGGCAATATCCGCAGGTACAGGATCGGCCCCATGGCCGGTGAACCACTTCAACCGGGCCGGGGAGGTGACAAACAGGCGTGCCTTGGCTTCGGCCATCGGGCCATGGCCCGTGACGATCACCGTACGACCTTCCAAGGGCATGGAGGCTGGGAAAACACGCATCTGACAAATCCAATCCTGCGCCCTCATGGCGCGACACCTGCAATATTTCTATTGGGTGGGCCGAATTCAAACGATGATAATTGCCATTATCGATTAGAAAATCTAAACAGTTCCCATGGCCCAGACCTCACGCCTTCCCCCGCTCAATGCCCTGCGCGCCTTCGAGGCCGCCGCGCGGCTTGAAAGCTTCTCCCGCGCGGCCGACGAACTCGCCGTCACGCCCGGTGCGATCAGTCAGCAGATCCGGCTGCTGGAAGACCATGTCGGCACGCCACTCTTCACCCGTCAGGGCCGCGGCCTCGCCCTGACCGATGCCGGACGCGCCGCCGCCAATACCGCCAGCGACGCCTTCGACATGCTCGAGCGCGCCGTCTCCCTGATGCGGCGCCCGGCGATGAAGCGCAGCCTGACCGTCTCGGTCTCACCCTCCTTCGCCGGCAAATGGCTGGCCCCGCGCCTGCACCGTTTCCAGGACGCGCATCCGGGCATCGAGGTCTGGATCTCCGCCGCCAGCGAACGCGTCGACCTCGCCGCCGGCGCCGCCGATCTGGCGATCCGCTATGGTCCGGGCGGCGATATGACACTGAATGAGGAACGCCTGCTGACCGAGGAAGTCCTTCCCGTCTGCTCACCGGATCTGCTCCATGACGGCAAACCCCTGGTGCGCCCGCGCGATCTGGCCGGCCATACCCTGCTCCACGACGCCTCACCGGAAAGCGATGTCGACGGCGCCGACTGGGCCTCCTGGCTCAAGGCGCGGCGTGTGCGCGGTATCGATGTGTCGGGCGGTGTGCGCTTCAACCAGTCCGCCCTGGTGATCGACAGCGCCGTGGCCGGCCGCGGCGTCGCCCTGGCCAAGCGCACCCTGGTCCAGAATGATCTCGCCGCCGGCCGGCTCGTTGCGCTCTTCTCGGATGGGGCTTCACCGGTGCGTTCGGCCTATCATGTCGTCACGGCGAAGAACCGGCCGCTCAGCGCCGACGCGCAAAGCTTTATCGCCTGGCTGAAGGCCGAGGCACGGCATCATGAAAGTTCGGTGGATGAGTTGTGAGGGGCATGCCTCTTTCCTTCCCGGTTTACCGGGAAGGGGGACCCTCCGTCGCCGAAGGCTATGGAGGGTGGAGGGGGCCGACGCGCGGCAGCGCGGCGGTGTCCGACACCAACGTCTCCCCGCAGCCTGCGGCTGCGGCCCCATCGGCTCCTGCTTCGCCAAGGCTATGCAGGGCCCGCTTCCCCGCCGGGGCGGGGAAGAAAGCGGCGTCGCCGTCAGACGCCCGCACCATCCCGCCCGGTCTCCCACGCCGCAATTTTCGCTTTCACCGTCTCACTGGCCTGGTCTTCCTGGCCGGGGATGACGGCGCGGTCGCGATTGGCCCAGGGGGCGAAGGGCCAGAAGATGACGGCAAGGCCGCAGCCCAGCGCTCCCAGGGCGACAAGGACGAGCAGGCCGATCATGACCACGCCGCTGGAGCCGAAGATCGCGACGATTGCCCAGGCAATGCCGAGGCAGACGGCCAGCCCGGCGAGATAGGTTGCGAGATTGGTCCAGTGCTGTTTGCGCATGGCGGGCGAGAGCTGTTTGCAGGACGGGCAGGGCACGACATCGACGCCGTGCTCGATTTTCTTGCGTATATCAGCGTCGAAATCGCCGCCGCCCTCTTTCACCTCGATCTCGTCGAAATAATAATACCCCGTCTGGCAGGACGGACACTGTGTCTCACGGCGGATATCGGCTTTGTAAACGCGTCCCATCTCTCTGTTCCTGCTGGTTTTTCTGACTGAAGCCTGTGCGTCGGTGGATGGTAGGTCGACCGGCAGGGAAATGTCGAGAGGGAATGGGCCGGCCTGCCTCCGCACCGCTCAACGTCCCCGGCACCGGTCGACGAAATAACGGAATAGCGATCTTGCGGTCGTCTGGTGCAGCAAGAGCTCGGGATGGTATTGCACGCCCATGCGCAGCGCCGGCGCCTCGGCCTCGATGCCCTGGATGCCGTCGCTGGCGCGTTCCCTTGCGACGACGGTGAAGCCGGGCGCCGGGTTTCGCACGGCCTGGCGGTGCAGGCTGTTGACCTCGAGCGTGGTTGAGCCGGTGGCTGCCGCCAGGTGCGAGCCGGGCTCGATGCGGATGGGTTTGCGGAAAATCATGTAACCGATGGTGCTGGTCGGCCATGTGGCGATGATGTCCGGGTCGAGGCTCTGGTGCAGATCGCCGCCGGCATGGACGTTGAGCATTTGCAGGCCGCGGCAAATGCCGAAGGCCGGCACGCGGGCGGTGTCGGCCCAGTCCATCCAGCACCATTCCAGGTCATCGCGGTCGTTATCAAATTGTGCCTTGAAGCTCTCATCGCCGGCATAGCGTGCCGGGTGGATGTCGAGCCCGCCGCCCAGTATCAGCCCGTCGGGCATCGCTCCGTCCATCGCGTCCGGCAGGCGGGTCAGGCGGATCGAGCGGCCACCGGCCATCCAGATCGCCAGCCGCAGCAGAAAGGCGACGCCGTGATCGCCCTGCGTGCCGACGGTGAAGCCGATCAGCGGTTTGCGGTGTGCATCGGGATGCGTCATGTCCTCAATCGGGGTCATTTTTCACTTCGGCCGGCAAAGTGCCATGGCGCAGAAGATGCGAGAGGATGAAAAGCGAACCGAGCGCTGCCGTGCCCGCTTCCTCGACACTGATATCGGCCTCCGCGCCCTCCGCGCGCTTGCCACGCTCCAGGGCGGCGCTGATATCCTCCTTGAGGGTTTCGAAATCGGTCATGTCGCGCCACAGCCGGGCAATCCGGTGCTGCACGGTGAGGTCAGAGCGCGCCAGCGTGTTCCAGCTATCCTCGATCTGGGCGAAATAATCCGCCTCATCCAGGCTCGACCCGGTCAGCCCGGCCAGCCACAGGAAGGGGAGTTTGGAGCGATAGCCGATTTGCGGCTGGCCCGGCTCGGGCATCGGCTCGCCGAGCGCCTGTCTGGCGAGCAGGAGCGGGTAATCGACGCCGGAATGCACCGAATGCGTGATGCCGGCCCAGAGCCGGGCATTGATCTCGATCAGCATCGGCGTGTCGGCCGCATCGCCGCTCCAGCGGAAATCGGCCTGCAGCGTGCCGGTCCAGCCCGAGGCTTCGGCGAGGCGTTCCATCGCAGCCTTGAAGGGCGTCGCCTCGACGGTTTCGCGCAGCGCGCCGGCGCCATTGTGCGGCGGGTATTGTTCCAGATTGCGGTAGGCCGAGATCGCAAACGCCGTCTTGCCGTCAGCCATCGCGGTGACGCAATAATCCTCGCCTTCCACCATGGCTTGCAGCAATTGCGTCCCGCTGCGGGTCGCCAGTTCGTGTTCAAGCCCGGCTTCGGTTTGCACCAGCAGGACGCCGCGCCCGCCCACGCCCTCCGCCGGTTTGATGATCAGCGGCGGCGTGTTGCGGAACGCCCCTGTCGCGCCGGTACAGGGCGCCTCGACCACATCGGTCGCCGGTGCGGGCACGCCCCATTTTTCTACCGAGCGGGCGAGGCGGTCCTTGGGGTGAACCTGGTCGATCGAGGCCATGGATGTCGCCGCAATGGTGACGCCTTCGGGGAAACGGTCGCGGTGGAGCGACAGGAGTGGCGCGTCCTCAAAGACGGGCATGAGGAGAACGGGCCCCTCATCGAGAAATTCCCGGCTCAGCGCGATCAGCGCTTCGACATAGGCTTCCGGCTCGGTATTGGAGTCCGGCACGCGGCGGATATCGTCGCAAAGTTTGGAAAAACCCAGCACCGTCCATTCGACGCTGTCGACGCCGATCAGCTTGCCGGCGATAGGCCGCAGGGACTGTCCAACAGTCAGCGCCATCAGGGAGCGGGCATAGGTGAGGATGATGGTCGGTTTCGTCATGCTGTGGCCCTTGATCGCCGGATTGAGGCGCGAAGCTAGCATGGATTCGGCGGGCGAAACGAATGCCGGCCTTGTGGTCACCCGCCCCCTGGGTCAGGCGCAAGGCCGCGGTCAGTGACAACGGGTCATGACCCCATTGCCTGCGAACGCGTCGCAGCCGCATACATACTGCGCTTGGCAGGGCCGTTTTCGGGCGAAACTGCTTGACCCCAATAGCTAAGACAATGTGAGAATGTCTCCCAATAAGGGGTGGATGCCAGACATCGGGCCTCAGTCATGAACGGGGCGATGCCCCGGGGGGAAGCTCGCAATGAAGCCGACCAATACCGGCGATCCCGACTATTTCCACAAGGTTGTTGATTGCCAATGGGCCTGTCCGGCCCATACGCCGGTCCCGGAGTATATCCGGTTGATTGCCCAGGGGGAGTTTACCGAGGCCTATATGGTCAATCGGCGCTCCAATGTGTTTCCCGGCATTCTCGGCCGTGTCTGTGACCGGCCGTGTGAACCGGCCTGCCGCCGCGGCCGCGTCGAGGAAGAGCCGGTCGCGATCTGCCGCCTCAAGCGCGTCGCTGCCGACCATCGCGACGAGGTCTCGCATCTGGTGCCGCAAAAACCGGCCCATACCAATGGCAGGAAGATCGCGCTGATCGGAGCGGGCCCCGCCTCGCTGACCGTCGCCAATGATCTGGCGCCACTGGGTTATGAGTGCACGATATTCGAAGCCATGCACCGCCCCGGCGGGCTGATGATTTCCAACATCCCCTCCTTCCGCCTGCCGGAAGAAGTGCTCGATGAAGAGATCGGCTATATCCTCAATATGGGCGTCGATCTGAAGCTCAATCACCGTATCGAGAGCATGAAGGCCATGCTCGAGGCGGATTATGACGCCATCTTCATCGGCTCCGGCGCACCCAAGGGCAAGGACCTCAAGATCGAGGGCCGCGAGGAGGCCGACGCCAATATCCATATCGGGATCGACTGGCTGGAAAGTGTCGCTTTCGAGCATATCGAGAAGATCGGCAAAAAGGTTCTCATCATCGGCGTCGGCAATACGGCAATGGATTGCTGCCGCTCCTCGCTGCGGCTCGGGGCCGACGACGTCAAGGTGATGGCGCGCAAGCCGCGCGAATTCTTCAAGGCCTCGCCCTGGGAGCTGGAAGACGCCGAGGACGAGAATGTCGAAATCCTCGTCAATCACTCGCCCAAGCGTTTCGTGACCGAGAATGGCAAGCTCGTCGGCATGGAATTCGAGCTGATGGAGTATGATCTTGATGCGCGCGGCAATATCACCGCAACGCGCAATACCGGCACCACCATCATCCCTTGCGACGACGTCATCCTGGCAATCGGCCAGGAAAACGCCTTCCCCTGGATCGAGCGCGATATCGGTCTGGAGTTTGACAAATGGGGCGTGCCCATTGTCGACACCACCACTTATCAATCCACCATTCCCGGCGTCTTCTTCGGCGGTGACAGTGCCTTTGGCCCCAAGAATATCATCTGGGCCGTCGAGCATGGCCACCAGGCGGCGATCTCGATCCACAAGCATTGCGAGAAGACGGATCTGGCGGCCCGCATGCCGCGCGGCGTCAATCTCCAATCGGCCAAGATGGGCGTCAATGAGTGGATGTATTCCAATGATTACGAGCGTGGCCAGCGCGGCGTGATGCCGCTGGTCGAGCTCAAGGCGCGGCTCGGCAATCGCAAGATCGAAGTGGAAATGGGCTACACCGCCGAGCAGATCCACACCGAGGTGCAACGCTGTCTCAATTGCGATGTCCAGACCGTGTTCGATCCGCCCCTGTGCAAGGAGTGCGATGCCTGTATCGATATCTGCCCGGTCGACTGTCTCTCCATCGTCGAGAATGGCGATGAGGGCGAGCTGCGCACCCGTCTCAAGGCGCCGGCGGACAATCTCGACCAGGCGCTTTATGTCTCCGCGCCGTTGAAGGATACCGGCCGCGTGATGGTCAAGGACGAGGACCTCTGCCTGCATTGCGGCCTGTGCGCCGAGCGCTGCCCGACGGCCGCCTGGGACATGCAGGACGGCGACATCCTCATCCCGCATGTCGATGACGAAGCGCGACGGGTGGCGGCAGAATGAAGGACATCGTGGACACCATGGCGGATCTCCGCATCAATGATTTTGTCATCAAGATTGGCAATGTGAACGGCACCGGTTCGGCCAGCGCCAATGGCCTCTTGATGAAGGCGATCTTCCGCATGGGCGTGCCTGTGGTCGGCAAGAATCTGTTTCCATCCAACATCCAGGGTCTGCCGACCTGGTTCGAGATTCGCGTCACCAAGGACGCGTATATGGCGCGCTCGGGCGCGGCCGATCTCGTCGTTGCGATGAATGCCGAGACCTATAAGCGCGATCTCGCCGAAGTCTCGCCGGGCGGCTTTCTGCTCTATGACGACACCTGGCCGCGCCCCGAACTGCATGCGCGCACCGATATCACCGCGATCGGCGTGCCGCTGGCGCGCCTGTGCAATGCCAAATTCGACAATGCCCGCACCCGCGTGCTGATGAAGAATATGGCCTATGTCGGCGCGGTTGCCGGTCTGACCGGGATTGATGTGTCCATCATCAAGGCCATGGTCGAGGAAATGTTCGGCTCCAAGCCCAAGCTGATCGATGCCAATATGACGGCGATCAATCTCGGCCTGGATTATGTCCGGCAGACCTATCCCGAGCCTCTGCCGCTGCGCGTGCAGGCGATGGATGCCACCCGGGGCAATGTCCTGATCGACGGCAATACGGCCGCCGCGCTGGGCTGTGTCTATGCCGGTGCGACCTTTGGCGCCTGGTATCCGATCACGCCGTCGACCTCGCTGATGGATGGCTATAAATCCTTCTGCGAGAAATTCCGCGTCGATCCCGAGACCGGCGAGAAGAAATTCTGCATCATCCAGGCCGAGGACGAGCTGGCCTCGATCGGCATGGCTGTCGGTGCCGGCTGGAACGGCGCCCGCGCCTTCACGCCGACCTCCGGGCCCGGCATTTCGCTGATGAGCGAGTTTATCGGCTTTGCCTATTATTCCGAAGTTCCGGTGGTGTTGTTCAACGTCCAGCGCGCCGGGCCTTCAACCGGCCTGCCGACGCGCACCCAGCAGTGCGACCTCACCCTGTGTGCCTATGCCAGCCATGGCGATACCAAGCATATCATGCTGTTTCCGGCCAATCCGGCGGAATGCTTCGAGATGGCGGTGCAGTCCTTTGACATTGCCGAGCGCTTCCAGACGCCGGTCTTCTTCATGACCGATCTCGATATCGGCATGAATGACTGGATGATCCCCGAACTGGAATGGGATGACAGTTATCAGCCCGACCGCGGCAAGATCCTGAGCGCGGCCGAGCTGGAAGAATTGCCGAAATACTATCGCTATGAAGACCGCGATGGCGACAATATCCCCTATCGCACCGTGCCCGGTGTGCATCCGAAAGGCGCCTATTTCACGCGCGGTTCGGGGCATAACTGGAAGGGCGGCTATACCGAGGATGCGGCCGAGTACAAGGAAGTGCTCGACCGGCTGACCCGCAAATGGGAAGACTCCGCCGATGCGGTTCCCGGCCCGGTCATCATCGAGGCGAGCAAGCCGACCAATCGCGCCATCATCTCGCTGGGCGGCTGTGACGGCGCCGTGCGCGAGGCGCTCGACCGTCTCGCCGAACGCGGCATTGAACTCAACTACATGCGGGTGCGCGGCTTCCCCTTCTCCGCCGAGGTCGAGGCCTTCATGGACAGTCATGACGAGATTTTCGTCGTCGAGCAGAACCGTGATGCCCAGCTGCGCGGCCTGCTGATCAACGAGACTGCGGTCGACAAGACCAAGCTCATCCCCGTGCTTGATTATGCCGGCATGGCCGCCAATCCCGCTTTCATCATCGAGGGCGTCACCGCACACCTCGTGGCCGAGGAGGCCTGACATGACCTCAATGTCCAAACCCCTGATCGACAAGCATCTGCCGCGCAACAAGCTGAACCTGACGGTGCGCGATTATGAAGGCTCGATGTCGACCCTGTGTGCCGGTTGTGGCCATGACAGCGTCACCGCCGCCCTGGTCCAGGCCTTCTGGCAACTCGATCTGCCGCCGCACAGCGCCGCCAAGATCTCCGGCATTGGATGTTCGTCCAAGACCACAGCCTATTTCATGGGCCAGTCCCACGGCATCAATTGCGTCCATGGCCGGATGCCTTCGGTTGCGACCGGGGCCAATGCGGTCAATGGCGACCTCCACTATATCGGCATCTCCGGCGATGGAGACAGTCTCTCCATTGGCTTCGGCCAGTTCGCCCACGCGATCCGCCGCAATCTCAACATGCTCTATGTGCTGGAAAACAACGGCGTCTACGGCCTCACCAAAGGCCAGTTCTCGGCCTCGGCCGATATCGGCACCAAGTCCAAGAAGGGCATCGCCAACGAGCAATCGCCGATCGACCCCTGCGTCCAGGCCCTGACGCTTGGCGCCGGCTTCGTCGCGCGCGCCTTTTCCGGCGACAAGTCCCAGCTGGTGCCGCTGATCCAGGCCGGCCTGATGCACAAGGGCTTCGCCCTGATCGACGTCATCTCGCCCTGCGTCACCTTCAATGACCATGCCGGCTCGACCAAAAGCTATGCCCACACCTTCAAATACTACCACCCGCTGGTCCACACCGATTTCGTCGCCCATCACGAGGAAATCACCGCCGACACCAGCGAGGGCGGCGCCATCACCGTCACCATGCATGATGGCGGCATCCTCAAACTGCGCAAAACCGACGACGACTACGACCCGCGCGACCGCGCCCAGGCCATCGAGACGCTATTGCTCGGCGACCGCTCCGGCGAAATCCGCACCGGCCTGCTCTATGTGAATGAAGACATGGCCGACATGCACGCCGCCAATCATCTGCCGAAGACACCGCTGAATGCGCTGCCGTATGAGGCGTTGACGCCGGGGCGGGCGGCGTTGGCGAAATTGCAGGGGCGGTGGAAGTAGGGGGGGTGTCAGTGTCGAGCGCGACGTCGATCTCGGTCCAGCTATTGGGTCTCGCGACCGTGATGGTAATGATCTACATCTTGGCGCTCAATTTTGTCATCGGAGAAGACCTGTCAATCGGGAAAATTGCGCTGCTGGCGCTTTTCGTGTTTGCCGACATATCGATTTCCTGGGCTCTGCTGTGGCTCACCAAAAGTTGGCGCAAAGTCCTGCCGTATTGTCTGTTGGTGGCGATGGTTCTCGCCGTGTCAGTGACCCTCGCGCTGGCCCTGGTTCTCGGGATGAATTTGGCATTCCTACATGTCACATTTTCGGTTCTTCCGGTTGTGGCGGCGGCGCAACTTATGATCCGGCTCGGAATGGCATGGATGGTGTGACGGCGCTCCGGACGCCTTCTTTCGTAACACATTTCCAAATCAGTCTTTGTCAGAGTGAAGAGGTAGTGTGTTGCGGGCGCAGAAAGTCTGCCTCCCGCCAACACCACCCCAAAAACCTCTTGCCTGCGAGTGGGCCAGCCGGGCTCAACGGCGTCAAGGCCGCCTCCGGCGCCGCTTCGCGGGCATGCGCCTTGACGCCGTTGAGCCCGGCTGGCGAAATCTCGGCATGAGGTCTATGGCGGGGACCGGGCGCCGCCGCCCGTCTTGCACGTGAGGGTGTTTCGGCGTTCCGCATTTCCCAAATCACCAAACCTCTTCCCCCGGACATGCCTGCACCCGCGCATGCGGGTGTTCCGGGGCCTACCAGAGCCTGGAGAGTACTCGCCGCCCTCCGGTCGGCCCCGGAATTCGCTGCGCTCCTCCGGGGGAAAATGGTGTGTTGGTTGGAGGCGGGAAGTTTCAATCACGACGGGCACGGGCACGGGCACGGGCACGGGCTCGCGCTCAACTAATCCACCCCCGGCCAGCCAGCGCTATAATCGGGCGAATTTCGCTCTTTGACATGGTTGGCTTCGTGAGAATATCCGTGCAGCCGGAACCCGGCGCCCGGACCGGTTTCCCCCCTGCAGAATTCCAAAGACCACATTCCCCAGGACGAGTTCCGGGGATGAAAATCGTCCGGCAACAGGAAATGATGAACGGGATAGCGCAAAGCTCCGCCATGGCAGACCCTGCCATTCCATGACAGGCTCTGTCATCCCGAAAAGCGCCAAAATCGATAGGCCGCACGCAGCTGGGCGCTCCGCGATGGCAGAGTGACAGACTGGCAGACAAGGAATTTGATTAGTGCCGGTGGAGCGGAAGACGGCGCGTTCGGCGGTCAATTCCGGTCGTTTATGGCATAAGTATAATCAGGCACCGGGGCGGAGGTCTCAGACCGCCACCCCGGCTTGTGCGTGATCAGCCCTTGGGGATGTCGGTCAGGCGCAGATAGGGGCGCACTGTGGTCCAGCCCTGGGGGAAGATGTCCTTGGCGGCATCATCATTGATCGAAGGCGGGATGATGACTTGGTCGCCCGGTGTCCAGTCGGCCGGGGTGGCGATCTTGTATTTGTCACCGGTCTGCAGCGCGTCGATGACCCGCAGGATCTCATCGAAATTGCGGCCAACGCTCATCGGATAGGTCATCATCAGGCGGATTTTCTTGGCCGGATCGATGATGAAGACCGAACGCACGGCGGCCGTGGTGCTCTCGCCGGGATGGATCATGTCAAAGGTCTGGGCGACCTTGTGATCGGCGTCGGCGACAATCGGGAATTGCAGATCGGTGTGCTGGGTGTCGTTGACGTCATCAATCCATTTGACGTGTTCGGCGACAGTGTCGGTCGACAGGCCCAGCGGTTTGGTATTGCGCTTCTTGAACTCATCGGCGAGCTGGGAGGTGCGGCCCATTTCGGTGGTGCAGACCGGGGTGAAATCGGCGGGATGGCTGAAGAAGAAGACCCAGCTATCGCCGGCCCATTCATGCAGGCTGATTTCGCCCTTGGTGGTGGCAATGGTAAAATCGGGGGCGGTATCGCCAATCCTGAGTGACATGTCTGTCTCCTGTGCGGGCGCCAATGGTTTGGCGGCGGGTGAATTTGCCGGCTCAGCGCCTCATGCCGCTGGCCATGATCTCTAGATAGGGTTGGGGGCCGGACTTATCAAATTGATTGTGCCCGCCACACCGGTAATCGGGCAATTTCGCGTGGATTATGCAGGTTCTGGTCGGGCCAGTTCCTGCGCCAGGAGATCGAAAACCAGCCGGATCCGGCGGCTGGTATGCAATTCGCGGTGAGTGACCAGCCAGACCGGGACCTCGATCACCGGCAGGCCTGGCAGCACACGCTCGAGGCCCGGATTGAGAGCCGCGAATTCTTCGGTCAGGACGCCGATACCCAGCCCGTTGCGGATCAGTTCGTTCATCACCGGACCGCTGGCGGTATGGAGTTTGAAATTGCGCTCGGTGAGTGGCAGGCCGATCCCCTGGAGGGCGGCGAGGAAGCGCTCATCGCGGTCAAAGCCGATAAAGTCATAGCGGGCGAGGTCAGCAGCGGATTTCGGGCGGCCATGGCGGTCGAGGAAGTCCGGGCTGGCATAAAGACAGGCGCGGGTCTGGCACAGCAGCCGGCCGATCAGCTCACCCTGTTCCGGGCGGGCATGGCGGATCGAAATATCGGCCTCGCGCCGGGTCAGGTCGCGGACATCATTGGAGGCGATGATGTCGAGTTCGATCTCCGGTGCCAGTTGCCGCAGCTTGAGCAGGACTGGCGGCAGGACATGCATCGCCATGGAGTCGGTGGCGGTGAGGGTGACGCGGCCGGCGATCTGCGAGGACTGGCCGGACGCCGTCAGCGAAATGCGGGTCGCCGCCTCGGCCATGGCCCGCACCGGCTCAAGCAGGGCGCGGCCCGGCTCCGTCAGCACCATGGCGCGATGGCCGCGCTCGAACAGGGTGATGCCGAGCGCGTCCTCGAGGGCGGAAATCTGGCGGCTCAGGGTTGGCTGGGTCTGGCCCAGCGCACGGGCGGCAGCCGAAAACGACCCTTCCTCAACGGTAGCGAGAAAGGCGCGGATCTGATTCCAGTCGAAGGCAATGGCGGGCCAGTTCATCGATTTACGTATACCAGAGCCGCAGTATTCGACAATATACCTTCTGTTTTTGTATGGGTAAACAGGTTGCTCAAAGGATCCGACCATACCGTTCCGGCGGCTTCAGAGAGGAAATTCCATGCCCACCGATGCAAGCAAACCGGACAATGACCGGCGTTTCTGGGACCGTCTGGCGCAGAAATATGCCACTGACCCGATCAGCGATGAGGCGGCCTATCAGAAAAAGCTCGAGATCACGCGTCAGCATTTCACGCCGGACTCGGACGTGCTCGAATTTGGCTGTGGCACCGGCATGACGGCGGTCAGCCATGCGCCCCATGTCAAACATATCCACGCCACCGACCTGTCCGGCGAAATGCTGGAGATTGCCCGGGGCCGCGCGGTTGAGGCCGGGGTCGGGAATATCAGTTTTGAACGCGTTGGCTTCGAGGATATCGATGCGGCGACCGGGCGTTTCGACGTCGTGCTCGGACTGAGCATTCTGCACTTGCTGGAGGACCGCGATGCCGCGATTGCCCGCGTCCATTCCCTGCTCAAGCCGGGGGGCGTGTTTATCTCCAGCACCGCCTGTCTGGGCGAGAAAATGTGGTTTTTCAGTCTGATCGCACCGATCGGACGCGCCTTGGGCCTGTTGCCTATGCTGCGCGTCTTCACCCAGGTCCAGCTGGCGGAGAGCCTGCGTCAGGCCGGATTTGAGCTTGAGCATCAATGGCGCCCGGACAAGGCGGTCGCGGTTTTCATCGTCGCCCGCAAGCCGGCCAACTGATCCCGCACGGTATCGCCCGGTGCAAGCGCGCGCCGAACATCCTATATGCAGGAACCAGATTGATACGCCCCCGCCATGACCCCGGAGATCCCCTTGGCCGAGACATCGCAAACCGCCGAACATCGCGCCGATACCGACCGGGGCTCCAGCTTTGCTTCCGAGCTTGAGCGCGATGCGGCGCATCGGGAAAAGGCCCGCAGTGCCCAGCCATTGCGCCGCCTTCTGCCCTATGTGCTTGCCTATCCTGGCCTGCTCGCCGCCTTCACCCTGTTTCTCGTCCTCGCCTCGACCCTCACTCTGATCCTGCCCGGCGCCTTTCGCCTCGTCGTCGATTGCGGTTTTGCCGGCGCCTCGGATTCGGCGATCTGCGGCGCCTTCTCGATTGGCGACGGCCTGTCGGCCTATTTCCTCGCCGGGATTGCCGTCGCTGCCCTGCTCGGCCTGGCCAGCGCCATGCGCTTCTATTTCATCAGCCGGCTCGGTGAACGCGTCGTCGCTGACCTGCGCCGCAATGTGTTCGATCACCTGCTATCCCTGAGCCCCACCTTCTACGCCAGCACGCGCACCGGCGAAGTGCTCTCGCGCCTGACTACGGACACGACGCTGATCCAGACCGTGGTCGGCTCCTCGGTCTCCGTTGCCTTGCGCACTGTGGCGACCACGACCGGGGCGCTGATCCTGATGGTGGTGGTCAACTGGCAGCTGGCCCTGATGGTGCTCGCCCTCGGGCCGGTCATCCTCGGACCGATCATGCTGTTTGGCCGCCGAGTACAGCGCCTGTCGCGCTCCAGCCAGGACAATCTCGCCGATGCCTCGGCCCGCGCCAGCGAAAGCCTGCAGGCGATCGAGACCGTCCAGGCCTTCACCCGTGAGCCGGAGGAACGCAGCCGCTTTGCCGACGCCGTCGAGACCACGTTCAAGGTCTCGCTTGCCCGCATCGAGGTCCGTGCCTGGATGACGGCGATCATCTTCACGGTGATCCTGTCGGGCCTGATCGCGGTCTTGTGGTTTGGTGCCGTCCAGGTCCAGGCCGGCAGCATCACGCCCGGCGCGATGACCCAGTTTGTGATGTATGCCTTCGTCGCCGTTTCGGGCGTCGGCATGCTCACCGAGACCTATACCGAAGTGATGCGGGCCGCCGGTGCGACCGAGCGCCTGATGGAATTGCTCGCGGCCAAACCCGATATCGATGTGCCGGAAATGCCGGAGCATTTCGCGACACCGGTACGCGGGGAGATCGCGTTCGACAATGTCTCCTTCGCCTATCCGACGCGCCCCGACGCGCTGGCGCTTGAGGGGATCAGCCTGAAGGTGGAACCGGGCCAGACCGTGGCCTTGGTCGGCCCATCGGGGGCCGGCAAGAGCACCATGTTCCAGCTCCTGCTGCGGCTTTATGATCCGGCCTCCGGCCAGTTGAATGTCGACGGTATTGATATCAGCCGGCTCGATCCGACCGAGCTGCGCAATGCGCTCTCCATCGTGCAACAGAATGCGCCGCTGTTTGGCGGCAGCGTTGCCGACAATATCCGCTTCGGCCGCGCCGGGGCCTCGCTCGAGGATGTGATCGAAGCCGCCAAGGCGGCCAATGCCGACGAGTTCATTATGGCCCTGCCGGAGGGCTACCAGACCCAACTCGGCGAAAACGCGCGCACGCTCTCAGGTGGCCAGCGCCAGCGCCTGGCGATTGCCCGGGCGATCCTGCGCGATGCGCCGATCCTGTTGCTGGACGAGGCCACGAGTGCGCTGGATTCCGAAAGCGAGGCGGTGATCCAGACCGCGTTCGAGACCCTGTCGCGCAACCGCACCACGCTGGTCATCGCCCACCGTCTGGCGACCGTGCGCAAGGCCGATTTCATCGTCGTCCTCGAGGGTGGCCGTATTGTCGACCAGGGCACGCACACCGAATTGCTCGCCCGTGGCGGTCTCTATGCACGCTATATCGAGTTGCAGTTCACCGCCCCGGACGAGGATGCGGTCAGCGCTTCCGTCTAGAAAAGGCCGACCACATTGCCCGCCTCATCCAGCCCGATATTCTCGGCCGAGGGTATCCGCGGCAGGCCGGGCATGGTCATGATCTGACCGCAGATCACGACAATGAAGCCGGCACCGGCTGCGAGGCGGACTTCGCGGATTTCCAGTGTGTGGCCATCGGGCGCCCCGCGCCGTTCCGGATCCGTGGTGAAGCTGTATTGTGTCTTGGCCATGCAGACCGGCAAATTCCCGAAACCGGCCGCCTCCCAGGCGCTCAACTGGGCGCGCACCGCCGGGTCTGCACTCACGCCATCGGCCCGGTAGATCTCGCGCGCAATGGTCTCGACTTTTTCCCAGAGCGGCAAATCGTCCGGATAGAGTGGTTTGAAACGGTCGCTGCCGCCCTCGACCATTTCGACCAGCTTGGCCGCCAGATCCTCCGCCCCGGCACCGCCATCGGCCCAGTGCCGGCAGATAATGGCCTCACGTCCCAGGCCCGCGACATAGGATTTGACGGCCGCGATCTCGGCCTCGGTATCACCGGTGAAGTGATTGATCGCGACAATGGCGGGCACGCCGAATTTGGCGAGGTTTTCGATATGGCGGCCCAGATTGTCACAACCGGCCGTTACCGCCGCGACATTCTCCCCGGCCAGATCCGCCTTCGCGACGCCGCCATTCATCTTGAGCGCCCGGATCGTCGCGACGAGCACGACGGCCTTCGGCTTCAAACCGGCCTTGCGGCACTTGATATCGAAGAATTTCTCGGCCCCCAGATCGGCGCCGAAGCCGGCTTCCGTGACGACATAGTCAGCCAGCTTGAGCGCCGACTTTGTCGCGATCACGGAATTGCAGCCATGGGCAATATTGGCGAAGGGCCCGCCATGAATAAAGGCGGGGTTATTCTCCAGGGTCTGGACGAGATTGGGCTGCATTGCGGTCTTCAGCAGCACCGTCATCGCCCCGTCCGCCTTGATGTCGCGGCAGGTGATGGGGCTCTTGTCGCGGCGATAGGCGACGATGATATCGCCGAGCCGGCGCTGCAGGTCTTCCAGATCGGTCGCCAGGCAGAGGATTGCCATCACTTCTGAGGCGACGGTGATGTCGAAACCGGATTCGCCCGGGAAGCCGTTGGTGACGCCGCCGAGTGAGGTGGTGATCTGGCGCAGGGCGCGATCATTCATGTCCACAACACGGCGCCAGACGATGCGGCGCTGGTCGATCTCCAGCGCATTGCCCCAGTAGACATGGTTCTCGATCATCGCCGAGAGCAGATTGTGCGCCGAGGTGATGGCGTGGAAATCGCCGGTGAAGTGGAGATTGATGTCTTCCATCGGCACGACCTGGGCATGACCGCCACCGGCGGCGCCGCCCTTCATTCCGAAACAGGGGCCCAGCGAAGGTTCGCGGATGCAGATCGCGGCCTTCTTGCCGATCCGGTTCAGGGCATCGCCAAGCCCGACCGTGGTGGTGGTCTTGCCTTCGCCCGCCGGAGTCGGATTGATCGCGGTGACCAGGATGAGATGCCCGTCCGGCTTGTCCGCCAGACTGGCGAGGAAGGGCGCCGTCAGCTTGGCCTTGTCGGTGCCGTACTGGGCAATGGCATCGGCGGGAATGCCGAGCCGGGCGGCGACCTCGGTGATGGGCTGCAGGGTTGCGGCACGGGCGATTTCAATATCGGTGGTCATCAGGGCAATCCGATCCAGTCTGGTGTCAGCTGAGGGCGATGAGTCGCGTGATCGCGGCAGTAAGGGTCGGGCTGAGCCCGGCATCGGGGGTTTGCGAGAGAGCGATCAGGCGATCACGCATGCTCGGATCCCAGAATTTCCGGATGTGGACGGCCACACCCTCGATCGCCTCGGCCTCGGTGTAGGGCGCATAGAAGTCGGCAATCTGGCGGGCCATCCGGATGAGATTGGCATCATTCATCGGCAGGCTCCGGGCTGAAGAAGACGATGGCGCCGTCAGGGCCGGCCGCCGCAATCGGCAGAGCGAGCTGGCTGGCCAGGTCGAGGGCGAGGCCGGTCGGGGCTGACTGGGCCGCGAGCAGGGCGGCGCGCATTCGCGCCGCCTTGAAGACAAGTTCGAAACTGCAGCGACTGCTCATCACGACAAAGCCGGCATCATCAGGCTCGCCGCCGCGCAGGCGGGCGCCGGCCAGCTTGTCGAGGGCGTTATGGCGGCCAACATCCTCACGGACGAGGCTAATCTCGCCATCCAGGCGGCACCAGGCGGCGGCGTGAACGCTGCGGGTTTCGCGGTTGAGATGCTGGTGATCGGGCAGGGCGTCGAGTGCGGCGCGGATGGCCTTCGCGTCGATTGTCGGGCCGGGCAGCAGGGCAGCTGGCGGCGCGTGCAGATCGGCGAGCTGTTCGACACCGCACAGGCCGCAACCGGTGCGGCCATCCAGCGCGCGGCGATGTATCCGGTCATTGCGCAGCAGATCCGGTGGGATGCGGATATCGGCCGTGAAGCCTTCGGGCCATTGGCGGATTTCGACGGCCTCGATATCGCGCCCGCTGGCCACGGCGCCTTCGGTCAGGGCCAGTCCGATGGCGAGATCTTCGATATCGGCCGGGCTCGCCATCATCACGGTCCAGGCGGTACCGTTGAAACCGATCTCGACGGGGACTTCTTCGGCAATGCCCCAGTCACGCGAACCCGCGGCCAGGGAATAGACAGTCGCGCGCCGGCTGACAGGAGTGGGGGAGCTCACCACGCGACAGACCTATTCCGCAGCCGGCATGATGCGCGCAGCACGGCCAGCGCGGCGCTCGCGTTCGGCCTGCCAGTCTGACGGCATGTTGGAGGGCGAGACCTGCACCGCCGTCACCTTGTATTCCGGGCAGCTGGTGGCCCAGTCTGACAGCTCGGTGGTGACGACGTTGGCACCTGTCTCCGGGTGATGGAACGTGGTGTAGACAATGCCCGGAGGCACCCGGTCGGTGATCGTGGCGCGCACCGTGATCGCGCCCTTGCGGCTCGACAGCGAGACCATATCGCCATCCGCAACGCCGCGCATTTGCGCATCGGCCGGATGGATTTCGAGCAAATCCTCGTCATGCCAGCTCGAATTGGCCGTACGCCGCGTCTGGGCACCAACATTATACTGGCTGAGGATGCGGCCGGTCGTCAGCAGGAGCGGGAAATGCCGGTTGGAGCGTTCCTCGGTCGGCACGTATTGGGTCATCATGAAATGACCCTTGCCGCGGACAAAACTGCCGACATGCATCACCGGCGTACCATCGGGCGCGGCGTCAT
Organism: Maricaulis salignorans; assembly: GCF_900103475.1. Classification (GTDB taxonomy): domain Bacteria; phylum Pseudomonadota; class Alphaproteobacteria; order Caulobacterales; family Maricaulaceae; genus Maricaulis; species Maricaulis salignorans. Next base: position 162,974 of record NZ_FNHG01000005.1, read on the forward strand.
TGCAGGGCCATTGCAGCGATGGGCCATTGTCGAGCCGGTCGAAGCTGACGCCAGCGAAGGTTGGCGTCAGGGTGGCGATCTCATCCATGATTTCGGCCGCATTATTGTACTGCATGGGAAAGCCCATGGCGGTGGAGAGGCGGCACACCGTCTCCCATTCCGACAAGCCCTGTTTTTCCGGCATGGCCGGGCGGACGCGATTGATACGGCGCTCGGCATTGATGAAGGTGCCGTCCTTTTCCAGGAAGGAGGTGCCGGGCAGGAAGACATGGGCATAGGCCGCCGTTTCATTGACGAAAAGGTCCTGCACGATGACGCAATCCATCGCCCGCAGGGCGGCCAGCACATGGTGGCTGTCGGGATCGGACTGGGCGATATCCTCGCCCTGGACATAGAGGCCGCGGAATGAGCCATCGAGCGCTGCGGAGAACATGTTGGGGATGCGCAGGCCCGGTTCGGCGAGCAGTTCGCGGCCCCAGGACTGTTCGAAGGCACCGCGCACAATGTCGTCAGAGACATGTCGATAGCCCGGGAATTCATGCGGAAAGGAGCCCATATCGCAGGAACCCTGGACATTGTTCTGACCGCGCAGCGGGCTGATGCCGACGCCCTCGCGCCCGAAATTGCCGGTCGCCATCGCCAGATTGGCCATGCCCATCACCATGGACGAGCCCTGGGAATGTTCGGTCACGCCCAGTCCGTAATAGATCGCGCTATTGCCGCCAGTGGCATAGAGCCGGGCCGCATCGCGCAAGTCCTGCGCCGGCACGCCGCTGACGGCCTCGACGGCTTCGGGTGAATTGCTGGCATCGCTGATGAATTCGGCCCAGCGGCGAAAACTCTCATCCTCACAGCGCTCGGCAATAAAGGCCTCATCGACCAGGCCTTCAGTGACGATGACATGGGCGAGCGCATTGATAACGGCGACATTGGTGCCGGGACGTAGCTGGAGATGATGGGCCGCAGCGACATGCGGCGAGCGCACCAGATCAATCCGGCGCGGATCGATCACGATCAGCCGGGCACCGGAACGCAGCCGCCGTTTCATACGCGAGGCAAAGACCGGGTGCGCATCGGTTGGATTGGCACCGATCACCAGAATGACATCGGCCTGTTCGACCGATTTGAAGTCCTGGGTCCCCGCCGAAGTGCCCAGCGTGACGCTCAGCCCGTAGCCGGTCGGCGAATGGCAAACGCGGGCGCAGGTGTCGACATTATTATTGCCGAAGGCCGCGCGGACCATTTTCTGGACGACATAAACCTCTTCATTGGTGCAGCGTGAGGAGGTGATGCCGCCGATCGCGCCGGTGCCGTGTTCCTTCTGGATGCGGCGCAGGCGGGTGGCGGCGAAGTCGATGGCCTCATCCCAGCTGCATTCGCGCCAGGGATCGGTGATGTTGTCGCGCACCATTGGCGAGAGCATGCGCTCCTGGTGCGTGGCATAGCCCCAGGCGAAACGTCCCTTGACGCAGGAATGGCCTTCATTGGCCCCGCCATCCCGGTCCGGCGTCATGCGGACGACTTCATCGCCCTGCAATTCGGCGATGAAGGAACAGCCGACGCCGCAATAGGCACAGGTGGTTTTCACTTCACGCCGCGGCTGGCCGTGCTCGACGACGGTCTTCTCCATCAGCGTCGCGGTCGGACAGGCCTGGACACAGGCGCCGCAGGAGACGCATTCGCTGTCGAAGAAGTTTTCGCCCAGGCTGGCGGTGACCTTGGAATCGAAGCCGCGGCCCTCGATCGTCAGGGCCAGCGTGCCCTGGACTTCGTCGCAGGCCCGCACGCAGCGCGAACAGACAATGCATTTCGAACCGTCAAACTGGAAATAGGGATTGGAGGCATCCACGCCTTCATCGAGATGGTTCTCGCCATCAAAGCCATAGCGCACTTCGCGCAGACCCACTTCGCCGGCCGTGTCCTGCAGCTCGCAATCACCATTGGCCGAGCAGGTCAGGCAATCGAGCGGATGGTCGGAGATGTAAAGCTCCATGATGCCGCGGCGCAGGGCTTCCAGGCGCGGCGACTGGGTGGTGACTTTCAGGCCCTCGGCGACCGGCGTGGTGCAGGAGGCCGGCGTGCCCTTGCGGCCCTCGATCTCGACAAGACACATGCGACAGGAGCCGAAGGGCTGCAGGCTGTCGGTGGCACAGAGCTTGGGAATGCGCGCCTCGGTCTGGGCTGCGGCCCTCATGATCGAAGTGCCGGCCGGAACGGACACTTGTCTGCCGTCGATCTCGAGGCTGACGCTCGGTTCGCCAGTCTGGGCCGGGGTTCCGAAATCTGATGCTTTGCGGCTACCCATGGCGCTATCCTACCACCGTTTCATCGACCTGTAGCGGCTCGGATTTGAAGTCCTCGCGGAAATGGCGGATCGCGCTCATCACCGGCATCGGCGTCAGCCCGCCCATGGCGCAGAGCGAGCCGTCAGTAAGCACGGTGCAGAGCTCCTCCACCAGGGCGAGATTGGCCTCGACATCCTCCCCGCGCCGTACTTTGGCCAGGGTTTCGGCGCCGCGGACTGAGCCAATCCGGCAAGGCGTGCATTTGCCGCAACTTTCCTCGGCGCAGAATTCCATCGCGAACTCCGCCTGGCGCGCCATGTCGACAGTGTCGTCAAACACGACAATCCCGCCATGGCCGAGCATGGCACCGGCCGCGGCGAAAGCCTCGTACTCCAGCGGCAGATCGAGCATGGAGGCCGGCAGATAGGCGCCGAGCGGACCGCCGACCTGGACGGCGCGGATCGGCCGTCCCGTAAGCGTGCCGCCGCCATGGGTCTCGATCAGCTCGCGCAGGGAAAGCCCGAAGGGCGCTTCGAACAGGCCGCCACGCTTGACATTGCCGGCCAGCTGAAACGCCTGGGTGCCGCGCGAACGCTCATTGCCCAGCGCCTGATAGGCGGCGGCGCCATGGGCGAGGATATCGGGCACGCTGGCCAGGGTGAGGACATTATTGACGATGGTCGGCTTGCCGAACAGGCCGGAAATGGCCGGGATGGGCGGCTTGACCCGCACCTGGCCGCGCTTGCCCTCAAGGCTTTCGAGCATGGCGCTCTCTTCGCCGCAAACATAGGAGCCTGCGCCGCGGCGCAAGGTGAGATGGAAGCGCTTGCCGGAGCCAAGAATATCATCGCCAAGCCAGCCCCGCTCTTCCCAGGCGGCAATGGCAGCGCGCATCGTCGCGATGGCATCGGGATATTCCGAGCGCAGATAGATGAAGCCCTGCGTCGCACCGACCGCGAGGCCGGCGATGACCATACCCTCGATCAACAGGCCGGGATCGCCCTCGATCAGCATCCGGTCGGCGAAGGTGCCGCTATCGCCTTCATCGGCATTGCAGCAGATATATTTCTGGTCGGCGGGCGCCTCGGCGGCGGTTTTCCATTTGATCCCGGCCGGGAAGCCTGCGCCGCCGCGGCCACGCAGGCCGGAGGCGGTGACGGCTTCGATCGTGTCGGTGGCGCTCTGCGCGATCGCGACCCGCAAGCCGGCAAGTCCGCCCATCCGCTCGAACCCGTCCAGATCGAGCGGGTCGATAACGCCGCAGCGGCGGTAGAGCAGCCGGGTCTGGGCCTGCATCCAGCTCATCGCCTCGACGGGGCCGAGCGCGAGTGGGTGGTCATCGGCGAAATCCTGCTCGAACAAGGTTTCGACATCGTCTGGCCCGAGCGGTCCGAAGCCATGGCGGACGCCATCGCGCTCGATCTCCATCAAGGGCTCCAGCCAGAGCATGCCGCGTGAACCGGTACGGACCAGGTCGAGGGTGGTGCCGTGCTGCTGAGCGAGTTGCTGCAGGCGTTGGGCGACCGCATCGGCCCCGACCGAACGGGCCGCAGCATCGCGTGACAGGAAAAGGGTAAGGGACTCAGTCATCTTGACCACTCCCGGCGCTGGCGGCGGCAAGGCGGTCAGGGGTTGCCCGTCCGACCAGGCGCTCACCGATCAGTGCGGCGGGACCGAGGGCGCAATTGCCCAGGCAATAGACCGCCTCATGCGGCGTCCCGGCACGATCCAGCTCGGCGGCAAGCTGGTCGGCTCCGACCGCCTGACAGGCCTCGGCCCGGCACAGCCGGATCCGCTGCGGCGCACGCGGCGTCGTCGAGAAGTCGGCGTAGAAACTGCGCACGCCCTGGATTTCGGCTCGGGAGATATTGAGGCTTCCGGCGATAATCCGGGCGGCTTCATCGCTGACGCACGCGTGTGCTCGCTGGACATCATGCAGAATTTCGATCAGGGCGTCGGCCCGGTGACCATACCGCGCGCAGACTTGTTCAATCGTTTCCCGGTTCGTCTTCGACAAGCCCATCTCCCCCTGCGTGAACACGTCTATGCCGGCGTCAACAGGTGGCCGGAAAATCACTCACACCCGCTCATCAACGCGCTCTGTTGGCCGGCGTCTGCCAAGGCATGATACGCCGTGCTGACTGGCCGACCGTCCCGAGCAGGAGCGGTCCTTGCGCAGACCATACTGGCTCTGTCGCGTGCGGTACAGACCGGGCTTGATGGGGGGCGAGCCTACCGGGTTGTGTTGGGCGGTCTGATTTCATGCAGTGCCGAGGCGCAACCAGATGTTTCGACGTCATGGCTCTGAAAGGATAGGGGGATTTGGGTCTGCAGCCACCCTGCTGTCGACTCGAACCGGTAAGGCAGGGTGCCGATCGGTCAAATTTTGCGGCGGAAGCCAGCGGGATTCTTTGACGCGATGGGCGAAACCGTTGAAAGTGCAGCTGAGGGTATTGCGTCAGCCTGATTGCGACACTTCGCGAAGGCCCGGCCAGGATGATCTGGCGGCATTTTCACGAAGACGCGCGCGCAAGCTGGGGTGAGCTCCGTGTCGACTCGCGTATTGCCATTTGATGTGCCCGGCTTCGGGGTGTCGAAGGTGGGAGCTTGGAATATCACAACGGGAAACAAGCCCTAGGGGGGCCCAATTGGTACAGGACATTAATCTCAGCGGGTCTTCCAGCAAGGTGAACTGGCCGTCGATCATCCGCAATTTCCGGATGTCGAAGCGTCTGAAACAGGCGGCGCTCGCGGCCGATCTCGGGGTCACACAGGCCATGATCTCGCGCTGGGAGAATGGTGAATCGGATCCGCCTGACCGGGTCAAACGCCGCATGGCGGAGCTGGTGCAGGACGCTTTCGTCGTAGCGCCGGCCCCGACCTGGATCGATCTCGTCACGCTCAACCCGGGTATCGAATTCGTCACCGATTCAATGGGTGTGTTCAAAGCGGTCTCCGCCGGCGCGCTTGAATTATTCGGTGTCTCCCGCGAGGCAGTTGAAGGCCGACCGGCGGATCGTTTCCTGGGGGGTGATTTTGCCCAGACTCTGGAGACATTGCGCAACAAGGGTATGTTCCGCAGCGATCTGGTGTTTGCCCAGAGCCTCGGGCGTGTCGAGCTCACGAATGGTGCGGCGCCGCGTACGGTGCTGTGCGATTTCATTCATTGGCCCCGTATCTCCGAGGTGCGTGCGGTGTTCTGCGTCCATTCCGGCGCGGTGCTCGATGAAGAAAAGTATCAGCGTCGCCTCGACCAGCGCGGCCAGAAGATCGTAACCCGTCAGACATTCTGATTTTGCCATAACGGCGCACAAAAAAAGGGCGACCCTCGGGGTCGCCCTTTTTGCCGTTCTGGCGATGCTGTCTACGGTGTGCGCTGCGCGTCGCGCAGGGCGCGGAACTCATTGCCGTCATACCAGTTTGGCCAGGCGTCTGAATTGGCCAGGCGGGCGCCGACATTGTAGAGCAGCGTCACATCCTCGACCATTCCATCCATCTGCCAGTCGGCCGAGTATTCGTCAGCCGGGCCGTGATAGCGGTTTGCGCCGTAATCAGCCGCGATGGCTTCACCAGCTTCGCGACCACCCTCGATCAGGTCAATCCCGCCATCGGCATACAACATTGGCAGGCCGTGCTTGGCGAGCGAGATATGGTCGGAGCGGTAGAAATAACCAGCTTCAGGACTTGGATCCGGAACAATATAGCGGTCCTGGGCGGCAGCCTCTTCGGTGAGGATGTCCTCCAGTTCGGACGCGCCATAGCCAACCACGATCACATCGCGTGAGCGGCCCTTCGGCATGATGGCGTCGATATTGATGCCGCCAACGGTCTGGCTGTAAGGCACGAGCGGATGCTCGCCATAATAGGCCGAACCCAGCAGGCCGGATTCCTCGGCTGTTACCGCAAGGATCATCACCGAACGCTCCGGCGGATTGGCGATAAAGGCCTGGCCGATCTCCAGAATGGCCGCGGTCCCGGAGGCATTGTCGACCGCACCGTTATAGATGCCGTCTTCGCCATCGGGCACGTCGCGGGTGCCGATATGGTCCCAATGCCCGGTATAGAGCACGTATTCTTCGGGCCGTTCGGTACCGGGAACGACACCGACGACATTGCGCGAATCCATCGTCCGCGTGCTGTTGTACAGCGTGCCGGCTGAACTCAGGCCGGTCATTGGAACGGCCGTAAAGCCCGGCTGTGCCGCGCTGGCGGTCAGTGTGTTGAAGTCGAGACCGGACAGTTCGAACAAATGCCGTGCGACATCCTCGGTGACCCAGCTTTCGACGCCGGCAAATGTGCCTTCACCCGGTTCGCGGGCGAGGGAGAGGCGGGAGCCAGACCAGGACCCGGTGATGACATTCCAGCCATAGGAGGCGGGCGCGGTCTGGTGGATCAGGATCACGGCTGCAGCACCCTGGCGGGCGGCCTCCTCGTATTTATAGGTCCAGCGGCCATAATAGGTCATGGCACTGCCATTGAAGATGCCGCCGTCCGGATTGGCGAAGCCTGGATCATTGATCAGCATCACCACGGTCCGGCCGGTCACGTCGACGCCGGCATAATCATCCCAGCCATATTCCGGGGCGACAACGCCATAGCCTACGAAAACCAGATCGCTGGCATCGACCGAGACTTCGGGCTGGTTGCGCTTGGTCCAGTAGACGACATCATCGCCCATTGCGAGGTCGAGCGGTTCACCATTGAAGAAGACGTCAAACGCGGAGCGCGCCGTGTCGAGGGTGATTTCCAGCAGCGAAACCGGCTGGAAATAGCTGCCCTGATTGCCGGGCTCGAGGCCGATGCGGGCCATCTCGTCGGCGATCCACTGACTGGCTGCAATGCCGCCGGGCGCGGCCGGTGCGCGACCTTCAAACCCGTCATCGGCGAGGGTTGAAATGCGGTAGCGCAAATCGGCTTCATTGATGTCTGCGGTCGTCGCCATGACGGCGGGTTCGAATGCCGCAGTGGTGGCCATCGTGGCGGTTTCGTCTGCAGGTTGGCTGCAGCCGGCGAGGGCCAGACCGCTGAGCGCAGCGGCAATAACCAGATTTCTCATCCCTATTTCCCCTTATTCGGTTGGGCTTCGTGGCAATTGTGTGGCACATCGGGAGGCGGAGCAAGACTCGCGCACGCTGCGGCCTGCAGAGGATTGAGGGAATTGGGGTTTGACCAAACATGAATGAGGGTTCAGGTTTGGCCTTAATCGAGATAGCCGGCACCTTGATGTGACCGGGCCATGTCAGGGGAGAGACAATGACGGATAGTCCAGCCGGGTCGAAAGCGGCCCCATTGCCGAGTGCGGGTTACAGCAAACTGGTCATGTTGCTCCTGTTTCTGGTCTACGCGTTCAATTTCCTCGACCGCCAGATTATTTCCATTCTGGCCATTCCCATCAAGGAAGACCTGGGCCTCACCGATGAGCAACTCGGTCTTCTCGGCGGCATCGCCTTCGCCTTGCTTTATTCAACGCTGGGCGTGCCGATCGCCTGGTTTGCCGACCGGTTCAACCGGACCTGGATCATGACCGGATCACTTGTGATCTGGAGTGGCTTCACAGCCTTGAGCGGTCTGGCGACCAATTTCATGCAGCTCTTCCTGACACGCGTCGGGGTCGGGATCGGCGAGGCTGGCGGCGTCGCCCCGGCCTACACGATCATCGCGGATTACCATCCACCCGAGAAACGCGCGCGGGCCTTGGCCATCTATTCGCTGGGGATCCCGGTCGGGAGTGCCTTTGGTGTTATCGCTGGGTCCCAGATCGCGGGTGGCGGGATATCCGACAGCCTCGACTGGCGCTCTGCCTTTATTATCGTCGGTCTGGCCGGCGTGTTTCTGGCGCCGGTCTTCAAACTTCTGGTGCGCGAGCCCCGGCGCGGCCAGTTTGACGGTGTTCCCGCCAAACGGCCGACGGCCCTTGAGACCGAGGCAGCCTATCCGCCCGCAAAGGCGCGCATCCTGTCGATTGCCGGTTCGGTCTTGTTTGCCCTGCCCAGCCTGTTGGCCATTTTCAGCATTACCGTCTTCGGCGGCGGCGCCAGCCAGTCCGTCGGGCTTCTGATCGCGGCCGCTGCGGTCGGGGCTGTTTGCGGCTGGCTCGCCGGCCAGTGGGTCAGTCGCTGTGCGCACTGGACCGTGCTCGCTCTGGGCGCCAGCGTCCTGATGCTGATCCCTGGTCTCGTGGCCTGGGGCGTCCCGGCCCTGATGACTGGCGAGGGCTTTGGTATGGGGGCGATTGCCTGGCTGATCGGGCGTGCCGTCGCCGGTGCCCTGATTGGTGTCTTCTTCGTCTTTTTCCGCGAGTTCATGAATCTGGCTCTCGAGAAGCCAAGCTTCTGGCTGATGATCATGGGCGCCTCGGCCTCCTCGATGATGGGCTATGGGGTCTTCTTCTGGCTTCCGTCATTCTTTGCTCGCAGTTTCCAGCTCTCCCTGACCGAAACAGGCTGGTTGTTCGGCGGCGTCCTTTTCTTCGCCGGCAGCCTCGGTATCGTTCTGGGCGGCGTGATGGGCGACTGGATCGGCAAGCGCAAACGGGCGGCCTTCGCCTTCGTGCCGGCCATCGCCTTCCTGATCTCCGCGCCGCTCTACTGGGCCGGGATCATGTCGCCATCGGCCACCCTCGCTGTGATCATCCTGTTTGTTCCGACTGCTTTGGGCCTGGCCTGGCTTGGGCCGGTCCTGTCGGCCTTCCAGCATCTTTTTCCGCCTCACCTGCGGACCAGCGGATCCTCGGTGTTCCTGCTCATCAACAACCTCCTCGGCATCGGCGGCGGCGTCTATGTGCTGGGCCGGTTGTCGACCATTCTGGAACCGACCTATGGCGATGGTTCATTGCGGATTTCCATCCTGATAGGATCCTGCCTGTATCTGGTGGCGGCAGTCTTCATGTTCTGGGCCTCGCGGCATCTGGCACGCGACTGGGTCGAGCATGTTGCGCCTGATCAGACGGATCGAGCAGTCGAGCCGGCCTGATGTCACAGGGGTATAGCGATCACTTCTTCACGACCGTCGACGGGCCACGACTGCACTATCGTGACTATGCGCCTGTCGGCGACCCCCGGGGCGTGCCGGTCCTTTGCCTGCATGGATTGACCCGGAATGTCCGCGACTTCGAAGAGCTTGCGCCGCGCCTGGCCATGCTGGGGCGGCGGGTTATCGTGGTGTCACAGCGCGGACGCGGGCGCTCCGACCCGGATCCTCAAGCGGAGCGTTACCAGCCGCTCACCTATGCGGTCGACATGGTCGGCCTGCTCGATGCGCTGAAGGTCGAGCGAGCCGTCTTTATTGGCACGTCGATGGGTGGTCTGATGACCATGCTGATCGCCGCCCAGCAACCAGAGCGCATCGCGGCGGCTATCATCAACGATATTGGTCCGGAAATCGCCGAGGCGGGGCTCAGCCGGATCAAGGCGAATGTGTCGGTGCGCGAACCGGTGACGAGCTGGGACGATGCGGCGGCGCGTTCGCGCGAATCCAATCTCGCGGCTTTCCCCAAGCGCTCGGATGATCGCGCGTTCTGGCTCGATTTTGCCCACAAGACCTGGATCGAGGCCGCGGAGCGGCGGATCGAACCGGATTACCACGCCCCGATTGTCGCACAGATTGACACCAGCGATGTGGCGCCGGATCTGTGGCCATTATGGGAACCGTTCAAGGCATTCCCGACCCTGCTTGTTCGTGGCGGGGTCAGTGATTTGCTGACCCCGGAAACCGTGGCCGAAATGAAGCGGCGCAAGGCTGATCTTGAGTATGTCGAAGTGCCTGATATCGGTCATGCGCCCTTTATGACCGAGCCGGAAGCCTGGGCTGCGATTGAGGCTTTCATGAAGCGCGTCGACTAGGGTCTGTACTCAATAAGGGGATTCCCGGATCGTTGATTGCGTGATTCACTTCTGCGCGAAGCAGGAGGAGATCATGGCACGTTATGATTTGAGCGATGAAGAGTGGGCGCTTGTCGGGCCGCTCTTGCCCAAGCCGGGCAAGGGCAAGCGGCGGGTGGACGATCGGCGGGTGGTGAACGCGATCTTCTATGTGCTGCGCACCGGGGCTCCGTGGCGCGACCTTCCCGGTCGGTACGGCCCTTACACAACGGTCTACAACCGGTTCAATCGCTGGGCCAAGCGAGGTATCTGGTTGAGGGTGTTCGAGGAATTGGCCCGGCGCTCGCCGCAGTCG
>NZ_FNHG01000004.1 GCF_900103475.1 Maricaulis salignorans
CGGGCCAATTCCTCGAACACCCTCAACCAGATACCTCGCTTGGCCCAGCGATTGAACCGGTTGTAGACCGTTGTGTAAGGGCCGTACCGACCGGGAAGGTCGCGCCACGGAGCCCCGGTGCGCAGCACATAGAAGATCGCGTTCACCACCCGCCGATCGTCCACCCGCCGCTTGCCCTTGCCCGGCTTGGGCAAGAGCGGCCCGACAAGCGCCCACTCTTCATCGCTCAAATCATAACGTGCCATGATCTCCTCCTGCTTCGCGCAGAAGTGAATCACGCAATCAACGATCCGGGAATCCCCTTATTGAGTACAGACCCTAGACCTGGGTCTGCCTGGGGCCCGGCCATCACTATTTGCTGGTCTACCGCGCGAATTCCCGGAAGATTGCCCGGCAGCGCCGAATCCACGGTGCCCGGAGTTCTTCGTGCTGACACCCCGTCCTGCCGCGCCCGCTTTCCGCCTCTGCCTGCCGGAGGAGGCTGCAACCCTTCCGCTGGTGCTGGATTCGCCGCATAGCGGCACAGCGCTGCCGCCCGGCTTCCAGACACTGGCGACACGCGAGCAGCAGCTCACCGCCTGGGATGCCTTCATTCCGGATTTGTGGCGCGGCGCGGTCGCGGCAGGCGCCAGCCTGATCGAGGCGGATTTCGCCCGCATCGTCATCGACCCGAACAGGGCGGTCGATGATATCGATCCGGATATGGTCGACGGGGCATGGCCGCTCGCCTGGGGCAAGCTGGCACCGACGCGCTATAGCGCGCGCGGCATGGGCCTGATCCGCAAGCTGATCCTGCCCGGCCTGCCCATGTATGCCGGACCGCTGACGCCGCAGGAAATTCACCAGCGGATCGACACGCTCTACACGCCCTATCACTGCGCCCTCGCCGACCGGCTCGATGCCCTGCACGCCCGCTTCGGAGCGGTCTGGCATATCGATTGTCACTCGATGAAATCGCGGGCCAATGCGATGAATATCGATCTGGGCCAGGCGCGGCCCGACATCGTGCTCGGCGATCTCGACGGAAGCAGTGCAGCGGCGGAATTCACCGATCTGGTCGAGTGTGAATTGCGCGCCTGCGGCTATTCCGTCGCGCGTAACCAGCCCTATAAGGGCGGCGATATCGTGCGCCGCCATGGCGATCCGGCGCGCGATCGCCACAGCCTGCAGATCGAGATCAATCGCGCCCTCTATCTCGACGAGACCCGTTTCGAACCCTCGCCCGGCTTTGACCAGCTCCAACGCGATCTCACCCGCCTCGCCCAGGCGATTGCCACCGATCTGCGCGCGCGGATCCAGCCAGGACAGAGCCGATGACAAGCACTGCCAAACCGGCCCGCCCGATGAATCCGGTCATCATCTTGCTGGGAATTCTGCTGCTGGCGACACTGATGACCTGGCTGGTCGGCTCGGGCAGCTATGAGCGCAGCGGACGGCTCATCGTGCCCGACAGCTATGCGCCCATGGCCAAGGACTGGTCGCTGACGGGAGTTTTCGTCCCGGTCGACGCCCGCGAGGGCATGGCCACACCGGTCAGCCTGACCGAGACCGTGCGCGCGATTCCCGAAGGCCTGCAGCGCGCCGCCAATCTCATCTTCATGGTGTTGATCATTGGCGGGCTGTTCGGGATTCTCGACCGAGCCGGCGTGGTGGAGAATGGCATTAACCGGCTGCTGCATGCCGTGAAGGGCAATGTCATGGTGCTGGTCGCAGCCCTGATGACCATCTTCTCGGCCGGCAGTGCCTTTCTCGGACTCGCCTCGGAATATCTGATCGTTATCCCGGTGATGACAGCGCTGGCCCTGCGCATTGGCCTGTCGCCGATCATCGGCTTCGCGATCGTCACCATCGCGGTCAAGGTCGGCTATCTCGCCTCGGTCACCAATCCGATCCCCCTGACCATCGCCCAGCCGCTGGTCGGTGTGCCTATCTTTTCCGGCGCCGGATTGCGCCTCGCCTTCTATGCCGTCTTCCTCGCTGCCGGGATCGGCTTTCTGCTCTATCGCGTCCGCGGCATGACGGATGGCCGCGCCATCACCGTCAGCGATCACCCGGTCCCCGACATGACATGGCGTGAAGGCGCCATGCTGGCCATCCTGGTCGCCGGAATCGGTATCATCCTCACCGGATCGACCCGCTGGGAATGGTCGCATCACGAGCTTTCAGCCTGCTATATCGCCATGAGCCTCGGCCTCGCCGCCGCCAGTGGCCTGTCGCCGAATGACAGCGCTGACGCCTTTATCTCCGGCATGAAGAAGGTGCTGCTCGCCAGCGCCCTGATCGGCGTCGCCATGGCCGTCACCGTGGTACTGGAGGATGGCCGCATCCTCGATACCATCGTGCATGCCCTCAATGGGGCGGTCGGCGAGCACGGCGCCTATGTCACCGCCCTGTCGATGTTCGGTTCGCAGCTCCTGCTCGACTTCCTCATCCCCTCGACCTCGGGCCAGGCGGCCGTCACCATGCCGATCCTGGCGCCACTGGCGCAATTGGCCGATGTCGGGCCGCAAACCACCGTCATCGCCTTCCTGTTCGGCAATGGCATCACCAATATGCTGACCCCGACCTCGGGCACGCTGCTGGCCTATCTCGCCGCCGGCCGTATTGACTGGCTCGACTGGGCCAAATTCATCGCCCCGCTCTGGGCCGGCTTTATCGTCATCGCCAGCATCCTTCTTGCGATCGCGGTCTGGCTGGGCGCCTGAGACGGGCGGCGGGCGCTGGCCAGCCCTGTCATTCCCGTTATATTTGACCGCAAATCCGCCGCGTCAGGAGTTATCATGCCCACCAGAACGATCATCGCCAGTCTTGCCGCCCTCGCCCTGCTCGGCGGCTGTGCCAGCACGGGCTGGATGACGCCCCCGGCTGCGCCTGCCGGGATAGTCGCTCCAGTGGAGCCGGCAGCGCCGGTCGATGACGGCATCGTCGCCGGTCTGCTGACCGACAATCAGGTCCAGACCGCCTTTGCCGAGATCGAGGCGATGCGCGCGCTCAATAATGAGCGCCTGGTCGAGCTGACGGAAATCCCCGCCCCGCCCTTCGCCGAACAGGCGCGCGGCGCTGACATGGCGGCGCGGATGCGGGCGCTCGGCCTGAGCGATGTCTCGATTGACGCGGTTGGCAATGTCATCGCCCGCCGTCCCGGCACCGCCGGCAGCGAGGCGCGCAGTATCGCCATTGTCGCCCATCTCGACACCGTCTTCCCGGAAGGCACAGACGTCACCGTGCACCGTGAGGGCGATCTGTTCACCGCGCCGGGCATTGGCGATAATTCGCGCGGACTTGTGGTCCTGCTCAGCCTGATCGACGCGATGCAGCGCGCCGGGATCGAGACCCGCGATGACCTCGTCTTCATCGCCTCGGTCGGCGAGGAAGGCCTCGGAGATCTGCGCGGTGTGCGCCATCTCTATGAGACTGACGCCTCCCCCTTTGCCAGCTTCATCGCGATTGATGGCGGCGATGCCGCGCGCCTGGTCGTCACCGCGGTTGGCTCGATCCGCTACCGCGTCACCTTCCGGGGCCCCGGCGGCCATTCCTACGGACATTTCGGCCGCGCCCAGCCGCACCAGGCCCTGGCCGAGGCGATCCTGCGCTTCACCGAAGCGGCAACACCGATCACCCTGGACGGCACCAAGGCGACCTTCTCCTTCGGCCGCGTCGGCGGTGGCACCTCGGTCAATTCCATTCCCTTCGAGAGCTGGATGGAGGTTGATATGCGTTCGGCCAATCCACAAAAACTCGATGCCCTGCACCAGGCCTTCCTGAATTCGGTCGATGCGGCACTGGAGGCGGCCAATGCGCGCCGGCGCGAGAATGAAGCCCTGACCGTCGATCTCGATCCCGTCGGCTCCCGGCCGCCGGGCGAAGGCGATCTCAACGCGCCGATCGTACTGCACGCCATGGCAGCGATCCGGGCCATGGGCCAGGAGCCGGAACTGACCGCATCCTCCACCGACGCCAATATTCCCATCTCGCGGGGCGTCCCGTCGGTGACGATGAGCCGCGGCGGCATCTCGCGCAATGCCCACGCGCCCAATGAGAGCTGGCTTGATCAGGACTCGCACGAGGCGATCCAGATGGCCTTGCTCGTCGCATTGGCCGAGGCGGGACTGGTAAGCAGCGAGTAGTATCGCTGCCGCATATGGCGTCGCTCCGGTTTCCGTTTGACTTGCGATGCGCGCTCATTCATTTTTGATTGAAAGGCCTACATTTTGGGCTAGCTCTTAATCATTTTTGGATACCCGATGATACGCGACTTCGATTGGTCCCACCTGCAAACCTTCCTGTCGGTCGCCGAACACGGCACGCTGTCCGGTGCCGCCCGCGCCACCGGCGGCAGTCAGCCGACCATGGGCCGCCATATCGCGGCGCTGGAAGACCAGCTGGGCGTGCGCCTGTTTGATCGCGCGCCGCATGGCCTCGCGCTGACGCCGACCGGCGCCGACCTGGTCGAGCATGCCCGCGCGATGGCAACGGCCGCCAACCAGCTCTCCCTCACCGCCAGCGGCCGCAGCGAACGCATTGGCGGCACGATCCGGATCACCGCCTCGGAGATCATGTCGACCTATACCTTGCCCGCCATATTGACCGCCCTGCACCGGGCCGAGCCGGAGATCGAAGTCGAACTGGTTTCTTCCGACCGCAGCGAAAACCTGCTGCAGCGCGAGGCCGATATCGCAATCCGCATGTACCGTCCCACCCAGGCGGACGTGTTCACGAAAAAGGTCGGAGACCTGCAACTCGCCATGTTCGCGGCGCATGACTATATCGCCCGGCGCGGCGCACCGACGACGCTGGAGGAATTCCGTAGTCATGACGTGATCGGCTATGACCGCAGCGAGGTGATGCTGCGCGGCTTCGCCGAAGCCGGGCTCCACGTCGACCGGCATTTCTTCGGCTTCCGATGCGACAGCCAGGTCGTGGGGTGGCAAATGGTCATCGCCGGTTTCGGGATCGGCTTCAATCAGCTGGAAATCGGGCTCGCAGAACCGGCGGTGCAACGAATCGTAACCGACACGCCCATGCCCGCCCTGCCGATCTGGCTCACCGCCCATTCCGAACTCAAGACCAGCCGCCGGGTCCGGCGCGTGTTCGATTTCCTCGCCGAAGCGCTGAAGACGCACTGAAGACAGCACGAACACCATCCGGCACAGCCCGGCTGGCAAGCAGGGGCTCGCCGGTTCGGTCACGATCTCAATGTCTGAAAAGAAATGGTGAGCCCGCCGGGGCTCGAACCCGGGACCTACTGATTAAAAGTCAGTTGCTCTACCAGCTGAGCTACAGGCTCCTCATTTGAGGAGGGCTCTACCTATAGGGCCGATTCCGGCGGGTCAATCGCGCTTTGCCTATGGATTTCAGCAATCCGGATGCGATTTTGCCATAATTGGCGGTAATATCGAATGCATGAGTGGAAAGATCAGTCTCCTGACATGTGTGATGGTGGCGTTAGCCGCCAGCGCATGCTCGTCGACCGGCCAGAGCGCCGGAAATTTTGGCCGTGAAGAAACCAGCACGGCTGTCGAGGATGCCATCGGCCTGCCGCGCGACCGGCCCGGCCCTGTCATGGTCGATGAGGGCGACGACACCGTGCCCACACCCTATGGCGGCGAGGGCTCGCCGCGGCGGTGTTCGACCATTGCGCGCGATGTCGCCCGGCTGACGGTTGTGCTCGGGGCTGATGTCGAGGAAGCACAGCGCCAGCAGGCCGAGGAAGACACGCAGCGCGAGGGCTGGATCAGCCAGGGCGCGCAGTTCGCCTCGCAGGCACCGGAACTCGCCACGGACGGTGCCTGGGGCCTGTATCACTCCACGATTGTCGGTCTCAACCCGGTCCGCCCGGTGATCCGCTTCATCGGCGGTGCCGGCCGGATCGAGACCGATGCCCGCGAACGCCGTGAAATGGCCCAGCGCCGCCGCGCCTATCTGCGCGGAATTTATGACGGGTTTGGCTGTCCGGCTGTTCAGATGCGACGGGCTTTCGAGGCCTATGGGCTGGTGGAAGCCTCGAATTAGGACGCGGGGCCGAGCTGGCGCCAGAAAAGACGCGTATCGCACGCCGCCCCGTCGGGCATCAGCGCATAGCCGGGAATAACGCCCAGCGCCGTCCAGCCGGCGCGGTGATAGAGACGATCAGCGGGCGTACCCGGCACCGTGTCCAGCACGAGCAGGGTCTTGCCAGCCTCAAGCGCTGCCGTCTCGACTGCGGCCAGCAAGGCCGCGCCGAGCCCCTGACGCCGGGCGCTGGAATGAACCAGCATTTTGGAGACATCACCGCGATGCGGCTGATTGTCCGGCTGGGCCAGGACCAGCTGGACGGAACCGGTCACGCGGCCTCCCTCACCGTCCGTCGCCGCCAGCAGGATGCGCTCGCCGCGCTCGACACTGGCAATAATTCCCTGCCAGAACAGGCGCGCCCGCTCTGCGGAGAGCGGCGCCATGAAGCCGATCGACGCCCCGCCACCAACGATATCGAGCAGCAGGTCGCAGAATTCATCCAGCCGGACGGCGATATCTTCCGCCGTCAGGGCACGGATATGGGGCGCGCCGCTCATGCGCTGCGCGTCGCCGCCTCGGCGATGCCCTGATCCCATTTCGCCCGGAATTCGCGCCGGAATGCCTCGTACTCACCGGCTGCGATGGCGGCGCGGATGCGGGCCATCAAGTGTTCGAAATAGGCGATATTGTGCCAGGAGATCAGCATGGCCGAGAGGTATTCGCCTGATTTAAAGAGGTGATTGAGATAGGCCTTGGAATAGTCGCGGCTGGCGGGGCAATCGATCTCCGGCGCCAGCGGCGTGTCATCCTCGATGAATTCGGCGCGCTTGATATTGATCGGACCATAATCCGACCAGGCCTGGCCATGGCGGCCCGAGCGGGTCGGCAGGACGCAATCGAACATGTCGACGCCGCGCGCGACCGCCTCGACCAGATCGATCGGCTTGCCGACGCCCATCAGATAGCGCGGACGTTCCACCGGCAGATGCGGTGTGGTGAAATCGAGCACATCGCACATCTGCTCGAAGCCCTCACCGACGGCGAGGCCGCCAATGGCATAGCCATCAAATCCGATTTCCTTAAGCCCTTCAGCCGATTGGCGCCGCAGGTCTTCAAACACCGAACCCTGGACAATACCGAACAAGACCTGGTCATCGCGGCTGCCGAACGCGTCTTTTGAGCGCTGGCCCCAACGCAGGGAAAGCTCCAGCGAGGCCTGGGCCTCCGCAGGGGTGCAGCCAAAAGCGGTGCATTCATCGAGCTGCATGGAGATATCAGCGCCGAGCAGATCAGCCTGGATCTCGATCGAGCGTTCCGGCGAGAGGTGATGTTTCGAGCCGTCGATATGGCTCTGGAAGGTCACGCCCTGCTCGTTCATCTTGCGCAGTTTCGACAGTGACCAGACCTGGAAACCACCGCTATCGGTCAGGATGGGGCCTTGCCAGGTGGAGAATTTTTGCAATCCGCCCATGCGCTTGACGCGTTCGGCACCGGGGCGGAGCATGAGGTGATAGGTATTGCCCAGAATGATGTCGGCACCGGTCTCCTTGACCTGGTCCATATAGAGCGCCTTGACCGTGCCCGCCGTGCCGACCGGCATGAAGGCCGGGGTGCGAATATCGCCGCGCGGGGTCTTGAGCACGCCGGTGCGCGCCGCCCCGTCTGTCGCGTGGATTTCATAGGCAAAGACGCTCATCGGGCGCGCTCCAACAGGCTGGTATCCCCGTAGGAATAGAAACGGTAACCGTTTTCAATGGCATGGGCATAGGCGCGCTGCATGGTTTCGAGCCCGGCCAGGGCGCTGACCAGCATGAAAAGCGTCGAGCGCGGCAGGTGGAAATTGGTCAAAAGCGCGTCGGTGATGCGGAAATCATAGCCGGGCGTGATGAAAATCTCGGTGTCGCGGCTGCCCGATTCGATGCGGCCGATTTCCGGCGCCAGGCTCTCCAGGGTGCGCAGCGCCGTGGTGCCGACCGCGATGACGCGGCGGCCCTGTAACCTTGCCGTATTGATGGCGTTGGCTGCCTGCTCGCTGACCGTACACCATTCGCCATGCATCCGGTGGTCTGCCGTATCCTCGGCCTTGACGGGCAGAAAGGTGCCGGCGCCGACATGCAGGGTGACATCGCAGCGCTCGACGCCGCGCGCGGCCAGGGCGTCGAACAGGCGCTCGGTGAAATGCAGGCCGGCGGTCGGTGCGGCCACGCTACCATCTTCGCGTGCGAACAATGTCTGGTAATCCTCGACATCGGCCGCATCAACACTTCGCTTGCGAGCAATATAGGGTGGCAGAGGCGGCACACCGGTCGCGGCGATAGCTTCATCGAGCACGGCGCCGGACAGATCGAAGGCCAACAGCGTGTCGCCGCCGGGCCCCTTCTCGATCACTTCGGCGGAGAATGTGCCAAATGCGATGCTGTCGCCGATCTTCAGCCGCTTGGCCGGGCGGATGAAGGCGCGCCAGCGATCCGGCCCGGCGCGCTTGTGCAGATTGATCTCGCAGCTGACATCTCCGCCGCCGCCAAGCGCGCGCGCGGCGCGGGTGCCGACCAGGGCTGCCGGAATGACGCGGGTATCATTGAAGACCAGAAGATCGCCGGCCCGCAACAGGTCCGGCAGGTCCAGCACTTGCCTGTCCGCGAGCGCGCCGGAGGCATCAACATGCAGCAGCCGCGCGCTGTCGCGGGGCCGCGCCGGGCGCAAGGCAATACTGGCCTCGGGCAGGTCAAAATCGAAATCATCTACGCGCATCCGCAGGGGTCTAGCTTCGGACTCACGGCTTCGCAATCTTTGCGGTGTAGTGAAAGGCTCAAACGCCGCGACCGGATCCTTGCCTTGCGTCATACAATCAGCGCCATTCTCGTCCTCGCCGGACTGATCGGTCTCGCCGTCATACTGGCCCTGGCCCCGCTCTGGCGCGGTTTTGACGCCTTGCGCGAGCTGTGGCCCATCCTGGTGGTCCTGGCGACGCTCGGGGTCCTGTTTCTGCTCGGCAATCGTCACAGACAGGTCCGCTGGATCGCACTGGCCGCCCTGCTGGCCATCATCGCGCCGGGCCTTGGTGAAAGCTGGCGCGCGATGCCTGACCCGTTTGCGGCAACCCCCGCCTCGCCCCGCCCGGGCGAAATCGACCTCGCTATCGGCACCCATAATCTGTGGGGCCGCAATGCTTCCCCCGACGCCGCAGCAAACCTGCTCCCGCCGATGGCACCCGATGTGCTCGCTCTTCAGGAGGCGTTCGGGCAAGCGCGCGCCGCTGCCGATGCCATGCAGGCGCAATACGCTTTCGCGGCGCGCTGCCGCTCCAACCGGCTGCTGAGCAATCTGCCCATTCTTGCATCGGGCTGTGTCGAGACCCCGCCCGAAGTGATGGCTGCGGCGACCATTCCCTGCGACTGGGAAATGCCGCCCGCCGTCTGGGCCCGCCTGCAATTGCCCGATGGCAGCGAGGCCGTCTTCGTTTCGGTACATCTGACCTGGCCCTTCCCCGGCGCCACCCAGGACTGCCAGCGCCGCGGCCTGGCGCGGGCGCTGGCGCACTGGCCGCAGGACCGCCTCGTCATAATGGGCGATTTCAACGCCGCCGCCCCGGCCCTCGCGCTCTCCCGGCTCAGCCGCGATTTCGGCCTGGAACGCCGCTCGATCGGCATCGCCACCTTCCCCGCCGAGGGCCGGTTCGAACAGGCCGGCTGGGGCACGCCGCCCTTTGCGCCGATGCTGCTGGGGATTGATCATATCTTCGCCGGGGAAGCCTGGCAGACGATCTCGATCCACGCCGGACCGAATACGGGGTCGGATCATCGGCCCTTGCTGGCGAGGCTGCGGCTGAGGGCGGCGGACGCTCAGCCGTGAGAGCAGTTTTCCGGGTCCTGACCATGTCTGCCCTCCCGATCAAACCGCCTCAATCAAACGTCATGCTGACGACGGTCAGGCCCCGGTTTCAGCCGTCACGCGAATAGAACAGGCGACAGACTTCATTGCGTCGCCGCTCTATGAACTTGGCCCTGACCGTTGTCAGGGTGACGATATTTTTGAACTTTTGAGAATTAATTGTCTCAAGCTCTTCCCCCGGAGGAGCACAGCGAATTCCGGGGCCTACCACGCGTTGACCGCCTGGCTGGATTTCCCTCCGGCAGACCCCGGAACACGTCCGGGGAAAAAGCTATGTTGTGTTTAGTCCCGAGTAGGCCCGTGGCCACACCTCGCCCTGAAGCCCATGCCGGGATCCGGCCAGACTGGAATTATCTAGTCAAGGGTGAAACCGCGAAGCGGCGCTACGCGCCCTTGACTAGATAATTCCAGTCTGGCGCCCTGCTTGGCAAGGATTTCAGGGGTCGATGCGCCCGGCGCGGGCAAGTTTTGAAGGGAAGTAATTTTGCAGAAATTTGGACCGAGGGTGATGGTGTGCGCGCCCGTGCCCGTTATTTGTGGGCAATATGATCTGGACGAGAAATAGAGGTAGCCATGCAGCACGTCATATTTGTGGGCCGGGCATTATTGATCGCCGCTCTGGTCGGGCTTTTCACCGGGGCGCTTCTCGACCTCCTTCTAGCTTGGACCCAAGACGAGCCGCTTTTGCTCTCCTGGGGCCGCCCATTACTCCTGGCAGGCATCCTCGTATTTGTCCAAGCGGTGGCGGTGGCTTCTCGGTACATATCCAAGAATAAACAGTAACAGCCGTCTATTGCGACGCGCATCTGTCTGAGTAGGGAGGACACTCCACCAGCCTTTTGTTGTGCAGGGGGCCTATGCCTCAGACAAGACCATGCGGTCTTGAGAGGCGACCCGCGCCCGCCCCAGGATGCGCGCGCCCCCTCCTCAACGCCCCTCCACACTCACCCGCGCAATATGATTGGTCCCGCTCTGATGGATCAGCAGGGCCTCGCCATCGCGGCTGGTGCGCATGTGGCGCAAGATGCCGGCATGGACCGGGCCTGAAGGGATGGGCCAGCTCTGAAAAGCCTCGGTTTCGGGGTCGAAGCGCACCAGCATGTCGGGCCTCACGCCGCTTTCATTGTACCAGATCGCGCCATCAAACACGGCGATGGCATAGGGGTGCGAATCCGGACCGCTGGGCGAGGCCCATTCGCGGATATCGCCGGTGGCCGGTTCGTAGCGGCCGAGCCGTCCCAGTGCCGAATTGACCCACCAGATGATGCCATCGCTATCGATATCGAGGCGGCGCACGGTCGTGCCGGCGTCCGGCAGCGTGATTTCCTCGACGGCCATCGTGTCCGGATCGACGCGCAGCAGGCAATTGGCGCCATTGCAGGCGACCCAGACCATGCCATCGGCGGCGATCTTCACGCCATAGGGGCGCGAGCGTTCGCGCGGGCTGGTGACCAGGCGGACCTCGCCGCTTTGCGGGTCGAGACGGCCGATCATATTGCTGCCCTGGAGCGAGAACCAGAGGATGCCATCGGCGTCGAACTCGGCCGTGTGCGGATCGCGCGCAGCCTCGTCGGGCATCGGATACTCGGTGATCTCGCCGGTCGCCGCATCGAAGCGGCCAATGGTGGCGTTGCGATTGCCGGTATACCAGGCATCACCATCCGGGCCGATCGTCACCGAATGCGGCCGCGCGCCGGCGGGCAGATCGAATTCCTCCATCGCCCCCGTTTGCGGATCGAGCCGGCCGAGAATATCCAGCCATTGCCCCACCCACCAGATATGGCCATCGGGCCCCTCGACCGGATCGCGCGAACGCTGCCCCAGGGTCGGCACCTGCCATTCCTCGAAGCGGATGGTGAGCGGCCCGTCGACCGGTGTCGCGGCCCGGTTATCGTTCGGCGGGTAATGTTCCGCCAGATAGTCGAGGATCTCGGCCTGCATCTCCGGCGCGCCTGACAGATCCACCATGGTCGAGGTCAGCGCGCGCCAGTCATCGCGGGTATAGCCGGAGCTACGCTCGACCGTGCTGATCGCATGACAGGCCGCGCAGACGGATTCGACGGTGTCGCGGGCATGGCTGTCCGTTTGCGCGAAGGCTGCAGCGGGATAGCAAAGCGCGGCGGCGAGGATGAGAGCGGGAAGCGTGTGGCGCGGCATGTCAGGGCTTTCGGCGGTGGCATGATCGGGGCAGTGTAGCGGGGAAGTTTGGTTTGGGGGAGGGAAAACGGCGATGCGGTATCGCCAGCGGCGGCGACCGCCCTGGCAAGCGCAACGAACGCCACCTCCCAACAAGAACAACACATGTCATCCCTGACGGATGCCCCGCAAAAGCGGGGCGCAGATCAGGGACCCAGAACCTCCATCGCGACTCCAGCTTGATGAGTTCAGCCAATCGCGCAAGCCACATGCGTCGGGCGTCTGGGTCCCTGATCTCCGCCCGGATCGCTGGCGCGTCCGGGCATCCGTCAGGGATGACAACGCGTGGTGATTTGAGGTGAGAGGCCCCACGCAGGGCCAGAGCCCGCCCTGAAAACCATGCCGGGATCCGGCCAGACTGGACTTGTCTCGTCAAGGGTGAAACCGCGAAGCGGCGCTGCGCGCCCTTGACGAGACAAGTCCAGTCTGGCGCCCTGCTTGGCAAGGGCTTCAGGGATCGCTCTGCCCGGCGCGGGCGTGTTTTGAAGGGGCCTAATCGTCATCGAGATTTGGCCGCGAAAAGAGGAGGAGCGTCGTTTCCCATGTGCGGCGCAGGGCATCCACCGCACTACGCTCGCCCCCCAGCGAACAAAAAGCCGCGACACCCCCAGGGCATCGCGGCTCTTCAATTCAGCACATCCGCCGGGGCCTAAACCTCAACGATGCTCGCCTTGACGATCTTGCCAGGCTTTGCCGGTGGCTCGCCCTTGGGGATGGCGTCGACATGGTCCATGCCGTCGATCACTTCGCCCCAGACCGTGTACTGGTTGTCGAGATAGGGCACGGCATCCAGGCAGATGAAGAACTGGCTGTCGCCGCTGTTCGGGTCGGATGCGCGCGCCATCGACATGGTGCCGCGGACGTGTTTTTCGGCATTGAATTCAGCCGGGATCTTGGTGCCCGATCCGCCCATGCCATTGCCGTCCGGGCAACCGCCCTGGGCGACGAAACCGTCGATCACGCGGTGAAAGGTCAGACCGTCATAAAAGCCGGACTTCACCAGTTCGGTGATGCGGGCGACATGTTTGGGCGCCAGGTCGGGACGCAGTTTGATCGTCACGTCGCCACCCTCGAGGGTGAATACGAGTTGTTCTTCAGCCATTGAATTTACTCCAGAATTCGTGTCGGCACGGGAATTTCGCAAACATCCGGCAGAGCGCCGGCGGCATTGCGCAGTGAATCGAGATAGGCGGTGAAGGCGGCACTCTCGGTGTCGATCACCTGGACATGGGTGCGCTCGGCCTCGGGCAGGTCGGCGGCGACGCGCATGGAATCAATCGTGTCCGGCACGAAGCCCGGATCCTGACCCAGCGTGCCGAGGCGCAGGGCGTCAACCGCCTCCTGGCCAGCGCGCACGCGGCCCCACACCGTATAGATCGTGTTGAGGTGCTCGGCATTGCCGCGCGTGATGTAGAACTGGCTGCCGGCGCTGTTGGGATCATTGGTCCGCGCCATGGCGGCGGCGCCGGTGCAATGCAGGAGCCAGCTATTGATCATGCCATCGCCGGTCAGGGCCGCGGCGGCCAGCGTCTGGGTGCCGGCCGGGAAGCCGTTCCAGAAACCGGCGCGGGCTGAACGTGGATTGGCATCGCGATTGATCATCCGGTCCTGCAATTCGCTGACCGGCAATTCGGCGCCGCGGCGCACCGTGAATTCCGAGTTCATCGAGGGCAGTTCGCTGCGGTGATTGGGATTGGCGCGCGAGCCGCCGCCTTGGGCCATGAAGCCGTCGAGCACGCGGTGCCAGACGAGGAAATCATAGAATTGCGCCCGCGCCAGCGTCTTCATGCGCTCGACATGGGTCGGCGCGAATTCCGGGGCCAGCTCGACGACAACGCGGCCATGCGGCGTCTCGATATAGAGCGTGTTTTCCGGGTCGAGATCGCGCCAGGCGTCCTCGGGGAAATCATAGGCGACAGCACCGCCGCCCAGGGTCTCGTCCTGGACGAGTGTGGTGATGGCTGGATCGGATGTCTGCGGGGTCTCGGCTTCGCGCGCACAGGCAGCAGCGGTCAGCCCCATAGCCAGGACAAGGGAGAGTGAGAGATGCTTGATCACGCGAGACGCTCCTTCAAACGGGCCTTGATGGCCGCCGGCACAAACGCCGAAACTTCACCGCCGAGCGAAGCAATTTCCTTCACGAGGCGGGATGAAATGGCCTGGTGGCGTGGGTCCGCCATCAGGAAGACGGTCTCGATATCATCATTGAGCTGCTGATTCATCGCCACCATCTGGAATTCATATTCGAAATCGGACACGGCACGCAGTCCGCGTACAATCGATTGCGCCCCGACCTGTTCGGCGAAATGCATCAACAGGCCTTCAAAGGGCATGACCTCGATCACCGCATGGTCCGAGAATTGGGCCGCCTGCGAGCGCACCATGGCGACGCGCTCTTCAAGCGTGAAGAGGGGCTGTTTGGCGGCGTTGATCGCGACACCGATGATCAGGCGATCAACCAGTTTCACCGCCCGTCCGATAATATCGAGATGGCCATTGGTGAGCGGGTCGAAAGTACCTGGATACAGCGCGGTTCGGGTCATGAAAATCAACTCTCCCGGCAACGGCAATCTGCCCGCAGCATTCACCAACTCATCGCCTATTAGCGTGTTTGGCCGGGATTTTAAACGCCTGAAGCTGCAAGCCGGCCACAAAGCGCGCCTGCGTCCGTCGAAAAATACAGCGCGTGTCCGGGCAGGCGGGCCGCATCGGCGCGACGAATGACGGCTGGATACGACCGGCGCCGGTGCACGCCGCCTTCGTCGCATAAGCGGCCCGACGCGGTTTGAAACCGGTCTCGGCACGGGTAAATATGGTGTCGTCTGCCTTGCCCGTCCGGAGGATCCGATGGCCACGCCCGGTGAGTTACGCAACCAGGCCATCGCCGCCCTGAAGGCCCGCGACCGGCCGGCCTGTCTCGCAGCGCTCACCCGTCTGAACGCGCTGGAATCGGATACCGCCCTGCCCTGGCAGGCGCTGGCGCGGATGGCTGATGCGCTCAATGCCTGCGACCTCGCCCAGACCCTGTCCGCCCGGGCGCTGGCGCAGGGCCCGGGGCAACTCGCCGACCACCTCACCCATCTCGCCCTGATGGCGAAATGCGGCCAGGTCGAGCCCGCCCTCGACCGCGCGCGGGCGCTCAGGCCCGCCCATGGCGACCCGCCATCGCTCAATCACCTCATCGGAGTCCTGGCGGCACAAATGGGCGAGAATGACGCCGCGATCGAGGCGCTGCGGGCGGCGCTCGAGCAGGCTCCGCTGAGCGGTGCCAGCTGGATCATCCTGGTCTCGGCAAAACCCGTCACCGCGGATGATGCCGACTACAGGCGACTGGCATCACTGCGTCCAGACTTCGCCGGCCAGCCGCCGGAAGTTCACGCCAGCCTGCTCTTCGCGCTCGCCAAATGCCGGCATGATATCGGCGCCCATGATGACGCATTCCGCGATTATCAAGCGGGCGCAGCGATCATGCAGACCTTGCGGCCCTGCCAGAGCGGGGCGGCATCCGCGCTCGCGCGTCAGGTGATCCATGAATTTGACCGCGCCGAAACGGGGCTGAGGCCGAGCCAATGCCGGTCCGATCGCCCGATCCTCGTTACCGGCTTGCCGCGCTCGGGAACCACACTGGTCGAACAGATACTGACATCACATCCCGCCATCAGCGGCGGCGGCGAGCTCAACCTGCTTTCCGCCGCACTCGCGCCGGTTGGCCAGCTTTCGATGGCGGCAGCGCGCCGTTTCGAAGCGGCGGACCGGGGCGGCTGGACCGGGATCGGCAACACCTATCTGGACATGCTCACCGCACGCTTTGGCCCTGAAGGGCGGATTGTCGACAAGAGCCTGAACACGGCACCGATGACGGGATTGATCCGCCACGTCCTGCCCGATGCACCGATCATCTGGATCCGGCGCACCCCGGAGGACGCGGCCCTCTCCTGCTTTCGGACCTGGTTCAGCCAGGGCATGGAGTGGAGCTGGTCACTGACCGATATCGCGGCGAAGTTTCGGGCCGAGGACCGGCTCTATCACCACTGGGCCGGCCTGTATGGCGAGGCCATTCTGACGGTGGAATATGAGGCCCTGATCGCCGAGCCCGCCGCCCAGATCGCGCGCATGCTCGCCCATTGCAAACTCGATGCGCATCCCGGTCTCGAGGCGTTTCATCAGACCCGGCGCGCCGTCACGACCGCATCACGGGCACAGGTCCGCCAGGCCCTGCATGCGGGCTCCATCGGCAGCGCCCGGCATTATCGCCAGCAGATGGAGGTTTTCCGGACCGCCTATCGAGGCGATCGGTGAGCCCGCCAAATCCGGCAGGCTCACCGATCGCATTGACTAGTTTTCGGAGGCGTCGCCGGCATCGGAGGCGCTGGCGTCTGGATGGCCATCAAGGCCGCCATCTACGCCGTCATGCTCCTCGTCATCCTCATCGCCTGCATCCTGGATGCGCACGACGGCGACGACATTCTCTTTCTCATTGAGCCGGATCAGACGCACACCGCGGGTCGAACGGCCCGCTATGCGCACCGTGTCGACCGGGAAGCGGATCAATTGCCCGCCATCGGTGACCGCCATGATCTGGTCGCTGTCATCGACGGAGAAACTCGCCGCCAGTTCGACACCGCGCTTGAGATCGGTCGCGGCAACGCCCTGATTGCCACGTCCCATGACGCGGTAATCATAGGCGCTGGAGCGTTTGCCCATGCCATCGACACCGACGGTGAGGAGGAATTCCTCGGCGGCGCCCAGCTCGGCGATACGCTCCGGCGACAGGGCGGCAATCTCGCCCTCATCATCGCCATCAACGGGCTCGGCCACGGCCTGGTCATCACTCTCATCGCCGAGCGCGAGGCGCATGGCGGTGGCGTGTTTGAGATAGGCGCGCGCTTCCGGCGAGGTGACATCAACATGGTTGAGGATCGCCATCGAGATCAGGCTGTCGCCCTCGGCCAGACGGATACCGCGCACACCGACCGAAGACCGGCCGGCAAAGATGCGGACATCATCGACCGGGAAGCGAATGGCGCGGCCGCGATTGGAGACCAGGAAGACGTCATTGTCCTCGGTGCACAGGCGCACGGCGACAATGCTGTCATCCTCTTCCAGCTTCATCGCGATCTTGCCATTGCGATTGACCTGGACGAAGTCGGACAGGCGGTTGCGGCGAACCGTGCCGCGTCCCGTCGCGAACATCACATTCAGTTCGCTCCAGCTGTCCTCGTCCTCCGGCAGCGCCATGATTGAGGTGATGGTTTCACCCTGGTCGAGCGGCAGGAGATTGATCATCGCCTTGCCGCGCGTGTTCGGCGCGCCCAGTGGCAGGCGCCAGGCCTTGGTCTTGTAGACCATGCCGCGATTGGAGAAGAAGAGCAGCGGCGCATGGGTCGAGGCCACGAACAGGGTCGTGATGAAATCCTCATCCTTGGTCGCCATGCCCGAACGGCCCTTGCCGCCGCGGCGCTGGGCCCGGTAATCGGACAGCGCCGTACGCTTGGCATAGCCGCCATGGGTGACGGTGACGACCATCTCTTCGCGCGGGATGAGATCCTCGTCCTCGAAATCGAACTCGCCATCGATGAAGATGGAGCGGCGCGGGGTTCCGAAATTCTCGCGCACATCGGTGAGTTCGTCGCGGATGATCTCGATCACCCGATCCCGCGAACGCAGGATGTCGAGCAGATCCGCGATCTGTTCGGCCAGGGTTGCCGCTTCATTGCCGAGCTCGTCGCGGCCCAGACCGGTCAGGCGGTTGAGGCGCAGCTCGAGAATGGCGCGCGCCTGTTCCTCGGTCAGCTTCAATGTCCCGTCCGGCTGCAGCACCGAGCGCGGATCCGCGACCAGGCT
Organism: Maricaulis salignorans; assembly: GCF_900103475.1. Taxonomy (GTDB): domain Bacteria; phylum Pseudomonadota; class Alphaproteobacteria; order Caulobacterales; family Maricaulaceae; genus Maricaulis; species Maricaulis salignorans. The sequence goes on from NZ_FNHG01000004.1 coordinate 17,926, forward strand.
GACCAGCGGAGCGACATCATTGGCCGGCCAGGCGCGGGCCATCAGGCCTTCACGCGCAGCGGCCGGATTCGGCGCGGCACGGATCAGGGCGATGACTTCATCGATATTGGCGACGGCCAGAGCCAGACCGACGATCACATGCGCACGATCGCGCGCCTTGGCGAGATCATGCTTGGCACGGCGCGCCACAACTTCTTCGCGGAAACGCAGGAATTCCTTGAGGATATCCATAACGCCGAGCAATTGCGGACGACCGCGCACCAGGGACAGCATATTGGCGCCAAAACTCGTCTGCATCGGCGACCAGCGATAGAGCTGGTTGAGGATGACATCGGCATTGGCATCGCGCTTGAGCTCGATCACGACACGCATACCGGTGCGGTCGGATTCGTCGCGCAGATCGGCAATGCCTTCGATCTTCTTGTCGCGCACAAGGTCGGCGATCTTTTCGATCATCGTCGCCTTGTTCACCTGGAAGGGGATCTCGTGAACAATGATCGCCATGCGATCCTTGCGCACTTCCTCGACGGTGGTCAGCGAGCGCATGATAATCGAACCGCGCCCGGTCGCCACCGAGCTGCGGGCACCGGAGCGCCCCAGGATCTGGGCGCCGGTCGGGAAATCCGGACCGGGAATATGCTCGAGCAATTCCTCTTCGCCCATCAGCGGGTTGTCGAGCAAGGCCAGGGTGCCATTGATCACTTCGACCAGATTGTGCGGCGGAATATTGGTCGCCATACCGACGGCAATACCGCCCGCGCCATTGACGAGAAGATTGGGGAAGCGGGCCGGCAATACCGTCGGCTCGTGCTCCTGGCCATCATAATTCTCGCGGAAATCGACGGTCGATTTGTCGATATCGGCCAGCAGCGCGCTGGCGGGCTTGTCCATGCGCACTTCGGTATAACGCATGGCGGCGGGCGGATCGCCATCGACCGAGCCGAAATTGCCCTGCCCGTCGAGCAGCGGCAGACGCATCGACCAGGGCTGGGCCATGCGGACCAGCGAGTCGTAGACGGCCTGATCGCCATGCGGGTGGTATTTACCGATCACATCACCGACGACCCGCGCCGACTTGCGATAGGGTTTGTCAGGCGTGTAGCCGTTTTCATGCATCGACCAGAGAATACGGCGGTGCACGGGCTTGAGACCGTCACGCGAATCCGGGATGGCACGGCTCACGATCACGCTCATCGCGTAATCGAGATAGGAGGTGCGCATCTCGTCTTCGATGGAAATATTGCCAACGCCTTCCGGAAGACCGGGCGGCGGGGTCAGAACATCATCGTGATCGCTCAAGGCGGTCCTCTCTCATTCGCGTCGCTGCCGGGCCCAAAACCCCGCTGCGCAAAGCAAAACGCCGCCTTGTATCGAGCACACAGAATCGGTGCGTGAATCAGGCGGCTTTCCTGTCACCAACACTTAACAATCACAGGCCCGTAGGGCAAATGCGCTCGGCGGTAGCGTCGGCTGGCCGGGACCGCTCCTGAGGCTGACAAGAAACTGTCTCGCAAGGGTGCTAATCGGGGAAGGCTTGCCAAAACCGGCGCAGTGTCGAAACCTGCCGCTCAAACGCATCAGCTGGCGGAAATCGCCTGGCCAGACGGGATGATGATCATGACCAACCCTCGCCTGTTCTTTCGGGCCATCACCGGCTTCGCGCTGCTCGCTCTCTCTGCCTGCGCCCACACCCCGGCGCTGCCGGTGGTCAGCGAGGAGCCGATCGTGCTGATGATCGGTCTCGACGGGCTGCGCCCGGATGCGATTGACCGCTGGGATGCGCCCAATTTGCGCGCCCTGGCAGCGCGAGGCGTGCGGCCGCAAAGCATGTATCCGGTGATGCCGTCCAAGACCTTCACCAATTTCTATTCGCTGGCGACCGGTCTCTATCCGCAACATCACGGCATGGTCTCCAACGCGCCCTATGACCGCAGCTATGACGAGGTTTTCTCGAACCGGAATGGCGGCCCGCAGGATCCGCGCTGGTGGGGCGGCGAACCGATCTGGATCACGGCCGAGCAGCAGGGCGTGCGCTCGGGCATCATGTTCTGGCTTGGCTCCGAGATCGAGCATGACGGCATCCGCCCCACGGTCTGGCACACTTATGTCCACGAAATGCCCTATGAGGATCGTGTCGCCGAAGTGCTGTCATGGTTTGACGCCCCGGCCGACCAGCAGCCGCGCCTGGCCGCCGTGTATTTCGACCATGTCGACACCATTACCCATGGCGCCGGCCCCTTCACGCCCGAAGAGGGCGAAGCCGTCTCCCGCGTCGATGCGCTGGTTGGCGAGCTGATTGACGGCCTGACCGCGCGCGGCCTGATCGACCGCACCAATATCATCATCGTCTCCGATCACGGTATGGCGGAGGTCACGATGGAACGCTCCGTCGCGCTCGACACGCTGGCCGATCTGGACGGGCTCTTCATCCCGGAATTTTCCGGGCGGTATGGCCCCGGGCTCGAACCCTATGTGATGGGCTATGGAGACAGCGCGGCGGTCGAGCGGGCCTATGCCGCGCTCGATGGCGCCAATGAACATGTCTCTGTCTATCGCCGCGGCGAGATGCCCGGCACCTGGCATTTCGACCATCCCGACCGCGGCCCCGACCTCTTCATTCTGGCGGAGCCAGGCTGGCTGCTGACGCGCAGCGATGCGGACCTCTCCGGTCCGTGGCCAGCGGGCATGCATGGCGCGCACGGCTATGACAGCCGTGACGAAAGCATGGGCGCGACCTTCATCGGTGCCGGTCCGATCTTCCCCCGGGGCACGCAGCCGGACGCCTTCGAGAACGTCAATGTCTATCTGATGATCGCCTGTGCGCTCGGCCTTGACCCGGCCGTCACCGACGGCGATCCGGCCGTTGTGGCGCGGATCACCGGCGGTCGCTGCCCGGCGTAACAGGACAGGCGCGACGCCCTACTGTCGGGCGGCAAGGAATTCAGCGAGACTGACGCGGTCGTCCTGGTCCGTGTCCAGATCCGTGAAGGCCTGATCGACGCCGCTACGGGCGCCGGATTCCGCACTTTCCATCACACCCTCGACGAATTCGGGGTCGAGCATGTCCTCCTGCAAGGAAGGGCCAAACTGGGCCATGGCCTCGGTGATGGACCCCATCGCCTCGCTGCGCAGCCCCTCGCCCAACCGGCCATCATCGGTCAGACCGGCCGCATGGTAGAGATCGACACGATTGAAATAGCCGTCACCATCGGCATCGAGCCGGGCGAAACTGTTTTCCGGATCCTCCCGATTGGCGGTCGCCGGCTGGAGCGGCAATAATGTGCTGGCGGCCAGGCTGGTGGCGAGCAGGGCGGTGAGGGTGAGAGTCATGGGATACTCCGTGAGCTGGGTTGGCAAACGGGCCCAGGGGCGCCGGACGGGACTCACGGGATAGGTCTCCACGAAATGCCGGACCACCTCACTGGCGGTCATGCCCTTTTCACGGCACGCCTCCATGAAGGCGCGCTTGGCGTCAAAGCCAAGGCGAACCTCGAGGGATTCGGATTGTTTCTCGTGTCGTCCTGTCACCATGGGTCACGCATCTCCACTTGTCTGGCCGGCGCTTCGGCCCGAGCCGGACTCAAACGCCCTACCCGGCCGATGAAAACAAATCGCGCGTCCCGATGCACGCAAAACCGTGTCCGGACAGGATTAAATTACTGAAATACCTCGGTCACTTTCCGGCGTCCGGCGCGTCACCCACCCCTGGCTTTGCGTCGCCGGTCTGGCTTCATCGGCCCCGCCTCGCCCGCTCCTGGCTGGAGCCCGCCTGCGCCAATGCTGGCCGATCGGGCCCGGGCAGCGTAGAGCTGAGGCCTGACAGAAATTGCCCGCAGCAAATCGGAGGCTCCCATGATCCCGCGCATCCTGATCGCAACCACTTGCGTCCTGCTTCTGCCCGCCACAGCGTGCAGCCAGGCCGAGACACCGCCAGCCGCAGCCATCGAAACCGCCAGCGGTGAGCTGATCATCCGCGACCGCAGCGCTGCCGGCTCGGCAAGCCTGCACCAGGGGCGTGAAGGCGTTGTCATCCGTATCGAGGCCGATGACCTGCCACAGGATGCCCGCAATCAATGGCATGGCGTCCATCTGCACAGTATTGGTGATTGCTCGTCGGAGGACTTCACCTCCTCGGCCGGCCATATCAACCCGTCGGGGCGCCAGCACGGCCTGCTCAACCCTGAAGGCCCCGACAATGCCGACCTGCCCAATATCTGGGTCGATGGCGATGGCTCGATCCGGGCCGAGGTCTATACGACCCGCGTCAGCCTGAATGGCTCCGACGCCCTGCCCGCCCTGCTGGATGAAGACGGTTCCGCTCTGGTGATCCATGCCGGCAGCGACGACCAGACCAGCCAGCCCATCGGCGGCGCCGGCGCGCGCATTGCCTGCGCCGTGATCACAGCCACCTGATGCCGGGCCCTGGACGGGCATGATTCTCTGAAGAACGGGCGAGCAACCAGGGGCGCGCTTGGTGGCGCTTGATTCGAACGACCCCCGCCATGCCCCCAGGACCGGTCCCGTCACCCGCCCGCCAGGCCATAACGTGTAGCGGTCCAATACAACCCTAGACTCGGTTTCGATTCCGTATAACGTTTGCGGTGCTGCAGCGTTAGATTGCAGTGAAACCGGAGGAGAATACCGATGTTACGTAAAACAGTTCTGGCCGCCGCTGCGGTCGCAATGCTTGGCGCAGTCAGCATCAGTGCCGCCCTCGCCGGGGGGCCGGGAACTTTCTACGAATACACGTATTACAGCGATGCGACCCTGACCGAGGATGTCGGATATGCCTCGGAATACTGCCATGGCAGCCAGGTCCTGATGGGCCAGGCGGTCGGTACCATCACACCGTATTACACCCGCTTTCCGCTCGGAAACTGCTCGGGCGGTCCGGACTGATCCGGTCACAGGCTGAAGGGCGGTCCGCATCGCGGGCGGACCGTCGCTTCCGGTCCATACCGTGCTTGCCGGCTCGCTTGCCGCGCGCCGTCTCTGTGCCAGACCGACGGAGCGGCCGGGACATGTCAAAGCGCTGCCGTCAGCCTTTGTCAGTCGGGCAACGCAGGCAGGTCGTCGATTTCGTCCGCGAGTGGCGCCGCGTCGCTCCGGATCTCGAATTCCCGCTCGACGATGCGGGTGCCGAACAGGGCGTACAGCACAGCGCAACACAGAACCGCCGCGACAAAGCCGGCGATGAAGCTGTTACGGTCGAGGCCAGACAATAACGCGCCCAGCGAGGCGGATGACCGCTCGCCCGCCGGCAATCCTGCCAGAACGCCCGGTGCCGGATCGAGCGCCAGCCGATAACCGATGCGCGGCAGGGTGACGATCAGGTCGGCGCGCCCCAGCAAGCGGCGCAGGCGAGAGATCGCCTGGTTCAGCGCTTCATCGGAGCCGTCCTCATCCCACACGGTTTCCAGAAACTCATCGCGCGTCACCGGCGCCCCGGCCCGCCGCACCAGCAGATCAAGCACGCCGGCCAGGCGCGGCTCCAGGCGGTGGCTGCGGCCATCAATCTCCAACACACCGCTACGCAAATCGCAGACGGCCGCGCCGATCTGAACCGTGGTTAGGGCAGGCGAAGGGTGCGATGGACGAGCGCTGGGAATAGACATTATCTTCTTTCGGAGAGGTTTTGGTCAGGACAGTGAGGGAGTGATTTTCTAGGCCTCAAGCCTTAGCACAAATCAGGAAAGCCCCGTCCATGAAAGCTCTTTCATCTCCCCTCGCCCTCGCCGGCCTCAGTCTCAGCCTCGCCTGTTCGGCCGTGGCCCTGAAGCCCGCCACAGCCCTCGCCGCAAGCCAGGCCACAACTCGAACCGAGATCCAGGACGCCGCGCTCGAGGCCCGGCTCCAGGCCCGGTTCGACGCGCTGGCCGAGGCCGGCTTCACCGGCTTTGCCGCAATTTCCCGTCATGGCGAGATCATTTTTGCGCAAGGTGCCGGCCTCGCCGACCCGGCCACAGGCCGCCCCTTCACCCTCGACACCCAGTTCGATATCGGCTCGATCACCAAGAGCTTTACCGGCATGGCCATCGCCGCCCTGGTCGATGCGGGCCGCCTCTCCCCCGACGCGATCCTGGCGGATTTCTTCCCGGACGCCCCGGCCGACAAGGCGGCCATCACGGTGCAGCAATTGCTCACCCACACGGCCGGCCTGCCCGATGCCGTCGGCGATGACTTCTCCGAGGAGGACTGGGCCAGCGTCCGCGACACGATTTTCAATGCAGAGCTGCGCCACGAGCCGGGCTCGGCCTATCGCTATTCCAATGTCGGTTTCACGCTTCTGGCCGCGATCATCGAGGTGGTGACCGGTCAAAGCTATGAGGACTATCTGATCAGGGAAATTCTCGCGCCTGCCGGGATCGAACATACCGGCTATATGGCGGTTTATGATGACGCCCTGGCCGCGCGCAGCCGTCATGGCGAAGCGGTGATCGACGCGTCCTGGGGTGGCCATGCTCCAAACTGGCATCTGATGGGCAATGGCGGACTGGTCTCGACACCACGCGACATGCTCGCCTGGGAGGCGGGCTTCCACAATGGCAGTCTTGTCTCGCCACAGGCCCGCGACCTGGCGATGACGCCGCTCGTCCGCGAGGGCGAGGGCGCGGCCTCCTTCTATGGCTATGGGCTGGTCGTCGAGGATGATGCCGAGCTCGGCCGCATCTATTGGCACAATGGCGGCAATCCCTCCTTCAACTCACATTGGCGGGTTCTGGCGGATCAGGGCTATGAAATGTTTGCCACCACCAATCAGCGCGCCATCTCGGCCGACACGGTCATCGCGGCCCTGGTCGCAGCCCTGATGGACCAGGATTTCCAGGTGCAGCATCCGCGCGAGGCCGGTACCGACCCCGTCGCCCTGCCCGACACGGCCGGCGGAGCCGCTGCCGCCGATTTTCTCGCCATGATCGCCAGCGATGATGAGGCGGTCTGGCAGGATTATGTCCTGAACCGGATGAGCGGCGACATGCGCGCCGTCGCGCCGATGGACGGGCATTTGGGGATGATGCGGCAGCTGCATCGCGATTTCGGTCAGAGCGAGACCATTGCCGTCTTCGAGACCGAAACCGCCATCACCCTGTCGCTGCGTGATCCGCATTCGGGTGAAACCATCCCGGTGGTGATCGAATACAATGCCGAGGGCCAGGTGACGGGCCTGATGATCGGCTAGCCCCAGGCCGGCCGCGAGACCATCAACGCAAAGATCATGATCAGCGCGAGGAAGGCCGGCCAGCCGAGCAGGAACCAGATCCGCATCAGGCGGTGAACGCGGTCGGGCACAGGCTGTCCGGCCGCGACCGCCTTGGTCATCAATTGACGGACTTTGAGCTGGATCCACACCACGGGCAGCCAGCAGGCGCCGATGAAAATATAGAGCCCGTAACTGATCATCAGCCAGGGCGCGGTGAGCGGCCAGCCGGCCAGATGCGCCAGTGCGATACCGGTCAGGGGCTGGGCGATGACTGCACTTGTGGTGAAAATCCAGTCGGCGAGCACGACATGTTTGGCGGCCAGCGCGAAGCCAGCGGCATCGCCGGAACGCCAGGCCATCAGCATGAAGAAGGCAATCGCGGCACCGGAGCCGAACAGGACGCAGGCCGACAGGATGTGCAGCGTCTTGACGATCCAGTAGGCTTCCATCAGCGCTCATCCTCGGTGGCGGCGATCATCAAGGCCAGCGCCATCATCGGGAAGACTTTCAGGATCGGTCCGAGCGCGTCGGCCCACAGCGATGGCAGTGTCAGGCTGAGCGCGAGAATATAGGCGAATGTGCCGGCAATCATGATCGCACTGATCAGCCTCACCCGCCATTTGGCCAGCATGGCCAGGCCCATTGAGAGATCGAAGGCGGATCCGAACCAGAGCAGGAAAGTCTGCATGGCCGGTTCATAGCCGGCCGCCTGGAGCACATCATAGGCATCACCACGCGCAATCGTCAGCGAGAGAATGCCGGTTATCAGCCAGTAGAGGCCCAGCACCCAGCGCGCGACGGGACGGGCAAAGCCGAGCCGGGCGTGCCAGCGGTCCTGCAGGCCGGCCGGGGCGCTGGCGAGACAGGCGTCGAAGCCGCGCGGCGTCGCGCCGGTCGCAGCGATCCAGTCAGAAGGGTCGCCCTCGACATCGAAATCGAGTTGTTTCAGTGCCGTCGTCCGCATCGAGGTGCGCACGCCCAGCCAGCCCAGCGCATCGCCAAGCCCAAAGGCCGGCGCGGCGAGCCAGCGCGGCACATGCCAGATCCGGGTTTTGCCAAAACCGAGCCAGCGGCGATAGCCGCGCACCAGCTCGTCCATCGAGACACGCTGCGGTCCACCGACATCCCAACTGACCCGCGCGGGCGCATCGGGCTGCACCAGGTCACTGATCGCGGCGCAGAGATCCTCCATCCCGATCGGACGGAAGACCTGTTTCCCGCCGACCACGGGGGTGAGCCAGGGAAGACCACACAGCGCCCGCACCAGGGCCGTCCCGCCATAGACGTTACGGGCAATCACCAGTGAGGGTCGCAGGATGACCCAGTCGAGATCGAGCGCCTTGAGGGCCGCCTCGCCATCCTGTTTGTCGCGCGCATAGGCCGAGCCGGACGCGGCGTCAGCCCCGACGGCCGAAATGTGGATCACGCGGCGTACGCCAGTCTCGGCGCAGGCGGCAAACAGGGCGGCGGCGCCATCGACATGGGCCGCGCGGCTATGATCGCCAAGCCCGTCCTGCAGGACGCCCACGCAATTGATCACCGCATCAATCCCGGCCAGACGTGGCCGCCAGTCCGCAGCGCCGTCATGACGGAAGTCGCAGGCAATCCAGTGAAGATCGGGGGCGAGGCTGCGCGCCCTTTCAATGCCGCGGCCGGCCGCGGTGACGGTATGGCCCTGGCGGCGCAGGTCGGCGGCGATGTGCGAGCCGATAAAGCCGGTCGCTCCGGCGATTAGGATATGCATGGCCGACCGCTCCCCCTGCACTCGCTGATCGGTCTGGTCGCGCCCCGATCGCGTCGCCTATTGCGCTGACGCCGCCTGGCCTTCGCGGATCATCGCCAGATTGGCATCCAGATTATTGCTGATCGCCGCGCGCAGGGCTGGCCAGACGGCTTCAACCTTGAGCCATTCGGCCCCGGGCATGTCGGCCTGGTTCACGGCGGCGAAATAGGCCGCATTCCCGTAGGAACAGGCCCACCAGGGTGAAGCCTGGCTGGTGAAGATCTCACCCGATGCGATGGTGGCGGCGAGCGCCGCCTCGAGCCGCGCCGGATCGGAATTCATCAATTCGGTGACCTCAGGCCCGGCATATTCAGAGGCCGCGCCGACGACGTTCAATGCGGAGGAGTCGATACAGCGCGAGGCATCGTAAATCGACCGCGCCCGTCCGAGGAAATAGGCCTGCAGGGCCCGGTCAGGATCGGTGGCCACGGTCAGACGTGCGACCTCAAACAGGAAAAAGGGCGGATTGATATCGCGCCGCTCCCATAATTGCTGGGCAATGGCCGGAGATTGCCCGGTCTCGGTATTGCGCAGGGCTGACAGCGTCACAAGGACATCGCCCCAGGCCGCATCGCCGACGACAAACTGGGCTTCACCGCCCTCCGTGTCGACCGACATGATCCCCGGGCGGCGCAGATTGGCGTCGCCGCTCTGGGACCAGGCGGGTGCGGCCAGCATGAGACAGGCCAGGATCAAGATCATTCTACGCATTGCGGCTCCTCGCCCCCCGGCCCTGCCCCGTATCGGCTAGAACGGGATTTCGTCATCCATGTCAGCGCTGCGGAAATCTTCCTTCGGCCCGTCGACGGCGCGCTGTGGCGAACGGTCGCTGGACTCGAAACTGCCGCCGCCACCGCCGCCGCCATAGGAACCGCCCTCACCCTTGGAATCGAGCATCTGCAATTCGCCGCGATATTTCTGAAGGACGATTTCGGTATTGTATTTGTCGACGCCGTTCTGGTCGGTCCATTTGCGCGTCTGCAGCGCGCCTTCGATATAAACCTTGGCGCCCTTCTTGAGATAATTGTCGGCGACCTTGGCGAGCTGGTCGTTGAAGATCACGACGCTGTGCCATTCGGTCTTCTCGCGGCGCTCGCCGGAGGTCTTGTCGCGCCAGCTTTCCGAGGTCGCGATCCGCAGATTGCACACCGGATCGCCATTCGGCAGACGCCGGGTCTCCGGATCCTTGCCCAGATTGCCCACCAGAATGACCTTGTTCACAGATCCCGCCATCGCCCATTCTCCATGTTTTCTTGTCGCACGGCTTGCACGCCGGCCAGTTTGTTCACATTATGTTCCACAGGTCAATTGCGCCCGCGAGTCGGAGGCGATTTGAACGGAGAGCAGCAGCAGAGTCCAGTGAGGCGCGCGGCGGCAGGTAGCGGAAGCACAGCCGGCCTGATTGCCACCCACCGCCGCGGTGAGCGGGCAGCCTCATGCCACTTGGCGCCCCCTGGCAAAAACAACTTGTAGTCATCCCAACGGTCTGCCTATTCTGCCCGAATATCTTCCAGGGGGAATCCATATGTCCAGACTATTTATCGTGGCGCTGTGCGCCGCCTTCATGACGGCGTGCGCGTCGACACCAAATCCGATTGCCGCCGAAACCCGGTCCGGCACCTATGTCACCGGCGCCGATCTGGTCTGGTCCGTCGACGACGCCGACGAGCAGGATGACAACGGCAATTACGCCGCCGGCCGGGACGACCTGCTGGCACGGCTGGAAGCCGCAGTGGAAACAGAGTTTGCCCACTCTCCCGCCGGCTCGCAGCCCGTCAGCTTCTCCATCGACATCCAGCGCTATAATCGCGTCAACGCGCTGACCGGCAATATCATCGGCGGCAGCAATATGGTCATCGCCGACGTCTCCGTGATCGATGAGAACGGCAATGTCCTGGGTGTCTATGAGGATGTCACCGGCTACCACGCCAGCGGTGCCGGCATTATCGGCGCCATCGCCCAGGCGGCCATCCAGCCCGACATCGTCGGCATTATGAGCAATTCCTTCGTCGCCGATTTGCGGCGGCGGTTTGACCGGGACTAGGCGCGTGAAGCGTCTCGTCCTCGGCCTGGCACTGGCGGGTGTCGCGGCTTGCGCTGCGACACCCTCGGCGCCGCTCAATCCGGATTCTTTCACGGTCAGTGGCCGTTACGCCCTGCCCCACGCCAATGCCGCGCCCTTCGCCGGGCGGATGCGGGTGTCCGATATCGAATTGTCGCACGGATTGGCGGCCTTCGATTATGAGGTGATCGAGTTCGATCAGACCATCAGTACAGCGATCGGCAAGTCACTCGAGAATTACGGCTATGCCGGCAGCCAGACGGATGAAGGGATCAACCTGGAAATCCGGCTGTCAGAGATCGAGATCCAACAATCGGACGAAGCGATCACAGCCCTTGTCTCGCTCGGCTTCCGGCCCATTGAGGCTGATCCGGCGCTGCAATGCGCCGCCCACACGTCCAATGCGCAATTCCATGCGCTGACACCGGTTCGTTCAGGCGGCGGTCAGCGCGCTGTCGGGATCATCGCAGGCATCGGGCTCGCCTTTGTCGGCGTCGACGGCTCGACCTTCATGGTCGATCAATTCGTCAATGCCAGCCAGAATAATGCCGCAATCAATGCCGATCTCGGCCTGGCGCGCAGTGAAGGCGTGGCCCCCCATGGCGAACAGGCTGCGATCCGCTTCGCCTCGACCTATGCCATCCAGCTCGCCATTGCCGACTACATCGCTCATCTCGGCACCTGCGCCGGCGGTATAGCCGAGCCGGTCTGAGCCCGTCGCGATCGGCGGGCCATCCCGCCCCGGCCTGACAGCGGACCGACGCTGCGTTCCAATACCGGCAGCGCTTGCCCACACCGACTTCCTGCCTACATGGTGTCAGCAGACTTGCATCTCGCTGCTGGACGCCGCGCGGCTTGTTCTCTAAATGTTCAGCACGAATCCAGCCCCGACTGGTCCCGCCCGCGAATTGGCAGACGAAAGACATTTCATGGCCCTCGACACCATCCGCGTGCGCGGTGCGCGCGAACATAATCTCAAGAATGTCTCGGTGGATTTGCCGCGCGACAAGTTGATCGTCTTCACCGGGCTGTCGGGCTCGGGCAAGTCCTCGCTGGCGTTTGACACGATTTATGCCGAGGGGCAGCGGCGCTATGTCGAGAGCCTGTCGGCCTATGCGCGCCAATTCCTCGAATTGATGTCGAAGCCGGACATGGATTCGATCGAGGGGCTGTCACCGGCGATCTCGATCGAGCAGAAGACGACGTCGAAGAATCCGCGCTCGACGGTCGGCACTGTCACCGAGATTTACGACTATATGCGCCTGCTCTGGGCTCGCGTCGGCGTGCCCTATTCGCCGGCCACCGGCCTGCCGATCCGCTCCCAGACCGTCAGCCAGATGGTCGACAAGCTGATGGCGCTCGAGGATGGCGCCCGCCTCTATCTGCTGGCGCCCGTGGTGCGGGGCCGCAAGGGTGAATACCGCAAGGAATTTGCCGACTGGCTGAAAGCCGGCTTCCAGCGCGTCAAGGTCAATGGCGAATTCTACACGCTGGAAGAAGCGCCGGTCCTCGACAAGAAATTCAAGCACGATATCGATGTCGTGGTCGACCGGCTGGTGATCAAGGAAGGCCTGGAAGACCGCCTCGCCGACAGCCTGGAAACCGCCCTGCGGCTGGCCGATGGTCTGGCGATTGCCGAATTTGCCGATGTCAGCGAAGCGACGGGCGAAGCCGAACGGCTGATCTTCTCGCAGAAATTCGCCTGCCCGGTCTCCGGCTTCACCATTGCCGAGATCGAGCCGCGCCTCTTCTCCTTCAACAATCCCTTCGGCGCCTGCCCGGCCTGTGACGGGCTCGGCCAGTCGCTCAAGTTTGACGAGGATCTCGTCGCGCCGGACCGTGACAAATCCCTGACCCATGGCGCCATCGCGCCCTGGAGCCGCGCCACCTCAAAGCTCTACCAGCAGACCCTGCAGGCACTGGCGACGCATTTCGGCGGCGATATGTTCAAGCCCTGGCGCGAATTGCCGGAGGATTTCCGCAAGGTGATCCTCTACGGCACCAAGGACGACATCACCTTCGTCTATGAGGACGGCTTACGAAAATTCGAGACCAAAAAGCCCTTCGAAGGCGTCATCCCCAATCTGGAGCGGCGCTGGCGCGAGACCGATTCAAGTTGGGTCCGTGAGGATCTCGGGCGTTTCCAGTCCTCGCAGCCCTGCGAGACCTGCCATGGCCGCCGGCTGAAGCCGGAAGCGCTATGCGTCAAGATCGCCGACCATGATATCGCCCAGGCCGGCACCATGCCGATCCGCATCGCGCGCGACTGGTTCGGGTCCATCGAAAAAAACCTGTCGGCCAAGGACCAGCAGATCGCCGAGCGCATCCTGAAGGAAATCCGCGAGCGGCTGAAATTCCTCGTCGATGTCGGGCTGGATTATCTCACGCTGGACCGCGCCTCGGGCACATTGTCCGGCGGCGAAAGCCAGCGTATCCGCCTGGCCAGCCAGATCGGCTCGGGCCTGACCGGCGTGCTCTATGTGCTGGACGAGCCCTCGATCGGCCTGCACCAGCGCGATAATACCCGCCTGCTGGAAAGCCTGCGCGGCCTGCGTGATCTCGGTAATACGGTGATCATTGTCGAGCATGATGAGGAAGCCATTCTCACCGCCGATTATGTCGTTGATCTCGGTCCCGCCGCCGGCGTGCATGGCGGCGAGATCATCGCCGAGGGCACGCCTGCCGACATCCTCGCCAGCGAAGCCAGCCTGACCGGCCAGTATCTGCGTGGCACGCGGCGGATCGAGATTCCGGTCAAGCGGCGCAAGGTCGACAAGAAGCGCACCGTGCGTGTGGTCGACGCGACCGGCAATAATCTCAAGAAGATTTCGGCTGATTTCCCGCTCGGCGTGATGACCTGCGTCACCGGCGTCTCCGGCGGCGGCAAGTCGACCCTGACCATCGAGACCCTGTACAAGGCCGCCGCCCGCAAGCTGGCCAAGGCCCAGACCGTGCCCGGCCCGCATGAGCGTATCGAGGGCCTGGATCAGCTCGACAAGATCATTGATATCGACCAGTCACCGATCGGGCGCACACCGCGCTCCAACCCGGCCACCTATACCGGCGCCTTCACCCCGATCCGCGAATGGTTCGCCCAGCTGCCGGACTCCAAGACCCGCGGCTACAAGCCCGGCCGCTTCTCCTTCAACGTCAAGGGCGGGCGTTGCGAAGCCTGCCAGGGCGATGGCGTGGTGAAGATCGAGATGCACTTCCTGCCGGATGTCTATGTGCCCTGCGATGTCTGCCATGGCGCGCGCTTCAATCGCGAGACGCTGGAAGTCAGGTTCAAGGGCAAATCCATCGCCGACGTGCTCGACATGACGGTCGAGGAAGGCGCCGACTTCTTCAAGGCGGTGCCCGCCGTGCGCGACAAGATGGAAACGCTCAAGCGCGTCGGGCTGGGCTATATCAAGATCGGCCAGCCCGCGACCCAGCTTTCCGGCGGCGAAGCCCAGCGCGTCAAGCTCTCCAAGGAACTGGCCAAGCGCGCCACCGGCAAGACGCTCTACATCCTCGACGAGCCGACCACCGGCCTGCATTTCGAGGATATCCGAAAACTGCTCGAAGTCCTGCACGAGCTGGTCGAGACCGGCAATACCGTGGTGGTGATCGAGCATAATCTCGACGTCATCAAGACCGCCGACTGGCTGATCGATCTTGGCCCGGAAGGCGGCGATGGCGGCGGCGAGATCGTTGCGGTCGGCACGCCGGAAACGGTCGCCAAGGTCGAGGCGAGCTGGACGGGGCGCTATCTGGCGCCAATGCTGGAGAAGGAAAAGGCGCGGCGCAAAGCGGCCCCGACTTAGGTCACCGACCGGATGAGCGGGATCAGCCCTGGCTTGCAGGCCCGATACCGCTCACCGGCAGGATGTCCCGCCATCAGTCCCGTGACTCGGGACCGACCTCCCCCGTGCCAACCCCCGGCGCAGGCTCAACCGCCGCAACCGGTGCCACCGGTGCCTCAGCCGCGGCACGCTTGCGGGCGTCCCAGTTGGCGACGGCCGCTGTCGGGCCGCAGAGCAGGAAGAGCAGCGTGGTCTGCAGCGGCACGGCGATGATCAGCCAATGGCCATAGGGATTGATCATCGAGGCTGCCATCTGCTCGGGGTCTGGCATGACGCCCGGCTGGGTCGCTCCGGAAAAGGCCGTTTCCATCAGCCCCGGCGCCAGCAGGAACTGGCTGGCAAGCATCACGATGTAGATCACGACATGCGCCCACAGGAGCTGCATGCCCGCCCCTTTCGACGCGGTCCAGCCATCAAGACTGATCCTGCGATCACGGATCACCAGGGCGAAACCGACACTCGCACGGCCCATGACATAGCCCAGCGCGAGCATCAGCGGGAACATCACGGCGATGCCGACAAACCCGCCGATCAAACCCGCCTGCGATGCGTCACCGCCGCCAGAGCCCAGCAGGGGCGCAAGCAGGAGCGTGAACACAATGATGAGGATGAACATCGCGATAACGACTGCGAGCATGACACCAATCATCATGCCGAGCAGGACCAGGTAGAAGCCGAATGTACGGATTTCATCCGCACCGAGCTGGAGCGGCAGGCTGAGCGCGGGCTGTTCGCGGACATAGACGCGGTAAGCGCCGGCGATCAGCACACAGCTGATAATCATGGATACGCCCATCAATGCTGCGAAATAGCCGCCATAGCTGGAGAAATCGCCCTGGGCCATGTCCATTGTCGCGTTCATATAGCCGGTGAAGAAGGCGATCCCGGCATCAGACTGGGCCCAGAGATAATAGCCAAAGCTCAGCAGTGTGACGACGGCGATATAGGATAGCGCCCGCACCGGCCGCCAGAACAGCGTGCGGATGCCATAGGTCAGCGCATCGAAAAAACGAAAACGGTCGGTCATGATTCCCCCCCTGGTTCAGACCCCAGTCTGGCACATCACGCTGCGAGCGCACAGCTTGAAAACACAACCTGAAAACCGAACCGGAATGGCCGCGCCCCGCTCATCCCGCCCGGGTGAAACAAAGCGGCCCGCCGGAAATCCGACGGGCCGCGTAGCGCTTGCATCTGCCGTCAGGGGTCAGCCTTCGCTGGGCGAGGCACCGGCAGGATGATCGGCGGTCAGGGTGGGCGAGTCGGTTTCCTCCGGTCCGCCATCGGCACGGTAGCGCACGGCATTATAGGCGCCGACACCATGCCACATGCCCTCGAACATGATCTGCATCGCATAGCCCAGCACGAGACCGGTCGCGAGGCCGATCACAACACCGGGCGTGTTGAGCATGCCCTGCAACATGGCGATCACTTCGTCCGGCGAGACATCACCACGGCCCTCGGCCAACTGCGCGAACTCCATGAGAACCGGCAGAAATGCGCCCAGGAAAACGAGCTGGATCACGGTGCCCAGAATGGTCGAGAGCACGAGGATCAGACCGATCACCACCAGATAGCTCAGCGCCATATGCCAGAACACACCCTTGCTGGCAGTCCAGCTCTCAAAGAAGCGGATACGGCGATCGACCACGGTCAGCGCCGGGGCCGAAGCCAGGCGGATACAGAAGACGATGACCATGATGGAAATCGCCAGAATGCCGAGAAAGACGATCAGGCCGGTCGCCATCCCACCCACCATCGAGCCGTCACTGCCGGCGAACACGCCAGCGGCGAGCAGCGCGACAATACCGGCGGCCATGGCGATGCCGAGATAGGCCGCAATACCGACCACGATATAGAGAAGATTGACGCCCAGCAGACGCAATTCATCGCCGCCGAAACGGAAGGGAATGACCGCAGCGATCTCGCCGCGGGTCAAAAAGCGCAGCCAGGCCGCCTGGAACATCAGCGCCGAGACAATACCCAGCAGGGCGATCAGGGGCATGGAAGCGAGGAATGGACCGATCAGTGCCAGGACTTCGCGCTCCATCTGAGATTCCGACAGGGTGCCGCCCGCTTCCTGCGCCACCAGGTCAAACAGACCGATATAGAAGGGGCCGAGCAGCATGAAGGCCAGCGCGGCGAGCGCGCCAACCACCAGAGCCTGACAGGCCGCAATCCAGATCACGCCCAGCGGATTCTCGCCGAAACGCTTGAAGAAGAAAAAGATACCGTCTCCGATATCGAAAGCCTTGCCTGTCATATCGATCCCCTTTTTACAGCCTGTGCTGCTCTATCCGATCATCATGACGGATTGGCGACCAAATGCCAGAGGGATGCTAGACGGTGCGATCCCCTGCCGCGGCGACGGCGGTGCGATTGCGATAGATATAGGCATAAAGCCCGGAAAAGACCGGCACATTGATGAAGGCCATCAGGCCGTTCCAGCGCAAATACTCCTCCGCAGCGGCCAGGGCCGGTGCGTTGATCTGCTCGCTGCCGACGGGGACCGCCAGGTAGAGCGGCCGGAATCCGAGCATGGCGCAGATCAGCTCATACAGGCCCAGTTCAAGCACCAGAAGCGGCAGGCCGGTCAACAGCAAAGCCGCGGCGATCCGCGCCGCATTGCCGCCGCTCAACGACCAGGCGCTCAGCACCATGATCTTGCGATTGGCGATCGTCGCAGGAAGCGCCAGCGCCAGGCGGGCCGACAGCCAGACCAGAAGCGCTGCGGCGGCCAGCCCAACCACACCGGCGACAACCCAGTCAGCGGCACCGAGATAGGCCATGGCATCGACGAGTTCGAGGCCTTCGGCTTCCGGGTCAATCCCGGCGCGGCTCATCGCACCGGCGGCGATCGAGCCGAGCACGACGGCCCAGAACATGAAGGCCATGATGAAGACCAGCAGGGTCAGCGCTGCGACCAGCAGGCTGACGATAAAGATACGGCCCTCATCAGCGCCGGCCTTGAGTGAATGCCAGCCGCTGTAATCGCCCAGCACCGCCATGCGCAGACAGGCGGCCGAGAGCGCCAGACTGGCGACAACGGTGACCAGCGAAAGCAGGAACATCCCCATCGCCAGCACCGGATTGCCTGTCGCCCCGCCAATCGCCTGCATCAGCACAAGCTGTGCCGCATAGGCCAGCGTATAGGGCGCGGCAGCGATCAGGGCGCGTTGCCAATGCGAGATCAAAAAGGCATAGGCCGCCAGGACGCTGCGCAGGATCGGGACCGGCGCCGCCGGAGGTGTCGCGCTGGATGGATGGGTCATGCCGGGCTCCGCAGACGGGGTTTGCGTTCAACGCCCCCGATCTGGACGCAGCGCGATGGGAAGGCAAGTTCCCCGCTGCATCCGAAGCGTCATTCCGCGTCGGCTTCCGCTTCGGCCTCGCTCTGCATCCGGCATTGCCACGCCGTCGGCAACTCGCACATGGTGAACTGGAACTGCGTCAATAACCCGACACGCCTCACGGCCTGGCCGCCGATTTGCGCCGGCTCATAGCGCCAGCTTGCGACAGCCTGTAGCGTTTCATCATCGAACACGCCGCCCGGTGCGGCCGCGACAACGGTCGCCGAGTCCGTTCGGCCGCTCTCGGTCACATCGAACCGGACGACAACAATCCCGTCGATACCGGCTTCGGCGGCCCGCACCGGATAGCGTGGCTGCGCCCGCGTGCCCGCGACCACCGCGTCGACATCATAGATATTGGCCCCTTCACGATCACTCCACGACGGGTGCGCGCCGGTTTCGGGATAGGCGGAAGCCGCGATCCGGGCATCGACCAGCGCACGATCCTCGGCCGTCGCAGCGCCGCGCGCCAGCTGGATCCATGCCGTGGTCGTGCGGACATTATCGGTATCCGCCCCCGCAGCCTCGACCGAGGCGAACATGCTGCGCGAGATATGGAAGTTATACAGGGCGTCCAGCCGCTCACCCTCGAAATACTGGCCGACGCCGGCCAGATAGTGTGCATTGGCGAGGACACGGTCCGGACTGCGCCCGCTTGCCTCAAAGGCCTCCAGCGCGAGGGCTGCATGCCCGGACATTGTGCGCAGTCGGCCCAATTGGCCGCTGCTGAGCGCGACCATGTAATGGATATCTCCGGCCAGCGACGGGGCCACACTATCCTCGCGCCCGCCTACCGAACGCGATGCCCGCAGCGAACATTGCCGGGCGTCGCGGATATCGCCATTGGCAAAGGCCGACAGGGATGCCTGATACCAGCGCGTCGCGCGCTCCGTCTGCGAGGCCCGCAAGCGGTCGGAGATTTCCGCCGCACTGCGCCAGGCGGGATAAGCTTCTTCCGGAAGGCCGCGACGGAGCGCGAGATTGCCGTAATTTTCCGCCAGGATGCCAATCAGCCCGGCATCAATGCGCTCATCACGCGCCGCCTGCCAGGCGGCTCGGGCGGCTTCGCTGGCCGCGACATAATCCTGGGCTGCCATCGCGTTTTCATACGCCAGATAGGCCTGGGACACGCTGTCCGGCAGCGGATCGTCCTGGGCGCTGGCCGCAAGAGTGACCAGCACCACCAGGCTCAATGCAACTATGAACTGCTTCATCTTTCCACTCCCCCAGGACGCGATCATTCGCCGCGCAGCGCGCACATGTCAACGCCCCACTGCCCCGCGCCGCTTGACTTGCACCCGCCCCCGCTCGATATGCCGCGCATGACCCATAACGCTCACAAACCTGTTCACATCATCGGCGGCGGCATGGCCGGCTCCGAAGCGGCCTGGCAACTCGTCTCGCAAGGCGTGCCCGTCATCCTGCACGAGATGCGCGGCGTGAAGGAGACCGAGGCCCACAAGACCGACGGGCTGGCCGAGCTGGTCTGTTCCAACTCTTTCCGCTCCGACGACGCCAAGACCAATGCGGTCGGGCTGTTGCACGAGGAAATGCGGCGCTGCAATTCGATCATCCTGGCCGAGGGCGATAATCACCGCCTGCCGGCCGGCGGCGCCCTCGCCGTTGATCGCGACGCCTTCTCCGCCGCCGTCACCAAGACGCTCACCGAGCACCCGCTGGTGACGATCTCGCGCGAGGAGATCACCGGTCTGCCGCCGGAAGACTGGGACAGCGTCATCATCGCCACCGGTCCGCTGACCTCGGAAAGCCTGTCGGAAGCCATCCTCAAGGAGACCGGCGAGGACGAACTGGCCTTCTTCGACGCCATCGCACCGGTCATCCATCGCGACAGCGTCAATATGGACAAGGCCTGGTTCCAGTCGCGCTATGACAAGGGCGAAACCCTCGCCGACCAGACCGCCTATCTCAATTGTCCGATGGACAAGGAGCAATACGACGCCTTCATCGACGCGCTGATCGCCGGCGAGAAGACCGAATTCAAGGAATGGGAAGGCACGCCCTATTTTGAAGGCTGCCTGCCGATCGAAGTGATGGCCGAGCGCGGCCGCGAGACCCTGCGGCATGGACCGATGAAACCGGTCGGACTGACCAATCCGCACAATCCCACCGTCAAGGCCTATGCCATCGTGCAATTACGCCAGGACAATGCGCTGGGCACATTGTTCAACATGGTCGGCTTCCAGACCAAGCTGAAATACGGCGTCCAGACCGAAATCTTCCGCCTCATTCCCGGCCTTGAGGAGGCGCAATTTGCCCGCCTCGGCGGCATTCACCGCAATACCTTCCTCAACTCGCCGCGCCTGCTCGATGACCAGCTGCGCCTGAAATCCCGGCCGCGCCTGCGCTTCGCCGGACAGCTGATCGGCGTTGAAGGCTATGTCGAAAGCGCCTCGATGGGCTTGCTCGCCGGACGCTATGCCGCTGCCGAACGCCTCGGCAAGACGTTGGCCCCGCCGCCGGAAACCACCGCCATGGGCGCCCTGATCCGCCACGTCACCGGCGGCCATCTCGACGCCGGCAAGGGCAGTTTCCAGCCGATGAATGTCAATTTCGGCCTTTTCCCGCCGATTACCCAGCCGACCGAGGATGCCGAGGGCAATCGCATTCGCGGCAAGGCCAAGACGCCGGCGCGCAAGACAGCGATGTCGGCACGGGCGCTCGATGACCTGGCGGCATGGTTGGGCTAGCCGCCTCATTTCAACTTGAAATAGCCGATCAAAGCGTGTGAACTCCCGGCGAGATTGGGGGAAATCATGTTCAGATCAGTTTTGACGGGCCTTGCGGCCGCTATCCTCGCCTGCGGCGGAAACGCTGTACGCGCCGATGCGCCACCCGCGCTCGAGCTGTTCGCTCAAATGCCCAATATGGACATGGTCACCCTGTCACCGGACGGCCAGCGGATCGCTTTCCTGGGCAATTATGAGGGCCGCCGTATCCTGATCGTGCGTGAACTGGCCAACGGCGAGGAACAACTCGCCAATGTCAGCGAGATCAGGCCCGAAACCATGCTCTGGGCCAATGACCGGATCCTGCTTCTCTCGGCCAGCGAGGCGACCAATACCCGGCGCGTTCACGGTGTGCTGGACGTCTCTGCCGTGCTGGCCTTCGATGTCGAGAACGGCCTCGAATTCCGCCAATTGCTGCGCGGATCCCGCCGCACGGGCGTCAATTTCCGGCTCGGCCGCGTTCTGGGAATCAGCGCCGAGGACGGCTTTGTCCTGATCCCGGCCTGGGATGAGGGTGGCAATTACGACCTGCTCGCGGCCAACCCGGCCCGGCGCGGCTCCCGTGTCGAGGCGGGCGGAAGCACGATTACCCGCGACTGGATCATCGACCGCAATGGCGCAGCCGTGGCACGGGTCGAGTATTCCAATGCCCGCAATACCCAGCGCATCATGGTGCGCGGCAATGATGGCTGGACACCCATCCTGGAAGAAGATGATGCCGACCGCCCGGTCTATTCCGCCTGGGGCCTCGTCGAGGACGGCTCGCTGGCGATCCGGGTGACCTATAATCGCCAGGACCAGGCGACAACGAGCGGGCTCTATGCCGTCTCGCTCGAAACCGGCGCGATCACGCGGCGGCTGTTTCGCGACGATGATTACGATATCGGCGCCGTCCTCACCGACCCCTACACCAATCTCGTCGTCGGCATCGCCTATAGCGATGTGTTTGACGAGCATGTCTGGTTTGACGAGGACCTCGCAGCCCGGCAGGCCATGCTCGACGCCGGCTTTGGCGGCAAGTCAGTACGGATCGAGAGCTGGTCACGCGACCGCTCCCGCTTCGTGATCTCGGCCGAGGCCGAGGACCAGCCGCGCGTTTACTATCTCTATGATGTCGCGAGCCGCAATGTTCAGGCGATCGGCAGCGCCTATGGCAATCTGGCGCTGGGCGGTTTGCGCCCGCGTCTGCACATCCATTATCCGGCGCGCGACGGAACCGAGATACCCGGCTATCTGACGACACCGGACGGTGACGGCCCCTTCCCGACCGTCATCCTGCCCCATGGCGGTCCGGCCAGCCGCGACACGGGCGGGTTTGACTATCTGGCGCATTTCCTTGCCTCGCGCGGTTATGCCGTGCTGCAGCCGGAATTCCGCGGCTCGGACGGCTATGGCCGGGAGTGGGAAGTGGCGGGCTATGGCGAGTGGGGCACCGGCCTCATGCAGCATGATGTCAGCGACGGCGCCCTCGCCCTGATCCAGGCCAATATCGCCGATCCGGACCGGATCTGCATTGTCGGCTCAAGCTATGGCGGCTATGCGGCCCTGGCCGGCGCGAGCTTCACACCGGACCTCTATCGCTGCGCCGCTGCCATCGCCCCCGTCACCGACCTCCAGGGCCTGATCCGCTATGATCGCGACCGCCACGGCAATCTGCACTGGACCGTCGCCTATTGGGATGAAGTCATGCACGGCGTCGATGAGGCCCGCCGCGCCGCCCGGCTGCGGGCCGCCTCGCCGGTCCACCATGCTGACCGGATTCATATTCCGGTGCTCTTGATGCATGGCCGTGACGACAGCGTCGTTCCGATCGAGCAGAGCCGCGACATGCGGGATGCCTTGCGTCGCAACCGCGCCGATCTCGACTATATCGAAATGCCCGGCACCGATCACTGGCTGACGTCGTCAGAGATGCGCACGCAGGTCCTCACCGAACTGGAGCGCTTCCTGGGCGAGCATATCGGCGACGGCGCGAACTAACGCCCGGTCAGGGACAACCAGCCGAGCCTCGCCTGTCGCGCCAAAAGGGAGCGCTCGGCCGGCACCTCGAACGGATTGTCGGGCAGGCGTTTGAGATAGGCCCGGGCCAGCACGACATAGCCGACCGCAGGCACAGCCTCGACCGCTAGCGGTCCCGCCGCCGCGAAGCCGCGCGCGGCGTCCTCGGCGATCGCGCGCACGGGCTGGATCGCGGCCTTCGCCTTGTCGGAGCCCAGCCCCTGCGCGAGCATGGCGGGGCTGCCGCCCAGTTCGGTGAGATAGTCTCCGGCCACCGGCGCACGGCCGATGCGGGCGCGCCAGGCGAAGGCGCGCATCAGGCCGGTCAGACCCCAGGCCCGGCCGGCGTCACGGATTTGCGGCTCGGGCAATTCGCCGCCGGTCAGGATCAGCCCCAGGCGGATCAGGCGCCCGGAGGTGCGGTCGACATAGTCGAGCAATGCGTCGAGATCGGCATGTGGTGCGGCAGCGACATCCTCGAAACGCGCATCGATCAGATCGAGCAATTCGGTCTGCGGCAGCAGGCCTGTCAGGGGCGCCAGCGCCTCTGTCACATCATGCCGGCGGACCTTGGGCGTCGCGGCATAGAGGTCGCTGATCGCATCATGCCACCAGGTCAGCTTCATCTCGCCGATCAGGCTTTCCGAGGTCGCATCGGCGATGCGGGCGATTTCGTGATTGAGGGCGTAGAGGGCAAACAGGCGCGCACGCGCGCCGGCCGGTGCGAACAGCGCTGCCAGGCGCCGGTCCGGGTCAGCGCGCTGCAAAAGCTGGGATAAATCTTCAGCGCTCATGCGCTCCTCCGGTGGACATTGGCGGGTAGAGGCCCATATGCAGTCATATCACCGTGCGCCGCATCCGCCCGCACGCCGTGCACCTGTTTTGTCACACTCGAAATCGATGGAGATATATTCATGAGCTTTACCCTGCCCGACCTGCCCTATTCCCGCGATGCCCTCGCACCGCATATCTCCGCCGAGACCCTCGACATCCATCATGGCAAGCACCACGCTGCCTATGTCACCAATCTCAACAAACAGCTCGACGGCCATGAGCTGGCCGGCAAGTCGCTGGAAGACGTCGTCAAGGCGACCGCTGGCAAGGCTGACAAGGCCGGCATTTTCAACAATGCGGCCCAGGTCTGGAACCACACCTTCTACTGGCAGTCGATGACGCCCAAGGGCGGCGGCGCCCCGACCGGCGAACTGGCCAAGCTGATCGATCGTGATTTCGGCTCGTTCGACGATTTCAAGACGGCCTTCGCCACTGCCGGCGCAACCCAGTTCGGCTCCGGCTGGGCCTGGCTGGTCGCGAAGGACGGCAAGCTGGAGATTCGCAAGACCGCCAATGCCGAGACCCCGGTCAGCGAAGCCGGCGTGACGCCGCTATTGACGATGGATGTGTGGGAGCACGCCTATTATGTCGACTTCCGCAATCGCCGCCCGGACTATATCGCGACCTTCCTCAGCGATCTGGTGAACTGGGATTTTGCCGCCGCCAACCTGGCTGCCGCGAAATAAGGCGGTAAACCTATCGCCAAACGGGCCATGGCCGCCTAAATTCCCCCTCGGTTGATTGATAAGAAAAATCCCGAGGGGGGATAACCATGTTCCGACGTATTCTTTGGGCCAGTGCTGCCGTAGCGCTTTTGGCGCTGGCACCGGCGTGCAGCCGGGGCGTACAGCTTGCCACCGTCAACGCCGACACGCCCGCCCGTGCAGCGGTTGCGAATTTCGATACCGCCGGCCTGGAGCGTTATGAGGCAGCGATTGCCGAGCGCGCCGCGCGCCAGGATCGCGCTGGCTATGCCTCCATCCTGATCCGCAATGGCGAGACCCATATCGTCACCGCCGGGGTGCGCGATGTCGCCAGCGGCGAGCCCATGCTGGCCGACACACGGGTGCGCCTGGCCTCCATGACCAAGCCGGTGACGGCCATTGCCGTGATGATGCTGGTCGAGAGCGGCGATATCGCCCTGGACGATCCGGTCTCTGATTATATCCCCGCCTTCGCCGACACCCGGGTGGCGACAAGTCTCGAACCCGATGCCGATGGCAATTTCCCCACCGAGCCGCTGGCCAGACCGATCACCATCCACCATTTGCTGACCCATAGCGGCGGTGTCGGCTATATCTTCGACAATGATACAGCGCTGGGCCATGAATACATCGAGCACACGCTGTATCAGGGCACGGGCGATCTGGCAGAGAAGGTCGACGAACTGGCTGCCCTGCCCCTCTATGCCCAGCCGGGCGCCCACTGGATCTATTCCTATTCCAACGACATTCTCGGCCGTGTGGTTGAAGTCGCTTCGGGCTTGCCTTTCGAGGACTTCCTGCGCACCCGCATTTTCGAGCCGCTCGGCATGCATGACACCAGCTTCTTCGTCACCGACGAACAGCGCGCCGCAGCCGCAACGCTCTATGTCCACGACGCTGACGGCCGGATCCAGCCGGCCTTCTCCGAGGCGAACCTGGAATATGTGCCCAGCTGGGCATCGGGCGGCGGCGGGCTGATCTCGACGGCGAGTGATTATGCGCGTTTCGCCAGCATGCTGGCTGGCCGGGGCCGTCTGGGCGATGTCACCATCGTGCAACCGGAAACCCTTGCGGCCATGACCACCAATCAGATCGAGACCACGCGACTGCCCGCGTATATGGCCGGGCTGGGCTATGGCTATGGTTTCGGCATCGTGCTGCCGGGCACCGATGAGACGCCACCCCTGGGCATTCCCGGCGATTACAGCTGGGGCGGGCTCTATGATACGGAATTCTTCGTCAGCCCCTCGACTGGCCTGGTGGCGATCATCATGACCCAGGAGTTTCCGACCGAAAACATGCCCGGAGGCCGCACCCGCACCTGGTGGCGCTCTGCGGTCTACGACACCCTGCCCCAGCCCGAATAACCGGCTCGGCCATCACAGACAAAAGGGCCCGCCGGCATGACCGGCGGGCCTTTCGCATTTCAGCATGCCGGATTGGCGCTAGCCAAACACGGTCTGTGCCATCGCCATGGCGACCAGCATTGGAAATGAGAGCAGCGTATTGGTGCGCGAGAACAGCATCGCCGTGCGCGCTGCCTTCGGCTTGGCTTCGACATCGGCCTCGACCAGGCCGAGCGCGATCTTCTGGTTCGGCCAGATAATGAACCAGACATTATAGGCCATGATGATGGCCATCCACATGCCGATCCCAATGAAGCTGTACTGCGGCGTATAGTTTTCCGCCGCCAGGCCGAAGCTCAACACCTCAACGGTATAGCCGCGCAGACCCGCCACCGCGAGACCGGTCACGACCGTCGCCAGGGCGCCCCAACGGAACCAGAACAGTGCGGCGGGCGCGATGACCTTGCCGATCGCCGGCTTCTGCTCATCGGGAATATTCGGCATGTTCGGGATCTGGACGAAATTGAAATACCACAACAGCCCGATCCACATGATGCCCGACACGACATGGGTCCAGCGGGCAACGCCCATCCATAGCGCGTCATTGACCGGGATAGCACCGCTGAAAATATAGGCGCCGATATAGATGATCGTCAGCAGCAACGACACATGAACGGTCGTTCGCAGATTGCTCAGAATTGCAGGCATAATGTTCCTCCCCAGGACAGGACAGATTGTCTCTGTTGGGGAATTTACAGCAATTCGCGTCTGGCGATAGCCCGGTAATCGGCTCGGGTATGGCTCAGTCCTCGCTGCTCTCACGCTTGACACCAATGAGAAGCAGCAGCGGTGCGGCGACGAAGACCGAGGAATAGGTCCCGATCACCACGCCCCAGATCATCGCGAAGGAGAAGCTCTTCAGGGCTTCGCCACCGATCATATAGAGCGAGATCAGCGCCACCAGCGTCGTCGACGAGGTCAGAATTGTGCGCGACAAGGTCTCGTTGATCGACATATTGAGCAGTTCGCCCAAAGGCATCTTCTTGTACTTGCGCAAGTTTTCCCGGATTCGGTCATACACGATCACGGTATCATTCATCGAATAGCCGACAATTGTCAGGATCGCCGCGACCGTCGCGAGGTCGAAGGTCATCTGGGTGACCGAGAACATGCCGACGGTGGCGATAACGTCATGGGTCAGGGCCAGGATGGCGCCGACCGAGAACTGCCACTCGAACTGGAACCAGATATAAATCAGCATCAGGAAGAGGGCGAGCGTGATCGCCATGACGCCCTTCACCACCAGCTCGCCGGAAACCGCGCCGCCAATCACATCCGTGCCGCGCAGCTCGATGCCGGGGAAATTCGTCTCGAGGGTCGCCTCCAGTGCGCGCCGTGCGTCCTGCTGGGCTTCCTCGCCCTCCAGACCTTCACCCGGCTGCAGCGGCAGGGAGATCAGCACTTCACGCGGATCGCCGGTCTGCTGGATGCGGGGGTCACCCAGCTCGAGCTCGCCAACGACGGTCCGCATCGCCTCGACATCGGCCGGGCCTTCCGTGCGAACCTCGGTCTGGATACCGCCACGGAAATCGATCCCGAAATTGATCCCGACATTGGCGAATTCGAACAGCGAACCCACCACAAGGAAGAGCGAAAACGCGATCGCCCACTTGCGGATCTGGATGAAGGGGACATTGCCGGTAGTCGGCAGAAATCTGATCAGAGCGAGTGACATGGGAATACCTCTCCTACAACGGCATGGTCTTGGGCTTCAGGGCCCGCAACCAGATGACCGCCAGCAGGCGGGAGAAGACAAAGGCGGTGAACACCGAGGTGATGATACCAATGCCCAGGGTAATCGCGAAGCCGCGCACCGGACCGGCGCCGAGCAGATAGAGCACGGCAGCGGCGATGAATGTGGTGATATTGGCGTCGAAAATGGCCGAGAAAGCGCGCTCATAGCCGGCCTGCAGCGCATTCGCCGGCGTTCGCCCGAGCTTGCTCTCTTCGCGGATACGCTCATAGATCAGCACATTGGCATCGACCGCCATACCGATCGTCAGGATGATCCCGGCAATACCTGGCAGGGTCAGCGTCGCGCCGATGCCCGACAGACCGCCCATGATCAGGATGACATTGACCAGCAGGGCCAGGGTCGCGAAGACGCCAAACACGCCATAGGCGGCAAT
The DNA here is from genome assembly GCF_900103475.1 of Maricaulis salignorans. Classification (GTDB taxonomy): domain Bacteria; phylum Pseudomonadota; class Alphaproteobacteria; order Caulobacterales; family Maricaulaceae; genus Maricaulis; species Maricaulis salignorans. The sequence continues at coordinate 45,979 of NZ_FNHG01000004.1, forward strand.
CATGAAGATGATGACGGCGAGGAAGCCGATCATCACCGCCGTCTGGCCGCTCTGGATCTGGTCCTGGCCAAGGCTGGCGAGCACGGTGCGTTGTTCGACCGGCGTCAGCGAGGCCGGCAGCGCACCGGCATTGAGCAGGACGACGAGTTGTTGCGCGGTCTCGTAATTATAGCTGCCACCGATGACGCCGGAACCGGACAGGATAGGCTCATTAATGGTCGGGGCGGTGATGATCTCGCCATCGAGCAAAATGGCAAAACGCTTGCCGCGATTGGACCGCGTCATATCGCCAAAGACGAGGGCGCCCTGGGTATCAAAGCGGAAGCCGACCACCGGACCCACATAATTGGGGTGGGTCGTGACATTGGCCTGGGTGAGATTTTCGCCGGTCAGCCGCGAGGCGGTTTCGACGGCGAGATACTGCACCGGATTGGTGTCGGTCATCGGATAGATGGTGCGGCCGGGCGGCACGCGCGCCTGGCCATTGGGGCCCGGATTGATGGTCTCGTCGACGAGATGGAAGCTCATGCTCGCCTGGGCGCCGACAATGGCGATGATGGCATCGGGATCGCTGGCGCCAGGAACCTGGACCAGGACCCGGGTATCGCCCTGGCGGGCAATCGTCGGATCGGTGGTGCCAAGCCCGTCGAGCCGGCGCCGGATCACTTCGATCGACTGGGTCACGGTGCGGTTGCGGATTGCCAGCAACTGCTCCGGCGTCACCGCGATGCGGATCGCATTGGCGTCACTGGGATCACGGCGAACGGTCAGCGTCTGGGCCAGGCCCGGCTGGCCCAGCGCGGTTGTGACAGGCTGTGACAGATCGGAGAGGCGCTCGAACGCGGCATCGCGATCCTCGGGACGCGCCATCAGGACCACGACTTCTTCGCCGATCACGGCAACACTGCGAGCCAGCAGAGGCGGCGTCTCGCCGCGCAGGGTCTGACGCGCATCAGCGGCCAGGGTCTCCAGCTGACCGGCGCGCACCTCGGCCATATTCACTTCGAAGACGATGTGGGAACCGCCCTGCAAATCGAGGCCGAGATTGACGGTACTGCTGGGAATCCAGCGCCAGATACCACGCGGTTCGCGCGAATTGTCGATCTCGTTAATGCTGTAGCGATCAGCTTCCGGAACCAGGTTCGGAAGCGTGTACAGCACGCCCAGGATAATAATGGCAAAGATGGAAATTAGCTTCCAGCGCCCGAATTGCAGCATGACGGCGAACCTTGTTCAGCAGGAGCGTTCAGGTATTGGCCGCATCATTGGCCGGCTTCGGCTCGGTCCGGTTACGGACGTCGGCGATGGTGTGCTTGATCAGGCGAACTTCGACGCCCTTGGACAGTTCGATGACCGCTTCGGTTTCTTCGACCTTGACCACTTTGCCGACCAGGCCGCCCTGGGTGACGACAACATCGCCGCGCTTCAGGGCTTCAATCATCTCACGATGTGCCTTGGCACGCTGTTGTTGCGGACGGAACAGCAGGAAGTAGAAGACAAGTCCCATCAGGACGAGCATCGGGATCGGCGATTCGAGAATGGTCTGGAGATTCATGCTGGGCTCCGCTTGCCGGCAACCTGCCGCCGGATACGGGGCAGGCATAATTCAGTTTGGGCGGACTATATCGGGGCGACGGCGCGTTGCAACAAGACTGACTGCAGGAAATGATGCTGCACTCAGCGTAAATAGCGCATCGGGTCTTCCGGATTGACGCCGCGGCGGATCTCGAAATGCACCTGGGCGATCTCGACCGTGCCGCTCGATCCGGCTGCCGCGATCACCTGACCGCGCGTCACCTGGTCGCCCTCACGCACCATCAACCGGCTGTTATGGGCGTAGGCGGTCACGAAGCCGCCCTCATGGCGCAACAGGATGAGTTGACCATACCCGGCCAGTTCCGATCCGGCATAGACGACCTGGCCGGGCGCCGCGGCGCGCACCTCGGCCCCCGTACGGGCCTCGATATTGATACCGTCATTGCGGCTGCCATCAGGCTTGCGGCCAAATTCCGACAGGATTGAACCGCGGATCGGCCAGTCGAAGCTGACAGAGGAATTGGCGACCTGTTGCGTCGCCGGCAATGTCGATTGCGGCGGCGGCGTCTGGGTCCGCGCCGGCGGACGCGTCGACCGGGCCGGGGCGCTAGTCGCAGCGGTGGCAAGGGTGGTGCCCGAAGGCAGCTGGATGGATTGCCCGACTTCCAGCTCATAGGGCGCAGGAATGCCGTTATGGCTGGCCAGACGCTGGAAGGGAATGTCGTAGCGAAGACCGATCCGGTACAGATTCTCGCCACGCTGCACGACATGCACCGGCGGGCGCGGCATTGTCAGGGTCTGCCCCGGACGCAGCGTATAGGGCCGGCTGAGACTATTGGCGCTGGCCAGCGAGGCCATGGCGACATTGCAGCGTTCGGCAATTTCCGAGAGCGTGTCGCCGGAGCGAACCGTATAGCCGCCATCGACGCAGGCGCGCGAGACTGGTTGCGGGCTGGCCGAATAGGCTGAACCGGAACGATAATCGACACGCGCAGGCTCGCGCGGCGTGGATGAACACCCCGCCAGCCCTGCACCCAGGGCCGCCATAACGCAGATCAAAACACTCCAGCGCATCGTCCCGACACGGACCTCCGGCTATTCGTTCCGGCGATATCAAGCCAGAGAAGACTTAACCGGCGGTTAGCCATGCACGGGAAAATGCGAAAGATCGCGAAGGGGACAGGGGCCGGCGTTCAGACGGTGCGCAAGACTGCCCCTAAAGCGATTTCGCCTCGCCCTTCACCAGCGGAACGAAGCGCACATCCATGATGTCGCTGGTCGTCAGCTCATCGCCCTCGCGCTGATAGCGCACCAGGACCTGTTTCGTGCCGCGATCAACCGGCGCGATGGCGATGCCGCCATCCTTGAGCTGGGCGAGGATCGCGTCGGGGCGGACCGGCGCCGAGGCCGTCAGGATGATGCGATCAAACGGCGCCTGTTCCGGCCAGCCCAGCGTGCCATCGCCAACGCGGGTGGTGATATTGGTCAGCCGCATCTGCTCAAATCGCGCCTCGGCTTCCTTCGACAGGGTGCGATAGCGCTCGACCGAATAGACCCGCCGCGCCAGACGCGACAGGACAGCGGCCTGATAGCCCGATCCGGTGCCGATCTCGAGCACCTTGCAGCGATCATCGAGTTTGAGCGCCTGGGTCATCAGGGCCACGATCAGCGGCTGGGAAATCGTCTGGCCACAATCGATCGGCAGGGCGCGGTCATCAAAGGCCTGGTCGCTGAAACGCTCCGGCACGAAGAGATCGCGCGGTGTACGCTCGATTGCGGCCATGACACGCGCATCGGTCACGCCGCCGCCGCGCAGCGACATCACCAGCTGGATCATGCGCGGGTCTGGCATTTTCATCGCGTCGGCCATGGGTTTCAGCTCCGCGGCGGGACGCCGCCCAGCATGCGCTTGAGCTTGCCCAGGGTCTCGCCATGGGTGAGATCCATATGCAGCGGCGTCACCGAGATCTTGCCCTCATAGATGGCGCGCAGATCAACGCCTTCAGGCGGGTTGGACAAGAGGCCCTTGAAGGCGAGCCAGTAATAATCCTCGCCGCGCGGATCGACGCGGCGTTCCCCGTGCAGGATATGCTGGTCGCGCCGGCCCTGGCGGGTGACCTCGACCTCGGTCACATCCTCGACCTTGGCATCGGGGAAATTGATATTGATCAGCACGTCTTCCGGCCATTTCAGATCGAACAGCCGGCGCAGGATCGGCGCGCCGAAAGTCTGCGCGGTGTCCCACTCGATCGGATCATCTTTCTTGAAGCCATAGGCCTGCGACAGGGCCACCGAGGGAATGCCCAGCTGCATGCCCTGCATGGCGCCGGCGACCGTGCCGGAAAACGTGACGTCCTCAGCGATATTCTGGCCGCGATTGACGCCGGACAGGATGATATCGGGCTTCTTGCCCTTGACCAGATCCTGCACCCCGATCAGCACCGCATCGGTCGGCGTGCCGGACACGGAGAAACGCTTCTCGTCAAACTGGCGGATGCGCAGCGGCGCATGCAGCGACAGCGAGCGCCCTGCCCCCGATTGTTCCAGCGCCGGCGCCACGATCCAGACATCATTCGACAATTCGCGCGCAATCGCCTCGAGCACCTTGAGGCCGCGCGCGTGCACGCCATCATCATTGGTGAGCAAAATACGCGGATTTGTCTTCGGGATCATGGCGGGCGGCTTTCATCGCGGCGATTGAGTGGCCCGCTTCTAGACGATGGGAGACGCGCTGCACATAGCGCGATGCGGTGGCGGGGGGCGTGCGCGCATTTTCCGCGACGCCCAGGCTGCGCTCCCTCCTCTTCCTTGATGGAAGAGGAGGGAGCGCAGCCGGAGGAACCGGTGACGATGCCGGGCTCCACAGCTTGAGGCGATTATGGTACATTGTGCTCGTCAACCCCATCGACCGGAGACAGCCATGCTCCCCGCCGCCTCGCTGTTCGGCGCCCGCTTCAGCCCCGACGACCTCGCCGCAATCCGCGAGCGGGCGGGGACCGAAGGCCGCAGCATCGCCGATGTTTTTTCCGAAGCCGTCGAGGATCAGGTCAGGCGACGCCAGCAAGCCGGCGTGAGACCGGAGGTCAGGGCGTTGATGGAGGACATACACCGCAAATATGCGTCAGTGTTTGAAGCGCTGGCGAGGATGTGAGGCGCGCTACCGCCCCGCCTCATCCCAATCCTCGCGCCCATGGCGGATACGCAGGATTTCAATCCGGTCCAAGGCCGCGTCCCGATAGATCACGATATGCGAGCCGCACGGGTGTATCCGCACCGGTGGATCGATCTCCATTCGCAACCGCGCGAGCCGCGGATTGGCGGCGAGCCTCTCAAAGCTCACGATGAGAGCCGCGAAATAGGCCTCAGATTGTGCCACGCCAAACCGAGCAGCCCCGTCCCGATAAATGCCGACCAGATCGCCCTCCGCAGCCCGCGTCAGCCGATAGCGCATCGGCTAGTCCGCCTCTGAGAGCCCGCGTGCCTCGGCCAGCACATCGGCGATCGGGCGGTCGCTGAACCCGCTCGTCAGGCCTTCGGTGACGAGATGCTGCATGTTCGCCAGCTTCGCAGCCCGGTCCTGATCTCGACGGATCAGGTCGCGGACATAATCGCTGGAATTACTGTAGCGCCCTGTCGCGGCCTGCGCCTCGACCCAGTCCTTCATCCCGTCAGGGAGCGAGATATTCATTGTGGCCATCTGGGCCTCCACGGCTGCGATGGCAAAGATTGGCCGATTTCCGGCAAAGCTTCAAGCGCGGAGCCCTGGGCCATGCAGCCTTGTGTCACGCCCGCAACTTATCCGCCTGCCGCGCCGCGCCCGTATACTGGCAGGGACGAAAACGGTGCGGCAGGCGGAAAATCGGGGAAATGGATCGGAAAACGCCTCGGAAACACATTAACCAGCTGGTTTCATTGCCCTTTGTCGAAACAAAGTCCGAAACCAAACTGTCACCCAGGCACACCCCCGGCACCACCAGCGCCACACCAGGCCACCATCAATGTCACTCCCGGGGCAAACTACGCCTCCAGCCGCTCCAGCCCGCCCATATAGGGGCGCAGCACGGCCGGGATGGTGATCGAGCCATCCTCGTTCTGGTGGTTTTCCATCACGGCCAGCATGGCGCGTCCGACGGCGACGCCGGAACCGTTGAGCGTGTGCAGGAAGGCCGGTTTCTTCTCGCCCTCCTTGCGGAAGCGGGCATTCATCCGCCGCGCCTGGAACTCACCGCAATTGGAGCAGGACGAAATCTCGCGATAGGCATCCTGGCTGGGCAGCCAGACTTCGAGGTCATAGGTTCGCTGGGCGGAAAAACCCATATCGCCATTGCACAGCAGCATCACCCGATAGGGCAGTTCCAGCAATTGCAGGACTTTTTCGGCACACCCCGTCATGCGGTCAAGTTCGGCGGCGCTGTCTTCCGGCTTCACCAGGGCGACCATTTCCACTTTCTGGAACTGGTGCATGCGGATCATGCCACGCGTATCGCGGCCGGCCGAACCGGCTTCGGCGCGGAAACAGGGCGTATAGGCCGTCATGCGCATTGGCAGCGCGGCATCGTCATGAATTGCATCGCGGGCCAGATTGGTCAGCGGCACTTCCGCCGTCGGGATCAGCCAGCGGCCATCCGTGGTGCGGAAAAGATCGTCAGCGAATTTGGGAAGCTGGCCGGTGCCGAACATGGCCTCGTCGCGCACCATATAGGGCGGGCTGACTTCCATATAGCCGTGCTCGCCCGTGTGCAGATCGAGCATGAATTGCGCCAGGGCGCGTTCCAGCCGGGCCAGTCCGCCCTTGAGCGCCACAAAGCGCGCGCCGGACATGGCGGCAGCGGCCTCGAAATCCATCTGACCGAGGCCCTCACCGAGATCGACATGGTCTTTCGCCTTGAAGCCCAGAGCCTTGGGCTCGCCCCAGCGACGGATTTCCTGGTTGTCATTCTCATCCTTGCCCATCGGCACATCGGCCTCGGGCAGATTGGGAAGGGCGGCGAGATGCTGGTTCAGCGCCTCGTCAAAATGCTTCGCCTGCTCGCTGCTTTCCTCGAGCACGGTCTTGAGCCGGTCGACTTCGCCGCGCAGCCGGTTGAACTCGGCCTCATCACCGCTGGCCTTGGCGCGCCCGACCAGTTTGGACAGGGCATTGCGCTCGGTCTCAGCCTCCTGCTGGCGGCCAAGCGCTTCGCGGCGCTGGACGTCGAGCTTGAGCAGAGCCGGCGATTGCGGCTCCATGCCACGCCGGGCGAGGGCGGCGTCGAAAGCGGCAGCATCGTCGCGAATGAGCTTGATATCGTGCATGGCGGTGATCTCAGTTCAACAGGGTGTCAGCGGGCTATAACCCTCAGCGCCGCTGGCGTAAACCGGCCCCGCGCAAAGCGGATCAGGCTTCGTCGACCTCGGTCGATTTCGGTTCCATCCAGCGCATCAGGCCGATGGAGATGAAATACAGCAGCAGAAGCGCCGAGCCGAGCATCAATTGGCTGATCGGATCGGGCGGCGTCACGAAGGCCGCAAACAACGCAATCCCGACCACGGCAAAGCGCCAGCTGCCCAGCATTTGCTTCGAATTAATAATGCCGGCCTTGGCCAGAAGCATCATCAGGATCGGCATCTGAAAGGAAATCCCGAACACCAGCATCAGCGTCGTGATCAGATTCATGTAGTCGGAGACATTGAGCAGAAGCTCGATCGAAATCCCTGGCCCCGCACTGGCCTGCTCCTGGCCGAGCGAGAAGCGCATCACCATCGGCAGGACGAGGAAATAGACAAAGCTCACCCCGGCCGCAAACAGGACGGGTGAAAGTGCCAGGAAGGGCGCGAAGGCACCGCGCTCATTCTTGTAAAGGCCCGGCTGAACGAAGCCATAGATCTGCCAGGCGATGACCGGGAAGACGACCATGATGGCGCCAACCAGGGCCAGTTTGAGCTTGACGAAGAAGAATTCGAGCGGCGCAAAGAAATTCGCGGTCAGGTCGAGCTCCTCGACCGGAACGCCGCGCACCAGCGAGGCCGCGTCGCTATAGGGTGCGAGCAGCCATTCATACAAAAGCGCCGAGATCAGGAAACAGCCGATGAAACCGGCGGTCAGGAATCCGATCACCAGCAGCAGACGCTGACGCAGCTCGATCAGATGATCCATCAACGGCGCGCGGCTCGACTCGACCTCGTCATGTTCGATTTCGGCCATGGGGGCTATTCAGTGTCCCTGGACGCGTCTGGCCGTGGCGGCTCAGGACTGGAAGGTTCGGACTTGGCCGGCTCAGGTTTCGACGGCATGGGCTTCGATGGCACTGGCCGCGGCGGTTGAGGCGCGCCAAACCCGCTATCGCCGATACGATTGGCGCTCGCCATTTTCAATTGCCGGATCTTGTCATTCTGGGCTTCGAGCGCGGCCTTGTCGAGTTCGCCGGAGATTTCCTCGATCGGATTGCCGCGCTTCAGCGCTTCGATTTCCTTGCGCAAATCGGACAATTCCGTCTCGCGGCCGAGCTCGTCAAAACTGGCCTGGAATTCGCGCGCCATGCCGCGGGCCTGGGCCAACATGCGGCCAATCCGGCGCATCAGCACCGGCAATTGCTGCGGACCGACCACAACCAGTGCCAGAACAAGCACCACCAGCATTTCCGGCATTCCGATGCCGGGCGCCATAGCGGTTAAACTCCGGTTTTTTCGTCTTCGCGCGCCGCGGCGTCGAGGCCGGGAGCAGGAGCGGCAGCGTCGTCGCCTTCGCCGTCCTCTTCCTCATCCTTCAGCCCCTTGCGGAAGCTGGTGATGCCCTTGGCGAAATCGCCCATGACGGCTGCAATCTTGCCGCGGCCGCCGAACAACAGCACCGCGAGCAATACGACGAGAAGGATTTGCCACATTCCGGGAGCCATTTGCCCCTCCGTCTAACCAATTGTCACAAGGTCTAATCCAGTTACCCGGCCCCGTCCAATGCGGGGATCAGATATCTTCGCTGCCAACATCAGCATCATCATCCATGAAGTCGATATGGAAAGTGCGCTGATCCTCTTCATCGAGCGGGTCTTCGCCATCGACATCGCCCTCCGAACGGCCCGGATCGGGCATGAAGAAATCCGCCGGAATGCGGGCGTCGAGCAGGCCGGCCGCCTTGAGATCGGCCTGACCGGGCAAATCGCCGATCGAGGCCAGTCCGAAATATTCCAGGAAGCGCGGCGTCGTGCCATAGGTCAAAGGCCGCCCCGGTGTGCGGCGACGACCGCGCGGACGGATCCAGCGCAGCTCGAACAGAAGGTCCAGCGTGCCCTTGGAGACCGCGACACCGCGGATCTCCTCGATCTCGGCGCGCGTCACCGGCTGGTGGTAGCCGATGATGGACAGGGTCTCGAGCGCCGCCTGCGAGAGCTTGCGCGGCTCCTGACGCACCTCATTGAGGGCGTCGGCCAGATCCGGCGCCGTCTCGAAACGCCAGCGCCCGCCAACCTCGACCAGACGCACGCCGCGCGAGGCGTATTCCTCGGCCAGGGTTGCCAGCAGGGCCTGGATATTGGCCTCCAGCGGCAGGCGACCAATCAGGGTTTCCTCGTCGAGGGGCTCGGCAGCGGCAAACAACAGGGCCTCGAGCAGGCGCAGATTCTCCCGCTCGGTATCCACTGCCAGCCTCAGGCCGAGCGCTTCAGATGCCTCGCGATCAGCGCTCGGACCCTGATGCTCGGCGCGCGCACGCAGGCTGGCAATCGCGTCGCTGATCGGGTCGGCAATCCGGGTTTCCTCGTCATCACTCATCGGCAGTCTCATCCCTCTGGCAGGCCCGCACATAGAGTGGAGCATAGGGCTCGCGCTGCCGCAGCTGCGCATGCCCGTCCCTGGTGATTTCCAGCGCCGCCAGCACCGAGCTCGCCCGCACGGAGATGCGCGGCGGCGGGTTGGCTCCCAGATCCGCTTCGTCCGGCAGCAAGCTATCAAACTCGCGCCAGTCTTTCACCTGCGGCAGCACTGTTTCCAACCGCTCACGCGCAGTTTCCAGACCGTAAACGCGTGGCGTTTGTGGCCGGTAGACCGAGCGGATCCGGGCCGAACGGCGTGTGCCATAGGCGGAGAGGAGATCATGCAGATCGGCCTCGTAAATCACCGAACGGGTCGAGCGCACGCCTTCCGGCGCCCCGCGCAGGAAGACATCACGGTTTTCCAGCGGCCGCGCATGCAGGGCTTCACCGGCGGCGCGCATCGCATCGAGCCGGCGCAGGCGGAAAGCCAGCGCCTGGGCCAACACCTCGACCGGTTCATCGTCATCCTTGGGCGGTTTTGGCAGGAGAAGTTTGGACTTGAGGAAGGCGAGCCAGGCCGCCATCACCAGATAATCGGCCGCCAGATCAAGCCGCTTGCGGCTGGCAGCGGCCATGAAGCCGAGATATTGCTCGGCCAGTTCAAGGATGGAGATGCGGGCCAGGTCGATTTTCTTCTTGCGCGCCAGGGCGAGCAGAAGGTGAAGCGGGCCTTCAAACCCGTCGAGATCGACGACGAGCGCATCCGTTTCGGCCTCCTCGGCCGCCTCGAATTTCAGCTCTTCCTCGAACTCAGTGTTCACGCCGCCCTCACCGTCTGGCCAACTCCAGCAGCTCATTGAGCTCTGATTCGCCGGTTTCCGGGTCGAAATCCTCGATTGCCTCGCGCGCCGTCTCGGCCAGATGTGCCCGTTCGAGCGCCTTGCCGTCCAGCCTTGGAGCGGCCTCCGCGACCTGGCGCATTTCATCGCGATCACCATTGCAGTGCAGCAAAACATCGCAGCCGGCGCGGATCGAGGCCTCGCCGCGCTGACGGAATGTACCCGACAGCGCTTTCATGGAGAGGTCGTCGGTCATCAGGAAACCGTCAAAGCCGATCTCGCCGCGGATCACATTGCCGACCACATCGGGCGAGGTGGTGGCCGGATTTTCCGGGTCGATATCGGCGTAGACAATATGCGCCGTCATCGCCATCACGGCCGTATTGAGCTTGCGGAAGGCGGCGAAATCCGTCTCCGAGAGCAGGCCATGTTCCTCGGTGACGCGCGGCAGTGCCAGATGACTATCGGCATCGGCACGGCCATGACCGGGGATATGCTTGATCACCGGCGCAACACCCCCCGCCATCAGCCCGTCCATCGCCGCCTGGCCCAGCAGGGCAACAATATCGGGCGTCTCGCCAAAGGAGCGATCGCCGATAATGTCGTCAGCGCCGGGAATGCGCAGATCAAGCACGGGCGCACAATCAACATCGACGCCGACACCGCGCAGTTCATGCGCCAGCAGGCGGTGATTGAGGCGCACCGCTGCGATCGCCGCTTCCGGCTCGCGCTCGAACAGATCGCCAAACAGCTGGGCCGGCGGCGCCTTGCGCCAGGTCGGCGGTTTGAGGCGGGCGACGCGTCCGCCCTCCTGGTCGATCAGGATCGGCACATCGCGGCCAAGCGCATCGCGCAGGCTTCCGGTCAGGCGGGTGAGTTGTTTCGGCCCGTCGATATTGCGCGCGAAGAGGATGAAACCCCAGGGATCGGCATCGCGGAAAAAGGCCTTCTCGACCGTCGTGAGCTTGGGCCCAGACAATCCGTAGATCGCTGCACTGATGCTCATCGACGCGCCACCAGGCAATCCTGCCCGCCCTGTTGCAGCCGGCCACAATAGGCCACCGCTGCATCCCGGCTGGCGAAGGCGGCAATGCGCAGGCGATGGTAAATGCCGCGATTGGGAATATCGACCTCGACCACATCGGGAGCCACACCCGCAGCAATGCTGGAGAAACGGGTGCGGAAGGCCAGCCAGGCGGCCTCGGCATCAGCTTGCGAGCGGAAGGACGCGATCTGAACCACCCATTCGCCACTCGTATCGACAGCGATCCCGGATGCCGCCGGGGCGGGCTCCGGCTCACGCGCCGGCGCAGGGGCTGGCGCTTCCGGCTCGGCGCGCTGCGGCTGGGAGGGTGCGGAGCGCTCGGGCTCCGGGCGGGCCGGCTCGGGGCGGTCAGGAGCCTGACGCGGCGTCACATCGGGCGAACGGGCCGTGTCCGGCTCGGTCTGCGTGCCGGTCTGATCGGCTGTCACTGTTTCGATCCGCAGGGCCGGACGGCTCTCATCGAGCGGCTCTTCCGGTCCGGGACGCGTCGTGACGGCCTCATCGGTATGATCCTCGCCACTCAGCCGGTCATAGACTTCCATATCGGTATCGGGCGTCTGCACACCGCCGGGATCGAGCGGGCGTTCGCGATACGGCTCGGTATTGGCCAGCAGGCGCGGCGCGCCATCGCGGCCGCTTTCGCGCAGGCCCTGATTATAGGCGCTCCAGACAACGGCGAGAAACAGTACGAAAACGGCAAAGGCCGCAGCCAGCAAAAGCGGGCCGCGGCGCGAATCTTCATCGCGCGCATCAAATGTCGCGAACTCATCAGTCGGTGGTGCATAGGCCCCGAGGCGAGCGTCGTCGTCCTGATCGGTCATTTTATCCCGGCGTCTGGCAATGATCCTGCGCCGCGCGAATCGCACGGCACCCCATTACGATAACATTGTCTGTCCCATGCACTTACCGGTCTGGCAGGCCGTGAGGCAAGGCGCATCAGAAATATCCCTGCACGGTAAACAGCCGGCGATGTTCCTCGACGGCAAAGCGGTCGGTCATCCCGGCGATGTAATCGCAAACCGCCCGCGCTGTCTGCGCCGAACCGGCCTCGCCCATATCGCGTTGCACATCGGGCGGCAGCACACCGGGATCGGAGAGGTAGAGATCGAACAGATCGCTCATCACCCGCTGGCCCTGGCTCATCATGCGGTTGACCTTGTAATGGCGGTACATATTGGCGAACAAATGCCGCCGTAGCGCCGCCAGGATTGCCAGCATGTCCTCGGAGAAGGCGACCATGGGCTGATCCAGCTGGCGCAGGGCATCGGCACTGGCCGGCTGTGCTTCGGTCAGACGCCGTTTCGTCTCCTCGAGCACATCGCCCACCATCAGGCCGATCAGCTCGCGCACCGCTTCATGGATCATCACATTGCGCTTGATATCGGGCCAGCGCGTCTCGACGCGGCGAAAGATGTCGCCCAGCAAAGGCAGGTCGAGCAGCGGCTCAAGCTCCAGCAGACCGGACCGCAACCCGTCATCCAGATCGTGATTATTATAGGCGATATCATCCGACAGCGCCGCGATCTGGGCTTCAAGCCCGGCATGGGTGTGCAGCTCGAGCGAGCGCCAGTCCTCATAGTCGGTGAAGGCCCAGGCAAGACCGGAACCATCACCGCCGGCCGGCATGAGCGGGCCATTATGCTTGACCACGCCCTCAAGGGTTTCCCAGGTCAGATTGAGCCCGTCGAATTCCGGATAGCGCACCTCCAGCTTGGTGACGACGCGCAGGGTCTGGGCATTGTGATCAAACCCGCCAAACGCCTTCATCTTCTCGGCCAGAACCCGCTCACCGGAATGGCCGAAAGGCGGATGACCGAGATCATGGGCCAGGGCCAGCGCCTCGGCGAGATCCTCATCGCCGCCCAGCGCCCGCGCCAGGGTGCGCGCGATCTGCGAGACTTCGAGCGAATGCGTCAGGCGGGTGCGATACTGATCGCCCTCATGGGCAACGAAGACCTGGGTCTTCTCCTTCAGACGCCTGAAGGCACCGGAATGGATAATCCGGTCGCGATCGCGCTGGAAGGCGTTGCGCATGGCACTGTCGGGCTGGGCAAACAGCCGGCCGCGCGATTGTGAAGGATGGCACGCATAGGGCGCGCGAAACCGGTCATTGGCCGCTATCATCATGTCGCTCAGCTCTTTCATCAATGCCGGTGCGGGTCCATATAGAGCAAGACGCCCTGAAACTGAACGCCGGATATGGCCCAATCATGACGACATCTGTGACACTTTCCGCCAATGCGGCCCGGCAGATCAACACCATCATCTCCAGCCAGGCGGCAGCCAGCCTCCTGCGCATTGGCGTGGTCGGTGGCGGCTGTTCCGGGTTTTCCTACACATTCGACCTCGACACCGACGTCCAGCCGGACGATCTCCTGCTTGAGCGCGACGGCGCCAAGGTCGTGATCGACGAGGCCTCCCTGCCCTTCCTGGAAGGTTCGGAGATCGATTATGTCGACGAGCTGATCGGCGCCTCCTTCAAGATCCACAACCCCAATGCCACCGCCGCCTGCGGCTGCGGCACGAGTTTCTCGGTCTGATTCAGGGCCGAAACGCTGGCCCGGATTGCCAGCCTGTCGATGAAGGAGCGATTTGATGGCTTATGTTCAAGGTTATGTCGCAGCCGTACCGAATGCCAATCGAAAGGCGTTTGAGGACAGCAGCGAAATCATGATCGCCATGATGAAGGAATATGGCGCTCTGGAATGCGTCGATTGCTGGGGCGTCGATGTGCCCGATGGCAAGATCACCTCATTCCCGCGAGCGGTGAACAAGCAGGACGACGAGACCGTTACCTTTTCCTGGGCGATCTGGCCGGACAAGGCCACCTGCGACGCCGCGATGGAAAAAATCATGTCCGATCCACGCATGACGCCGGACGTGATGCCCTTCGACGGCGAACGCATGATCTTCGGCAGTTTTGAAAAGATTGGCGAGGGTTGAGCGCGACATGACAATCCCGCATGGCGTCGCTGACGCCCTGGCCGCACGCATCTCGACGCGGGCCTATCTCGACACCCCGGTCAGCGAGGCGCAGGTCCGCGACTTGCTGACCCTCGCAGCCCGCGCGCCATCAGGCGGCAATCTCCAGCCCTGGCAGATCAATGTCGTGACCGGCGAAGCGCGCCAGCGCGTGATCGATGCGGTCAAGGCGACCCAGGCCGAGCATCCCTTCGGCGAGCCGGAGCTGGAATACCAGATCTATCCCAAGCCGATCATCGACCCCTGGCGCGCCCGGCGTTTCGCCTGCGGCGAGGCCGTCTATGCCGCGATGGATATCCCACGCGAGGACAAGATGGCCCGCCTCACCCATGTCGCGCGCAATTTCGAATTCTTCGGCGCACCGGTCGGGCTCTTCGTATCGATCCACAAGGACATGCAGCCGGGCCAATGGTCGGATCTGGGCATGTTCATCCAGTCCCTCCTGCTCGCCGCCACCGAAGCCGGCCTGGGCACCTGTGCCCAGGAGGCCTGGTCGATCTATCCCAAAACGGTCAAGACCGCCGCCGGCATCCCAGCCGACTTCACCCTGTTCTGCGGCATCGCCCTGGGCCATGCCGATCCGCTTGCCCCGGTGAATGCCACGCGCACCGAGCGCGCGGATGTCGATGAGTTTGCGCGCTTCGCCGGCTTCTAGCGCCTATTCGGCCAGCACCGCCTCGAATGCCTCCCGATCCTCGCGCCCGGCGACGGTCTCGAATACGTCCAGCATTTGCGGTGTAGTGGACACACGCGCCTGCATCATCGACCGGATGAAGCGTGCAAACGGCTCGCGCCCGATCAGCGCTTCGGCGCGTGCCAGCGCCAGCGGCCCTTTGCGGTACGCCACGAGATAGGGCGGACGGTCGGTCGTCTGGGGCGTCCAGACCGGTGGAAGTTCCTGCGCCGCAGCCTCGACCTGGCGCTGGTAGGCTGCGATGCGGTCTTCATAGGCGGCCTCGCCAAGAGCATCCCGCATGGCGATGATGGCGATGTAGTCGGCAAAACTCTCATTGAGCCAGTTTTCGACCGTCATGGCATTGCCATGGCTCCAGTAGTGACTCAGCTCGTGGCAGATGAACTGGGTCAGGCTGGCCTCGGAAGTCTCCGCGATATCGGTCAGCGCGATCAGCGTGCCGCGGGAATAGCCCCCTTCATCGCGGCTGGTTACAATGATGGAAGCATCCGGCAAGGGGCCGGCACCGGCTGAAAGGTCATTGAGATAGCCTGTGCAATGCTCCAGCGCACCGGCCAGAGCGTCGAGATTCTCGCCGCCCGGATTGCGCGTGTCATGGATGACATAGCCAGGCGCCTCGATGCGACGGGCGTCCGACATCAGGGTAAAGGCCAGATCCAGCGCCGGTATGTCCTGGTCAATGTGAAACCCGCCGGCCGTCCGCGTGATGGCTTGCATGGTGACGCCGTCCCACTCACCCGGCAGCCAGATGTCCAGATCAGCGGTCACCAGGGATGAGAAGCGCTGATCGAAGGGCAGCCAGAAACTGTCGACGGTGAGCTCGACCTTGTCCGTATCGAGCGTATTGATCGGCGATCGCGCCGGTTCGGCGAAGAGCGCGCCGGAATAGGTCATCGTCACCACCCGGTCGGCGCCATTCACGCTGGGCGCGAGCACCACCGTGTAGGTGCGCATTGCGCCGTTGAAGCCCTCGGCCAACACGCTGGTGGCCGAGACGACATCGGGCCCGCCGATCTGCGCCTCCCCCAGCGCCGCGCTGAGCAAGAAGCTGACCTCGGTCAAATCATCCTCATGCGCCGTGATGGTCCAATCGGCTGCCAGGCGTCCCGTCTGCGGGCTCAGACGCAGATCGCCATCATAGTGAAAGCGGGCCTCCTGAGCCGTGGCCGCAGCACCCAGACTGGCCGCTGAGGCAAGCGCAAAAAGTATGGATCTGGAAATCGGCATGTCATTCCCCCGAGTGGTCAATCAACACTCTGATGCGCCAGGACCGCAGATCGGATGCAAATGGCGGTCACCACGCGGCCGGGGCCCGATGGTTTCGACCGTGCCGGGGAAAGCATCCATCGCCAGAAAATGCTGTGCAGTCCAGCCTGTAGCCTGGCTTCTCTCTCCGCCGAAACGGGTTAGACTGGACGCCTCCCGATCATCCAGCCCTGGATCACTCATGACCCTCACTATCGCAACCTGGAACGTCAATTCCATCAAGGCCCGCCTGGCCAATGCGCTCGACTGGCTGGCCGAGGCCAAGCCGGACATTGTCTGCCTGCAGGAGATCAAGACGGTCGATGAGGGCTTCCCGCGCGAGGAGATCGAACGGCTCGGCTATAACATCATCACCCATGGCCAGAAGAGCTATAACGGCGTCGCCATCCTGTCGAAATTCCCGATCGAGGAGGCCCTGCCCGGCCTGCCCGGCGATGAGGAAGACGAGCAGGCGCGCTATCTCGAGGCGGTCATCTCGGCACCGAATGGCCCGATCCGCGTCGCCTCGATCTATCTGCCCAATGGCAATCCGGCACCGGGTCCCAAATATGATTACAAACTGGCCTGGATGGACCGTCTCGCCCGCCACGCCGAAACCCTGCTCAAGCTGGAAGAACCACTGGTCCTGGCCGGCGATTACAATGTCATCCCGCGCGACAGCGATTGCTGGGATGCGGAAGTCTGGGAGATGGACGCCCTCGCCCTGCCGCAAAGCCGCGCCGCCTTCGACCGCCTCAAATGGCTCGGCCTGACCGAGGCCTTTGAACAGCTCGATGGCCGCGCCCACCAGTATACATTCTATGATTACCAGGCCGGCCGCTGGAACAAGGGCCAAGGCATCCGCATCGACCACCTGCTGTGCTCACCACAGGCCGCGGATCATCTGGAAAGCATCGATATCCACAAGGCCACGCGCGGCGAACCCAAGGCGTCGGATCATATTCCGATCGTCGGGACGTTTTCGCTCTAGGCTCAGGCTTCAGCCGCCCTCGCCCAGCTCGGGCGGTTTGACCAGGTTTTCGATGATGTCGATCACCCGGGTGAGATCATCGATGATGGTCTTGATACGGGCCTCGTCGGCGAGGGGCTTGAACATCGAGCCGGCCTCGAACTGATTGCCGGTCTCGGCCGCGATCAGCAGCTCGCCCTCGCCGCTATGCTCGTCAAAGGCGGCGCGGACATTCTTGCCCTTGAGCGCCTTTTCCAGCCGGACCAGGCGTTCCATGAAGGCCGGGTCGAGCATGTAGCGCGCCAGCACCTGATCGGTGCCATAGACCTCGAAGGCCTTCTCAAATTCTGGATCGACCAGGGCGACGCGTTCGAGCTTTTTCGAGCCGAAGGAGCGGCCCAGCGCTGCGAGCCCGTTGAAGATGCCGGCATCGCGCGTGATCACGGTGACGCCCTCGACCTTGCGCGGGAAATTGATGCGGATCAGCACACCGCGGAAGACCGTGACCCAGTGGGTCGATTTGCCGGAGCGGCGGCGCTCCTCGAGATGGGCTTCATAGAGCTCGAAATCACAGCCCAGCCGTTCGCCCGAAAAATGGTCCTCGAAACGGCAGCGCGTATAGGAGGGCAACAGGCCATAGGCGCGGAAGGTTGCGAAGCGTGCCGGCTCGGACGGCGCGAGGGCGTAGTTGAGCTGGCAGACCTCGGCGATCTTGGTGTTGAGCTCGGCCTTGATTGTTTTGCGCAGGCGTTCCATCCGCCGGCCGCCGATCAGCATTCCCGCGACCAGGCCGAAGAAGGTCCCGATCAGCGGGAACATGAATTCCGGTTCGCGGGTATAGAAATACACGCCGGCGGCAAGGCCGATCAGCGACATGCCCGCAGTCCAGGCGATGAAGCGCGAGACGCTGGCCTTGCGCTCGGCTTCAAGCGACGCCAACCATGGCTCCAGCGTCTCGCGCCAGAGCCCCTGAAATGCTTCGTTCATGCCGTCCCCCCCGGTAACGCCGCGACCCGGTTACATCGCGGCCAGCCGCTCCAGTGCCTCAACCATTTTGCCACGTTGCGTCGCATAGTCAGCCAGTTTCTCGCGCTGTTCGGCGACGAGGGCTTCGGGCGCATTGGCAATGAAACGCTCATTGCCAAGCTTGCCCTCGAGCCGCTTGATCTCGCCATCGAGCTTGGCGATTTCCTTGCCGATACGGGCACGCTCGGCGTCGAAATCGATCACACCGGCGAGCAGCAGGGCGAAGGTCGCCTCGCCGACCACGGTCTGGGCCGAGGCCTGCGGTGCACTGTCGGACGGCGTCACACTGGCCAGGCGCGCCATGCGCTTGATCAGCGTGTCCTGACGCTCAAGCCGCGCCAGGGTTTCGGCTGACGCACCAATCACGGCGACATCAAGCTGGGCACCCGGCGGGATATTCATCTCGGCGCGCAGGCGGCGGACATCCGTGACCAGACCGATCAACCAGTCCATCTCGGCCTGGGCTTCCGGATCGGTGAGTCCGTCCAGCTGTGGCCAGGCGGCGGTGATCAATTGCGTGTCGCGCGTGCCGGTCTGGGCCCACAGCTCTTCGGTGACGAAGGGCATGAAGGGGTGGAGGAGTTTGAGCGCCTGGTCGAGTACGAAGGCGGTCGTCGCCCGCGTCTCGGCCTTGGCGGCCTCGTCCTCGCCCATGAAGAGCGGCTTGGCGAGTTCCAGATGCCAGTCGCAGAATACATTCCACACAAAGCGATAGGCCGCAGCCGCCGCCTCGTTGAAGCGGAAACCATCGAGCCCGGCATTGACGGCCTTCACCGTCTGCTCACACTCGGACAGGATCCAGCGATTGACGGTCTGCTTGACCGATTTCGGATCGAAAGCAGCGTCCGGCTTGCACTCATTCATTTCGCAGAACCGCGCCGCATTCCACAGCTTGGTGGTGAAATTGCGATAGCCTTCAACGCGGTCGACCGACATACGGATATCGCGGCCCTGCCCGGCCTGGGCGGCCAGGGTGAAGCGCACGGCGTCGGCACCATAGGCGTCGATCAGCTCAAGCGGGTCGATCACATTGCCCTTGGATTTCGACATTTTCTGGCCGTGCTCATCGCGGACCAGGGCGTGGATATAAATATCCTTGAACGGCACCTCGCCCATGAAATGCAGGCCCTGCATCATCATGCGGGCGACCCAGAAGAAGATGATGTCGAAGGCGGTGATCAGAACCGAGGTCGGGTAGAAGCGCGCCACTTCCGGCGTCTCCTCCGGCCAGCCCAGGGTCGAGAAGGGCCACAGGGCAGAGGAGAACCAGGTGTCGAGCACGTCCGGATCTTGCTGCAAGTTCACTCGAAGCTTATCGCCTCGACGTCCGTACCGGACGGATGGATTGCCAGTATCCCCAACCGTCACATCAACATCTGCCCCGTAGAACTCCTTCGCTGCTGCCAGCGCCTCTAGTTCAGTCGCCGCGACAAAAATCTCAGGGTTCATTGTGTTGAGAACGGACCTGCCAGTCTTGTCCGGCGTAGCCTCCAACTCTTTGTGGCTCGGCCCATACCAGGCCGGAATGCGATGCCCCCACCAGAGCTGGCGCGAGACGCACCAGGGCTGGATATTGCGCATCCATTCGAAATAGGTCTTTTCCCAGGACTTGGGATGGAAAGTGGTTTTCCCGTCCTCGACGGCAGTGATGGCGTCCTTCGCCAGGGTGGCGGCATCGACATACCATTGGTCGGTCAGCCAGGGCTCGATCACGACATTGGAGCGGTCACCGAAGGGCTGCATCACCAGCTTGTCCTCGACTTCGCGCAGCAAGCCGAGCTCGTCCATGCGGGCGACCAGAAGTTTGCGGACCTCGAAACGGTCGAGACCACGCCATTCGGCCGGGATGCGGTCGAGACCGCCCGTGCCGTCATCCTCGGTCAGGAAGCGCGCTTCGCGGTCGAGCAGGTTGATCTTGGGCAGGTCATGGCGTTTGCCGACCTCGAAATCGTTGAAGTCGTGAGCCGGGGTGATTTTCACACAGCCTGTGCCCTGCTCCGGGTCGGCATGCTCATCGGCGACGATGGGAATTTCGACATTGGCGATCGGCAGACGGATCATCTTGCCGATCAGATGGCTGTAGCGCTCATCATCGGGATGCACGGCCACAGCGGCATCACCGAGCACGGTTTCCGGGCGCGTGGTCGCAACGACCAGCTCGCCGGAGCCATCGGCCAGCGGATAGGCGAAATGCCAGAAATGACCCTGGACTTCGCGATTCTCGACTTCGAGATCGGAAATCGCGGTCTGGAAATGCGGATCCCAGTTCACCAGCCGCTTGTCGCGATACATCAGGCCTTGCTGGTGCAGCTCGATGAAGACTTTCTGCACGGCAGCGGACAGACCATCATCGAGGGTGAAGCGTTCACGGCTCCAGTCACAGGAGGCACCGAGACGGCGCAATTGCCCCATGATCTCGCCGCCGCTTTCCTCTTTCCATTCCCAGACGCGGCTGATGAAGGCTTCGCGGCCCATATCGCGGCGCGAGATATTCCCCTCGGCAGCCAGCTGGCGCTCGACCACCATCTGGGTCGCGATCCCGGCATGGTCGGTGCCCGGCTGCCAGAGCACGCTGTCACCGAGCATGCGCTTATAGCGGATCAGCACGTCCTGCAGCGTATTATTGAGCGCGTGGCCGATATGCAGACGGCCCGTCACATTGGGTGGCGGAATGACAATGCAGAAGGGATCCGCTTGCGGATCGTCCTTCGGCTTGAAGGCACCGGATGATTCCCAGGCCTGATAGAGGCGGGTTTCGGCTTCGCGGGGGTCGAATGTCTTTTCCATCATGGGGCGCATGAATAAAGGGCACCGACTATTCAGTCGATGCCCTTTAATGAATTCTGCTCTGCCCCGTGCAGTTAGCGACGGCGGCGCGCCACCCGGTCGATCTCGGCCTGGACCTTTTCATCGACAATACCGGGCAGATTGGTGTCGAGCCATTCCTTCAGCATCGGACGCAAAAGTGCGCGGACCACGCCTTCCAGCGTGCGACCTTCCTCGTCCGAGATCCGGATGGTATCGGCCAGCGAATGAAACGAGCCCATCGCAGCAGAGGCTGCCGGTTCGCTCATCAGCGCGTCTTCGATCTCGGTCTCGACCGAATCAAAATCCATTACCGGTTCGGGCTCTGGCTCGGGCTCGGCTTCCGGTTCGGGCGCGATTTCCTCGGCGACGATTTCAAAATCATCCTCGCGGTCGACAATCATCAGATCATCATCACCGACAATCGGATCCGTGCCGCCCTCGGGCTCATCGATGCGGTCGGTCAGCTCGAGCACATCACCGGCATCATCATCGCCCGCATCGCCGAATATATCGTCGATCGCGCCCTGATCATTGCCGTCCGCCTCGGGTTCGGGCTCCGGCGCTGCCGCAGCAGCCGGTTCGGCCTCGGCCGGGGCGTCGTCTTCATTGATGATCCGTCGAATCGAGGAGAGGATCTCCTCCATTGATGGCTCGTTGTCGGTGGCTTGTTCTGCCATGGTCGCGCACGTCCCTAACCGGTCGTTTCTCGTATCAGGCGAATAAACCGGGCGCAGCCCTGCCTGTCCAGCCCAAGAATCTCTAATCAGGCTAATTCCAGGGTGTTAAATCAAAGTTAGGGAAGCCCGAACCTTCCGGCTCGCCTGCCACATCATAGATTTCAACATTGAGCCCCATCCGATCGGCGGACAGCAGTCCCATGGCCTGGAGCAGGCGATAGCCCGCGACGTAGGAATCACGTTCCGCGGTCACCAAAAGCAGCCGCGAGGCCAGCAATTCCTGTTCAGCATCAAGCACATCAAGCGTTGTTCTCAAGCCGACATAGGCTTCCTGCTCGACACCATCGAGCGCGATCTCATTGGCTCGGACCGCCTGACGGCTCGACTCGATCACCGCCTGGGAGGTGATGTAGGCATTCCACGTATTCGTGACGCCTTCAGTGACCTGACGACGCGCCAGCAAGGTCTGCTGCCGGGTCTGGTCCTCCTGGGCGATAGCGGCACGCACGCGTGACCGATTCAACCCACCGGTGAAAAGCGGCACCGAAACCTGACCGACGATCGAGGTCGAATCACGCTCGTCACCGGCATAGGAGGCATCGCGCGAACCGGATGCGGAGGCCGACAGCGTCACCTGCGGGCGCAGCGAGCTACGCGCCATCCGGATCGAATGGCTGGCGGCCTGCTCGCCATACTGGGCGGCCAGCAATTGCGGGCTGAAGCGATAGGCGGTCTCGGCGGCATCAGCGAGATTGTCCGGCAATTCAGGCAGTGCCGGCGGATCCTGCAATGTCGCCGGCGGCTGACCGGTCATGCGCTCATAGGCGGCACGGCTGGTCGCCAACTGGGACTGGGCGGAGGACAATTGAGCCTGGGCACCCGACAGGCGCGCCTCGGCCTGGGCCACATCCGTACGGGTGATCTCGCCGACCTCGAAACGATCACGGGCCGCCTGAAGGTGCTGGGCCAGCACATCGGCATTGCTACGGCGAATATTCACCACTTCGGAATCGCGCCGCACATCCATGAAGGCGGTAATTGCATCGACCAGAACGGTTTGCTCGACCGACCGAAGGGATTCGCGGCCGGCATAGATCAGCGCCGTCGCCTGGTCGACCGCACCGCCATTATAGCCGCCGCGATAGATCGATTGGCTGGCGGTCAGCGAATAATTCTTCGGGGTGGAATCGCTCTCCGAGCTCCCGGCCAGCGGAGAGCCTGCGCCACTGACCGACTCGCTCTGCTGGGCGCTGATCGACGCGGAGGCCGAAACTTGTGGCAAATAACCGGCCCGCGCCTGGATGCGCCCCTCATCGGTGGCGCGCAATCGCGCGCGCTCAGCCTGCAAGGTCGGGTTGGAGTTATAGGCCAGCGCCAGACTCTCTTCGAGACTCTGCGCCTGCGCCGCCGCTCCCATCGCCAGGAGCGATACGCAACCGGTCGCCGCCATTGCCCACAATTTCAAACGCGTCATCTGCAAATCCCTCTACCGGCAGCAAGCCAATATCACCTCGGCACTGCCATCATAACGCGTCGTGCGCGAGAGGCCAGCACCACTCTTGTCGCAGCCATATAGGCATTGCCACATTACAATTGAACAGTGTTCACCGTGATACTTCCGTAATACCGGCCCTATTACCGTGTTTAACGGCCTGCACCGGGAAATCCGTCGCCCGAATGCAACACTTGCTGCAGCGCGCTAGAGCGAGAAGCCCGGTTCCAGCGCAAAGCCTGGCAAAAGCCTGGCCGTCGCATCAAACACGACGCGCTCGCCAATCCCCGCCGCCGAACGGGTGAAGACGGTCGCTTTGCCGACCGGCCCCTTGCGAATGATCGCCACCAGACGTCCGCCCGGCGCGAGCTGGTCGAACCAGGCCGCCGGCACTTCACTGATCGAGCCATTGACGAAGATCACATCGAACGGCCCCTGCTTCGGCACGCCAAGCTTGGGATCACCGGCAATCACGACAGCATTGTCGGCATCAACCTTCGTCAGGAGATCGCTCGCCCGCGCCAGACCGTCCTCATCATCATCGAGACCGACAACGGTTTCAGCCATGTGCGAGAGAATCGCGGTCGAATAGCCGCGGCCGCAGGCGATATCGAGCACGAGTTCATCAGGTTCGATGGCGGCGGCTTGAATCAGTTTCGCCAGATCGCGTGGCCGCATCATCGTGCGCCGGTCACCGGTCGCGACTTCGGAGTCCGCATAGGCCAGGGCAATGCGGGCGCGCGGCGTAAACAAATGCCGTGGCACAGCCATGAAAGCCGCAATCAGTCGGCGATCGGTGACGTCGGCCGGACGAATCTGGCAATCCACCATTTGTTTGCGGGCCTGATCAAGTTCGTTCACGGCTTTCTCCCTGCCTGGGTCCGGCGGTGCACCGGTACTGCCGCTGATATATCCCGGCGCGGGCGAGACGGGCAAGCACTGTGCTGCGTGCGCGTCATTTGGTAGCCGCACTGACAAGTTTCACCTGGCCATGCCCTCGCCGATTGCCCCCGGCGCGCGGCACGTTTATAGCTCCCAACAGAAGCTGGCACCGTGGCGGAGTGGTTACGCAGCGGATTGCAAATCCGTCCACCCCGGTTCGATTCCGGGCGGTGCCTCCAAAGCTTCTACCCGCTTCCAGACATCCTGTTTTCCCTGGACCGCCAGATTTCCCTGGATCGGCAGGCCCGGCCCATGCCGGCCCCGATCAAGGCTCTGAACGCACCACACCTGCGGCATCGGCTATCCCGGCCTTCTCAAGCTCGATATCGAGCCGCCCGGTGAGGAACATCACATACATCCGGAAATCCCCGATCAGAGACCAGAGCGGATAGGTGAAGGTCGCCGGCTTGTTACGCTCGACGAAGGCATGGCTGATCCAGGCGAAGAAATATCCTGCCACAGGAACGGCCAGCAAGGCCCACCAGGTCTGCGTCAGCACGGCGCCCACCAAGACCAGCACCGCCAGGGTCGAACCGACATAATGCCAGTGCCGCGTCGCCGGCCTCGCATGCTCGCGCAGATAATAGGGCCAGAATGATTCGAAATTCTGATGTTCCCGCATGTGATTCTCCCCGGAATTGCCGTCACAGACCCTTATCACAGCCGGCCGGCCGAGCGGAAACCCGCTGCGTCATGGATAATTTGCACATAACGCAATAGGCCATATTTCCATGTATCGATTAGGATTTCAGCAATCACACTAAACCAAATGCCAAATTTTGCCGCCAGAATTAACCTGTTCTTAAGGGATTTTGGGCGATTTTGCTCCTGTCTTCCCGTGAAGACACCCCACCATCCACCCAATGCCTTTTCGGGAGCCCAGACGGCTCCCGATTTTTTTTGCCTGCGAATAGCAGAGCAATTGCAGAACTCTGGCAGCAACGCGCTTGCCACCTCCGCAAAAGCTCTGATATACGCGCCGTCTCGCTTGCGAGAGAGATGTTCCCCGGTAGCTCAGTTGGTAGAGCAAGCGGCTGTTAACCGCTTTGTCGCTGGTTCGAGTCCGGCCCGGGGAGCCACTCTCGCAAGCGACTATATCCCCTCACTCCCCTGTCCGCGCCTCGAGCCGCCCGTCAAACGCACGCGCCGCCTCGAAGAAGCGCTTGCGCAGCGATGCGGCATAAGGGTTGAGCTGCTCGATCGCCTGGAACAGGTCATCACTGTCATTGCGCACCAGATCCGTCGCCTGGCGCAGCAGATCATAGCTTTTGGTGGTGTAGGGCGGTGGCGGGATATCCAGTTCAGCGATCACGCGCGAGACCAGATGGGTGAGCGCCTGCACATTCGCCATGGCGCGGTCATGCGTGTCCGGGTCGGACAGATGCACCTCCAGCCCCAGTCCCTCGCACAGCGCCGCGACCGGCGCGGCATCAACCCCGGTATCCGGACACAGCACGATGGACTGCCCGGCCAGGCCTTTCGCCGCGCTCTGTGGCCCGAACAGCGGATGCGTGCCGATAATGCGCACGTGCGCGGGCAGCCATGCGCGCATCGCCCGCATCGGCTCGACCTTGACCGAAGCGACATCGAGCACCAGCGCCCCCTCGGGCAGGAAGGGCGCGATATCCTGGCAGGTCTGCTCCAGCGCCTGCACCGGCACGGCCAGCACCACAACCGGGCATGCGGCCGCCGCCTCAAGGCGCACCCGAACAAGACCGGGCAGCTCCGCGGCCTGTGGATCATGGCCAAGCAAGTCGAAATGCGGCGCCAGATGCCCGGCGGCGAATCGGCCAAACGCCCCCAGCCCGATCATGCCGATCTGTTTGCGGTCTTCAGCCAATCTGCATTCCCCTCAACTGCCAGCGCGATTGAACGGGATTTCCGGCACCGCGGCCAGCGCGATTGCCTGCGCCTCAGATATGGTGCGTTGTCGCCCCGCAATTGCAGGCGAAGCCACCGACAATCTCGCCCTCATTCTCGATATAGTCGAAATTCACTTCCGAGCCGGCGCGAATCGCCTGCCGGGCACGCAATAGGGGCCGTGCCGGATCGGCAGCGTCGATGACGCTGTTGGCCTCACAGCAATGATTGATATAGCGCAGATAGCCGGTGGGTTCGCAGTGGACATCATCGGTAATGCGCGCGGAATGTGGCGTCTGGACGCTCGTCATCTCGCCGCGGATAACGGTAATCACATCGCCCGCCGCCAGATCGCGCTGCGCGAACACGCCATGCCCATGGATCGCACTGGTCTGGATCGCGACGCGGGCATCATATTCCGCCATGAAGGCCGCCGGAGCCCCCGCAGCATCGCCAAGCCCGACACGGCGGCCGGACAGGACGAGTTCCCCCTCGCCGCGCTCAATCACCCGAAGGTCAAGGATTGCAGTGGCAGCGCCAACCGCGCCCAGTTCGGCAATGAAGCCGTCTTCATTGCCACTGCGGCTGCGCAAATGGGTCGTAACTCCACCCGCGCCCAGCCCTGTGACCTGCCCCATCCACACATCGCCCTGACGGCGAAGCTCGATCCATTCAAACACACGACCGCTATCACCCGGATAACTGGCCAGGAACTCACCAACACGCACAACACCACTCCTATGGAACGAAGCGCAAACTTGGCACAGCCCTAACGTGCGGAAAAGTGCGGCGGAGACACGGTTCGAAAAAAGAGTCAGGGGGCGTCGATGGCCGCCGCGGAATCACCCGCCTCGCTCTGGCGTTTCCACATCCGCGCATAGAGCCCGTCGCGGTCGAGCAGCTCGGCATGTGTCCCGGACTCCGCAATGCGTCCGGCATCCATCACATAGATGCGGTCCGCATTGGCGATAGTCGACAGGCGGTGGGCGACGGCAATCGTGGTCCGCCCCCTCGCCGCCTCGGCCAGCGCTGCCTGCACTTCCTTTTCAGTCTCGCTATCGAGCGCAGAGGTGGCTTCATCGAGCACCAGCACGGCGGGGTTTTTCAGGATGGCCCGTGCCACACCGACCCGCTGTTTCTCGCCGCCCGACAATTTCAGACCACGCTCGCCGACCCGCGTCGCCAGACCTTCGGGCAACGCGCGGACGAAATCGCCGAGCTGTGCCCGCTCCAGCGCATCAAGAATATCGGCCTCGCTGGCCTCCGGCCGGCCATAAATGACATTGGCGCGCAGCGTGTCGTTGAACAGGACCACATCCTGGGGCACCAGGCCGAGCGCGTCGCGCAGGCTCTCCTGGGTGACATGCGTCAGATCCTGGCCGTCGATCAGCACCCGGCCCGCCGCCGGATCATAGAAGCGGAAGAGCAGCCGCAGGATGGTCGATTTACCGGCACCGGACGGCCCGCACAGGCCGACAAAGCTGCCCGGCGCCACATCCAGGCTGACCCCATCGATCGAGCGTGCACGACCATCATGCGCGAAGCCGACCGTATCGAAGCGCACCGCGCCGCCCTGGAGCTGCAAGGGCCGGGCGTCCGGCGCATCGGCGACATCCGGTTTAAGCGCCAGCGTATCGAACAGGCGCTCCATATCGACCGCGCTCTGCTTGATCTCGCGATAGGCCCAGCCCAGGATGTTGAGCGGCTGATAGATACTCATCAGCATCAGCGTCACGGCCGCGACATCGCCGGGCTGCAACGCTCCGTTCCAGGCCTTCCAGCCAGCGACCAGAGCCATGGCCAGCAGGCCGCCATTCATCACCAGCGCCTGGCCGGCATTGAGCACGGCGAGCGAGGATTGTGACCTGGCCGCGGCCTTCGCATAGCGCTGCATCACATCATCATAGGCGTCGGTCTCGCGGCGTTCGGCGGCGAAGGCCTTGACGGTCTCGAAATTGATCAGGCTGTCGACAGCGCGGGCATTGGCTTCATTATCGGCGTTATTCATGTCGCGCCGGATCTTGACCCGCCAATCGGTCACCGACCAGGTCATCGCCATGTAGATGCCGACCGTGGCCAGCGCGATGACGGCAAACTCCCAGCCATATCGCAGGCTCAGCACGCCCGCCGCGAGCACCAGTTCGAGCAAGGTCGGTGCGATATTGAAGATCAGGAAACGCATCAGGAAATCGACCGCGCGGGCACCGCGATCAATGATCCGGTTGAGCGCGCCGGTTCGCTTCATCTGATGAAAGCCGATCGACAGGCCCTGGACATGGCCGAAGGCCCGCACCGAGGTCAGACGCTGGGCGTCCTGGCTGACCGGAGCAAACATCGCATCGCGCAATTGCGGCGCCCCGACCGACAGGAAACGGGCCACGGCATAGGCGATAAAGGCAAAGGCGAATCCGGCCGCCGCGCCGCCGCTCATCCAGCCGATCACCACGCCAGGCTCGGCCGCGGGCGGCTCGTGCGCGGCAATGGCATTGATCGCATCGCCAAAGAAGACGGGAGCATAGACGGCAAACAGTTTGGCGATCACGGTCAGCACCAGCGCCACAACCATGCGGAAGCGCCAGCGCGCCATTTCCGGCGAGGCGAGCAGCCCAAACAGGCGCGCCATGGCCGGGCCGAGCCCGCCATCGGTGGATTTTATGGAATCGTCGTGGGGATCGGGGCTTGAGGGTCTCATCGCGTCCACAGATAGGGCGCGCAGACCTCAAGCGCCAGTGCCGTGCCCGACACGGCCAGCATCACGGCAAGCGGAAGGGTGCGATCACCCCTCGTCCGGTGCCTGCAATACCTGGCCGGGATAGATCAGATCGGGATCGCGGATCTGGCTGCGATTGGCCTCATAGATCACCGTGTATTGCACACCGCGGCCATAGAGCTGACGCGCCAGCCGCCACAGCGAATTGCCCGGCTGCACGATCACCGAATCCGGACCCAGATTGAGGTCTTCGGCAGCGACGCGTTCAAATGGCAGGGCGATCACGGCGGTGACATTGCCGTCGGCATCAAGCTGGTCGACCTGGAGGTCATAGCGGCCCGGCGCCAGCAAGGCACCGGCCTGCAGCGTCCAGCGGCCATCAGCACCGGCGGTAACCGATCCGACCAGGGCGCCATTGGCGAAAATGCGCACGGTCGAACCCGCTTCGGCCCGGCCGGCAAAGATCACAGCACCGGTCTCGTCATAATCAACGGTTTCCAGCACCAGGCTGCCCATTTCCGAATCAGCACAGGACGGACATTGCCAGACACGGCTCGCCTCGCCGGGACGTCCGACGACGACCAGCGGTGTCGCGCCACGCGATTCGGGGATCGAGACGAGCACGACCTGTTCCGAGCGCAATTCGCGGCCATCGCTGACCTGCATCACCAGTCCAAGCTCGATCGCTCCGGACGGCAGGGGCTCATTGAGGATAATTACCCATTCACCGCGATCATTGACCGTCTCGCGGGCGATTTCATCGCCATTGGCGAGCACGATGATCGCTGCGCCGGGCTCACCACGACCGGCAATGACCGCCGTTCCGACCGGCGCCACGCGCACAATATCGAAAACGGGGGCCGCCAGCAGGCTGGCCGTTTCCGCATCGGAAACCGGAGGGGCTCCCGCGGTCACGGCGCTGTCAGGGCGGGTTGGCGATTGTGCAGGGCCACTCAGGGAAGGCCTGTACAGAATGAAGGCCAGCGCGGCGGCGATCGCCAGCGCAGCCAGTGCCGCAGCAATGATAAACGACCGCGTGGCGGTCATGTCCGCTCTCCTGTTTCAAATCGGCCCGGGGCGACGCTGCTATCGATCATGAATTCACCTGATGCAATCCTCGCGCCGCCGGGCCAAGGCGAATACCATCACCATTAAGCAAATCAAACAAGGGCGATGCTTCGATGGCGAAACTAAGGTCGATTGGTGTCTTTTGCGGATCACGTCTTGGTGAACGCGAAAGCTATCAGGACGCGGCCGAGGCGGTCGGACGGGCGATCGCCCGCGCCGGCGCGCGGCTGGTCTATGGCGGCGGCGATGTCGGGCTGATGGGCGTGGCGGCCTCCACCGCCGCAGCCGAGCACGGCACCGTGCTGGGCGTGATCCCCGGCTTCCTGATTGCCCGCGAAGGCCATCTCGACGGGGTCGATGTCCGCATCGTCGAAACCATGTCGGAGCGCAAGGTCCAGCTGATCGACGAGTCCGACGCCTTCATCATCCTGCCTGGCGGCACCGGCACGCTGGAAGAAGTGTTCGACGTCATCTCGCGCCAACAGCTCGACCTGCACGACAAGCCTGTCGTCTTCCTCAATGTCGACGGTTTCTGGGAGCCGCTGGTGGCGCTGATCCGGCACACGATCGACCAGGGCTTTACGCCGCCCTCCCTGGGCGAACATATCCGGCTGGAAGACGATGCGGCGCGTGCCGTGGCCCACATCCTCACCACGCTCGACGCCGCGAAGGCCTAATCGGCCTCTCCCACCGGATCGAACACATCCTCGATGCGCATCTCGAAAGCGCCCGCCAGGGCAAAGGCCAGGGTGAGCGAGGGATCATGCTTGCCGGTCTCGACGGCATTGATCGCCTGACGCGACACGCCGACACGCTCGGCCAGCTCGGCCTGGCTCCAGCGGCGCTCGGCGCGCAGGACTCGAAGACGATTTCTCATGCGTAGCGCCAGCGCAGGATGCAGCCAACGAGACCGGACAGACCGACCATCACCGGCAGGACCCAGACCAGGGAGATGGACGGCAGATCAACCGCACCCTCGACGAAGCCATAGGCGAAGCAGGCAAAGCCCGTCAGCAGGGCCGAGATGAGCATGGATTCCGAGATGATGCGGCGTTTGAACTCGTCGCGCGAGTGGTAGAAGACCATCACCGCATGCAGGCCATACAGCCCCGGCAGAACCGGCAGCAAGGCCAGGCCGCCGCGCCAGAGCGGGGCCAGTTCATAAGTGTTCAGCACAGAGACAGAAGCGAAAAGCAAGGCGGTATAGCCCAGCATCGCGCCGCCGAAATGGACGAGATAGCGTCGGACAGCCGGTTCCATTCTACTCTCCCTGCCCGGTGGATGTGACAGCGGCCGCCTCGCCCGGCGACGCGTCATCGGGCTGACGCACCGCGGAAACCGCGACGATGATCGCGACCAGCGGGCCGATCAGGGCGAGCAACCAGGCGCGCAATTTGGGGGAGTGCAGTCGATTGAGATGCATGTTCGCCTCTATCAGGTATCAATGACTAATTGTCATGCATACCTGACACTCACACCGCCTCATGTCAAGTTGTCCTGACAAAATGACGCGCAGATGAGACAAAAAGGCCCCGCGCAATGCGCAGGGCCTCCTCGAAAACGAAGTGGACAGCCTCGCCCTAGGCGGTTTCGCCCTTGAGCCGGGCGATCGCCCGCTCGCGCCCGATCAATGGCAGCATCACCGCCATCTCCGGCCCGTGGGCTTCGCCGGTCAATGCCAGGCGCAGCGGCATGAACAGCCCCTTGCCCTTGCGGCCGGTCGCCTCTTTGAGCGCCGTCGTCCAGGCGCCCCAGCTGGTCCCGTCGAGATCGCCAGCCGGCAGCATCTCGGCCGCGGTCGCAGCGAATTCGGCATCCTCGTCGGCAATCACCGGCGTCACCGGCCCGGAGACCAGGGCGGCCAGCGCCTTGGCGTCGGAGAGGCGTTCGAGATTGGAGCGCACCCCGTTCCAGAAAGCTTCGCCGCCATCAGCGCCCATGGCGGCGAGACGGTCTTTCACCTCGGCATAGGGTTTGGCGTGCAGCAATTTGGCATTGATACGCTTGAGGTCTTCCGGATCGAAGCGGGCAGGCGAGCGCGACAGCTTGCCCAGATCAAAGCCCTCGAGCAGCCCCTCGACCGTCTCGAAAGCATCGACCGGATCGGACGTGCCCAGCTTGGCCAGCAGCGAGATCACCGCCATCGGCTCATAGCCCTCGACATCGCGGATATCGGAAATGCCGAGCGAGCCGATCCGTTTCGACAGCTTGCCGCCATCAGCCCCGACCAGCAAAGCCTGGTGGCCGAAGATCGGCGCGGCGCTGCCCAGCGCCTCGAAAATCTCGATCTGGGCGCCGGAATTCGTCGTGTGATCCTCGCCGCGGATAATGTGGGTGATCTTGGCGTCGATATCATCGACCACGCTCGGCAGCGTATAAAGATAGCTGCCATCCTCGCGGATCAGGATCGGGTCGGACAGGGAGGTCGTCTCGATCGAGACATGACCGCGAACCATATCCTCCCAGACCACCGGATTGCCCGACAGCTTGAAGCGCCAATGCGGCCGGCGTCCTTCCGCTTCAAGGGCGGCCTTCTGCGCATCGGTGAGTTCCAGTGCCGCACGGTCATAAACCGGCGGACGGCCATTCTTCATCTGCAGCTTGCGTTTGCGGTCCAGCTCATCGCCGGTCTCATAGCAGGGATAGAGCAGCCCGTCGGCGCGCAGCCTGGCGGCGGCGGCCTCGTAAAGGTCAAAGCGCTCGGACTGTTTGAACGTCTCGTCCCAGGAAATCCCCAGCCAGGTCAGGTCCTCACGGATCCCGTCCTCATAGGCCTTGGTCGAACGCTCGGTATCGGTATCGTCGATCCGCAACAAAAACGTCCCGCCCGCCTTTTTCGCGAACAGATAGTTGAAGATCGCGGTGCGAACATTGCCGACATGGAGCTTGCCGGTCGGACTGGGAGCAAAACGGACTTTGGTCATGGGAAAACGCCTGCCTGAAGTTGAGGCGGTGGCTTAGCGCTGTCGCGGGGTTGGGGCAAGCGGGGGTGTCAATATGGGGGGCGGGGACGGCCGGCGAGGAGCCAGTAGGTGAGGCCGGAAATGCCTGCGACAGACGCGATCAAGAATGGAAGCCAGCCGACCGGCTGATCGCCATTTCCGGCGACCAGCAAGGTAGTGAGCGCGAACGAAATACCTGCCGGTACCGCCGCATCGGCGATCCCGCGGCGCCAACCGAACAATCGCACCAGATTCACCAGCACTATGGCCGGGATCGCTGTCAGCACCAGCGTGTAGATGATCACCGCGAGCGCCAACACGAGGCCAGCAGAAAAGTGGCCGCTTCCGTAAATCGTTGCGTCACTGATCATTATGGGAACAGCAAAGGGCGCGCTGAGTGACAGTCCCCCGACGAGACAGGCCAGCAACCAGGCTAGAACCGCTCGCGCACGCCTTTCCTTCTCGAAACTAACAGTCATCCCGGCCCCCTGCGTGACGGCCAATCATGACGCGCCCGATCAGACCGTCCACCAAAATCTTACGGGTCGCATGCCATCCGCGAGTCCACGGCATGGCCACCGCGCGCCCTGCCGAGCCACGACACGCCTCCCGCTGGTGAGGCGGCGCTTCCAGATCAGCTCGTCAGGGTTTCGCCCGGCCCCGACCGGGCAGAACTCACCCTAACCCCCTTGCCAAGCAAGGGCGCCAGACTGGAATTGACAGGTCAAGGGTCCTGACCGCGCAGCGGCGCCTGCGGCGCCCTTGACCTGTCAATTCCAGTCTGGCCGGATCCCGGCATGGGTTTCAGGGCGGGGTGTGGGCCGGGTGGACATGCTCATTCGCCCAAGACAAAAGCTGGAGAGTTGGCCCCCATCCGTTCGACCCAGCGCCCACAAACGAAATGCGAAGCCGTCACCAGCTCCGTCGCCTTCGGCGACACCTCTTCCATCAAGGAAGAGGAGGGAGATCATCGAAGCGGGTCAGATCAAACGCCCTCCTCTTCCTTGATGGAAGAGGTGGCCGCGAAGCGGTCGGAGCTGGTGAGGATGACGGGCGCGACGGTCGGCGGACATTCCCCCCTGCCAACAAACCAACCGTCATCCCACGGCGCGCAAAGCGCGTCCGGGGGACCTCAGCGGTAACGCTGGCCATGAGTAACAGCAGAGCCCGCCGACCCACCGGATCGCTGAGGTCCCCCGGACACTCAGCCGCGCAAAGCGCGCCCGAGCACCGTGGGATGACGGTGGGGTTGGGTGTTTGGTGCTGATGATTGTTCCGCGCTGACGGGGCTTATCCAGCATGGCCGTCAAATATTTGCGTCACCCTGACGAAGGTCAGGGCCCAGTTCATCGAGCGGTAACACATGGAAATCTGGCAACTATTCAATTCGCGTTGAGTCTGAAACTGGGTCCTGACCGTCGTCAGGATGACGACCTTTGACCCAAATTATCCCCCCCCCCCCACACCTGCGCTTATCCTCAACCCGTTCCGGTCGCACGGGAGGCACGAGCTCAGTCAGTCGCGGCGGTCGGGAGCGTGCAGCCTGTCCGGGTAGAGGGGTGACGGCCCGAACTCCGGCAGGGCGTCCAGAAGGTCTGACGGCACTAAACGACCGACCTGAGTACCTATCTGGATTGGAAACGGGGTGGAGACAGCCCGGGAAAACTGCACGTGTGGGACGGCTTCGACTGCCACACCAAACAAAATACATACTGGCGCCAGTTCGGCACTCGAAGGCGTCCCACACCCCTCCCATTTCGATGGGAAGCCCGCAAACCTCCAGCCGCTCGCGGCGTGGAGATTTTCGTGCAGGGTCAATCGGCGCGGAAGCGGTTGGTCATCGGATAGCGGCGGTCGCGGCCGAAATTCTTCGGGCCGATCTTGACGCCGGGCGGGGCCTGGCGGCGTTTGTATTCGGCGCGGTAGAGCAGGTTTTCGATCCGGCGCACGGTCTCCGCATCATGGCCTTCGGCGACGAGATCGCGCGGCGCTTTTTCGTCCTCGATCAGGCCGTAGAGAATGGCGTCGAGAATGTCATAGGGCGGCAGGCTGTCCTGGTCGGTCTGGTCGGGACGCAGTTCGGCACTCGGGGCCTTGGTAATAATGCGCGGTGTGATCACCGCGCCCGCCGGGCCGAACCCGACGGGGTCGCGCGCCTCATTGCGCCAGCGCGCCAGCTCATAGACCTCGGTCTTGTAGACATCCTTGAGGGCGTTGAAACCGCCATTCATATCGCCATAGAGGGTGGCGTAGCCGACGGCCATTTCCGACTTGTTGCCGGTCGACAGCACCATCGGTCCGAACTTGTTGGACAGGGCCATCAGAACGACGCCGCGAGCGCGCGACTGGATATTCTCCTCGGAAGCGTCAGGCTCGGTACCGGCAAAGGCCGGCGCCAGCACCTGGCCGAAACTGGCAATCGCAGGTTCGACATCGAAAATGTCATAGCGAATGCCGAGACGCCGGGCACAATCCTTCGCGTCCTCAAGGCTCTCCGCGCTGGTATATTTCGACGGCAGCATCACCGCCCAGACCTTGTCGGCCCCCAGCGCATCAACGGCGATGGCGGCGCTGATGGCGCTGTCGATGCCGCCCGACATGCCCAGCACAATGCCCGGAAAGCCATTCTTGGTGACGTAATCGCCCAGGCCGCGGCACATCGCCTGCCAGTCGGCCTCCAGTCCGGTGACAGGCCTGGCCTGCTGCCCACCTTCACTGGACCAGCCCGCCGCGCTGCGGGTCCAGCTGACCAGATCCATCGCCTCCTCGAAGGCCGGCAGGCGCTGACATTCAACGCCATTGCTGCCAAGCGAGAAGCTGGCGCCGTCAAAAACGAGTTCGTCCTGACCACCGATCTGGTTGACGAAGATCAGCGCCTTGGGGCCAGTCCAGCGGTCAAACCAGCGGGCAAAGGCACCGCGGCGCTCCGCCTCGATCGTCCGGCGCCAGGGCGAGCCATTGATCGAGATCATCATGTCGCAGCCCTGGGCGATCAGGGCATCGGGCACAGCCGCGCTCCAGATATCCTCGCACACCGGCAGGCCGAGCCGGATGCCACGCCAGGCGACAATGTCCGGCAGCGGGCCGGGCGCGAAGACACGCTTTTCGTCAAACACGGAGTAGTTGGGCAGGTCATGCTTGTAGCGCAGAGCCGACACCCGGCCTTCATCGAGCAAGGCCACGGCATTGTGCAACAGACCGTCCTGGCGCCAGGGCAGACCGATCAGGATGGCCGGGCCGTCAGCGGTCAGCGGTGCCAGGGATTCGAGCGCGCGCTGGCAGGCTTCGACAGTCGCCGGCTTGAGCACGAGATCCTCGGGCGGATAGCCGATCAGGAAAAGTTCGGGAAACACGATCAGATCGGCGCCGCGAGCGCGGGCATCGGCATGGACGTCACGGGCCCGGGCCAGATTGCCGGCAACATCGCCAACCACCGGATTGAGCTGGGCCGAGAGGATCTTCACTGTCTGGGTCATGGACCGCGATCTATCCCGCTGCGCCGCGTCCGGCAAGCACCGTCAGGATCCGTAGATCCGCGCCCCGTCAACAGCGCGTGCTGCATCAAGCGCCCGCAGGCCGGCAATGCCGGGCACGGCGACCGGTGCGCCATCGAGCACGGCAGCGATAAAGGCTTTCACATTGGCGCCGAGCGAATCGCGCGCCATGTCGGTATCGGCGAAGCCGGGATTGAGGTCGAACGGCGTCGTATTCTCGAAGCTCTTGGCGATGAAATCGACATCAACCACGCCCTCGGCGTATTCGACCCGCATCTTGCGGTCGCGCTCATGATGCACCCGGCTCGAGCTCAGCTCGGCGACACAGCCATTTTCAAAGGTCAGCACGGCCTCGGCAATATCGGGGTGGCCGAAACGGCCCTTGTCGACCTTGCCCTCAACCTTGGTCACGGCGGCACCGGCCAGGGCAATCGCCAGATCAAGGTCATGGATCATCAGATCAAGCGTCACGGAAACATCGAGATTGCGCTCCGAGGGCGGCCCCATCCGGCGGGCGATGATGCGTTTCGGCGCGGAGGGTATCTGGAACAGGCCCATCGCGTTGAAGACGAAGCGTTCCTGGTGCCCGACCTGCAGCACACAGCCATGCGCGGCGGCGAGCGCGATCAGTTCGCGTGCTTCCTCAACCGAGGAGGCGACCGGCTTTTCCACCAGCACATGCCGGCCGGAGGCCAGGCTGGCAGCGGCCGCCTCGAAATGGTGGACGGCCGGGCTGGCGACCGTCAGGGCATCACAGGCGGCGATCAGGGCGGCGAGCGTGTCGAAACTCCTGACACCATGCTTGGCGGCCAGCGCCCGGGCGCGCTCCAGGTCGGGATCGTAAATCCCGATGAGAACAGCGCGCTCGTCGGCGGCATATTTGGCGGCATGAAATCCACCGAACACGCCGGCGCCGACAACCCCTGCCCTGACAATCATGGAATCTGACATCTTCTCTACATTCCCTGGCAATATCGGCCGCAGGCCCATACCGACCCAATCGAGTACCGGCTCCATACAAGTGCGGGCCGGGCAATCAAGTCACAGTCACACACCCGCGCGGCGCCGAAACGCGCCATCGACGGGTCCTAATCCTCGTCGGCGAGCGCCTTGCTCATACGGTAATTGTGCAATTCTACGCCGCGAATCATCGGCTTCTGCGCCGCCTCGACCGTCCAGCCCTGACGCTCGAACAGGATGCGGGCACGGGCGCTGGCATCACTGTAGAGGCGCTCCATCCCGGTTTCGCGGGCATGGGCTTCCAGCCGGTCATACAGGAGTTGCGCCACGCCATGGCCGATATGCTCGGGATCGACAAAGGCCAGGTCGATATAGCCATCGCTCTTGACGCTCATGAAACCGATCACCGCACCATCCAGTTCGGCGACGAACACGGCCTGCGGTGTCAGGCGCTTGTCCCAGGCCTCGACCTCCGGTGGAGCCGGTGCCCAGGCGGCGCGTTGTTCGGTGGAATATTCCGGCCCCGCCCCCTCGCGCACGGCACGGTAGAAGACGCGGGTCAGGGCAGCGATATCACTGCGTTCGCCGCGGCGCAGGACAATCCCGGCGGGGTGGTTTGACGTGGTCTGCATTGGCTTCAGCCTCCCCTACTTGCGGTCCGGCGTCCGCGCTCTACCATGAAGCAAGGCCGGAGGGGATGGGTGGTGACAGACGAAAAGCGATCAAGGGAGACGGATTACCAGTTGGTCGATTCGATCACCGTGGCCGCATTCGATGTCGACGCGCGGATATTCCGCACGCTCTGGCACTCGATCGTGCGAACCCCGAAGGTCGCGCTTGCCGCGATCCAGGGCGATTATTCACGCTATATTTCGCCCATTCGGGTACTGGTTGCCCTGTTGGGCCTGCAGTTTGCCGCCGCCGCGATTTTCGGCGCACCCACGAGTGTGACAATTGAATCGCTCTCGGCGAACATGGACCCGGCGCGTCTGGTCGACTGGCTCAATGGCCATGACGCGGCCAGTATCGACCGCGCCATCGAAGACAGTATGAGTCTGATGCTCTGGCCGATCATGATCGTGAGCTCCCTGCCCTATCTCATCCTGCTCAAACTCTACCGACCGTCCCTGACACTCTGGACGCATCTCTGCCTCTATCTCGTGCCGACCAATGCGAGCACAATCATCTTTATCCTCATGCTTCCCGCAGTCCTGTTTGCGGAGAGCATGGTGGGCATCGCCCTGATGGCAATGCTGGCCGCCTATTTCATACTCACCGGCTGGCTGATCGCGCGGTTCTATTCGCGCTCCATCCTCGGCACGGTGATGCGGATAGGCGGGCTGATCCTGCTCTCGCCCCTCACCTTCATCATCAGCGCCGCCAGCCAGTTCCTGGCGGCCAGCTGGATTCTGGACAACCAGTTCGGGCTCAGCCTGCTAGACCTGTTTCAACCATAACTCTCGATAAGGACTCTCCCCATGAAATCTCGTGAAATCCACCTCAACGCCTATCTCAAGGGCGCGCCCAAAAAAGAGAATTACTCGGTTGTCGAAACCGAGCTGCCGGCTCCGGCCGAAGGCCAGGTGACGGTGCGCAATCTCTACATCTCGGTCGACCCCTATATGCGGGGCCGGATGAGCGGCATCAAAACCTATATCGACCCGTTCAAACTGGGTGCTGTCATGGAAGGCGGCGCCGTCGGCGAAGTCGTCGAGAGCCGGTTTGAAGGGCTCAAGCCAGGCGATCACGTCATGTCGATGCTGGGCTGGCGCGAAGCCTATACCGCGTCGGGCAAGGCGGTTCAGAAGATCGATACCAGCCTGCTGCCACCGCAAGCCTTCCTCGGCATTGCCGGCCTGACCGGGTTGACCGCCTATGTCGGCATCCGCCGCATCATCGACCTCCAGGCTGGTGAGACCATGTGGATGTCGGCCGGCGCCGGCGCTGTCGGTTCCGCCGGCATCCAGTTCGCCAAGGCGATGGGGGCCAATGTCGTTGCCACCGCTGGCGGCCAGGAGAAGTGCGACTATCTCAAGACCATCGGGGCCGACCACGCCATTGACTACAAGGCGACGGACGACCTCACCGCGGCGATCCGTGCCGCCGTGCCCGAAGGCGTTGACGGCTATTTCGAGAATGTCGGCGGCACGCATTTTACCGCGGCCCTCAATACGCTCAAACAGTTCGGTCGCATGGCGGCCTGCGGCATGATTCAGCGTTATAATGACGCCGAGCCGGCCAGCATCACCGACAATCTGACTTTCATCGTCGGCAAATCGCTCAAGATCCAGGGCTTCATCGTCTCCAACCATCTCGATATCCAGCCCGAATTCATCAAGGATCTGAGCAATTGGATGATGGCGGGCAAGATTACGCCGGCCGAGACCATCATGGACGGGATCGAGAAAGCGCCGGAAGCCTTCACCGGCCTGTTCGCCGGTCTCAACAAGGGCAAGATGCTGGTCAAGATCTGATCCTGACCCAGCACATCAACGCCGGATCGCGCATCCCCTCGACAAGACCCTGAGGCTCAACCAGCGGAGCTTCAGGGCCTTGCGAGGCATCGCACAGCAGCGTCGCTCGATCAGCGCCGCGACAGTCTTCCCTGGACCCAGCCCCCGGCAATCGCCGCCAAGCCGGCAGCCCAGTCCGGGCCGACCCCGAAGCTCCCAGCCAGGAAATAGCTGCCCACAGCAGCCGCCAAAGCGAAGGGCAGCACGCGAATCGCCCGAATCGCGGCGGGCGTATTAGGGTCTGGTTCACCTTGAAACATGCCTTCCAAGGCACGCAATTACGGGGCCGCAGGCCCTATTTCAGGGTTTTGCCTATAAAAATGCAGCGATTTCGGCCCGATTCACCTGTTGAGGCTTGCAAACAGCCTCGGTTGTTGGCCTTGTTGG
Source organism: Maricaulis salignorans (assembly GCF_900103475.1). Lineage (GTDB taxonomy): Bacteria > Pseudomonadota > Alphaproteobacteria > Caulobacterales > Maricaulaceae > Maricaulis > Maricaulis salignorans. Next base: position 85,896 of record NZ_FNHG01000004.1, read on the forward strand.
CTGGTCAACGAACACGCGAAAAACCGGCTAGATGCGATGACCGTGTCGGCCGGAACGCGACAAACTGGGGGGAACCCTATGAACAAGTCAGACCTCGCCAAAGCCGTCAGCGAAAAGACCGGCCTGTCCCGCACTCAAGCGGGCGACGCCGTCGACGCTGCGATCGATGCCATCATTGGTTCGGTCAAAGGCAATGACAGCGTCCAGCTTGCCGGTTTCGGCACGTTCCACGCCAAACATCGTGAAGCTCGTGAAGTGCGCAATCCGCGTACCGGCGAGAAGATGATGTCGAAGGCTCGCACCCAGGCGGCATTCCGTCCGGCTGCTGCCCTCAAAGATATCTAATCAGCGCTTCACAGCACTGATGAAACGCCGCCCGAAGCAATTCGGGCGGCGTTTTTCTTTGCGCGAGCAGGTGAGCCCCTGACGGGGCGGCAATCAGGCCGCGTCGGTGTTCCGGCTGGTCCGGACCCGTTTGAGCGATTCCGAAATCCGGAAGGCCATGTCGAGCGCCTGCTCGGCATTCAGCCGCGGATCGCAATGGGTGTGGTAACGCGATGCCAGATCGGCCTCGGTGACCGCATTGGCGCCGCCCACACATTCGGTGACATTGCTGCCGGTCATCTCGATATGGACCCCGCCGGGATAGGCACCCTCGGCGTAGAGGACATCCATGAAGCCTTCGAGTTCGTTGAGGACACGCTCGAAATCGCGCGTCTTGTAGCCGCTCTCCGTCTTCATCGTATTGCCGTGCATCGGATCGCTTGACCAGACCACCTTGCGTCCGGCCCGCGTCACGGCGCGTGCCAGGGCCGGCAATTTCTCGCGCACATTATTGGCGCCCATCCGGGTAATCAGGACGAGACGGCCCGCCTCATTGGTCGGGTTGAGCGCATCGATCAGAGCGAGCAGATCATCGGGCTTCATGGTCGGGCCACATTTGACGCCGATCGGATTGGAAATACCGCGGGCATATTCAACATGCGCGCCATCGAGCTGACGCGTCCGCTCGCCGATCCACACCATATGGGCCGACGTCGCATACCATTGCCCGGAATTGGGATCGCGCCGTGTCAGCGCCTCCTCATAGGGCAGGTGCAGCGCTTCATGGCTGGTGAAGAAATCCACCGTCTCCAGCGAGGGGGCACTGTCGCGGCCGACGCCACAGGCCTTCATGAAGGCCAGCGCTTCGGAGATCCGGTTGGCGGTCTCGATATAGCGTTCATTCGCCGGGCTGTCCTTGACGTAATCGAGCGTCCACTGGTGCACATTATTCAGGTCGGCATAGCCGCCCGAAGCAAAGGCACGCAGCAAATTCATCGTCGAGGCCGACTGGTCATAGGCACGGATCAAGCGCTGCGGGTCGGGCTGACGGCCCTCGGGCGTGAAGGCCATGTCATTGACGCTGTCGCCGCGATAACTCGGCAGGGAGACCCCGTCGATCGTCTCCATGTCGGCCGAGCGCGGCTTGGCAAACTGCCCGGCTATGCGGCCCAGTTTCACCACAGGCTTGGAGGCGGCAAAGGTCAGCACGACCGCCATTTGCAGCAGGACACGGAAGGTGTCGCGCACGCCTTCGGTCGAGAACTCCTTGAAGCTCTCCGCACAATCACCGCCCTGAAGCAGGAAGGCATTACCCGCAGAGACATCGGCCAGTTGGCGGCGCAGGCGCCGCGCTTCGCCGGCAAACACCAGCGCCGGACGATTTCCAAGCTCGGCAATAGCGCGATCAAGCGCCGCCGGATCGGCATAATTGGGCATTTGTTCGACGCGTTTGGAACGCCATGAATTCGGGGACCAGCTCATATCACTCAGCAGCTTTCAATTCGGGTGGCGACCATTTTTCCTTCATGGTCACCAGTTCTTCGGCACTGGTCGGATGCACGGCACAAGTCATGTCGAACTGAGCCTTGGTCAAACCCGCCTTGACGGCAATGGCCGCCATCTGGATCATCTCCGGCGCATCCGGCCCGACAATATGCACGCCCAGAACCCGGTCTGTCTCCCCATCGACGACAAGTTTCATCAACATCCGGCTGGCATCATTGGTCAGCGAGATTTTCATGGGCCGGAAACTGGTCTTGTAAATGTCGACCTGCGCAAAGGCTTTGCGCGCATCGGCCTCTGAGAGGCCGACCGATCCAACCGGCGGCTGGGTGAAGACAGCAGAGGCGATGTCATTGTGATCATAGGCGGTTGGATTGCCGCCAAACACGGTAGCCGCAAAGGCCGCGCCCTCACGGATCGCGACCGGGGTCAGATTGACCCGGTTGGTGACATCACCCACCGCGTAAATATGCCCCACGCTGGTCTGGGAGAAGGCATCGACCTTGATTGCGCCCTTGCCATCAAGTTCGACGCCGGCCTTGTCCAGCCCGAGCCCGACGACATGCGGATCACGGCCGATTGCATACATCACCATATCGGCATCGACATGGCTGCCATTGGAAAGCTGCACCCGTTTCATGCCATCGCCGAGATCGGTGATTTTCTCGAACACGGCATGGGTGATGACGCGAACGCCCGAGCGCACCAATTCCTCATGGACATGGCTGCGGACATCATCGTCAAAGCCGCGCAGCACGGTATCGCCGCGATAGACCTGGCAGACCTGCGAACCCATGCCGGCAAAGATCTGGGCGAATTCACAGGCGATATAGCCGCCGCCGGCGATCACGACATGCTTGGGCAGGGTTTCAAGATGAAAAGCCTCATTGGAGGAAACCCCCATCTCATGACCTTCAATATCGGTTGGCGCGAAGGGCGTCCCGCCGGTTGCGACCAGGATCTTGCCGGCGGTAATGGTCTTGCCGGATTTCACCAGACGCAGCGTATGGGCATCCTCGAATACCGCCCGATCCTCGATGATCTCAACGCCGGAATTGGACAGGTTGCGCCAGTAGATCCCGGACAGGCGGTCGATCTCGGCATCCTTGGCCGCGATCAGTTTTTCCCAATCGAAGGTCGGCTTGCCGACGGACCATCCATAGCTCTCCGCCAGTTTGAACGTCTTGGCGAATTCACTGGCATAGACGAGGAACTTCTTCGGCACGCAACCGCGAATCACGCAGGTACCTCCGACCCGGTATTCCTCGGCAATCGCCACCCTCGCCGCACCATACTGGCGCGCCATGCGTGCGGCGCGCACTCCGCCGGAACCGGCGCCGATGACGAAGAGGTCGTAATCATATTGGGTCATCGGGATTGTCTCCTGCTGCGACGTTATTCGATGGTGGCGAGGTATTCCTGGACTCTCGGCAAGGCGCGCTGGGCGACATCCGCGCCCCATTGCTGACCGGCAACGACGGAGCGCTCCATCAAGGCCGGCATGCGTGCGAGCAGGACCTGGCCGAGTTCGGTCTCGTAGAATTCGATCGCCCCGAGCAGTTCCGCTTCGGTGAACTCGGTCGCATAGAGCATCACGATCAAGTCGGTCAGTTCGGTTTGGGATGCTTCAAATTCCTCAAGCAGAATTCGCACAACGGTATCGAGCTGCTCGTCGTTCAATTGCGGCGCGCTGGACTGGATTTGATCCCGCATTAACGGCGCCATTGAATCAATCATGCTTGAGGCAAGATCGACCGCACCGACCTGCTCGGCGAGTTGGCGGGCGAGCGCTTCGCGATCATCCGCCGCAGCCGGTGCTGCTAGCAGCAGGGCCGACGCCAGGAGACTCGCACTCAAAACGGACAAAAACTTCAGAAACCCCATCACTATTTCCCCCTATAATTCCAGTACGCGTGCTTCAGTATCCTCGCCGACAATCACGACACGGGCGAGGCCGATGAACAGGCCATGCTCGACCACGCCCGGGAGCGCCTTGAGCCGGTAGTCCACCATCGCTGCGTCCGGGATCGCGCCACAGGCACAATCGAGGATGTAATGGCCGCCATCGGTGACGAAGGGCTCCAGCCCGTCGCCCTTGCGGCGCAGCTGAACATCCGGCTTGGCGATGCCACAGGCGCGCAGCACGTCGTAAATCTGCTTGGCGGTGATGGAAAAGCCGAAACGGTCGACTTCAACCGGCAATGCAAACCGGCCCAGCCTGGAGACCAGCTTGCTCTCATCGATCACAACGATCATCAGATCAGACGCGTGGGCGATGATCTTCTCGCGCAACAGGCAACCGCCACCGCCCTTGATGAGCTGGAAATGGCCGTCGACCTCGTCGGCGCCGTCAACGGTCACCGAGATATGATTGACATGGTCGACATCAATCAGCGGCACGCCGACTTCCTGCGCCAGCTCTGCTGTCTGGTTTGACGTCGCCACCGCCTGGATGCGCAATCCATCCTTGATGCGCTCACCGAGCAGGCGGACGAAGATCTCGGCCGTCGAGCCGGAGCCGAGCCCCAGCGTCATGCCGTCTTCGACGTAAGCCAATGCGGCAGCGGCGGCGAAGGTCTTCTGGCGATTGGCACTCATGCCTCAACGCCTCCGAGCAGCACGTATTTGAGCTCGGAGAACTCCTCCACGCCCCACTTGCCACCTTCGCGGCCAATACCCGATTCCTTCATGCCGCCGAACGGTGTGGAAGCCGAGCCGACCATCGGCGCGTTGACGCCGATCATGCCGTAATCGAGCCCTTCAGTAATGCGATAAACGCGATTGACGTCCCGCGTATAAACATAGGCCGCAAGCCCATAGGGCGTGTCATTGGCGAGACGCAGGATCTCGTCCTCGGTATCGAGGCGATAGATTGAGGCGACCGGTCCAAAAATCTCGAAACAGGCCAGATCCATCGTCGGATTACCACCCTCGATCAGGGTCGGGGCGTAGAAAGCCCCCCCAAGCTCGTCGACCAGCGGCTTGCCACCGGTGACGATCCGCGCACCGCTCTCGCGGGCATTGCGCACCAGGGCATCGACCCGCGCGACAGCTTCATGGTGGATCAGCGGGCCGAGATCGGATGTGCCGTCAAACCCGTCGCCGGGCTTGAGTTTGGAGACACGTGCCTCCAGCGCAGCAACGAAACGATCCGCGATACCGCTCTGCACGATGATACGGTTGGCCGACACGCAGGTCTGACCGGAGACACGGAATTTCGAGGCGATGACGCCATCGGCCGCAGCCTCGATATCGGCGTCATCCATGACGATGAAGGGCGCATTGCCACCGAGTTCGAGCGCCACACGCTTCACACCATCAGCCGCCTGGCGCATCAGCAATTTGCCGACCGCCGTCGAGCCGGTGAAACCGATCATCTTGACTTCGGGCGCTCCGGTCATGACCGGTCCGAGCACCTGGGCATCGCCGCAAATGACATTGAACACGCCGTCGGGAATGCCGGCGCGCCGGGCCAGTTCAGCCAGCGCCAGGGCCGAGAGCGGCGTTTCCGGTGCCGGCTTGATGACCATGGTGCAACCGGCCGCCAGGGCCGGGGCGCATTTGCGCGTAATCATCGCATTGGGGAAATTCCACGGCGTAATGCAAGCGACAACGCCGACCGGCTGGTGAATGGTCCAGCCGCGAGAATTCGGGAAAGGTGGCTGCATGGTCTCGCCATGGATGCGCTTGGCTTCCTCGGCCGACCATTCAATGAAGGCGGCGCCATAAACCACTTCGCCCATCGCCTCGCGCTGGGTCTTGCCCATTTCCAGCGTGATCAGTACGGCCAGATCGGCGGCATTCTCGAGGATCAGCTGGTGCCAGCGCATCAGGAGCTTGCTGCGCTCGAAGGGGGAGATTCGCTTCCAGGTCTCAAAGGCTGTCGCTGCGGCGGCGATCGCTGACCGGGCGCCGTCAGCACCGACATCGCCGATTTCGGCAATCATCTCATTATTGGCAGGATTGAGAATTGGCTTGGCGCCTTCGCCCTGGACCCATGCCCCATCAATGAAGGAGGCGGTCCGGTACAGCGTCTTGTCCTTCAGGCGGTCTGCAACACTCATGAAGCCGTGTCCTTCTTGGCTTTGCGGGTCAATTTGGCGCGGCGGAAACGGGCCGCCCAGCCATCCTTGTTGGTCTGCTCTGCCCGGGCCAGGGCCAGGGCGTCAGCGGGGACGTCTTCAGTAATCACCCCGCCGGATCCGGTCATGGCACCCGAGCCGACCGTGACCGGGGCCACCAGGCTGGTATTGGAGCCAATAAAGGCGCCCTCACCGATCACTGTGCGGTGTTTGCCGAAGCCGTCATAATTACAGGTAATCGTCCCGGCACCGACATTGGCACCGGCACCCACGCTGGCATCTCCTACATAGGAGAGGTGATTGACTTTCGCACCCTCTCCGAGCTGCGACTTTTTAATCTCGACGAAATTGCCCACCTTGGCCTTCACGCCGATTTCTGCGCCGGGACGAAGCCGCGCATAGGGGCCAATATGAGCGCCCTCGCCGATCGTCGCGCCCTCAATGTGGGAGAAAGCATGGATCACCGCATCCTCGCCAATCGTCACACCGGGTCCGAAAACGACATTCGGCTCGATGATCACGTCGCGCGCAATTTTGGTATCCCAGGAGAAGAACACGGTTTCCGGCGCAACCAGGGTGACACCGGCATTCATCGCCTCGCGGCGCATCCGTGCCTGCAGCGCCGTTTCGGCTTCGGCCAGGTCGATCCGCGAATTGACCCCGAGCACCTCATCGGCGCCCGCCCGCACCACAACGGCCTTCAGTCCGCGTGAGCGGGCCAGTCCGACGACATCGGTGAGATAGTATTCGCCATTGGCATTCTCATTTCCGACCTGTCCGAGCAAATCGAACAGGAGCGACGCTTCTGCGGCCAGCACACCGGAATTGACCAGGCCAATCGCCCGCTCCGCCTCGGAGGCGTCCTTGAATTCGACGATCCGGTCGAGATGCCCCTCATCGTCGAGCACGAGGCGGCCATAGGCGGCCGGTTCTGCCGGTTCGAAGCCCAGAACGGCCACCGCCGCGCCGCTTTCCAGCGCCGCGAACACCCGCTCAACCGTCTCCGGTTTGATCAATGGCGTGTCGGCATACAGCACGATCGCATCGCCCTTGAAATCCGCGAGCGCCTCGCGGGCTGCCAGCACGGCATGCCCTGTCCCCAGCGGCGGATCCTGCAAGGCCGTCGCCGACCCCAGCGCCTCGGCCGCATCACGCACCGCCGGCGAATGCGCGCCATAGACCGTCACCATCCGCCCGGCATCGCTACGCATCGCCAGGTCAATCGCCCAGTCCAGCATGGGCCGCCCACCGACTCCGTGAAGGACCTTGACCGTTTTGGACTTCATGCGCGTGCCTTGTCCGGCAGCCAGAATGACTGCAGCGCGGGATCGTGACATGGGGCTATCCTCTCGGACCGAAAGCGTGTTGGACATGTGTCAGGGCGCTATAGCCTATCGTGCGATAGCGCGTAACCATACAGCGTCGCAATCGCCAGCCTCAAAGAGCAAAATCACATGTCCGACCTTCTCGACCCCGACCTGTTTGGCCAAGCCTCGATCGCCTTCGATCTCGACGGCACGCTCGTCGACACAGCGCCCGATCTCGTCCGGGCCCTCAACGCGACAATCCAGCCTGACGGCCTGACACCGGTACCCGTGGATGATCTGAGGGCATTGGTCGGGCGCGGCGCGCAGGCGCTGCTGGAGCGCGCCTATGCGCAACAGGGGCGGGTTTTATCGCCGGATGCGACGCCAGACCTGGTGGCGCGATTCATTGATATCTACCAGGCCGATATCGCCGCCCACAGCCGGGTTTTCCCGCAGGTGGAGACGACGCTGGCGCGGCTGCAACGTGCTGGCGCCACTCTGTCGGTCTGCACCAACAAGCCGTCAGTCCTGTCGGATCTGCTGATCGCCGAGTTCAAGCTGACGGGCTATTTCGCCCGCATTATTGGCCCCGACCGCACCACAGCCAAAAAACCTGCTGCTGACCATGTCCACACAGCGCTCGGCACCGGCCATCGACGCGCCGCAATGGTCGGCGACAGCGCGCCGGACGTCGACGCCGCGCGAGCTGCACGGGTGCCAAGCATAGTGCTTAGCTATGGCTATAGCGAAGCACCGGCCGGCTCCTTGGGAGCCGACCGGTTGCTGCATGATTTTGGTGATATTCCGGGGGCGCTCGCCGATATCTGGCGAGCCTAGTCGGGATCAGGCGGAGCGACGCTCGCGACCGACATCATTGGCAGGCCGTGTTGGCATGCCATTGACCAGGTTCGACCGCACATCAGTGCGAGCGGAACGCATGGCAGGCATGAAGCCGGCTTCGACGAGATCGACATTCACGTCATAGCCGCGCTCGGCCCAGTAAGCTTCAATACGCGCTTTAAGACGGCGCGCGCCTTCCGGCGTGCACAGATCGTTATTCATGAACAATACCTCCAATACGACCGAAGCTTCCCTCGGCCGGGAATTGCGTCCAATCTGATGATAATAGTCGCCGATGCGCTGGATGCGCTTCCGGTTCGGGAGGGCTGATATAGGGATGACGCTTCCGTGACGAGGCAAAACTGATGTGTCAAGTTGTCGCACCCCGACTACCGGGCAGGTGCAGATCCGCATGCACGCAGAGTTGACCGCCCGTAAGCGCGTGCTTATACGAGCGCTTTCCGGGATACCGGGCGATTAGCTCAGCGGGAGAGCACCTCGTTCACACCGAGGGGGTCACTGGTTCAATCCCAGTATCGCCCACCATTTCCACCCTCCACCCCGTTCAAAACCTGCCCGACAGACCGCGCTCTGCGACGCGATTCTGTCATGGATAGCGCCACTCCAGGGTTGATGGGCATCCTCGCGGTCGGCCCCGGTGCGGACTTTACTTGCGAAACGTTCTCATAAATGAGACAGGGGAGGCTGAACAATCAGATTGGGTGCGACATGAAATCCGTGAAATTCCTCGCTCTGGGCGCCAGCATCGCATTGGCAGCCTGCTCTCAACCCGCTGCAACGGACGGTGACAGCGCCCGCGTCGTCAATGTCTACAGCGCGCGCCACTATTCCAGCGACGACGCGATCTATGCGGCCTTCACCGAGCAGACCGGGATCACGGTCAATCTGGTAACCGCCAATGGCGACCAGCTGATCGAGCGCGTCCGCGCCGATGGAGAGCGCAGCCCGGCCGATGTCATCATCACTGTGGACGCGGCACGGCTCCACCGCGCCGAAGAAGCCGGCCTGTTCGCCCAGAGCGATTTCGGCGAGCTCGCGGCCAGCATCCCTGCAAATCTGATCGACCCGCAAGGTTACTGGGTCTCCCTCGCCAAGCGCGCCCGCGTCATTGCCTACTCCAACACACGCGTTCAGCCCGCCGAGATCGGGACCTATGAAGACCTCGCCGATCCGCGCTGGCAGGGTCGCATCTGCGTCCGCTCAAGCGGCAATGCCTATAATCAGTCCCTGCTCGCATCGATCGTCGCGCGCTCCGGCGAAGCGGCCGCTGAAGCCTGGGCCCAGGGCGTCGTCGACAACATGGCCCGCGCCCCCCAGGGCGGCGACACAACCCAGCTTGAAGGTATCGCGGCGGGGGAGTGTGATTTGGCTATTGTGAATCATTACTATTACGCACTGATGGTGAATTCCGACGAGCCGGCCCGCCAGGCTGCGGCCGCCGGGGTTTCGCTGCTCTTCCCCAATCAGGACAGCGCCGGAGCCCATATCAATGTGTCCGGCGCCGGCGTCGCGGCGAATGCACCGCATCCGGACGAAGCGCGCGCGCTGATCGAATTCTTCTTCAGCCCCGACGCCCAGCGCATGTTCGCCGAAATGACCAATGAGATCCCGGTCATCGCCGATACGGCCTGGGCCAACCCGACGCTGGAGGCGATGCTCCCCTTCGTCGAGGATGAGCGCAATGTCTCCGAACTGGGCGACCATAATGCGACCGCCCAGCGCATTTTTGACCGGGTTGGCTGGCAATAGCGGTGGCGGCAGCGGCCCGCCTAAACCGGTTCCGCGGCTGGCTGCCGGGCCGCACGCTCTCACTGGCCGTGCTGGCGGCAACGCTGTGCGCGGCACCGGTACTGGCCGTCGCCTGGATCGCGCTCACCGGTGAGACCGGCGATTATCTGCGCCACCTCGCCGGCACCCGCCTGCCGACCTACCTGGCCACCTCGGCAGCCGTCGCCCTCATCGCCGCTGCCGGGTCCGGACTGATCGGAACGGGGCTTGGCTGGCTGATGGCCCGCACGGACTTCTTCGGTCGCCGCACCCTCGGCTGGGTGCTGATCCTGCCGCTGGCCGTGCCCGCCTATGTCGCCGCCTATGCCTGGCTCGACCTCAGCCATGCCGGCGGCCCCCTGCAGGCGATGACGGGCGGCCTCTTCCCTACGATACGCGGCAGCTGGGGCGCGGGTCTGATGTTCGCCCTTGTCCTCTACCCCTATGTCTATCTGCTGGCCCGCAACGCCTTCGCCGCGCAATCCGCCGACGCCTACAACGCCGCGCGCACGCTCGGCGCAGGGCCGCTCCACGCCTTCTGGCGCACCTCCCTGCCCATGGCCCGCCCGGCGATTGCCGCCGGTCTGGCGCTGGTGGTGATGGAGAGCCTGGCCGATTATGGCACCGTCTCGCATCTCGGCGCACCGACCCTGTCGATCGGCCTGATCCGCGCCTGGAGCGGTGCCGGTTCGCTGGTCGATGCCGCCCGCCTGTCGCTGGTCCTGGTCCTGGTGGCGATCTTCATATTCGGGCTGGAACGCGCCCAGCGCAGCCGCGCCCGCAACATCAACGCCGCCGGGCGCCACAAGCCGGCGCCGCGACTGCCGCTGACCGGACTGACGGCGCTCGCCGCATTCCTCGCCTGCCTGCTGCCGCTTTTGCTGGGCATGATCATCCCGCTCGGACGGCTGGGCTGGCTGGCGCTACGGACCGAGGCCGCCAGCGGCCTCGCCGCCGCCAGCCTTCACAGCTTAACCCTGGCCGGCGTCACCGCCCTGATCGCCGCAGCGCTGGGACTGGGCACCGCCTATGCCCTGCGCAGCCGCACCACGATCGCGATTCTGGCCGCACGGGCCGCCGGCCTGGGTTATGCCGTCCCCGGCGCCGTGGCCGCCGTCGGCGTGATTGCGCTTCTCTCCGGCACCCAGGCCCTGATCGACCCGGCCTGGCGCGCCCTGACCGGCGAGGTCTTCCCCATCCTGCTCACCAGCACCGGCGCTGCCCTGGTCCTGGCCTATCTCTCGCGCTTTGCCGCGGCCGCGATCAGCCCGGCCGAGACCGCCCTGGCGCGCGTCACCCCGTCGCTCGACGGCGCAGCCCGAACGCTCGGCGCCACGCCCCGCCGCCGGGTCTGGCAGATCCACTGGCCGCTAATCGCCGCCGGGGTGACCTCGGCCGGTCTGCTGGTCTTCGTCGAGGTGCTCAAGGAATTGCCGGCGACCATGATCCTGCGGCCGTTCAATTATGACACGCTGGCCATCATCGCCCATAATTTCGCCAGCGATGAGCGACTGGGCGAGGCCGCCCTGCCCTCGCTCCTGATCCCGCTGGTCGCCCTGCTTCCCATGATCTTTGTTGCCCGCTACCTATCGCGGCAGGATCGCTAGAATGCCGCCCGGGAGAGTCCGCATGACGGACGCACAGACAGTGTTGAGCATTCGCGGTGCCGAGCATCACTACCGCGCCGACCATGCCGCGCTGGCGGGGGCTAATCTCGATCTGTATGCCGGCCGCATCACCGCCCTGCTCGGCCCCTCGGGGAGTGGCAAGTCCACCCTGTTGCGGGCCATCGCCGGTCTGGAACGCCTGGACACCGGCTCGATCCGCCTCGGTGACACCATCTGGAATAACGAACAGACCCATCTGCCGCCGGAAGCGCGCCGGGTCGGCATGGTGTTCCAGGATTATGCCCTCTTCCCGCACATGACGGCGCTGGCGAATGTCGCTTTCGGGCTGTCGGGTGCCGACAAGAAGGCGCGCGCGCTGGCCCAGCTGGAAGCCGCCGAACTCGGCCATCGCGCGAAGGCCTATCCGCATGAGCTGTCCGGTGGTGAGCAACAACGCGTCGCGCTCGCACGCGCCTTGGCCCCACAGCCCGCTGTCGTGCTGCTGGACGAGCCTTTCTCCGGCCTTGACCGCCGGCTACGTGGCGAACTGCGCGAGCGCACTGTGGACACGCTGAGAGCCGCCAGAACAACGGCGCTCATCGTCACCCATGATGCCGAGGAAGCCATGGCCGTGGCCGACGAGCTCGCCCTGATGGATGCCGGGCGGATCATCCAGACCGGCGCCCCGGACGAGGTGTGGATGGAACCCGTCAGCGCCACCGCGGCGAAACTGCTCGGGGATGTCGAAATCATCGAAAGCCACATCAGCAACGGACAGGCCGCGACGCCATTCGGCGCTGTCGACGCCCCTGGTCTTGAAGCCGGACAGCGCGTCAATGTCCTGATCCGACCCCGCGCTTTCGTCCTGACACTTGCCGATCATGGCACCTTCACCATCACCCGCCGCCGCTCCGCCGGCCCGCACCTGACCTGTCGCTTCGCCGGGGACAGGGGCGAGTGGACGGCCCAGACACCCTCCCCCGCATCAATCGCCGTGGGCGACCGGGTGAATGTGGTGCTGGATCCGGTCTATGTGCGCGTTGTGGCCGTCTAGCAGCGCCCGCACACCTCGCGCTACACAGCACTCTGCGCAATGACAATCGCCCCCACCGTAAGGCAGGGGCGACTTGAATCGGGATCGTGGGAGGTCGCCGGGGTTTACGCGAGTTTGGCGACGCGCTTTTCTTCAATGCGCTGACGGGCAATTTCGTCGGCGATCACATTGGACGGACGGCCCTCCTTGTCCGACTGATCGAGAATTTCGCCCAGCGTCTGCTCGAGACCGGTCAGCTTGCCCTGGACCCAGGCCGGATCGAAATCACCGGCGATCTCGCCCATGACATTGATGATCCCGCCCGCATTGAGCACATAATCAGGCGCATAGACGATGCCGCGCTTCATGATTTCGGCGCCCATGTCGCGGGTTGCCAGCTGGTTGTTGGCAGCACCGGCGATGATCTTTGCCTTGATGCGGCCAATCGTGTCCGGATTGATGATGGAGCCCAGTGCGCATGGCGCGAAGACGTCAGCATCCTGGTCGTAGATTTCATCAAGCCCGACAATCGTCGCGCCGTATTCGGCCTTCAGACGCTCGAGCCCGTCGACATTGATATCGGTGATGATGAGCTTGGCGCCGGCCCTGGCCAAATGCCCGCTCAGATAGGAGCCGACATGGCCCGCCGCACCCTGGATCGCCACGGTGACACCGGACAGGTCGGTTTTGCCAAGCGCGCGCTCGATACATACTTTCATGCCGCGGAACACGCCTTCGGCGGTGACCGGTGACGGGTCGCCGGACGCGTCCTTGCCTTCCGGCAAGCCAACCACATGAGTGGTGAAGCGGCGCACAGCCATCATGTCAGCCGGGCTTACACCGACATCCTCGGCGCTGATATATTCGCCATTCAGGCTTTCGACGGCACGACCAAAAGCTTCAAACAGCGCCACGCGATCAAAATCGCCCGCCGGCTTCATGATCACGCTCTTGCCGCCGCCGATCGGCAGGTCGGCCATGATATTCTTGTAGCTCATGCCCTGGGACAGGCGCAGCGCGTCATTCAGCGCCTCTGTCGATGAGGGATAGGTCCACATGCGGCATCCGCCGCAAGCCGGACCACTGGCCGTGGAGTGAACGCCGATAATGGCTTTCAACCCGGTCTGTTCGTCGGTGGCGAACAGGACTTTCTCGTGATTGTCAAAAGACGGGTGCTCGAAGACACTCATGAAGCGCAGACCCTTTTTCCATGGGCGCAGCGTGATCGCTGCAAAATTCGGCGCTCAAATACCCTTTCGCACCGCCAGTTACAAGCGCGAGAAAACATCGTGATCAGACGCTATTGTAACAATTCTTTTATGCGGCACCGCAGCATTGGGAGAATTTTTGCCTCGAACCAGGGGTTTTTGCGCAACCAGGCACTATTCCGCCATGAGGGATGCGGTAAGGGGAGATAATCTGGTCCGAATGCCTCAGCCTCGCGCACTGTATCTGTCATGGTTTTTCGCACCTGCGAACCAAGGTGAAAACGCTGCGCATGCAGTCCGACCAGCAGGGTCAGCCGGACGTCGCCCAGCTGATCAAGCAGTTTTTTCTGCCAGAGCGGCGCGCATTCCTTGCGTGGCGGCAGGTCCGCGCCCGCCGCGTCGAGGCCGGGGAAACAAAACCCCATCGGGGCAATGGCAATTCTTCCGGCATCATAGAAGACCGCCTCATCAACCCCCATCCAGTCGCGCAGGCGATCCCCGGAGGGGTCGGTGAAAGGTCGGCCGGAGGCCTGAACCCGCGTCCCCGGCGCCTGCCCGATGATCAAGATTCTGGCGCCAGGGGCAGCCTGTACGATGGGACGTGGTTCATGCGGCATGAAAGCGGCGCAGACACGACAGGCCCGTATCTCTCTCAGAAGCGGATCGAGATCAGACGCGGCCAATCCGATAGACCCCTTTGAAGGTCTCGGCATCGGTGACGGGCTTGCCCTTGCGCAGGATCGCGACCTCGCCCTTTTGCATCAGCCGGATGGCCGCCTGGCGCACATGGCCAAAGCGTTTGTGCCAATTATCGGGATCGGCGGCGCGCGCGACATCCTCCGGAGCGATGGAACGCCCCTGGGGAGCGGCTTTCACCAATTGCAGGATAACGGCTTCGATCGGATCGTCGGATGATGTATCGGTCATGAACGTTGTCTATTCCAGCTTTCCCGCCATTGCCAGAGGCCGCCATGCGCCGTGATCATCGCCCCTATTGGATGCACCATTTATGGGAGCGCTATGAGAATGCCTGGACACACCATTTCCTCGAACCGCATTTCGAGGCGCTGGGCAGCGACCCCAAGATTGTCCGCCCCTGGCATGTCGAGGTCTTTGGCCCCAATATCGTCGCTGGCGAAAAGCTGCACATCATCGCCAGCGCGGCCGATCCGGTCCGTCTGACCGTCTGGTCGCCACAGGACAGCCAGGGCCAGATCACTCTGGGCGACGGGGTCTTCATGGCCGGCGGCACGCGGCTTCTGGCCGCCGGCTCGATCGAGATTGGTGATGCCTGCCTGATCGCCCGCGAATCGGTCATCACCGATTGCGACTGGCACTCCCTGTATGACCGCGTCGATCCGGCCCCGCCCTCCAAGCCCGTCAAGCTGGGCAAGAATGTCTGGGTGGGCGACGGGGCTTTCATCGGGAAGGGCGTGACGATTGGCGATCATGCCGTGATCGGGGCGCGCGCCGTCATCACCAAGGATGTCGAACCCTATGCGGTGATGGCCGGCAATCCGGCCCGCCTCGTCAAACGGCTCGATCCGGAACTGCCAATGAAGACACGGCTCGACCTGCTGGGCGATCTCGACGGACTCGAGGCCTTTATGGAAAACGCCTATCGCGAGGCGCTGAAGAATAATTCCACCACGGGCTGGCTGAGCTCGAAACTCTGGCCACGCCGCGGCGTCTAGCTGCCGAACAGGCCCATCGGGAAGACGCCGATCGCCGCCCCCGTCATCAAGGTCGCCAACGTGCCGGAGATCAGCGCTTTTGGTGCCAGGTTGAGAATATCCTCGCGCCGCGAGGGTGCGATGGCGACCAGGCCGCCGGTGAGAATTCCGACGCTGGCGAAATTGGCGAAACCGCACAGGGCATAGGTCATGATCAGGTTGGAGCGCGGGCTCAGGGCATCGCCCAGCCGTGACAGCTGGTCATAGGCATAGATCTCGTTGAGCGCGGTCTTCAGCCCCATCAGGGAGCCCGCCGTCGTCGCCTCGGCCCAGGGAATGCCGGCCATCCAGACGATTGGTGCGAACAACCATCCCAGGATCCGGTCCGCGCTCAAGGGGGCGCCGTAGACATCAGGGAATAAGGCCAGCAGGACATTGGCCAGCGCCACCAGGGCGGTAAAGACCAGCAGCATGAAAATAATATTGAAATAGAGCCGCATCCCGTCCGAGACGCCGGTGGTCAGGGCATCCATCGAGGAATTATAGATCGGAGCGGGAATCTTCTCCGCTTCCGCCGCCGCTTCCAGCTCGGCCGATTTCGGCTCGGCAGGCATCATCAACCGTGCCAGCAACACAGCCGCAGGCACGGAAATCAGCGAGGCGGTGAAGATATGCCCGGCGGCATTCTCGATCACGCCGGTCAGTTGGCTGACATACAGCGCCATCACCGAACCGGCGACTGTGGCAAAACCAACCGTCATGATCAGAAAGAGGTCGGGCCGGCTCATCTGCGGCAGCCGCGGCCGGATCAGGACCGGGCTTTCCGTCATACCGAGGAAAATATTCGCGGCCGCACCAAGACTGGCAGCGCCGGACAGGTTGAGCAGGCGCCGGAAGGCGAAGGCGAAGCCCTGCACGAGAACCTCGAGAATTCGCCAGCGCCACAGCAGCGCAGACAGCGCCGACAGCACGATCACCATCGGCAGGGCCTGAAACGCAAACAGAAAGAGGCTGCCCCCCTCCGGATCAACCACGAAGGGTGAAGGCGCTCCGGACAGATAGCCGAACACGAATTGCGCGCCCTCATTGGTCACGTCCTGCAACACCATGACGACGCCGGTCAGTGACTGCAGAAAGGCGCGAAACGGCGTGACGGAATAGAGGAGCCAGGCGATCAGCAATTGCATGCCGATCGAGCCGAGCAGCAACGGGACGGGGAAGCGCTGGCGAGGACCCAGGGCCCAAGCCAGACCGGCAAACACGAACAGGCCGGCAAAACTGCGCAATTGCAGCGTCATGTCTTCCATCTGATCCCCCGCAAAGCGCTGCTTCACCCTATTCCGCCCGGTCATGCGGCGGCAAGTACTTGCCTCAAACGCTGTGGCGCGAAATGCTGCTCGCCATGAGCGCTGCCCCCATCAAGACCCCGTGCGTCAAAGTCTGTTTCGTCGACCCGGCGGCCGGGCTTTGCGTCGGCTGTTTTCGAACCATGGAAGAGCTTGGCCGCTGGACGAAATATTCCGATGCCGAACGCGAAGCGATTCTCGCTGCCCTGCCCGGGCGCGAAGCGCATTATGCTGAGCAGCACCCCGGCTCAAAATCGACCTCAAGCTAGGAGTCCGGGCGGACGAGCCCGCATTTCAACCCGGGTCAGCCGCCCAGAACAGCTTCTTTCAGCAACATGCCACCGACCACGACAAGGCCGATCGCAAAGAAACGCTTCAGGGTCGCCGCCGGCAAATCATGCGCCAGGCGGGCGCCGACCGGGGCGACGAAGAAGGCCGAGCCGGCGAGCAGGACGAAGGCCGGCAGATTCACATAGCCCAGCGAATAGGGCACGATGTCGGCTCCCCAGCCATTGACGATATAGCCGACCGCGCCGGGCAGGCCGATCGCCACGCCAAAACCGGCGGCCGTCGCGACGGCCTTGTGGATCGACTTGCCGCAGAGCGTCATCAAGGTGACGCCGAATACGCCGCCGCCAATCCCCATCATCGCCGACATGATGCCGATCAGCCCGCCCAGTCCGGCCCGCGCCGGACCGCCGGGGAGCTCATCGCGCAATTTCCAGTCCGGGCGTCCGAAGAAGAATTGCAGCGACAGCAACAGCGCCATGCCGCCAAACAGACCTGTCAGCACCCGTCCGGACACCTGATCGGCAATGACGGAGCCCAGCAGTGTACCGCCGACAATCCACGGCCCCCAGCTTCGCAACACCTGGAAATCCACCGCGCCGCGCTTGGCGTGGGCCGAAAGGCTGCGCATCGAGGTTGCGACGATCACGGCCAGCGAGGTGCCGACCGCAACATGCATGAGCTTGTCGTCCTGGTAGCCCAGCGCCGAGAGCGCGTAATACATGGCCGGCACCATCACGACGCCGCCGCCAATCCCGAACAGGCCGGCCACCAGGCCGGCAAAGGCGCCCGTCGCGGCCATGGCAGCGATCAGCACAAGCATATCCGTCATCATGCGGCCTCATCTTGTTGCGGCACAGCGGCGCTGGCCTCGTCGAGCACGTCCAGCCCGGCGCCGGGCCGATTGGATTTCTCCGACAGGATACGCCGCCAATGGCGCGCGCCCGGCAAGCCTTGGAACAGGCCCAGTATGTGGCGCGTCATCGAATGCAGCGACACCCCCTCATCGAGGCGGGCCTGCATATAGGGACGATAGGCGAGCAAGGCGTCATGGCGCGTCAGAATCGGGTCGGGCTGACCGAAAACCCGCGAATCCACCCGCGCCAGCACCCAGGGATCGTGATAGGCGGCGCGGCCAATCATGGCACCGTCAAGCCCGGCGCTTTCGGCGAGCGCCTGGTCGAGTGTTTCCAGCCCGCCATTGAGGATGATTTCCAGTTCCGGCCGGCGCTGTTTCAGCCGCCGCACCAAATCATAATCGAGCGGCGGGATGGTGCGGTTCTCTTTCGGGCTCAACCCTTTGAGCCAGGCCTTGCGGGCATGGACGGCAAAGCTCGTCACGCCGGCAGCCGAGACGGTATCGACAAAGCCGAACAGCGCGGTTTCCGGATCCTGGTCGTCAACACCGATACGGCATTTCACCGTCACCGGGACATCGACCGCATCCTGCATCGCCTTGACGCAATCGGAGACCAGTTCGGGTTCCTGCATCAGGCAGGCACCAAACCGGCCAGATTGGACCCGGTCCGAGGGGCAACCGATATTGAGATTGATCTCGGCATAGCCAAATCCGGCGCCGATCCGCGCTGCGCGGGCGAGGTCTTCGGGCACCGAGCCCCCGAGTTGCAGGGCGACCGGCTGCTCGACCGGATCGAAGCCGATAATCCGTTCCGGGTCGCCATGGATCAGCGCCTTGTCGACGGCCATTTCCGTATACAGCAGGGCATGCCGGCTCAGGACACGGTGAAAGGCCCGGCAATGCCGGTCAGTCCAGTCCATCATGGGCGCCACGCTCAGGCGGCGGTCAGGCGTTCGATCAAGGCTCATGCCGCCACATAGCGCGCACACGCCAGCTGGGCAATTTGTGTCTTCCGCCCGGCGCCCGAAGATTCAAATGCAGTTCATCGGATTCACGCGGTTTCAACCCGCTTGTGCTTCTGTGGCACCGCCTGGAGGGATGAGTGATGGCGAAAGCACTGTTTCACAAACACCAACGCGTCTATGTGGCGCCGGTCGGCACCTGGGCGATCGTCGAACATGTCAAACCGCATTGGGTGAAAGACGTCGAGGAGCCGGTCCGGATCTATTATGATTGCGGTCTCGGGCGCGATTTCACGACACATGAGCTGGCGGCCGAACAGGTCGAAACCGTCGACGGCGAGAATTGGCGCGTACTGCGTGCCAAAAATAAATGGCAAAGCATGGAAGAGTGTAGCCGGCACCCCTATCCCGGCACATTCCCGGTCGTTGTCACGGATCCCAAAGACTGGGGTGGCTGGCGTGTCCCGGCGGCGGAATATGATCGCGACCCGGTTCGGATCGAAGCCCAGGCGCGCCTCCTCAGTCGCAGCCCGGGATTGCTCGAACTGGCGGAGCAATTGATCCAGCTGGCCTCGGAAGACCCCGAACTGCCCAATGCCGTGACCGAACTGGCGCGCCGCGCCAATGACATCGTCCGTGAGGTCAATATAAAACCTGCGGCCGCCGCGCCGGTGAGCCCGCCTCACCCAGCCTGACCAGGCGGCGAGCTTTAACGCAACCCTAATGAATTTGGCACAAGGTGAACTTTAGTCTTGAGGTAACCAGGCTCTAAATGTCGCTGATCGAACAAAGAAACCGGTTCTTGTCATTCGCTTTCGCGGCGGCCGATATCCTGATCGAGACCGATCTGAACGGTTTGACCTGTTATGCCGCCGGCGCGACGGCGACACTGGGCGAGCCCAGTATCGAGAGCGGTGGCGTCGATTTTTCCCAACGCCTTGACCGGACGTCGCGCCCGATCGTGACAGCCTTGATGCGGAGTTTGAAACCAGGTCGCCGTGTCGGACCGGTACGGGTCGCTGTCGGGGGCCGTGAGGCCCAGTTGAGCGCCTGGCTGCTCGGCGATGACGACAGGATACGATGGGCGATGTCGTTTTCCGCCCTCAACGCACCCGCTGAGGTCGACCCACAAGCCTTTTCCCGGACAGCACAGGGCGCCATCGCGACGGCACGCGAATCCGGCGTTCCCATGACCATGTCGGTCCTGCAGATCGACGGCATCGAGGATATCAACCGGCTGATCGGCGCCAAGCGGGCCGATATGTTGCGTCAGGCCGTGACGGCCGAGTGCACCAATACTGTCGGCACGGGCGGTGTTGCCAAACAGGTCGACACGGCTCGCATCGCTCTTATTCACCCGGCCTCCGCCGATCTCAAAGCCCTTTGTGCCAGCATTGAGGAATTGCTTCAGGACAACACGCTTAAGAATACCCGCGTGCGCATCGATTCCATTCCCGACGCGCCGGAGCTTGAGCCGGAAATCGCCATCCAGGCCTTCCTTCATGCGGTCAACATGGCCGCCGACAGCGCCAATGTGCTCGATGTCCAGAGCCTGCAAAAGGTGGCCGCCGAAATGATGGAAGACACGCGCAGGCGGATGAATGAGATCCGCGCGACGATTGCCGGGCGCGTGATCGAACCGCATGCCCAGGCCATCGTCGAGCTCTCGACTGGCAAGGTCGCACACTACGAGCTTCTGCTTCGCCTGCCCGGCGGCCAGCCCGTTTCCGAAAGCGTCGGCTTCGCCGAAAGCACCGGCCTGATCTATGAGATCGATATGGCCATGGTCGAAATCGCGGCCAATTTCCTGCGCGATGATTTCGATCGCCCGGCCCTGGCCGTCAATCTGTCGGGACGCTCGCTGGAAAACCCCGCCTGGGGCAAGAAATTCCTGCAAATGCTGGCCGATTTGCGGATCGACCGTCGGCGCCTTCATTTCGAGCTGACCGAAACCGCGACCGTCAAAAACGTCAAGGCCGCCAATGCGGTCATCCAGAAAATCCGCGAGCGCGGCCACCGGGTCTGCCTCGACGATTTCGGTGCCGGCGCTGCCGGTTTCCAGTACCTGCGCGACTTCCCGGCCGACGTCGTCAAGATTGACGGTTCGTATATGCGCCACCAAAAGATGGACGAACGCGACACAGCCATACTCCAGGGCATGGTCTCCCTGTGCCAGTCGCTCAAGCTCGATACCGTTGCCGAAATGATCGAAACCGAGCAACGCGCCAAGCAAATGCAGGCGCTGGGTGTCACCTACGGTCAGGGTTACTATTTCGGTAAGCCTCTCCCGCTTAAGATGTTGTCAGATCCGCGGCGCCTCCCCTCGCGCGCCGCCTGATGTGATAATAGGTAGATCATGGCGGTAGACCTCAGCCGGTTGAAAGTCCTCATCGTTGACGACAACGGCTACATGCTGACGATCATGCGGACACTGCTGCACGGCTTCGGCATCAAGTCGATTTACGAATCCCGCGACCCGGCCGATGCGTTCGACATGGTGCGTTCGGACGCCATCGACATCATCATAACCGATTATCAGATGGACATTCTGGACGGGCTCGATTTTGTGCGCCTGGTACGCACCGGCGATGACAGCCCCAATCCGATGGTTCCGATCGTCATGTTGAGCGCCTATTCCGAGCGCAGCCGCGTGAAGTCGGCCCGCGACGCAGGGGTGACAGAATTCTGCTGCAAGCCGGTCACCGCGCGCGACATGTTTGCCAAACTGACTTCCGTCATCAATGCGCCGCGCCCGTTCATCCGCAACAAGACCTATTTCGGACCCGACCGCCGGCGCGCTACCTCCGAACAGCACACTTATAACGGTCCAGACCGGCGTGCTGGCGCGAAGGCCGAGGCGGCGAAGGAAGGCGAGGGCTGCGAGGACGGCATCGACGCAGCGTGACGGCGAGAATCACGAGGATCGGCAGTCGACAGAGCCTGCAAACGCAACGTAGTTTGGCGTCATGATTCAGGACGCCACCCGCCCCGACAGCTCCCGCACGGACACCGCAGCATCGCGGACGCCGGCCCGGGCACAGGCTGCGCGCGCGCCCAAGCCCCGCCGCAATGGCGGCGCGGGATGGATCATCATCGCCATGGTGCTGTTTTCACTCGCCTATGGCGGCATACTTCTGGTCAAGATACAGCAGGAACGCGAAGCGCTCGTGAGCGAAGCGGAGCGGTCGCAGGCCAATGCTGCCGGCTATCTGGCCGAACGCGTGACCGGGCGGTTGGCCGAGGCGCGGTACGCCCTGTCGTTCGCCAGCACCGATCTGCGCAATACCTCCATGCAGGACATCGAGACTGTTGCCCGGGCCCGATTGGCCACACTGGCGGAATCCGAGCTGATTGCGGAACTCGCGCTTCTGCTGCCTGACGGCCGCGTGCTCGCCTCGGGCGAAGCCGATAACGGTTTGCGCGAGATTGCCGGCACCGCCCTCGACACCCCATCCGGTTTCACGACCGAAATCACTGCCGCAGGCGAAGCCTTTCTGGTTCTCGCTGTTCCAGCCCAACTCAGCGACGGAACGGTGGGTGCCTATGTCGCACGCCTGCCGGCGCTCACCATCCTGCCCGACTGGGGCGAGGAGCGCGTTGTCGCCCTCGCCGACGGCGCCGGCGGCATGCTCGCGATCCGGCCCCGCATCACCGGTGCCCGCCCCGGCACGCCGCTCGCCGAGCGCTTTGGTCTGACGCACGCCTATATCAACCAGCTCGCCGCCGGTGGCGGTGGCGCCAGCTCACAGGCGCATTTCGGTGAAGAACAGGTGACCTTTGCCGTCGCGCCGATCAGCGGCACGGATCTGCACGTCTATGCACTCGGCGCGATGCGCATCAATCAGAATGCCTGGTATCGCACGCTGTTTTTCTACGGGCTGATGTTCATCGCCCCGATTTTTGTGGCGCTGGGACTGAGTGCGCTGGTCTTCATGCAGATGGGCCGCTTGCGTTCGACCCGTCAGCAGCTTGCCGACAATGAACAACGCTTCCGTTTCGCCATCGAAGGTGCCCGCTGCGGCGTCTGGGACTGGAATCCCGAAGCTGACACTGTCTTCGTTACGGACTCCCTGGCGCGCATTCTCGGGCTCGGCGATGCGATGCAGTGCAGCGGCACTGAATTCCTCAAACTCTTCAGCCGTCCGGACCGCGACAAGCTGCGCGCCGCCATGCGCGGCGCGCCGACAGGCGGCGAAGTCGACCTGGAAGTCCTGGCGGCCTCGGCCCCGGTCTGGCTGCAAATGCGCGGCGGCATCCTCAACGAGGCCGGCGACGCCACCAAGGCGCGCATTGTCGGTGTCGCAATCGACGTCACCGACCGCAAGGGCGCCCAGGCGCGCGTCGTCGCGGCCGAAACCCGCCTGCGTGCGGCGCTGGAATCAATGACGGAATCCTTCGTGTTGTGGGATTCCCGCCAGCGCCTCGTCTTGTGGAACCGCAAATTCCGTGACCTGTTCAATTTCTCCGACGGCCGGCTCAAGCCCGGCATGTCCTATGGCGCTGTCGAGCAGGCCGCAGCCCTGGCTATCAAGGCCGTCCACGGCGATACCGACGGCACCGAGACCTATGAGATCGAATTGGCTGATGGCCGCTGGCTGCACTATTCCGAGCGCGCCACCGCCGATGGCGGTCTGGTCAGCGTCGGCGCCGACATCACCGATCTCAAGCATCACGAAGCGGCGCTGACCGAGAATGAGGCACAGCTGCGCAAGACCGTCGACGACGTCAAGCGCAGCCAGGCCCGCATTGCCGATCTGGCCAAGAAATATGAGGAAGAGAAAATCCGGGCCGAGGAAGCCAACCGCTCCAAGAGCGAATTCCTCGCCAATATGAGCCATGAGCTGCGCACACCGCTCAACGCCATCAACGGTTTCTCGGAAATCATGTTGCGCGAAATGTTCGGTCCGATCGGCGACCAGCGCTATGTCGGCTATATGAAGGATATTCTCGGTTCGGGTCAGCACCTGCTCGCCCTGATCAATGACATCCTCGACATGTCCAAGATCGAAGCCGGCAAGATGCAGCTCCAGACCGAGCCGACAGATGCTGCCGACCTGGTCGAGCAATGTGTGCGCATCGTCCGCGGCCGCGCCGAAGAGAAACAATTACGTCTGCACGCCGATGTTTCGGACCTGCCGGAGATCGAGGTCGACCCGCGCGCCTTCAAACAGGTGATGATCAACCTGGTGTCCAACGCCGTGAAATTCACACCCGAGGGCGGCCGCGTCACCATTCGCGGCTTCATGTCAGGGCTTGGCGTTGCCTTCCAGGTCTCCGATACGGGCATCGGTATCGCTGCCGATGACCTGCCGCGTCTCGGGCGCCCGTTCGAACAGATTGAAAGCCAGCACTCCAAGAGCCATCAGGGCTCCGGTCTTGGCCTGGCCCTGTCGAAATCCCTGATCGAACTGCATGGCGGCTCACTGTCGATCGACTCCCGGCTTGGCGAGGGCACCACGGTGAGCTTCGTACTGCCGATCACTCAGAACCAGCCACTCGAATCCGCCCCGGCTGCTGCCAGCCTGGCCGGGATTGAAGCGGCGCCGGCAAGCTTCGATGAAGTTGAGGATGAATTCGTCAGCGAGCCGGTCAAATCCCGGCTGATCGCCAACGAATAGCCGAGCAGGTTATGGCCGGTCCGGTTCCGGGCGGTGCTCCGGTCCGGGACGGCGGCGTTCCCGGCGCGGCCCGTCACCGCGCGCCCGACGCTCGCGGAAACTGTTGCGGCGTCCGGCTTCAAGCGCTGCGGCGCGGACCTCCGGATCCAGCCCGGCGATAATCTCGATCAGGGACGCTTCCATTCCGGCCTCAAAGCCAAGGCGGGTTTCCCGCACACGCTGGAGGGCAGCCTGGGCGGCAACCGGGTCGAAGGGCTCGGCGGCGAGCACCGCATCGGCTTCACGGCGGGCCTCGAACGCCTGGCGGCCAATGTCGCGCATCGTCTCCATATTCGCGCGCAGGCGCTGACCGGCCAGCTCGCGCTCGGCTTCCGGCAAGGCGCCAAGGAAACCGCGAACGTCAAAGCCCGACGACATCGCCCCGCCATGGCGCGATGGACCATGCATGCGGTCGCGCTCTGAATGGCTGCGCCAGGACGGACCGTCCGCGCTGCGATGGGCCAGGAAACCGATCAGGGCCCCGTTCAACAGAACGGAGACCAGAAGGGCGGCGATCCAGGGTGTGGGCGATCTCATGCGTCTCCTCCCAGCCAATCCGCCCAGTCTTCATCCAGACCGGTGAAAGCATCGGCATAATAGGTCTCGACCTCATCGGCCGGTGTAATCAGGGCGCCACTGGAAAAGCCGAGCATGACGCCGATCACCAGGGCTGCAGCGGCAGCCACAGGGGCGCGCCAGTTCCAGACCGCGGGCTCCGGCAAGCTGCGCAGGATGCGGCGTTGCAGCAGCTCGCCCGGCTGGCGCTCGGCCTTGCCGAGCAGAGCGTCGAGTTCGGCTTCAGCCGCCAGCGCCGCCGCCAGTTGGGACGGATGGCGCGCCGCAAAAGCCTCAGCCTGCGCGCGTTCGGCCGATGGCCAACGCTGCGGATTGGCGCCGTAGGCGCTCAGGATCTGGCGAAATCGCTCGTCTGTCATGGCTCTGTACCTGTCTGCGATGGCTGCGGGGCCCGATAGCCCGACATCAAGTCTTCGGCTTCCCCGATCAGAATGGATCGAAGATTGCGCCGCCCCCGCGCGAGCAGGGATTCAAGGGCATCAACACTGACCGACAGGATGTCAGCCGCATCGATATTGCTCAACTCCTGGAAATGCACGAGTTCCATCGCCTGCCTTTGCCGCTCGGGCAATTGCACCATGGCCTCGGCAATCCGGTTCTCAGTCTCGGCGCGCACCACCCGCCCCTCCTGGTCCAGGCCCGGATCGCGGCGATCCGGCAAGGTTTCCGGCAGGGCTTCGCGATGCTTGCGGCGGCGATCATGGCAGAGATTGATCGCGATCCGGCTCATCCAGGTGGAGACCTGGGCACGGCCGGGCTGCCAGTTTGCGGCCGCTTTCCAGACGCGAATAAACGTCTCCTGGGCCACATCTTCCGCGGCGGCGGCGTCATTGAGCATGCGGGTCGCGAGACCGATGATGCGCGGCAATCGCCGATTCATCAATTCGCCGGCGGCAGCGCGGTCGCCATCGGCAATCCGCGCCATCAGCGCTTCATCGGTCTCGCCAGCCGTCATGTCCGTCGCCATGTTGCGGGCACGGAAGACCGCCGGATCATTGGCGATCCGGGGTTCATTTGCCATTCCGTACCCGTCAAACATGGCAAAGGCACTAGTTACGCCACCAGCGACGGCGATCATGGCGCGCGTCTGCGGCAGCGTCCAGCTCGGCAGGCGTGATCACGCCATCGCTGTCCTGGTCAAGGCGGTCAAACCCGGGCCGTTCCATGGCCAGGAATTCGGCACGGGAAATCCGCTGATCATCATCGGTATCGGCCCGGTGCAAGCCCGCATCGCCCCGGCCACCACGACCGCCACGTCCGCCCCGTTCAGCGCGGTCACCGCGATCTCCGCGTTCGGCATGATCGCCGCGTTCGCCGCGATGCCCCCGGCGCATGGAGCGGCGCTCCTCGCCTTCGGGCTGGTCGGCGGCCTCCGCGGCACGCGCTTCATGCATGGCCCGCATCCGCTGGCGCACCGGCGACTGATCGGCCGCATCGAGATAGCCATCGCCATTGCGATCCTTCCACTCGAACATCTCGGCCTGAAGGGCATCGACTTCAGCGCGGGTGACCGAGCCGTCGCCATTGGCATCGGCCAGGTGCAGCATCATCATGCCGCCACCGTGTCCGCCGCCATGCCGGCCCGGACCGTCATGACCGCCACGACCGGGCTGGGCCTGCGCAACGGCACCGGCGACAAGCATGGCCGATCCGGCCAGCATCATTGTGAGAAATGGTTTTTTCATCGGGGTAATCCTGTTTGTCAGCGTCCTCGCATGCCCCTTCAACGCAGACCGGCGGCAATTCCGTCGCGGCTTTCTCAGTGCAGTTCCAGATAACGCTCAAACAGGGCCCGCACCTGCAGACACCGGGCGTCGAGCGCTGCCCGCAGACCATCCATATCCTCGACCCTGGCCATCGCCACGAGGCTGCGGGTAAAGCCTGCGCTGGCACCCGCCGGATCAAATCCCGTCCCGTGCGTCGCGCGCAGTAATTGCGCCATGCCGAGATAGAGATGAACGGTCTCGGCGAGAAAAGCGGCATCATCCGCCGCAATCACCCCGGAGCGGGCCAGTGCGGCCAGTGCCGCTGCCGTGGAATGATGGATCACCTGCCCATCAGGCGCCGTAACCAGTTGCAGGGTCTGGACGATAAACTCGATGTCCTGCAACCCGCCGACGCGGCTCTTGATATCCCATTCGGTTTGGGCCGGCCGGGCGCCCTCGAGCCGCTGGCGCATTTCGCGCGCATCGGCGAGTACTTGCTCGCGCGGCCGCACCCGCGTCAGCGCCGCCTCGATCGCGGCAATCAGATCATCATTGACCCCGCCATCACCAGCGATCACGCGCGCCCGGGTCAGCGCCATCAATTCCCAGGTCCAGGCCTCGTCAAAATAATACTGGCCGAAGCGCGCCAGCCGGACGGCCACGGGCCCCGCCTTGCCCGAGGGCCGCAATTGCATGTCGACCTCATAGAGATCGCCCTCCTCGGTCGGCGCGGACAGGGCACTGATCAGGCGCTGGGCGAAGCGCGAGAACCAGGTCTGTGCGGTTTCGTCACCGTCATAGACGATCATCAGGTCGAGATCGGAATCGGCCGACAGTTCGCGCCCGCCCAGCTTGCCGAGGCCAAGCACGGCATAGCGGCCGGGCATGTCGCCCGAGCGGCGCGCCGTTTCGCGCTCGGCGGCCTGCGCCATGAACTCAACCGCCGCATCGGCGATCGAGGAATAGGCGGCACCGGCCGTCTGCGCGTCGGCCGTGCCGCGCACGATCTGGGTACCGACCCGGAAGCGCTCTTCGCGCACCAGACGACGCGCCGCATTGAGCGCCGCCTCATAGGTGTCGCAGGCCGACAGCATCGCGCCCAGCCGGGTCCGGAAATCATCGGGCGGGTCCTGTACCAGCGGCACGGAGAAGCGGCTGTCCAGCATCACATCGAGCATGTCGGGCCGGCGCGCGAGATCGGCGGCCATACGCGGGGCAATAGTCAGGATCGAGATCAGATCCGCGGCCAGACCCGGCTCATTCATCAACAGGGAGAGCGGCTGCACGCCCATCGGCAAATTCTCGAAGAAGGCGGCAAAGCGGACAAAGGCCGCGTCCGGCTCGCCGGTGGCGGCCATGATGTCGACCAGCCGCGGCGCAATCTGCGCCAGCAGGGTCCGCGCTCGCGGGCTGCGTGCCGCCCTCACCTTGCCACCCGCCCAGCCATTGAGCCGTTTCCAGACCTGGTCAGACTGCTGGAAACCGAGCGTGTCCAACGTGGCCAGCGTGTCCGGCGTTGGCTCGACCCCGGTCAGGATCAGGGTCCCGGCCTGCGAGGAGAGCGAGGCGTCATCCTCAAATTGGTCGGAGAAATGGCCATGGACCCGGCGCAGAAGCGCTTCAACCGCCGCGTCGAACGCGGCGAGATCGCCATAGCCGGCCATCGCCGCGACATGGCGTCGATCGGCATCGCGCAGCGGCAGGGTCTGGCTCGGCTCGTCCTGGCGCATCTGGATCCGGTGTTCCCAGGCACGCAGGCTGCGATAGTCCTCGCTGAGCGATTGCAACGTCGCCGCATCCACCACACCGCGGGCCTCCAGCGCCGCCAGGGCCTTCAACGTCGCCGAAACGCGGACACTGGCGTCCCGGCCGCCAAACACGAGTTGCGGCACCTGGGCGAAGAATTCGATCTCGCGAATGCCGCCCCGTCCCAGCTTGAGGTCATGCCCGGCGGGCAGGATCTCGCCGCGCCGACCGACGGTCTGGATCTGGCGGGCCAGACCGCGAATATCCTCGATCGCGGCAAAATCCAGCGCCCGGCGCCAGATGAAGGGCTGCATCTGGTCGAGATAGGCCTGAGCCACATCCGCATCACCGGCGCAGTAGCGCGCCTTGATCCAGGCCGCCCGTTCCCAGGTCTGGCCGAAGGACTCGTAATAATTCAGCGCCGCATCCGTCGACAAGACGACCGGGGTCGAACCCGGGTCGGGACGCAGCCGCAGATCGGTCCGGAAGACATAACCTTCGGCGGTGACATCCTGAAGCGTGCGCACAATCGCCTGCAGCAATCGCGGCAGACGCTGGCGCGGCTCCTGGTCCGCCGGCATGCGCAGCGCGTCGGCATCGAACAGCGCGACCAGATCGATATCGGACGAGTAATTGAGCTCGCCCGTGCCCATCTTGCCGAGCGCGAAGACGAAGAGGCCCGGCAGCGGATTGGCCGCGTCCTCCACCGGCAGGGCCCGCCCCGCAGCTGCGGCGAACCGGACATGGCCCAGCAGGGCGGCCTGCACCGCCGCATCGGCGAACCGGCTCACGGCGGCGGTGACGTCGGCGACATCCCAGCGCCCGGCCAGATCGGCGAGCGCGACAAGCAGATGCATATCCGCCTTGGCTCGGCGCAGGGCCGTATCGAGGCTGGCGATATCAGGGCTTTCCGCCCCCGCAGCGATAACGTCGGCAATGGCCTTGTCCAGCCGGATCGCCGCGTCCTGCTGTGTACAGGCCGCCAGCCCCTCCGGGCGGCGCTGGGCCAGACGCCCCAGATAGGGGGCAGCAGCAAAGACACTGTCTAGAAATGGTCGCACGGTTGCGGTCGCGGCCTGCACATCGGCCGGCAGGCTCGCAAATACATGATCGCACTGGCCGGGACTGGAGCCGGGCAAGGGCGCAAGATCGCAATGAAGAAGTGGGAGCGCGTCAGACATCGGCTCAAACTGGCGTGATTGCCCGGCCGGGGGAAGCCCTAGGTCTTGCTCTCTTTTGCCGCGACAGGGAAGCTCAGCGAGGCCCGCAAGCCGGGGCCATGTTCACCATCGACAAGCCCGGGCCCCTCCTCGATCCGGAACAGGCCATTATGGATATCGCTGATCGCCTGGACCAGCGACAGGCCGAGCCCCGATCCCGGCAGCGTCCGTGAATTATCGAGCCGCACGAAGCGTTGGACCACGCGCTCGCGATCAGCCTCAGGCACGCCGGGGCCGGTATCGGTGACGGAGAATTCGATCAGGCCATCGGCCGTCTGGCGCAGGCGCAGCGCCACCGCACCGCCGGAAGGCGTATATTTGACGGCATTGTCGAGCAGGTTGGCGAGCGCCTGGGAGAGCAATCCGCGATCCCCCATCATCCGCAGCCCCTGCTGGACTTCGCTGTCAAAGGACAGGCCCTCATCCTCGCAGACCGGCTGGTAGAGTTCGGCGAGGTCGATGGCGATTTCCGCCGGGTCGAGCCGCGACATGGCGCTGCGGCTCTCGCCCGCTTCCAGCCTCGACAAGCTGAGAATGGCGTTGAAAATTCCCAGCAATTCGTCGGTGTCGGCGACCGCGCGTTCCAATGCCTGCTCACGCGCCTCGATATCACCATCCTCGCGCAGGGCCTCGTCGAGCCGGTTGCGCATGCGCGTCAGCGGCGTGCGCAAATCATGGGCGATACTGTCGCCGGTATGGCGCATGCGATGCATCAGCGCTTCGACCCGGTCGAGCATGGCATTGAAGTTTTCCGACAATTCATCGAGCTCGTCGCCAGTGAAATTGCGCGGGGCGCGGCGTTTCAGGTCGCCCGCCTTGACGCTGCGCGCGACCGCATTGATGCCGTCCAGCCGGCGCACGAAACGGCGGCTGACGAAAATACCCGCCGCCACGCCCAGCGCCAGGGCCAGCGCCGAGGCGGCCAGAATGGTATTGAGCATGCGGCCGACGAGGCGGTTCTCCTCATCGACATCGAGGCCGACAAACAGGCGATAACCACTGGGCAATTCGATAACGCGGCCACGGCCGGCCCGGTCATCCTTGTCGGTCTCGGTCGTGCCGCCGGCCGGAGGGCGCCGATAGGTGAATTGCAGTCGCCCTTCATCATCGGGCTGGATGTCCGGCAAGCCGGACAGATTGCCCGACAGGGCGCGTCCCGATGGATGGACGAGAAGATAGAGATAATCGGCACCGCCACCGACCGTACGCTGCAGGATATAGCGGTTGATGTCGCGAATGCCGCCGACCTGGAAACGCGCTTCCAGCGCCTCCATCTCTTCAAGGATCGCATCATCGGCGCGCCGCATCATCATCCCGGCCGACGCCACATAGACGAAGGCCAGGATGACGAAACTCGACAGCGCAAACAGCCCGGCCGACAGGAGGGTTTGCCGGAAAGCGGTTGTTCTGAGGAAGGCGGCGCCGCGATGACTCACGGGCGATCAGGCCTGCAAGCGATAGCCGGCCCCGCGCACCGTGTGCAGCAATGCACGCGGGAAGGGCTTGTCGATCTTTGAACGCAGGCGGGAAATATGGACATCGATCACATTGGTCTGGGGGTCGAAATGATAATCCCACACCTTCTCCAGCAACATCGTCCGTGTCACCACCTGGCCGGAATGTTTCATCAGGAATTCCAGCAGGCGGAATTCGCGCGGCTGCAGCAGGATTTCCTCCTCGCCGCGCATCACCTTGCGGGCGAGAAGGTCCATTTCCAGATCGCCAACCACCAGCCGGGTCTTCACCGCATCGGGATCGCGCCGGCGGGCCAGCGCCTCGACCCGGGCGAGCAATTCAGCGAAGGCATAGGGCTTGACCAGATAATCATCGCCGCCGGCCTTCAGCCCCTCGACGCGGTCATCGACCTCGCCGAGGGCTGACAGGATCAGAACCGGGGTCCGGATATTGTCACCGCGCAGCGCGGCGACCATCGTCAAACCATCCATGCGCGGCATCATCCGGTCGACGACGAGCACGTCGTATTCGGCGGCGCGGGCCATCTCCAGCCCCTCTTCGCCGTCGGGGGCGTGATCGGCCACATGACCGGATTCACGCAATCCCTTGCGAATATAATTCGCCGCTTCGCGGTCGTCTTCGACAATCAGGATACGCATGGACATGTCCTCCCGGTTATTCGGCTTCGCCAAGCTGGAGCGCGATATAGCGCTGACCAGCCTGGGTTTCGACGAGCAGGAGAATCGCATTGCGATTGCCAGCCCGGGCCGCGTTGATCGCGTCTCTCAACGCTTCGGTCGTGCCGACAGCGCGGCCGCCAGCTTCAAGAATGATATCGCCGCGCGACAGACCCTTGCGGGATGCTTCACCGCCCGGCTCCAGGCTTTCGATCACAAGACCGACCGTGCCGGCAGCCAGACCGCGGCCATCGCGCACTTCATCGCTCAATTCCGACAGGGTCATGCCGAAAATGTCGACACTCGCCTCGGCCTGCTCCCGGCTGGGCAGCTGGTTCAGCGTGGAGTCATCCGGGCGTTCACCCAGCTCGACGCGCAATGTACGTTCGCGGCCATCACGCAGGACGCGGAACCGTACATCGGTGCCCGACGAGAACTCGCCAATACGACGGGTCAGGTCGCGTGAATTCTCGACGCTCTCATCATTGACCGCCAGCACGACATCCTCGCGCTCGAAGCCGGCCTGGTCGGCCGGGCCGCCCGCAACAACCGAGCTGATGATCGCACCGGTGCTCTCTTCCAGCCCCATCGCGCTGGCGATATCCTCGGTGACATTCTGGATGCCGACGCCGAGCCAGCCGCGCGACACATGGCCATTCTCACGCAAGGCAGCGACGACGCGTGCTGCGACATCGGACGGAATGGCAAAGCCGATCCCGACACTGCCGCCGGTGGGCGAGAAGATCTGCGAGTTTACGCCGACAACCTTGCCGTCAAGGCTGAAGGTCGGGCCGCCGGAATTACCGCGATTGATCGGGGCATCGATCTGCAGGAAATCATTATAGTTCGAATTGCCGATCTCGCGCCCGGTGGCTGAGATGATGCCGGCTGTCGCCGTGCCGCCGAGGCCGAAGGGATTACCGACCGCGACGACCCAGTCACCGACGCGATAATGCGGCTGATCCTCGAGCGTGACGAAGGGGAATTCGATCTCTTCATCGACCTTCAGCAGGGCCAGATCGGTCTGTGGATCGAGGCCGATCACGCGGGCGGGATAGGTTTCACCGCCAGCGGTGCCGATCGTGATCTCGGTGGCACCATCGACGACGTGATTATTGGTGACCAGATAGCCGTCAGCCGAAATGAAGAAGCCTGAACCGAGCGATTGGCGCGGCTGGGCGGCCTGTGGCCCGGCGCGGCCGCCAAACTGACGCTCCAGCCATTCGCGCATTTGCGGCGGCATATTGTCGAGATCAACACCGGCCGGTGCCTCGTCCGGTGTCGAGCTGGCCTGGATCGTCACGACAGCCGGGCTGACATGCTCGATCAGGTCGGCGAAGGACATCGGCGCGCCGGCCGGGATGGCGGCTGCGAAATTGGGTTCCGAAATCGCCTGCATGGCATGCGCCGGGGCGATGGATTGATTGAGCAGGGAGCCGGCAGCGAGCGCGGCAAGGACCAGAACGGAAACCCCGCCAAGGCGACGGATTTTGGAAACTGACAACATGGGTAAGACAGACCTTTCTTGTTCGAGCCGTCGCCAGATTAGGCAGGAAGAAGCTGACGGCGGCGTGTCTCAAACATTACAATAACATTACAAACGGTAACCAACCCGTCATGTTTCAGCGGCACCGTTTTCCTCGCGCGTCTGCACCAGGGCCGGCCCGTGCAGCGTCCGGTGCACCGGGCATTTATCGGCGATTTCCAGCAGGCGCTGGCGCTGGTCAGCGTCGAGATCGCCGTCCAGCCGGATGGCGCGGTCAAAGATGTCGACCTTGCCTTCATGGCCCTCAGCCTCGCCCTTGCGGTGGCGCACAGTGACCGTGACGCGGTCGAGCGGCAGGGATTTACGGGTCGCATACATGCGCAGCGTGATCGAGGTACAGCTGCCCAGCGCGGCATTGAGGAAACCATAGGGCCCCGGGCCGCGGTCGCCGCCACCGAGATCAGCCGGTTCGTCGGCGATCATGACATGCTTGCCGCTGACCACGTGATTGGCATAGGGCCCCTGCCCGGTTTCACGCACCACGACACCGCCCGCATCGGCCGCGGCCGGCGGTGAATCACGCCGTCCGTCTTGCACCTTGCCTGCACCGATATAGCGCTGCGCCCAGGCAGCAATCACATCAGCCGCATGGCGCGCATCCTCCGGATCGCTGAGCAGGTGATCGGCACCGTCGAGGTCGAGATAGCTGCGCGAATGCCGCGCGGCCCGGAAGAGTCGCGTCGCATTCTCGACGCCGACGATATTATCGGTCGGCGAGTGCGCGATCAGCAGGGCAGGCTTGAGCGCGGCGACGGCATCTTCCAGTGAATGGCCCTCGA
Organism: Maricaulis salignorans; assembly: GCF_900103475.1. Classification (GTDB taxonomy): domain Bacteria; phylum Pseudomonadota; class Alphaproteobacteria; order Caulobacterales; family Maricaulaceae; genus Maricaulis; species Maricaulis salignorans. The sequence continues at coordinate 120,078 of NZ_FNHG01000004.1, forward strand.
TATCCTCGAGAAACTGCTTGCGGATGCAGAAGGGGCGCCCGCCCAGCATCACCTCGGCCTGCCCCTTGGCTTCGATCTCGGCAATGTCCGGGTGGAAGGCCTGGCGCACGTGCGACGCATCGGCCGGCGCGCCCAGCGTGGCAATCGCCCGCACCGACGGCAGCCGGGCTGCCGCCGCGATCACCGCCGCGCCGCCAAGGCTGTGGCCGACCATCAGGGCCGGCGCTTCATAGCGCTCGGCGAGAAAATCGCCGGCTTTCACCAGGTCCTGGATATTGGAGGAGAAGTTGGTATTGGCGAAATCACCCTCGGACTGCCCCAGCCCGGTGAAGTCAAATCTCAGGACCGCAAAGCCGGCCTGCGCCAGATGGCGGGAGACCCGGCTGGCGGCATGGATGTCCTTGGAGCAGGAGAAGCAATGCGCGAACAGCGCATAGGCGCGCGGCGTGCCGTCGGGGGTTTCGAGGCGTGCGGCGAGCGTCTCGCCAAGCGCCCCTGGAAATTCAACGCGTTCGGATCTGGCCATTATTCTCTCCCTGTCGTGTGAACAGAGATAGGGGCCACGGCCGGCAACGCCAAACCTATTGCTGTGACGGCGCAGTCACGTCTGCTTGATCGGCCGGCCCGGCGGCCTCGTCGCCTTGCCAGACTCCTGCCTCGCGCAGGGCTTCAGCGACCTCCGGCGGCATATAGGTCTCATCATGCTTGGCCAGCACGGTTTCGGCCTGGAAAACGCCATCGCCGCGGAACCGGCCCTCGGCAATCACGCCCTGACCTTCCCGGAACAGGTCCGGCAATATGCCCGCATAAACGACGCGCACGGTCTCGACGCGGTCGGTGATGGCAAAGGCGGCGCCGTCGGTTGTGCCGGTGGTATCGATAGATTCCTCAAGCACCAGCCCGCCGACCCGCACCCGTTCGCCAGCCTCCGGCGGCGCGGCCGCGATCTCGCTCGGGCTGTAGAAGAAGACCACCGAATCGCGCAGCGCAAACAGGCCCAGCGCCACGGCAGCGGCGAGGACAAGCGCGGACAGGGCGATCGTGGCGAGACGGCGATTACGGTGACGCATCACAAAGGGCTCCGGCGGCGAAAGACGAGGGACAGATTATTGGCAGGCATTTCATGTCGGTCCGGCGCGGCCCAGCCGGCGGCGGCGAACAGTGCCTCCACATCGCTTCGCGCCCGCACACCCCATTGGGCATTGCGCGATTTGAGCGAGCGGTCGAAATCAAGATTGGACGGCGCCGTCGCTGCACCCTCCAGATAGGGCCCATAGAGATAGACCAGGCTATCATCCCCGGCGATCAGCGTCCGGCTGGCTGCCGCAATCGCCTCGGCCACAGCCCAGGGCGCAATATGGATCACATTCAGGCAGACCAGGGCGTCAAAGCCGCCCAGGCCCGCATCCCAGCCAGGACGGGTCAGGTCGAGGTCGAGCGACGGGCGCATATTCGGCGCCATCTCGGCCGCCCAGGCGTTCTGGCTGGCGCGGGAGACGGCATCGGGGTCGCTGGGTTGCCAGCCGATGTCCGGCCGACGTTGACAGACCGACACGGCATGCTCGCCCGTTCCCGAACCGATCTCCAGCACGCGGGCGGACGGCGGCAGCAGGCCGGCCAGCAGATCGCCAATCGCGTCGCGATTGCGCGCAGCACTCGGCGAGAACAGCCGAGCTGCCTTGGCCTGGCGCGATTCGAGCGCGATCTCGGATGGGGATTGATCCGTCATGGGGGCGAATTAGGCGTGCCGGGCGAGGATGGCAAGCCTGGCTGTCGCGCCTGGACGCTATGCCGCGGCGGCGACACCCCGGCGGCGCAGCAATTCCGCGGCCTCGCTACTACCGGCAGCGTCGAGCAGATCGGCAACAATGGCGAGACATTCCTCGGCGCTGACGCGGCTCTGACCCGAGCTGTCGGCCACCAGGTCGACCAGCATCTTGCCGGCGTCCTGCATGCGTCGCTCTGCCTGGTCATAGATGCGCTTCTGGGCACTGGCGATCGCCGCCGCATTGGCGTGTTCGCGGGCACGGTGGAGAAAATAGAGCAATCCGGTGGCGCGCTCGATAGCGGCGGTCGGCGGCAATTGCGCCGGGATGATACGGCCGCTCTTGCCACGGCGCGGTTCGGGCAGGCCGGCATCGAGCGCGAGCGGAATCTTCTCCATCACCTTCTCGACATTGGTCGAGGCCTCGGCCCGCAAGCCAAACAGGGAACGCCCCCAGCGGCCATCCTTGCGAATGCCGAATTCCTTCACCATGCCGGTCGAATAGCCGACATAGCGCGAGAACACCTGGAAATAGAGCTCGGCCTCCGCCCGGTCGGCCGGCGGATGTTTCAGCTTGGCCGAGAAATAGCCGGTATCGGCCAGGACCGTATCACCGATCGCCGCCAGCTCGGTTTTGGAGACCACCAGATCATCGCCGCGTCGTCCGATCTTCTCGACGACGCGGAATATCTGCCAGGGGGAGGTCAGCCGCCCCATCACCAGCAACAGGTACCAGACGGCGGATTCGGGCGCGTCTGCCATCAATTGCTCATGCTGGGCGCGGACCTGTTCGCACAGCTCCGGATCGAAGTCCTCGACGACGGCCGGGATATCCAGCATCACCGCCTCAATGCGCTCGCTGAATCTGAGCAGATCAATGGCGTCATGGAGCATGGAGCGGCAATCGGGACCGAAGCGCTTGTCCAGCGCCGTCATGTCCTTGGGCACCCGGTCGGCGCGGGCGACAGCCTCAGCCAGAGCGGCGGCTGCCCGGGCCCGGAAATCATGCCAGACTGGATCGCTGGCGGGCTTGCGGCACTTGCGGGCCTCCTCGACCAGATCCTTGGCAATCTGGCGTCCAAGCCAGCCCCACATCTTGCTGAGGTCATCGGGACTGAAACGGTATTTCGATGGCGGCACCGACGCCGGCTCGGCGGTCAGGGCGCGCAGGGGTTCAAACAGATAGGCCTTGGCGAGATCGCCCGCCGGTTCGGTCATCAGCGCTTCTAGTTCTTCAAAGACCTCAAGCAGCTCCCGGGATTGCGGATCTTCCGCCCCGGCCGCCTGCGCGGCCCCGTAGAGACCAGCGCGCATCCGCGACGGCATGCTGCGCCAGAGCGCCTCAAGCTTGGTCCGTTGGTTCGGCGAAAGGTTTGCCATTCGTAAATACTGACCATGTTTAAGTAAGTCGAGTATTCAGCAGTTTGGGTTAACGGCGCTTTAGCGTGCTGTGGCTGGCAAAATCAGACGGACGCAGAGACCGCCAAGACTGGACCGAGACAGAATAACCTCGCCATCATAAGCCTTTGCGAGATCGGATACTATGGCGAGACCAAGTCCTGAGCCAGGTGCCTTTTCATCAAGACGAACCCCACGTTGCAGCGCGGCTTCACAACCGGCCTGATCGAGGCCCGGGCCATCGTCTTCGATCAGGAGTTCGAATCCCCGATCCGCGCCCGGGCGCGCCGTGGTCCGGACCCGGGAGCTCGCCCATTTACAGGCATTGTCCATCAGATTTCCGACCATTTCCTCGAGATCCTGACGCTCGCCGCGAAAATACAGGTCCTCGGCGAGATCGGTATCGATGCTGACACCGCGTCGCGCATAGATCTTGGTCAGGGTTCGGGCGAGATCGCTGACAGTGGGGGCAACTTCGGTTCGCGCGCCGATCGCCTTGGCGTGAGCCGCCGCGCGGGCCCGGCGCAGATGATGGTCGACCTGTTCGGTCATGATCGCAGTCTGACGTCCGACCAGATCACCGAAACCACCGCCGGCCTCGCGCGCTTCATTGGTGAGAACGGCGATGGGAGTTTTCAGGGCATGCGCCAGATTGCCGACATGGGTGCGCGAGCGCTCGACCAGTTCCCGCGAGTGATCGAGCATGGCGTTGAGTTCATCGGCCAGCGGCTGCAGCTCGGTCGGAAACTGGCCATCGACCCGTTCGCTCCGCCCCTCGCGGACATCGGCAACGCTATTGCGCATGCGCAAGACCGGCGCCAACCCGATCCGGACCTGGAAGAAAACACCCGCCGCGATCGCCGCGGCGAAGCCAAGCAGCAAGACACCCGAGGTAATGGCGAAATTGCGCACATCGCGATCGGCGGGCCGGCGATCCTCACCGGCCATCATGATGACGACATCGTCGCGGTCCGGCAGCAGCACAGCCTGGGCAACCACGCGCAGGGGCTCACCGGCGGGCCCCTTGGCGCGTCCGGTGACAATTTGTCCTGGCGAGGCCTGGGCCCGGTTGCGCAGGCCCTGTGAGGCCGCGAGCGTTTCGTCCCACAGGGAGCGCGAGACGATGAGGATACTGTCCTCACCACTCTGCGCGGTATCGACGATTTGCCAGTAACGACCTGAGAAAACACGGCCATAGGCGGGATCGGATGGACGCCGTGCCAGCGCGACCGCGCCCTCGGCGTCGGTCTCGGCCGCTGCGACCAGCGCGCCGACGATACTGGTCAGCCGGTCATCCAGCGTGCGGATGACCGAGCGTTGATAGAGCGTACTCAATGCGATCGCGCCAACCAGCAGCAATGCCAGCGCCCAGGCCGCCGCGCCGGCGAACAGCCGGAAGGCAAGGGAGACGCGCGAGGTCACGAGACGGGTGGGGTCACCGGTTCGACCAGGCGATAACCGAGACCGCGAACCGTTTCGATCCGGTCCTGGCCGATTTTCTTGCGCAGACGACCGACAAAGACCTCGATCGTATTGCTGTCGCGGTCGAAATCCTGGTCATAGATATGCTCGACCAGTTCAGTGCGCGAAATGACACGGTCCTGGTGGTGGGCGAGATAGCTCAGCATGCGGAATTCATGCGAGGTCACCTTCACCGGGCTGCCTTCAATGAAGACACGCGCGCCGCGCGTATCGATCGACAGGCCACCACATTCAATCGTCGAGGTCGAATGACCGGCCGCGCGCCGGGTCAAGGCCCGCAGCCGCGCCAGCAATTCCTCGGTATGGAAAGGCTTGGTCAGGTAATCATCGGCACCGGCGTCGAAGCCGGCGACTTTTTCGCTCCAGCGATCGCGCGCCGTCAGGATCAGGACCGGGAAATCGCGGCCATCACTGCGCCAGCGTTCCAGAACGCTCACACCATCCAGCTTGGGCAGGCCAAGATCGAGGACGACCACATCATAGGGCTCGGTATCGCCAAGGAAATGACCGTCCTCGCCATCCAGGGCGGTATCGACGGCATAACCGGTATCCTCGAGCGCCCGGCAGAGCTGGCGATTGAGATCAGGATCATCTTCAATAATCAGAGCGCGCATGATTTTTCCTATCGTTCCGACAGTATAGCGCCCGTGCGGGCGTCTGCCACTACATCGATCCGGCGGCCGTCGGCGGTCAGGATCTTGACGATATAGCGCGGCTGGTTGCCGCGCACGAGTTCAGCGTCAAGCACTTCCGCATTGGGGTAAAGCCGCCGCACATCGCCGATCACACGGATCGCCGGCACCAGATTGCCCTGCTCGCGCTGCACCCGGGCTTCGCCCGGCGTATAGCGATCACGCACATCGCGGCCCTGGGTCCACTCCAGACTTTCGGCCTCGGCCTGCGTTACAGCCGGCACGCCGAGGGCGGTGAAGGCTGCAGCAATTATGATCAGTGTTCTCAACATGGCACTCTATGTGACGCAGCCGCCCTGAACCCGGGCTGAACGACTGCCTTATCCTGCACTCATCTTCGAACTACAGGCCCTTGCGCGGATCATAGCCCGAAGCGGGCGTCCAGGTCTGCAAAAACGCACGCAGCGCCTCATCCTGTGCCGGCAGGGCGACGACGAGGCGGACGATCTGATCGCCGCGCTTGCCCTTGCCACTCGCAAAACCCTTGCCACGCAGCCGCAGCAGGCTGCCACTGCTCGAGCCCGGCGGCACTTGCAGAAAGACGGGCCCGTCTATGGTCGGCACCCGCACCTTGGCGCCGAGCACGGCTTCGCTCAGCGTCACCGGAAGTTCCAGCCGGACATCATCGCCATCGCGGGAAAAATGCCGGTGGTCGGCAATCCTGATTTCGATCAGCGCATCGCCAGCCTGGCCGCCACCCGGCGGTGTTTCGCCCTGGCCGCGCAGGCGCAGGACCTGGCCGTCGGCAGCGCCGGAGGGCACGGCCACTTCAACCGCCCGGCCGCCGGGCAGTTTCACCCGGTGCTTGCCGCCACTGGCGGCGGCGAGAAAATCAATCGTCAGGATCTGGCGCACATCGGCTCCCTTGCGCGGTGCCTCGCGGGCCTGGGCACCGAAATCGGTGAACAGATCCGAGAAGATATCGTCGAAACCGCGATTATTCTGCCGCGTCTGGCGGAAATTGAACGGACCGCGCGCGCCGCCGCCCATGCCGGCCCCCATGCCCTGCCCCGCCCCCATGCCGGGTCCGAAACCGGCGCGCTGGCCGGCATCATATTCGGCACGTTTTTTCGGGTCCGACAGGAGTTTGAAGGCCTGGGAGACATTCTTGAAACGCTCCTCGGCCGCCTTGTTGTCGGGATTGGCGTCAGGATGCAGCGCCTTGGCCAGCTTGCGATAGGCCTTGCGGATCTCGTCCGCCGTCGCTGTCTTCGCGACACCAAGGATTTGATAAGGATCGTCCATGCCCACGCCATCAGCTCATATCAGGCTTCATGTAAGGGGCTTTGCCGCAGATCGCAAAGCCCGGCTCACAGGAGCAGGTTGCAACGCGTCCAGCGGCCCGGTCCGGTCTGAGCGGAGATTTGCGCGACGCGTAATTCCAGCGCTTCCGGCAGGCTGCCGAGCAGCGTCGTCAGACCGGCCTCGGTGAGCGACCATTCAGGCTCCGCTGTCTCCACGCCGAGCACGGCGACATCGCCGAGCAGGATCTCCAGACGGTAGGCCTGCGCCGTCTCGCCGAGCGGCACCTCGGCGGCACGCCAGTCATCGCCGCTGACCCGCGCCCGGCGTATCCAGCTCACCGTCACACTCCCGTCCACACGTTGCGCCCGCACATGCACCGGCGCCAACGGCCATAGATCGCGCTGCTCGCCGGTCACGTCCAGAGCGCCAGCCTGACCATCATCGGCCGCCAGCCCCGCCGCCACGGCGCGGACCTCGACAGCATTTCCGAACTCATGCTCGAGCAGGGGCAACACGGTGAGCGCTTCATCCAGCACGACGCAGACGGCGCCAGCCAGCGCGCCGTCCGGTCGGGTGCCGCCCTGTCCGCGCAGCAGGCCCGAGAGGCGATAGCGCCGCTCGCCCGTCAGCTCGGCATCAGCGAATTGAATCACTTCCCATTCATCACCGCCCTGCGAGACCGCCAGCCGGTTGGCGCCATTGAGCACCGCCTCGCGCGTCAGGCTGGCCAGTTCGCCGCCAGAGAGTTCGATCTCGACGCTCGCCGCTTCATCCCAATAGCCCACCGGGCCCGATGCCAGATCACCGAGCAGAACGCCGATCCGTGCCGGACGGCGCAATTGGCAACGCAGATCCCGGCCGCCATCACCGGTTTCAACAAAGACATCGAGCGCGCCGGGCCAGGGGTCGGCAAAACCGGCCAGCAGGACACCGCCGCGCGGGCCGGCTTCGTGGCCATCGAGCGGCAGGTCGAGGGCGATTACCTGCGGCCGGGCCGGCGGCGGCATGGACGCACCGGCCCCGGCGGTCGAGCCCTGCCAGACCCCGGCCCGAAGCCGCGGCGGTCGCAATCCGGCCTGACGCGCTGCCCCGCCCTCAAGCGATTCGGCTCGCCACAGCGCGCCGTCCAGCGTGACCGCATCACCGGCCTCCAGCGCCAGCAATGATGGCGGCACATGCAGGGCCAGCCGTGCCGGACGCGCCTCGATCTCGGCCAGCGCCTGCCCGCACCAATTGCGGGCCAGATGCGGATCCGCCAGCACCGGTGCCGAAAGTCCCACCGCCTGCACCGTCTCGTAGAGGCCGCGTGCCACGGCGTGGCCGGGCCGGTAATCGGCGGCATCATCAATGAAATCGAGGCTGAGCTCGCGCGGCCTGTCGAACACGGGCGGGTCAAGCCGCTCGGTCGCCGGGCCGCGCTCCGGCTGCACGGGCTCGGCCAGGATGAGCGGCGCCAGGGGCGCGTCGGCGGAGGCAAAATGCAGCGCCGAGGCTCGCGGCAGGACATCAATCCCGAGCACGTCGAGCAGTGGCTCCAGCGCCGCGCGCGCCGTCACGGGTTGCGCCACGACATAGCCGGAGACCAGGTCATCCACCGCCGAGACATCAAACGCCTCCAGCCCGGCGTCCGCGCAAATCTCCGCGATGATCGATGCCACCGGCACCTGCCCGGCCCGCCCGTTGAGCCAATGCCCCAGCGTCCAGTTCGCGCCGTCGGACCAGACATCGCGGCGGGCCGGGAAATCCGGCCAGGGCCGCGCATCCCAGGCCCAGACATGGATGCGATCGGGCGCCAGCATCGGTGCGTGATAGACGGGCGAGACCGGATTGGCCGCCGCATCGCCGCTCCAGTGCGCCAGTACGGCTTCCAGATAGCGCCGCTGCACCAGATCATCGCGCGTGCCGCCGGAGAACCAGGGCAAATGACTTTCCGAGCTTTTCGGGTCGACGAAGACATTGGGCTGATTGGAGCCCTTGTCGACAGCCGGACAGCCCACTTCAGTCAACCAGACCGGCTTGGACATCGCCACCCAGCCGGTCGCGCTTTCCGCACGCACACCGCCGGGCCGGTCGTGATGCGGCTGGCTCCACCAGCTGACCAGATCCTTGTAGCGCCAGATCCAGTCCTCGCCATGAACGCCATCGACAATCGGTGTCCGGATCTGGGCCACGCGATCCGCTTCGCTGGCGTAATACCAGTCGAAACCCTCCCCGGCCGTCATGTTGGATGCGAGATAATCGCGGTCATGCGGACCTGAGGCGAACGCCGCATCAAGATTCTCCGCGCCGTCGCGCCAGTCGGAGAGCGGCACATACCAGTCGATCGCCACCGCATCGATATTGGCATCGCTCCAAAGCGGATCGAGATGGAAGAGCTTTGCCCCGCCGCCGGGCTGATGGCCGGAATACTCCGTCCAGTCGGCCGCATAGGAGATTTGCGTCGAGGGTCCCAGCAAGGCCCGCGCCTCACCGGCCAGTGCCTTCAGCGCCGTCACGGCGGGATAGCTGCCGCCCGCTCCGCGCACCGTCGTCAGTGCCGCCAGTTCCGACCCGATCAGGAAACCATCCACCCCGCCGGCGGCCTGCGCCAGCGCCGCACAGTGCAGGATGAAGCGGTTGAGCCCCCATTCAGCCGGACCGGAATAGCTCACTGACCCGCCCGACACCGTGTAATCGCTGGTGCCCGCCATGCCGAAGAAATCCGCCACCTGCGCCTCGGCGGCCGCGCTCTCATCGACCGTCCCGTCCAGGCCCGGCGCCGGATGGCAGGTGATGCGTCCGCGCCAGGGAAAGACGGCCTGCTCGGCTGCGCCCCAGGGGTCGGGCCGGCCATTGCCGGCGGGGATGTCCATCAGGATGAAAGGATAGAGCGTGACGGCAAAGCCGCGCGCCCTGAGCTCGGTGATGGCGGCGATGATGCTGGCATCGTCCGGTGTGCCGCCATAGACGGGCCGCCCCGCCTCGCCGCTGATCAGATAAGCGGAAGCGCGATCCTCGCCCGCCACCGACCAGACCAGCGGCCGCGTGAGCTTGTCGCGCGTCTCGACACCGGGGCGGATCTGGCAGTGGCCGCAGCGCAGATCATCGCCAAACCAGGACACAACCAGCTGCACCGAACGGCAATTGGGCAGATCGCGCTCCAGATCATCAATCGAGGCGATAAAATCGGAAACACCACGGCCATTATTGCGATTCTCCGCCGTCTCGCGCCCCGGCCCGAGCACGCGCATCACGGCCTCCGGCGCATAGGCAAATTCGCCCGAACCGGGGATGAGATTGACGCCGGCGACACGGTCCTCCAGCTGCACGCCATCGCGCAGCGGGCGGAAGATTTCGAAGGAAAGATTGGGGATGCGGTGGCCGAATTCATCCAGCGGCAAATCCTCGAACACGACATAGGCCGTGCCGCGAAAGGCGGGCACATCGCCGCCCTCGACCGCCTCGATCAAGGCATCGGGCATCTGGTCCTCACTGCCCGGATAAACCCGCATGGCCAGCGCCGATGTGTCGAGCAGGGCGCCATTGGCCCAGACGCGCCCGATCCCGGCAATCTCCCCCTCGCACAGCCCGACCGCAAGGCTGATCGAATACGCATAATCCACCTGGCTCGGCCCGCCCTTGCCGCCGGCGGAGGTTTTGGTGGCATGTTCCAGATAGCGCGAGGCCCAGATCACCTGACCGGCGATGCGCGCCCGCCCCCAGATGCGCGCCATCGGTGCGCCATCAGTCGAGGTCTGGACCGGGATTTCCGGCAGGCGCGGCCCTTCGCGGCGGCGGCCACCGATCAGCGCGTTGACCGCCAGATTGGCCGCCGCATTGGCCAGTGCCGGCCCGGCGGCCTGCAGGGCTGAGAGGCCGGCGCGGCCGGCCGTCATCACAAGCTGCGCCATCAATGCCCCCTTTGCGGAAAGGCGAAGGCCGCCACCAGCCGCCTCTGCCACCAGTGCGACAGCGAGGTCTCGGCCACGGCGCGGCCCCAATAGGCGTGGATGATTCCGGTCGGTCCCGACACGATGGCGCAATGCTTGGCCGGGCCATTCAGATCCGGCCGGAAGAGCAGGACATCGCCCGGTTTGACGGCGCGGATATCGATCTCGACGAGATGCCGCTGCGCCGCTTCGAGCAGCGTTTCACCGCCGCAGCGCTCGGCCCAGTCGGGCGTATAGGCGGGCGGCGCCTCCGGCTCATCGCCATAGAGCGAGCGCCAGATACCGCGCACCAGGCCGAGGCAGTCACAGCCCGCGCCCCGGCAACTGCCCTGATGACGATAAGGCGTGCCGATCCAGCGCCGCGCCTCGACGAGGACGCGGCTACGCAAATTCATTGTCCGTTTCATGAGTTCAGTCCTCTCGACCCGCCATCGCGGATCGTTTCGCTGGCGGCCGAGGCCTGCAGCAAATCATTGCCGACCATGTGCGGGAAACCGCGGAATTTGACGGTATTGGCGAAGCGGTCACGGCAGGTGGCAAAACGCTGGTCGCAGCCGGTTGCGAAATCCGGATGCTCCGGCGACACCCCGCATCGCCCATCGCCGAGCCGCGCATCACAGCGCCGGGTGAAGACCCGCCCCGTTTGCCGCTCCAGCCGATGTGCCAGGCCGAGCAATTCGGCCTCGAACCGGCCATCCAGCCGGCGGACCTCGCCCAGCTCACCGGTCGAAACCAGCACCCGCAATTCGGGATCCGACCAGTCGACCCGCCAGCACTCCACCCGCGCGCCGCCCCACAGCCCCGCTGCCAGATCGGCCTCACTCAGCACCGCATCATCGAGCGCTCCGGCGAGATCCGTCTGCGACGGCGCCAGCCCCAGCGCACTCTCGGCCTCAGCCCCGCCAAACCCGCTGCCGGCGCGGTAGATGAGACCGGCGAATTCGAGATCACGGTCGTGGTCGGTAAAGCCGAACAGGGCGTCATCGGTTCGCGTGACGCGCCAGCACCAGGCATGGGTGGTCACGCCGGCATCGAGCGATGCCTGCATGGCAGGAGGGAGATTGAGCATGGGGTTAGACTTTCAATGTCCATTCCTTGTCATCCCGGACGGATGCCCGGACGCGTCAGCGATCCGGGTGTAGATCCGGGACCCAGACCCGGCATCGCCGATCCAGCTTGGGAAAGGACAAATTTCCACCGCTACGCTGCTGACGTATCAAGCGTCGGGCGTCTGGGTCCCTGATCTGCGGCCCGATCAAGTCGGGCCATCCGTCAGGGATGACAAAGATTTGGTTTGGTAAGAAAAATTTCCAGCGAGAAAACGCGGGCCGTCAGAGCTTCAATTCAATCAGCGGTACGCTCGGTGCGACGCCGGCACCAACGGCGTCGAGGGCGATATCAAGCTGGTCGGTGTCGAAGCGCACCGGGCAATCGAAGGCGAAACCGGCGGTGATTTCTGCCCCTGTCGCGGGCGGCTCCGCGAAGCTGGCCAGGCCGGTGGCATGATCAACGGAAACCTCCGCCTCAACACCATCGACGGCGACAATCACCGTGCCCTCGACGGGCTTGGCAATACGGCGCGTCCAGCGCTCACCGCCGCTGGCATAGGACTTCACCAGCTGGAAATCCGTCGCCACCCCATCGCCGGTCCCGATCCGCTGATCGAGCATGGCGGGCACCTGGGATGGCGCACAGGAGCGGTTATCGATCGGATCGCGGAAGCGGAAACCGTGCAGGCGAGCGCGGCGCGCCTCGAAGAAGGCGATCAGCGTATTGAGATCGTCGAGGGATTTGACGCCTGGGCCGGCATCCCAGCGGCGCACGCTGTCGGCCCAGGGTGCGTTGCGCTCCTCGCGGCCCGACACCAGGGTGACAATCTCGGTGCGACGCTGAGGTCCACCGACGGCACCGATTGCGACGGCGAAGGGGAAGCGGATGTCGTGGAAAGCTGTCATAGATAGCGGCTCCCTTTGGCAACGGCGCGGGCCAGGGCGCGGCTGATCCGCGCCTGCGATTGCTCGACCGTACGGGCATCGCTGCCCGCCCCCAGCGCCAGATTGACGGTGATATTCGGTGCGCCCGCGCCGCCAATGCTTCCGGCGCCCGGCGGCGTGAAGAGTTCCGGCCCGCGCTCGCCGACCAGATAGGCACCGCCCGGCGTGACCGGTCCGCCCTCGGCGCGGGCGCCGAAGAAGGGCATGTTCGAGAGCGCCGACTGGATCGCGCCGCTCAGCGGTTTCTCGATCAATTGCTCGGCCGCCAGCCGCGCCATATCGCGCAATATGCTCTCGGTCAGGCGCGAAAAACTCGTCTCGCCGGAGCGGGCGGCGCGCTCGAAGGCACGCTCGATCGTCTCGCCGGTGCGCTCGAAGGCGGCCTCGATGGCCTGGCTGGCGCGCGCGGCGGGACCATCGGCGAGCGCATCGAGGGCTTCGCCGGCTTGTTCGGTCTGGTCGGTCAAATCAGTCATGAGGTCTTGTCCGGATAATCAGCCATCAGGATTTGCAAGGCACGCCGGCTCAGCGGCCGGGCGTCATGGCCGCCCACCAGGGCGCGCCATTCGATCAGGCTCAGACGCCAGAATTCCGCCGGCGCAATACCCATCCGTGCCGCCAGGCGCAGGGCGGCGAGCCAGTCGGGCCGGCTCATAGCGCTGTCTCGAAACAGGTGGAGATCGCCGAAGCCGCCGCCAGCGGATCGAGCGGTGCGGCGCGCAAGTCCGCCTCGGTGATGGTTGAGCCACCACCGCGCAACAACACCGCCAGCACGGTGACCAGATTGCGGGCATCAAGCCGGACGCCGTCCTCGAACAGCGCCTCGATCTCGGCCAGGGCGCCGAGCGTCAGGCATAGCGTGTGCCTCACCCCTCCGATCTCCAGAATGGTTTCGCCGCGAGCAGGATTGGCCATCAGATCGCTCCAAAGCTCAATTGTCCGGCCGAAGCGAGCGTCATCGACCAGGCCGCCTCGCCATCATGGCGTCCGGAATAATCCAGCGCCGCGACGAGGAAAGCGCCCTCGATCACGCCGAAATCCGGGATGATCAGCTGCCAGTCCCGCGCCGTCTGGTCGAAGAAGGCCTGGCGCACGGCGCCATCGCTGGCCGCATCGACAAACACGCCGGCCCCGGAGACAGAACAGGTCTTCACACCCGCCCCCGCCAGCAATTCGCGCCAGCCCTCCGGACTGTCCGCCGTCGTGACATCGACGCTGCGGGCATTGAGCGAGATGGTTTTCATGCGCAGACCGGCAGCAGCCGCAAAGCTCTGCGGATCGCCGCCATCGCCGATCTTGAGGAGTATGTCCTTGCCGGACTGAATGGTCATGGGGTGGGTCCTTTCCTGAAATCCAGGCACAAAAAAACCGCCCCGGGAGGCGGTGAGAAATGTGAGATCGGTTCAGGCGCAAGTGGTCAGAGCAAGCCCTGCTCCTCCTCCGTCGCCCAGCGCCGCACCAGGGATTCATACTCGATGAAAAGCCGCGGCAGCCGGTCACGCTTGCGCTTGGCGCGGATATATTCGGCGAAATCCATCCAGTCGAGAATATAGCTTTTGCGCCACCAGCTCTTGATCATCTGCTCGTCGAGTGCGTGCCGCTTCACGCCGATCGCGGTTGCCTCGTAGTAATTGAACACCTTCTTGATCACGTCCGCCGGCCGGACCTTGCGGTCGCCGATCTTGAGGGGCTTGGCCGCCTCGACCGTATCGGCATCAAGCGACCTGTTGTCACTCGAGGCTTTCAGCGCACGCCTGACCCGGCGGAATTCCTCGAACATCTGGATCAGATCCCCGTCACGCGTCTGCACGGCGATGTGCTGGAAGGAATTGGCCAGTCGCGCAGCCCGGTAGGAGAGACGATAGCCGTAGAGGGCCGCAAAAAATGAAACGATCAGGACTTCGAGCACCATGACATCATAGCGCGCATTGCCCAGCTGCCCCCAGTATTTGACGGTCAGGATCGTGCCGGCGAGGCTGAGCATGAGCAGCCAGCCCATCCAGACGAGATGGAAACGGCGATCATAGATCCGGGTCCAGATATTCCCAGCCAAATGCAACTCCCCACGGCAACATCACAACCTTAGACTGGGAAAAGGGCGGACGGCAACAAAAAAGGGCCCCGAAACGGGGCCCCGATAAACGCGGTGGCAAAGGCAGACAGATGAGGCAGCCTAACGGCTCGTGCCTTCAATCCGGCTCGTGCCCTCGATATTCGTTTGGCAAAATTTCATCTCATCCCCCTCCGATTCAACGGAGCTAACAAAATCACTGGTTGGGCATTATGGCAAGAACACTCGCCATACCGACGAAAGCTCCTAGCCCAGTTTCACCCAGACGTCCATACGCCAGATTGGTTGAGAAGCCGTTATCAGACAGGTCTCAGCCCGCAGCGCTGTTACAAGGTAACATAGGCAGGATTCACGTCAATTGTAAGGTCGCCGCGCCTGTTCCTTGCGTTAAATTCACGTCATCTTGGAACGCCCCGGAGCCCCCAGCCTCAACGCCCTCCCCGCTCCAACGCACGACGCTTGGCCCCTACCCCACCCGCCCCATCACCGCCCGGAGCCGAATAAGCCCGCGCTTCACCCGCCGGTCCCGCGTCGCGAAGACATCGCTATAGGCCGGCGCCAGCAGAACCAGCGTCCACGGTTCGGGCAATACCGGGTCGAGCCCGCGCAGGGCTTCGCGCAGCTGGCCGGTGATGGCGTGGGGATCGCCGTCGCGGCACCAGATTTCCAGCGTCAGCCGGTGTTCGATCAGCGTCACATCATCGGCATCGCGCGCCAGGGTTTCACTGCGGCCCCAGCTGGCATGCGGGTAAGCGGCGCTGCGCGAACGTTCAGAAAATAGCCGCACCGGATCGCCGAGCACGGCCTGCACGGCGGCGTCGGCGAGCATCGCTGCGGTCAGCGCCGCGATCAGATCGGCCTCGGGCGCGCTCATAGCGAGATCCTCCACCATGGGCTGAGCAGCGCCTTGACCGAGGCCGGCATGCCGGCATCGAGCCCGCCCTCATACATCGCCTCGACCAGCTGGCCGATGGCTTCGACCACGGGTGCGGGCACGTCGTCGGGATCGTCGCCATAGCCACAGGTGAAACGGATCTCGATGCCGGCAATGTTGCGGCCCGGCTCGGGAAAATGACCGTTGGGACGCAGCGCCAGACGGCCCGGCTCGGAAGCCGTGTCGATGAAGAAATCCGCCGGATCATGGCTCATCGGCGTGTCATCGGCGTCATAGGTGGTGATGGCGTCGATGGAAATCAGTGGCGGTTTGGGCAGTTTGAACTGGGTGCCGAAGGCGCACAGACGCCCATCGCCATCCCAGGCATCGCGCCGCTCCAGCCAGGTCTGGGAGAGACAGGCACGGCCCGTATCCCCCTCGACACGCTGGCGCGCGCTTCGTATCAGATGCGTCAGACGCGCATCCTGGCTGGTGTCGGCGATACGCAGACGCGCCCTGGCCTGCTCAAGCGAGAGCGGCTCGGCCGCCGGCGGCGTGACGAGGGAGAGAGACATGACGGACTCCGGTTCAAGCGAAAATGATCGTGGACGCTTCACGCGCCAGGTGCGGCTCTATGGCGGCGCCGCGGCGGCCTGTGCGGCGCTGGGAAGCGTGCAGATGACCTTCGGCTTTCCCGGCTGGAGCTTTTCATTTGTGCTGGCGCTGATCTTCACGGTCAGCACCTTCATCGCCTGGGTGAGAAGCCGCGCATGACAACGCCCGGCCCCGGCCGCCTCAATGCGTTACAGGCCTGGGTCGTGGCCTTTGCCCTGTGCGGACTGCCGGCCATCGCGCTGGCCTGGGGTCTGGTATTCTCCGGTTTCACGGCCGCCGGCCTGATCGATCCGCCGATGATGGAAGCGAAATCCGTCGTGCTGGTCTGGCTGATCCCGGGCCTGGTCGGCACGGCCATCTGGATGCGGCCGGTGGAGAATTATATCCGCCGGGTTTTCTTCGACCTGCCCAGCGTCGAGACGACCTACGGCACCGCCCACGGCGATGCCGTGAGCGATGCCGCGGAGGCAGCGCTGATCGAGGCTGTGCAGCGGGAGATGGGGCGCCCCTAGCTCACCCCGAACTTCAACAGCTTGATCGCCGCGAAATCCTGCACCCCGCCGCCGACACGCTTGGTGGTGTAGAAGAGCACATAGGGCTTGGCCGAATAGGGGTCGCGCAGGACTTCGACGCCCTGGCGGTCGAGCACGAGATAGCCCTTGGCGAAATCACCGAAGGCAATCGAGAAGCTGTCGGAACCAATGTCCGGCATGTCCTCGGCCTCGGTGACCGGATAGCCGAGCAGGGTCGAGCTGCCGCCCTCGGACAGCGAGGGCTGCCAGAGATAATTGCCGTCGGCATCCTTGAAGCGGCGCACGGCGGAGACGGTGCGCCGGTTCATCACGAAACGGCCCGCGGCGCGATAGCCGGTCTTGGGAGCATAGATCAGATCGATCAACGCATCGGCCGGATCGCCGGCATCAAAAGCGCCATCCGTCCCGGTCGGCACATAGCCGATCTCGCCCCAGCTTTCCGTGCCATCAAGCGCCTTGGTATAGCTCAAAAAGCCCTTGGGCTTGTCACTGCCGTCACCGGAGACGAAGGCCGCGCTCTCCTGCACCGCGAAGACATCGCGCACTTCCTCGGCCAGCCATTGATCGACATCGACCATGGCATCATCGAGCAATTGCTGCGTCGCCGCCGGCATGGCGTAGAGCTCGGTGCAGGGGAAATCGAGCAGGTCCAGGCTCGGCGCCCCGGTTTCGGGCCGCGCCGCCGTCTCCGTCACCCAGCCCGAAGCGGCCCCGCCGCGCGAGACCGGTTTGCGAAAGACAGGAGCAGACGTCTGGCGCACCGAGGCGATAGCGCGGATGGGCGAGGCCTCGATCAGCAGCCGGTCAATGCGCGCCTCGGTCTCGGCCGGCACGACATACCCGCCGTCGCTATTGGAACCGGCGCTGAGCGACTTGGCCTCCGCCAGCCCGGCCAGATCGCCGCGCCGCATATAGCGCGACCAGGCCGCGCTCTCCGCCGAACCATTTGTCCCCGACAGGCCGGGACGCGCCTCGCCGAGCAGGAGCCGGTCGAGGGCGGATTTCTGGTCGGTCAGCGCGGCATCAATGCGCGCGACTTTCTCGTCGAGCAGGATATCGGCCGACGCCTTGGCCTCGATCTCGCCGAGGCGCTGGTCATTGGCCTGTTTGAAGGCCTCGAAAGCGGCCAGCACTTCGCCGAGCGCGGCCCGGGTTTCGCCGGTAACCGGGCTCATCTTGGTTTCCTTGGTCATGATGATCCTTGTGTCTCAGGCCGCGATGGCCGGTTGGGGAAGGAGCCGCAGACGGGCCTGCGGCAGCATCGGGAAGGTCACGATCGAGACCTCCCACAGATCCAGTTCAATCAGCTCGCGCCCGCGCGGGGCACGGCCGGAAAAACGTTTGGTCCGAAAGCCGATCGAGAGCCCGTCAATCGCCCCGGACCGGACCAGCGACAGGGCGGTACGCCCGCGCGGCCCTTCGGCCAGGATCTCGCCGCGGACATAGAGCCCGCGCCGGTCCTCGCGCAGCTCACGCCAGACCCCGATGGGTTCGGACGCTTCGTGCTGGAACAGCATCGGTACATTTCGTCTGTCACGCAGGCTCGCCGCGAACGCGCCGTGGCGCACGACATCGCCGGCCAGGTCAGCGAGATCAAACACGCTGGCATGACCCTCGATCAGCAGGGTTTGGGGCATGGTGGGCCTCGTTGAATTTGAAAACTTCAAAACAAGCCCGCCTTCTCCCACGGGGAGAAGGCGGGGCTGTGCTCTATGAACTTCACCATCTCCGCCCCCTTCGGGGGCACCTCGTCCATCAAGGAAGAGGAGGGTGTGTGAATGGGCACAGGGTGAAAATTGCAAACGCCCTCCCTCCCCTTGATGGGGAGGGTCCGGCGAAGCCGGGGGTGAGGTGGCAGCGCCAACGCCCGTTGGTATTGCCTGACGCCCCCTACTCCTCCATCCGCCGTTCGATCCGCACCAGGCTCTCGCGGGCGAGGCGAACCTCGGCCTCCAGCCCGGCCATACGTTCGGCCAGCGCGCTCTGGCGGGCATTATCGCGTTCGAGCTGGTCGAGCCGCTCACCAACCCGGCCGAACCAGACCAGGGCGCCGGAAGTTTGCAGCACCAGGGCGAGCACGACGCCGAGCGTCACCTGGCGCTGGAGATGCCAGTCGCGGCTATCCGTCATTGGTCCAGCTCCTTGAGGCCAGGCACGCCGCTCTCATCGGCTTCGATCACCAGATCGGGCCCGAACCAGGGCCGCAGCCAGACGGCGAGCGCGCGGGCCATTTTGCGCGTCAGCGGCGAGACGGTCTGACGCCAGAAGGCGAGGTTCGCCTCGCGGTAATTGGCATAGGTATTGTCGCCGGGCAGGCCGAGCAGAAGCGGCGGCACGCCAAAGGCGAGCGCGATCTCGCGCGCCGCCTCGCGCCGCGCCTGGGTGAAATCCATATCCGCGGGCGATAATGCCATTGGTTTCCAGTCGAGCCCGCCCTCGAGCAACATCGGCCGGCCGGCATTGGCGGGACCGCCATGATCCTCGGCGAGCTGGTGTTTGATGCGGTTGAACTGATCCTCGCTCATGCGGCCATCGCCGCCATTGAAGACCAGCGCCCCGGACGGCCGCGCCGCATTGTCGAGCAAAGCCTTGGCCCATTCGCCGCCGGCATTGTGCAAATCGAGGGCGCGAGCCGCCGCCTGGATCGGCGAGAGGCCGTAATAATCATCGCCGGGATGGAACAGCTTGATGTGGAAAACCGGCGCCCGGCCGCTCACCGGGTCTCGCTCGAAACGGCGTTTGCGGCCATCGACCGAATATTCCCATCCCTGCGGCCAGCCTCGCGGTCCGGGCAATACACGCAGGCGATCCGGGCGCAGCACAAAGAGTTCGCGCGGCTCCCCCTCCAGGCTGGCGAGCTCGAGATAGGCATTTCCGGCCAATTGTAGAAAACCGTAGAAACTTTCCCACAGCTCGGGGCCGGACTGGTCGGGATTGGGCTGGTCGATCAATCTCTGCGCCGCCGCATTGGAGGCTTTGAGCGGCACCGCAGCCGCGGCCTCGGCGATCAGACGCACACAGCGATGGGTGATGGCATTGCGCTCATAGCCCTCGCGCATCAGGGCCGGAATATCGCGCGGCGACCAGGCGGCGCGCGCCGCAAACTGCAGGGCAATCAACCCCGGCGGCACGGACGCCTTCTCCTCCCGGCCAATCAGCCGGCTGAACCAGTTGGGCATGGTGGGATCCTTTTCGGATGGATTGAATTTCATTCAATGGAACGCCCACTGCCCGCGGCCTTGATCCGGGGGCAGTGGGCGTTGGTGTTTGTCTGGGAGCCCCTAAAGCCGCCGCAACCTCGGCCCGGCCCGCGTCTCCAGCAGCAAATCCGTCACCGCCCAGACCAGCGCATCGACGCGGTCCGGACTGGTGCGTGGCCCTTCGGGCGCGCCAAAGGCACACATCTGATCCTCCAGCGCCGCAAAGCGCCCGGCATGAAACACCCGCCCCGCCGCATAGAGCGCGGCGACGGGTTCGGCGCGGACATGCTTGCCGCGGCTGGCATGCACCAGCCGCACCGGCAATCCACTCGACGCCGCCTGCAACACCGAACGCACCATTTCGCCGCCCTGATTGGCCTCGGCAACCAGGCCGTCGGCCTCAAATGCCTCAAAGCTTTCCGCCACAACGCGGGCCCAGTCGGCCGGCATGGCGGGGCCGAAAGAGCGGTCCGCGAGCACCCAGGCGCGGCGCGATGCGCCCTCGCCCGCTGCGCCGGCAATCACGATGCCGCACTCATCCGAGCGCGCCCCGCCGGTGGCCGGCGGATCAACGGCAACGATGATGCGGTCCAGATCAGGCGCCTTGGCACAAATCGCCGCCTCGATATCAGCGCGCCGCCACAGGGCACCGGCCGGGTCATCGATCAGCACACCCTCAATCTCCTGCCGCCCCAGCGCCGAGCCGCCATAGGCCGCCTGCATGGCGGCGAGAAAGCCCGGTGCCAGATTGGCGGCATTGTGCGAAGTCGGCTGATGCGTCGCCAAGACACCGGGCGCCTTCATCAAGGCTTTCAGCGCCGGGATGGGGCGCGGCGTGGTCGAGAGCATCAGGCGCGGCTGGTCGCCCAGCCGCAGCCCCATGCGCAAGGTATCGAGCGTCTTTTGCGGCTCGGCCCAGGCGGCAAATTCATCGCCCCAGCCGAGCTCGAATTGCGGCCCGCGCAGCCCGTCGGGATCTTCGGCCGAAAAGGCATGGGCTTCCGCCCCGTTCGGCCAGACCAGCCGCTTGCGCGAGACTTCATAGCGCGGCCGTTCACCCGGCCGGCCGATATTGGCCAGGCCCGAAGGCCCGTCAATCATCACCTCGCGCACATCATTGAAGGTCGGCCCCACCAGCGCGATGCGTCGCGCGCCGCGTTTGACCTGGTCGCGCACCCATTCAGCACCCGCACGCGTCTTGCCCGCCCCGCGCCCGCCGAGGAAAAGCCAGATCAGCCAATCGCCGGCGGGCGGGAGCTGGGCGTTTGTGCCCGTACCGCGAAAATCATGGTCGAGTTCGACCAGCTGGTTTTCCGTCGCCGCTTCCAGCATCACAACCCTCTGCTCGGGCGGGCAGTTCAGGAATGTATCGACGTCGAAGATCGGCGCGCAGGAGTTCGACTTCGGCATCGCTCAACTTCGCCTCCTTGTTCTCGCCCGGCCGGGCGGTGTTTCGGGTTTCCATCATCGCGGTCCTTTCCTCATGTTCGGCCCGGCGCAGCGCGACATAGGCATTGGCGATTTTCGTCGCGACCGCAGGGTCGCCGACCAGGTATTCAGCCTCCGCCTCCAGCCGCCGGCGCCGCAGGGCCTCCTCGCGCACCTCAGCCATTTTCGCGTCCGGGAGCGCGCGCAAACGGGCCTCGGCCCGGTACACGGTGTGGCGCTTGCCCCCCACACGCTCGGCAATCACCCCCGCCGGCGTGCCGGCGCGGTATTGCAGGATATGTGGATACCAGGCCGCAGCATCGCGCCGCGGCGTCTTCGCCGTCTGGGGCCTCTCGGCCGGTTCGGCGTGTCCTGTTTTGTCGGGATTTTTGGTCATGCCGGATATTAGGCGGATGACTGTTCCGGTCGGATTGCCTGCCGGATTTTTCGCGCAAGGGTGCTCAGGCGTTGGGGAAATTTCTTGCGGCGGCGTGGATAGCAGCGCGGTTATCCCCGTAAATGGGGTGGTTTGGGGGAGTGGAAATTGCTGGCACCACCCCTCATCCAGCCTTCGGCCACCTTCTCCCCATGGGAGAAGGACGGGCGTTGCGCGCCTTTCTCTATTCAAACCATATATTTTGTCATCCCGGACGGATGCCCGGATCGCTACGCGTCCGGGCATCCGTCCGGGATGACAAGCGTTTTGAATTTTATACAAAAATTTTTCAATGAAGATAGAAGCCCCACTCCCCCCATCCCTCAACCCAGGCGCCGCACCCCGCCCTAAAAACCATGCCAGAATCCGGCCAGGGTGGGATCGGAAATTCAGGCGATCTTATAGATGCTTGGCTTGTGGGAATGGGTGCCTGTCACCATTTATTCCAGCAGGTATACAACTTGACGTCGCCACGCTTCCAATATTCAAACGCGGCAGGAGGGAATTTCATGAAGCTGAATCTCGCTATTGTCGCCGGCGTCGCTTGCTGGGCTCTGTCGAGTACTGCGCAAGCCTGCTCACTGGTGCGCCAACAGCCGCAACACCGGCCATTCTACGCTCATTTGGTGTCGACCGCTGCATCCATTGAGCTCATGCGAGTGGAATATGTAGCGGTCGGCACGGTCGAAGACCTAAGCGGTTTGGAGTCCCTACACCCTCGTACCTCCAGGGCTCGAGTAACCACCCGATTTACCAGTGTGGAAGCCGTCAAGGGCAGTGCGGGCACATTCGAGTTCACTTTCACCGATGGCGCTTCGGCGCAAGAATGGGACGAGTTGCTAGCATCCCCACCAGAGGTGGCGCGCCACGACAACCATCAAGATCCACGCTTCTGGACTGTTTTCGACGTGTACGACACGGAGGTCACCCCCGCGTGCGAAATCGTCTATCCCGGTTTTGTGGCAGGCGATCTCTATGTGGTATTTCGCGATGAAGCTGGAACTCCACTGAACATGTTTGAAATGTATGGGCGTAACTTCGCGCACATCGAAGATCCAGAGAATGATGTCTGGCTGCAGGCACTTCGTTCGCTTGCCTCCGCTGATGCGCCGGAGCGGGGTCGCAGCGTTACCGTTGAGGAATATCTGCGAGGCTACGAAGACGCGGCTCTTCATGAAATCGAAGCGTGCAGTCGCTGGCGTATTGGCCGGAACACGCCTTTGTCTGTGGAACCTGACCTCCATCTCGACGAGCCAATTGACCGGGCGGATCGTGACGCCGAGCTACCGCCGGGACGCTATTGGGCAACGGGCCTAGTTTACGGTGATGACCCTCGTACGTGCATGGAACTTGACGAAAACGATGAGCCCGTAAGCAACCGCTGCCCGGCCACGATCCCGGAGCAATGCACACCCGACCAATCCTATCTTCTGCTGCCTGCTGCAAAGTACACGCTGACAGAGGACACCACACAGTATTACTGGGCAGTAGGCCTCCCCGTATCAAACGAAGGCATCGTCGATTTGACGGATCACCAGACAGAAGTCGAACTCACCGGCAACCTCACACCTCACATAGACGAGGTTCGCTCGTGGCTCTACGGCGACTAACCACAAGACGCCGCTTTTCACCTTCCTGACCAGCGCCCGCAGATAGATGGTGACAGGCACCACTTCTTCCCAGGAATTAGTTGGGACAGATCTAAAAGTCTCACCCTTGTCATCCCGGACGGATGCCCGGACGCGTCAGCGATCCGGGCGTAGATCCGGGACCCAGACGCCCGACGCTTGGCAAGTTTCGTGTCAGGCCGGCGAATTTTTTATCGTCCAGCCTAGATGAATTCGCGATGGTGGGTCTGGGTCCCGGATCTGCGCCCCGCCTGCGCGGGGCATCCGTCCGGGATGACACGCGTTTTGATTTATTGAAGAAAATACGGCGCGGGAAAAGCGCAAATCTACTCCTCCTCATCCCCCTCGCCCGGCCACTCGACAATCCGGTCCTCCCAGTCCTCTGGATCCACCTCATCCTCGGAAATCACCTGGTTGCGGATCGACATCCCCGCTTCATGCACGCTCATCGGATCGCCCGACACCAGCGGGTGCCAGTCATAGAGGTCCTTGCCTTCGCCAATCAGGCGGTAGGCGCAGGTCTGGGGCATCCATTCCAGTTCGGTGACGTTTCTCGGGGTCAGGATGACGCAGTCGGGGACGCGTTGCTTGCGGTTGGTGTAGTCGCCGCAGCGGCAGGTATCGGCGTTGAACAGGCGGCAGGTGACGTCGGTGTGCAGGCGCAGGCCTGAATCCTCGTCTTCCAGCTGGATCAGGCAGCATTTGCCGCAGCCATCGCACAGGGATTCCCATTCGGGCTTGCTCAATTGCGACAATGTTTTCGTTTTCCAGAAGGGCTGTGTCATGTCTATCGCCTGAATTTGGCCCAGTTTCCCGGGCCTAGGATTGCAGCAGACCGGCGTGTTAGGGCAGGTCTGGATTTTGGGTGGCTATAGCATGTTCAACGAGCCGTATCGCGCCGATCACATGATGGAACGCGAACAGAGACAGCGGCGCACGCTGATCATTGGTGCCAGTGTCACCGGTGCCAGCCTGCTCGGCATGCTGATTGCGGCATTGCTGGTGTGGGACTGGGCCTTTCATGATTTGCCCCCCGCGCCGGCTTCGGCGGCGGAATTATGGTCGGTGCGGCTGGAGCCTTCGGTGACGGTGCTCGACACGCATGGCGATGTGCTCGCCGTGCGCGGACCGCTCTATGCGCGCGCCATTTCGCTCGATGCCCTGCCGCCCTATCTGCCGCAGGCCTTTCTGGCGATCGAGGACCAGCGCTTTTACGAGCATGGCGGGGTGGATTATCGCGGCGTGGCGCGGGCGCTGTGGACCAATCTGCGCGCCGGGCGCTCGGTGCAGGGCGGCTCGACCATCACCATGCAGCTGGTCAAGAATCTGATCCTGACGCCGGACCGGCTCTTGCGGCGCAAGCTGCAGGAGGTTCGTCTCGCCTGGGCGCTGGAGGAGAATCTCACCAAGACCGAAATCCTCGAGCTCTATCTCAACCGCATCTATCTCGGTGCCCGCGCCTTTGGCGTCGAGGCGGCCGCGCATCGCTATTTCTCCAAACCCGCCAGTGAGCTGACCCTGGCCGAGGCGGCGATGCTGGCAGCCTTGCCCAAGGCGCCCTCGCGGCTGGATCCGACGGTCAATCTGGCCGCCGCCCAGGCGCGCGCCGAACAAGTGCTGGCCGCGATGCTCGAGGCCGGTTTCATCAGTGCTGAAGAGCATGGCGAGGCGATCGCCAATCCCGGCGTGCCGGTGGCCGCCAGCCTCGATCCGCAGGCCGGTCTGACTTGGGGTTATGTGTTTGACTATGCGGTGCTGGAAGCCGCCCGGCTGGTGCCCGACGACATACCCGACCTGGTGATCCGCACGACGATTGATCCGGACCTCACCCTGGCGGCACGGGAAAGCATTGCCGGCGTGCTCGATAGCGACGGCGCCGCGGTCAATGCCAGCGAGGCGGCGATTGTCCTGCTGGCGCCGGACGGGGCGATCCGCGCCTTTGCCGGCGGCCGCGATTACGGCATCAGCCAGTTCAACCGCGCCATCCAGGCCCAGCGCCAGCCCGGCTCGGCCTTCAAGCCGATCGTGTTTACCGCGGCGCTGGAAGCCGGTTACGACCCCTCCTCGGCGGTGTGGGATGAGCCGGTCGATCTGGAAGGCTGGGAGCCGCAGAATTTCGCCGGCGGATTTCGCGGTCTGGTGACCCTGCAGGAAGCCCTGCGGCGCTCGATCAATACGGTCGCGGCCCAGGTCGCCAGTGATGTCGGGCTGGGGCGGATTGTCGAGACCGGTCACCGGATGGGCATCCGCTCGACACTGCCGGAATTGCCAGCCATTGCGCTCGGGGCCGCCGAAGTCAATCTGCTCGAGCTGACGGCGGCCTATTCGGTCTTCCCGCGCGATGGCCAGCGCTTTGATCCCTGGTTCATCGAACGCATCACCAATTCGCGTGGCGACGTGTTGTACGAACATGCCGAGACGACGCCGGTCCGCGCGCTCGCGCCCGAGATTGCCCGGCCGATGTCCACCATGTTGCAGGATGTGGTCATATCGGGCACCGGCCGGCGTGCCATCCTGGCCGGCGGCCGCGGCGTTGGCGGCAAGACCGGCACCAGCCAGTCCTTCCGCGATGCCTGGTTCATCGGCTTCACCGCCGATTACACGGCCGGCGTCTGGGTCGGCAATGATGATGACAGTCCGATGAGCAATGTCACCGGCGGCGGTCTGCCGGCGACGATCTGGCAGCGCTATATGACACGCGTCCACCAGGGCATTGCGGTCCACGCCCTCAGCGCCCCGGCGCCGCGCTCACGCTCGGAACGCGAGGAAAGGCTGGCCGCCTTTTATTCCGACCTGTCCGATGCTTTCGACGCATTGCTCGCCGATCCATCCTCCGGCGCCGGCGATCCCAGGGAGCGCTGAACCAGAGCCGCCAGCTGCGCGATCTCACCGCGCAATCCGGCGATCTCGCTCTGCAGCTCGATCACATCCTCGCCGACCTCGGCATCGCGCTCCTCTTCCGCGTCGAAATGCTTTGACTGCAGGCTGTCGACGATGATGGCGATGAAGAGGTTGAGGATGGCGAAACTGGTCAGGACGATGAAAACCAGGAAAAACGCCCAGGCCCAGGGATGGAATTCCATCACCGGCAGCGCCAGATCCGTCGCCCAACCCTCCAGTGTCATCACCTGGAAGAGCGAGAAGGCGCTGTCCCCCAGCGTCCCGAAGCGATCCGGATTGGTCAGCGAGAAGAGTTTGGTCGCCATCACGGCGGAGACGTAAAACATCAGGGCGAGCACGGCGATCACCGCGCCCATGCCGGGAATCGCATTGAGCAGGGCTTCGATCACCTTGCGCATTTGCGGCATCACCGAGAAGAGGCGGAAGGCGCGCAGGATCCGCAAGGAGCGCAGGACCGAAAAACTGCCCGCCATCGGCACGACGGAGACCAGGATCACGACCAGGTCGAACCAGTTCCAGCCGGAGGTGAAAAAGCGCAGCCGATAGGCGATCAGTTTGAGAAAAAGCTCGACCAGGAAGACCGCGACGACAATCCGGTCAATCAAGGGCAGGATCGCGGTAAACCAGGGCGGGTCGAACGGCAGGGTGACCAGACCCAGGGTGGCGGCGTTCAGCAGGATCACCGCCATGATCGAATTTCGGAAGCCGGCGCTTTCTACAAAAGCGGTCAGCCGCGCGCGAACGCCGTGAGAAGTCGATGTCATAGCGCCACCCGATTGCTGCCTTCTGGTAACGCCCCCGGGGGCGCTGTCAACTGTGATTTGAGCCTGTTACCACAGCCGGGATTGATCAGCTACGGGCACAGAACCGGGCCAATTCCGTCGCTGCATAAAAAATACACCACCCCTTCGGCGAACCGCCCTCGCGCATCACAAGCGCAAAAATTACGGCCAACTCCGCGCGAAAAATGATCTTAACCCGCTAATTTCGCGCAATCTTTTCTCGTCACGCCCCGCGACGAGCTTGAACCATTAACGGGTCTGTCCGCGCCGGCACCGGGGCTGGCGACCCGGCCAGCAATCGCCATTAGGTGGCCCTTAACAACAAACTGTCCCTATTGAAGACCTCGAAGGGCAGGGGCTCATCCTTTATGGCAGGCAGGCAAACAATTCGCGGTGACCAGGTCTCCGGCGCCCCCCGGCCCGCCTCGGGCAGGATGGACCGGGAGATGGCCATCGCCTTCCGCCCGGTCGTACGCGGCTTCCTGATCGCGCTCTGTCTGTATTACAGCCTGCTCACACTATCCTATCTCATCTTCCCGCCGACCGATTACCCCATGTGGGAATATGCCGGGATGCTGGTGCTGATCGGTGGCTCGGCCGCGGCGTCCGGCGTGATGCACCACACCAGCCGCAGGGCTTGCCGGCGCATCATGATCGAGCTGTACAGCCTCGCGGCCAGCGCGATTGTGCTGGTCAATGTCATGGTCGTAATGGCGTTGCATTTCCAGGCCGAGAACCTGATCTACTTCATCCTGGCGATGCCGGTTTTCGCGACAGCCTGCGTCAGCATGCGCAGCATGATCCCCAGCGTCGTTGTCACGGTTGCCACGATGATGATTTTCATCAGTATCAAGGTTCCCGACATGCTGGTGCAGTATCTCTTCCTCGCCATGGCCGCGGGATTCGCCGCCATTGGCATGGCCACCCTGATGCGTGGCACAGTGCGCCGGGCGGTCCATGCGCGGCTCGAGGCCGATGAGAACCGGGCCCTGGCCGAAGCGCAGACATCGAAGGCCGAGACCCTCGCCCACCAGGCTCGTGAGCTGGCCGAACACGACTCGCTGACCGGTCTGGCGAACCGTTTCAGCTTCTTCAACGCCTTCGGCACCGCGCTCGCGAGCAATCGATCAGGCAGTTCGGTGACCGTGCTGGCCTTGGTCGATCTGGACGGCTTCAAACCCATTAATGACACTTATGGTCATTCCGCCGGCGACATGCTGCTCGGTTCTGTGGCGAAGCGCATCAAGGCCGCCGTCCCGCGGCGCAGCACGGTCGCGCGCCTTGGTGGCGACGAGTTTGCCATTCTGGTGCGCCGCGACCTGCTCCGGACCAGTGTCGAGCAGTTCGGCCGCGCGCTATGCGAGGCCATCGGGCAACCATACACACTCGACTCCGTCACCGCCAATCTCACCGCTTCGATTGGCCTGGTCGAGTGTGAGCACGGCACGCTGTCGATCCGGCAATTGATGGAGCGTGGCGATTACGCTCTGGACCAGGCGAAGAAGACCGCGCGCGGCGAAGCCATCCTGTTCACGCCGCGCCATGAACGCGAAATGCAGAGCATGGGCCAGGTTGACCAGGCCTTGCGTGCCGCCGATCTGGAGACAGAACTTCAGGTCTTCCTGCAACCGCAATTCGACCTCGAGCTCAACCGGACCTACGGGTTCGAAGCCCTGGCCCGCTGGAATAGCGCCACCCTGGGACCGGTGAGTCCCGAACAGTTCATCCGCGTTGCCGAAACCTCGGGCCTGATCCGGAAAATCACCCAGATCCTGTTGCGCAAGACACTGCATCTGGTGACGAGTTGGCCGGAGCACCTCCACGTCTCCTTCAATCTGTCCGGTCATGACCTGATGTCACCCGTCTCGGTCAGCGACATCCTCGACCTGGTCAAACAGAGCGGAATCGACCCGGCCCGTATCGAGTTCGAGATCACTGAAACGGCAATGATGTCGGATATCGACCAGGCCCGCCGTTCGATTGAGCGCATCGCGGCCCTCGGCTGCCGACTCGCGCTCGATGATTTCGGTTCCGGCTATTCCAGCTTCAGCTATCTGCACCAATTGCCCGTCAGCAAGATCAAGATTGACCGCTCCTTCGTCGTCCCACTGTTGAAGGACGCATCGGCGAGCAAGATCATCCAGACCATCATCAATCTGGGCCGGTCCCTCGATCTGGATTGCGTTGTCGAGGGGGTCGAATCCATCGCCGAGCTGGACATACTCAAGGGCATGCACGCGCGTTTTATCCAGGGCTATATCTTTGGCAAGCCAATGGAGGCCAAGGGCGTTCTTCCCTATCTCGCGGCCGAGGCCCGCGCCACCGACCGTCCCGCGCAAGCGGCGCCGGCCAAACTCTCCATCGTCAAACGCCCAATCCGCAAGGCCTGAGCCAGAAGCGCCAGCTGGCACCGGCAAGCATTTGTTAGGGCCGCAGCAGCACACTGCCCCCATGCACCTCAGTCACACCCTCATCCTGACCATACTGGCTTGCGGCCTGACCGCGGCACCCGCCCGCGCCGGTGACAGATTGACCGGCTGGACCCGGGTCGGCTCGGTTTATGAGCGTGTCAGCCTGACAGAAGGCAATCAGGCCATGTGCGCTTCCCTGTGCGATGAGCAATCACAATGCCGTTCATGGGTCTGGACCCCGCCGGGACTGGAGGGCGTCGACGGCCAGTGCACCCTGCTGGCATCGACACCGGCACCCCGGCGCGCACCACAGCGAGTTACAGGCCTTGCCAGCGATATCGCGGCACAGATCGAGGCCGCCAGCGAACGTCGCCCGAGCGCGCGCGAAATCGCCGCCTTGCAGGCGACCCTGCCCGGTCCACACTGACATGCAGCCTCCGACCTGCACAATTTGATCGGTCGCGAACAGGATTCTTTTACCTACCGCTGGCATCATCACCCTGGACCATCCGGCAACGACACCGAAAGAGTATGTTCATGGCCGTCATCAGCAAGTTGAACAGCCTGCTCGAATTGGCGAAAGAGCGCTCCAGTGATCGCCGTCGCACCCTGCTGCGCGAGGTCACCGACATGTTTTTTGACGAGCCGCCGGAACGCGATACGCCGGTCTCGCAGGAGTTTGATGACGTGCTCAGCGCGCTGGCGGAACAAACCGCACAGGGCGCGCGCGCCGAACTCGCCGAGCGTTTTGCCGATACCCCGCTGGCGCCTCGCGGCATGCTGCTCAAGCTTGCGCGTGACGCGATCGAAGTCGCTGCACCGATACTGGCGCGCTCGACCGCATTGAGCGAAGCGGAACTCCTGTCGATCGCCGAGCAGGGCGCACAGCCGCAGCTCAAAGCAATCTCCCAGCGCGAACTGGTTTCCGAACGCCTGTCCGATACGATCGTCCGCCGCGGCGATGACGAAACCGTCGCCGTCCTGATCCGCAATGATGGTGCCCAATTATCGCGCGCCAGCTTCGAGACGGTTGCCGAACGGGCCGAGCACTCAAGAATTCTCCAGGCTCCAGTGGTCAACCGCAAGGACACCCCGGCCGATCTGCTCGGCGATTTGATGCTGACGGTGGAAAATCATCTGCGCGATCACATCCTCGAGCGCTTTGACGGCATGGAGCCGGCGCTGGTCGAACAGGCGCTTGCCGCCTCCCACGCCCGGCTCAGCGAACGCATGAGCCAGGACCAGGATGTCGAGGAAGCCGAGAAATTCGTTCGCGGGATGGCGGTGCGCAAAATGCTCAATGGCGGCCTGCTGGCCCGCTTGCTGCGCGAACGAGAAATGACGCGCTTCCACGTCGCGTTTGCGGAAATGACCGGGGTCGACCGCGTCGCGGCCCGCCGCGCCATCGACCAGGAATGCATCGACCCGCTGGCCCTGATCTGCCGCTCGGCCGGATTCGACAAGGCCCTGTTCGTGACCCTCGCGGTCTTGCGCAGTAATGCCACTGAGGACGCCTTCCGGGACGCCAAGGAACTCGGTCTGCTCTATGACCGGATCACGGTCGAAGACGCAGCGCGCGCCATGCGCTTCTGGCGCATGCGCCGGGATGTCGCCGCCTAGAGGCGGGACAGGACGGTCCCAAATCCCTGCCATACCGGGTGCCGGCGCGTGTTAGGCTGAGCCTCATCCGCAATCAGGGAAACATGCATGGACACCCCGCTCGACCGCTTCACTCAACTTGCTGCCAGCCTGCGCGATACCAAGCCCCGGCCCGACCAGCAGGCCGCCGCCTTCGCGGCGGTCGCGCTTGTCCATGCCGAACACCCCGCCACAAAGCTTGTTGCAGCCACCCGGACACATCATGAAAGCTTGAAGGCGGCGCTGGGCAGCTTCCAGGCTCCCAACGGCTCGATGCGCTGGGTCTATGCGGCGATGCTGGCAGCACACGGCGTCGACACCGGACATTTCCTCGGCGCCCGCGAAGCCTTGCGGCAGGCGTGCGCGGCCTCGAAGACAGGCCGCTTGCATGCCGGCGGCGCCCGCGCGGCGCTCATCCTCAGCCTCGGTGAAGCCGGCCCCGATGTGGTGGACGCCTTTTACGCCATGAAGCGGGCCCTCCGCCCGCCCTGGTGGCGTTCGGATGATTCCGTCACCGATACATTCGCCGCCGCACACGTGCTCGCTGGGAGCCGACCAGAGACGGTCGTCGACGCCCGGGCCCATGCCGAGGCCGTATTCGGCGCAGACCGCGGCACCCGGGGATACCGGCGCGATGGCGCCCGTCAATGCGTTCTGCTCGGCCAGGCACCGGAGATCGTGCTGTCGCGCTTTATCGCGCTTGAGGATGCGCGGCGCGCCGACCGTTTCCTGCGCGGACGCAGTGATCGCTCAATGACAATGGAATGGGCGGTCGCCGGCCGCACACCGGCAGATCTGACCCGGATTTCCGACATGACGCGGACGATGCCGAAACCGCTGACATCGATCGGCTTTTGCCGCACCCGGTTGGCCAGCCTGATCGCGTTTGACGACCAGGCCCGCAATCCGGCCGGCAGCGCCAGCGCGCTCGCCGCCGTGATCGCGGCCCAGGCGGCGATGATTGCCGCAATCACCGCGAGCAGTGTTGCCGCGACGTCAGCGGCCAGCAATTAGACCAGCGGACAGGATTGGCGAGGCCGCACGCCCGGCCCGGGAAAGCAGCGGGCTTCGATCAGGTTGAGCTGGCGTCGACGGCGGTTGGCGGCGAAAACAGCTCGGCGCCCTGTTCGAGATAGATCGAACTGGACGGGAAGGCGAAATCCGTTCCGGCCTCTTCGACAATGGTCTTGATCGTGAAGGCGAGTTCTTCCTTCAGTGCCAGCCACTCGCCCCAATTAGTCGTCCGGGTGAAGCAGTAGAGCATGAAATCGATCGAGGACGGGCCGAAGCTGTCCACACGCATGAAGGTCGACACCTCCGGTGCCTGGGCATAGCCGGGATGTGTGGTGACATAGTCGAGCACGCGGTCACGTATGGTCTTGAGTTGTTCAACCGTCGTGTCATAGCGCACGCTGATGATCCAATAGGTCCGGCGGTGCGACATGCGTGAGAAATTCGTCACCGCCTGATCCGACAATTTCGAGTTGGGCACATAAACCGGCCCCTTGTCGAACCGGCGGACAACGGTAGAGCGGAAATTGATCTCCTCGACTGTGCCTTCGACAACGCCATCAACCTTGATCCAGTCGCCCGGCAGGAAGCGCTTCTCCGCCAGGATGAGCAGGCCGGCGATCAGGTTCTTGAACAAGTCCTGCGCACCCAGGCCAACGGCCACACCGAACAGGCCCAGCCCGGCAATGATGCCGCCAACGGGAATATCCCAGATCTGCAGGACTGCCGCAGCGCCGACGATGATGAAAAGGATCCGCATCGCCTTGGTCAACCAGTCGAGCATCACCGGCGTGAGCGCATTCTCCAGCGCCCGCATCAGATGAATAAACGGATCGACCGCATTGTGCAGCGCCCAGAAAATGCCGATCGCCACCAGGGAGGGGATGATCCGGTCGGCCTCGGAAAGGTCCGCGCCTCCGGTTCCCGCCTCGAGAATCTTGACCGCGAAGAAGAGCGAGATGATGATCGGCAGAAGCTTCAACGGCCCGGCAAGCGCGTCAACGACAGCATCATCAACGCCATTCTCGGTCTTCTGTGCCATGCGTTTGAGCACGGTAAGCAAGGTTCTCGCGAGCACGGATCGCAAGGTAATCCCGAGCACGACAATAATGATCGCGCTCACCCCATGTCCGACACTGACCCCCAGAAACGAGGTCTGCCAGACCCCGGCCGCCTGAGCCCATAATTCGCCGGTATGGGCAAGGAAGCCGGTATCGTCCTGGACGCGCATCAGTTCGCCCTTTCCCTGACATGGTGGAAGATCAACTCGGGAAATTTCTCCTGCGAGTAGGAAACTTCCCAATTGCTCTTGGCCAGAAAGACCGGGTTGCCGTCGATATCGACGGCCATGGCCGATTTGTGCCGGTCGGCAAACAGATCGATCTGCTCTTCTGTCCCGCCAAGCCAGCGCGCCGTTTCATAGGGGGCTGCCTCGAACGTCACTTCAAGGCCGTATTCGGCCGCGACGCGTTCGCGCATCACATCGATCTGCAGGGCGCCGACTGCGCCCACAATGAAGTCGCCGCCGAGCACGGGGCGGAAGAGCTGGGTGACCCCCTCCTCGGCCAGGCTTTCGAGCGCCTTCTTGAGATGTTTCGCCTTGAGCGGATCGGCCAGCCGCGCACGGCGCAGGATTTCAGGTGCGAAATTCGGGATGCCCGAGAAGCGCAGCTTGCCGCTTTCCGACAGGCTGTCGCCAACGCGCAAGGTACCGTGATTGGGCACGCCCATCACATCGCCGGCAAAGGCCTCATCAGCAATTTCGCGATCCTGGGCGAAGAAGAGGATGGGCGAGGAGACGGTCAATTGCTTGCCGCCTTCGGTTTTCAGCTTCATGCCGCGGCGGAACTTGCCCGAACACAGGCGCACGAAGGCGACGCGGTCGCGGTGATTGGCGTCCATATTCGCCTGCACCTTGAAGACAAAGCCCGAGACTTCCTTGTCACCGGGCTCGACCTGGGTGGATTGACCATTGATCTGCACCGGCATGGGCGCGGGTCCTGGAATCTTGTCCGCCAGCCCGTCGAGCAATTCGCGCACGCCGAAGCCGCGCAGCGCCGAGCCGAAGAAGACCGGCGTCATATGGCCCTCCAGGAAGCTTTGTGGATTGAAGGTCGGGCAGAGCTCCCGCGCCACCTCGGCGCCGTCGCGAGCCTCCTCGATTTCCGCATCCGACAGCAACTCACGGATTTCCGGCCCCTCGAGCGAAAGGCGTTCCGATGCCGCTTCGCGATCATGCTCGACACCCGGGCGCTGATAGAGCACCAGTTCATCGCTCACCAGGTCAACCACGCCCTTGAAGCGCTGGCCGGACCCGACCGGCCACTGCATCGGCACGGCATCAAGCGCGAGCTTGTCCTGGATATCCTGCAGCAAATCGACCGGATCGAGCGCCTCGCGGTCCATCTTGTTGATCAGGGTGACAATCGGGATGTCACGCAGGCGGCAGACCTCGACCAGTTTCAGCGTCCGTGGCTCAACGCCCTTGGCGGCATCGAGCACCATGATGGCGCTGTCGGCAGCGGTCAGCGTTCGATACGTATCCTCGGAAAAGTCTTCGTGACCGGGCGTGTCGAGCAGGTTGAAGAGCAAGCCGCGATGTTCGAAGGTCATTACCGAGGCGGAGACGGAAATCCCGCGCTCCTGCTCGATCTTCATCCAGTCGGAACGGGTGCGGCGGTTTTCGCCGCGTGCGCGGACCTGCCCCGCCATGCGGATGGCACCGGCCGCCAAGAGCATGGTCTCGGTCAGCGTGGTCTTGCCGGCGTCAGGATGTGAGATGATGGCGAAGCTGCGGCGACGCGCCCATTCCGGCGCATCAATCGTCGGAGAAGTCATGAACTGGCCCGCTGAGAGTGCAAGCCCCGAACTAGCCCGATCAGTATGCGCTGTGCAAGTTTTCCGTCACCCGATGCCAGACTTCCTCATTGATAACCTCCGGGTCCAGCGCGCCATCCTTCTGACGCTTCCAGAGATAGGTCAGGATGATCATGGGCACGTTGGCAAAGCGCAGACCGACATCATCGGGACCGGTCGCACCGGCCGGGCGGACGCCAAGCACCGCATTGGCACCCGGTGCGCGGTAGGCGATCAGGGCTGCAAGGTGTTTGGTCCGGTCCGGCTTGTTGGTCGCCATCAGGGGGTCAACAAACAGCGCCTCGCGCAGTAGCAGCGTGAGGTGCCCGGTGGTCAGCGTCTCGAACTGGGCCGCCGGCAAGGGAATGGTGCCGTCCTGGAGGACAGAGACCAGGTCCCCCAGGTCAAAAACGGTTTCGTTGAACAAGAACAGCATCGAAGATCCCCGCGAGCTCCCACAATTCCTCAGTCCCACTCTAGGGCCGGGTCGTTAAGAATCCTCCACCGGCTCGGTCAGAAAATGGCGGCCCCGCCGATCCTCGATCTCGATCACCCAGATATCCGGATCGCCATCGGCCCGGCGTTGGCAATAGGCGTCGATCTCGGCCTCCGCGAGTGGCGCCCGGGCATGGCGGGTCCAGATCCGCTCCCCGTTTTCGTCCCGCGCCGGGACAAAAAGCTCTGCCTGCCCGGTCAGGTTTGCCACTTTGACGAGTACAGCCCCCGCATCTTCGTCTCCATGGCGAATCACATAAGCGGCGGCCAACGCCGATTCAGCCCTTCGCAACAAGGCATCCACCCAGAATTTTGTCTTCAGTTGAATCATTTTCATTGCTGGCCGCTGAATTGCTTAATAACGTATTAACGGGGTAAGGGAGCGTTTTATGTTGGTACGAGTTGCGTTGGTTGCGATGGCACTTTGTGCGTCGGCGGCAGGTCAGGTGCTGGGTCAGAGGATTCAGGACGACCCGTCTTCCGCCACAGTGAACCAGAATACCGGGGACCAGAACACCGCAGAGGGCGTCCGGATCGAAGAGCGCACGCTCGCCGATCTCGAAACCGGGATGGATGCCTTTGTTCTCTCCTCCAGCCAGGCGCGGACTCGCATCCGTTTTTACCTGCCACCCAATACCTATAGCTCGGAAGCCTGGCTTCGCCTCGCCGCCCGCCCTGCGAGCGATAGCTCGAATGGCCGAATCCAGGTCGCTATCAATGGTGGCGAGCCCATCATCATCCGGCCACAGCCGCGCTCGATTGAAGCACGCTTTGCGCTCTTCTCGGCTGACATCCAGCCTGGCGAGAATGTCCTTGAAGTCTCCTATGCCACCGATACCGCCACAACGGGCTGGATTGTCGACGCCCGCCGGTCGCAATTGCGGCTCACCCTGGAACAGGACAGCCCGATCGCCTCGCTGCACGAGCTGGAACTGGCGCTGGCCGCCGACTTCGCCGCCCCACGCCGCATCGCCCTCGTCACCGATATCAGCCGCGAGCGGGCCACGCTCGAAAGTCTCGTCGCCCAGGGCGTCGCCCTGCGCGCTGGCAGCGTACCGCTGTTCGGCGGCGATGAAACCAATGCTGACCTGATCATCCGGATTGCCGAGAACGACCGTCTGAACGAGACAGACCGCACCATCCTGCGCACGGGCAATCGCAGCCAGGGGCCTGAAATCGCATTCAGCGCCGGCTCCGCACCACGCCTGATCATTACCGGTCGAAATATCGACGAAGCCGTCGCCGCCGCACGCCTGTTTGCCGCGCGTTCCTTCGAGGGTTATGGCCGCAGCTTCGTTGCCGCCGATGCCATTACGGCGCAACGCCTTGGCCGCCCCCAGGTTCGCGATGCCCGCCACCTGAGCGCCAATGCAGACTTGCGCACCCTGGCCGCTTCCGGCCTGCCCTTCAGTGCTGACCAGGGATCGCGCACGGCTGTCCAGTTCACCACGCGCACACGCGCCGACCGGTTTGGTGCGCTCTCTGTGCTGGCTCGCGGCGCGCTCGTGAGCGGTGAAGCCTGGCTGTATGCCTGGTATGGCGAGGCGCATGACCATGCTCCGGCCAATCACAATCTGCTCATTATCGGCCCGGGCAGCAGCAGTATCGCGGCCCTCGGGCGCAGCGCTCCCGCCGAGTTTGGCGCCGCAATGCGCGCCGCCGAACGCAGCCGTGGCCAACGCGGGCTGATGCGCCTGGCCGCCGCTGCCTATGCCGACGAAACACACACGCCTGCGACGCCGGAAGACGGGCGCAGTATCGGCGTTGCATCACTGTTCCGCGATGCCGAACAGACCGGCCGCTGGATCGGCACGCTGACATCGCCGGAACTGTCCTCCTTTGAATCGGCCAGCCGCAGCCTGGCGCGGTCGAATCTGTGGCACGCGCTGGAAGGCCGTGCCGCCGTGTGGAGCGTTCGCGGTGTCACCCCGCTCGATTACAGCGTCTCGGCACCAGGCCTGCGCGAGCGGGTACAGGAGTTCGCACTCGACCACACACGCGATGCGGCCTTCATGCTTTTCGGGATTGCCTTCATCATGCTGATCCGGGGCATCTGGCGCCGCCGCCGCGTTCACGCGTCGTAAAACTTGCCGTGTTAGCGTCATTTCTTCGAAGTTTCGGGGAAATGAGATGCGCTGTGCCTTCCATGCCTTGGCCTTGGGCCTGTTCGGCCTGACCGCCGCAGCCGGCGCCCAGGATGCCGATCTGATTTTCGGCGAGCGCACCGCAGCCCTGGCCATGGACGCCCATTGCGACCTGTTCACCGACCGCCAACGCGCCGCCCTCGACGCCGCACGGCTCCAGGCGCGAGGCGCCCTCCTGCGTAGCGGCATCGCCCCCGTTCAGATCCAGGCCTATGGCGATGAGATCGCTGCCGAGGCGCGGAGCCGGACTTGCGGATCCTCCGAGGTCCGGGCGATGCGTGACCGCGTGCTGACCGCCTTCGACGGCTATCTGCGCGTCGGCAATATGACCTTTCCGGGCATCGCATTTTCCTGGTTCGCCAATCGCCAGATTCTGACCGACGAGCCGGTCTGGGCCCTGCTCCAGGATACCGGCCGCATTCGTGTCGGGATAAGCCGGGTTGAAGGCGATATCAGCTTCACAATCGCCCTGCCCAATGGCGGCAACTACATTTCGGCCGTCCTGGTGATGCGCAACACCCAAAGCGCGCCCGACCTTTACGACCCGACAATGGGCGGCATGTTTGCCGGACCTGCCAATGCCAGCTGGGCTCAATGGACCCCACCGGAATATGCGCGGCAGCTCGTCTGGGCCAGCGATCAGATGAATGGGCAAGCGGCGGATGCCCTGGCGGGCGCACCGCAGGGCCATGTTTTCCGCTTCCCCCCTTCGGTGGTGCAGCAACTCGGCCGGCTCGACCCGCGCGAAACAGCCCGGATCGACCTGATGGACCGCAATGGTGAGCGGGTCGCATCCGATTATTTCGAGATTGGTGATTTCGCCGCTGCGGTCGCTTTCCTGCGCGCCGCGATCAGCGACACATCACAGATTGAGCTTCCAGAAAGCTAGGAGGCGGCGTTCAGCCAGCGGTCGCTACCAGGGACTGGGACGCTTCCTGGGCGCGCTCGATCTGCTGGTGCACGTCCAGCCGGCGCAGCGTATCCACCTGCCCCATCGCCTGGACCAGAACCGGCAGTGTCACCGTGATCGTCGTCCCGACGCCCTTGGCGCTGGCGATCGACATCGTGCCACCGTGCAGGCCTGCCAGCGCGCGAACCAGGGACAGACCAAGGCCGGTGCCACGGGTATCGACTTCGCGGGCACTGGACGCCTGACGATAAGGCTGGCCCAGCCGGGCTGCCTCATGCGGGTCGATCCCGACGCCGCTATCGCCCACTGCCAGCACCAGATCGGCGCCTGAAGCCCGTGCCATCACAACAACCGCGCCGCCTTCCGGCGTGAACTTCACCGCATTGGACAGCAGGTTCAGCATGATCTGGCGCAAGGCCTTGCGATCTGCATTCACCAGAATGGGTTGATCACCCGTTTCGACCGAAAGCGACAATCCCGCCTCTTCGGCCTGCAGGCGCATCATCTTGACGCTCAGCCCGACCACTTCGGATATGTCGAAATTTTCGCGCGAAAGATCATAGCTGTCGGCCTCGATCTTCGACATGTCGAGCACATCGCCAATCAATTCCATCAAGTGCTGGCCGCTCTCATGGATCAGGTCTGCATATTCGGCATAGCGCGCCGGCATTGGCCCGAAGAGGCGCGCCTTCATGACATCGGAAAAGCCGATGATCGCATTGAGCGGCGTGCGCAATTCATGACTGACGGAGGCGAGGAATTGCGACTTGGCGCGCGCCTCTTCAAGCGCGATGGCACGCGCTTCCTCGGCTTCGCGCAAGGCGTTCTCGGTCTCGACGCTGTGATCACGGGCGATCACAGACACTGAGCCGCCCTCGATCGGGCGTGCGTCAAACTTGACGCGTTCAGGATTGCCCTGCCCGCCGCGAATACTCAAAAGATCGGACAGTGGCCGTGCGGCGGCGCGGCGGGCCGCGCGGGCCAGTTCGGAGCGATCCTCATCGTCAAAGCCGAGATCGGCGATCGGGAGATTGGTCAGTTCGCGCGGCAGACCCGGTGAAAGCTCGCGCAGCCCCCTGGAGACGGCGAGGATATTGCCGTCATTATCACAGGCAAGAATAGCCGCCGGTGCCGCATCAAAGGCCCGCCCCCGGACGCGGCCATGTTCGGCTTCGCGGTTTGCCACATCATTGGCGCGGATCGACCGGATCGCGGCGCAGGCAAAGCCATAGGCAATCACCAGCACGACGCCGAGTATAAAGGGAAGATGATATTCGACCGCATTCGGCTGCGGGCGGATGAATTCGGTAAGTTGCAGACCGGTGATGATCACAGCGGCCAGGCCGGACATTGCGCCCGCCTTGACGATCGCATCCCGATCACCGCCCGCAGCGGCCATCGCCGGCGCCAGCAGGAAGGCGAGCACGCCAGTCCCCGTCACGCCGCCACCCGACAGCGCCACGATGGCCGCCAGCGATGTCCACAGCATGGCGAGCAGGAAGCGTTCAAAAGAACGGTCAAGACGGGGTGCGAGCACAAGCCCGGCAATGGCGGGAAATGCCACGCCCAGGAAGCCGGCAATTTTCAGCCATAACGGCCCATCGAGGATCGGCCAGATTTGCGGCAGGGCTGCAGCGACCGTTCCAATCCAGACAAGATTGGTAACGGGACCACCGCGGCGCGCGATCCAAGCAGCTATGTCTCGTTCAGGTTTCTGCATTTTTTCCCGTTGCGACTCAGCGCAAACCTCACGCCGTAATCTTTGCCTCCGACGTTAACAAATACTGAATCTTAAACTTATCCCGTTTACCGTTTCAGGCTGGAAAGCCTGTCTCAAATCTATGCATTTCAAGGCTTGGAGAGCGGGCGCGTCCGGGGCACACTGTCGGTTCACAGGGTTACGGAGGCTACCCGATGTTGATATCCATCCTTGCAGCGCTTGCTCTGACGACCGCGCTTGATGGTGACGGACAGGATGCCGTCACGGCTCAGCCCCCGGTGTTGCAGCTGGACGCGGTCGAGCCTGCACCGGCTGATCCGCTCCGCACCGCGGCCGGAGATTATGCAGCTTTCCACGGCGTCGTGGCGGATCTGCGCTCGGCACCGATCGGATCCGGCGCGGATCTCGATTCCGCGATGGATCGCCTGACGGCCTATTATGTTCATGACCGGCTGGTGCGGGCCTGGATTGCCTATACGGCGATGATTGCCGCCCAGCATCCCGAATATCTCGACGATGTCCGGGAGCTGGCCGATTATTACGGTGCCCAGGCCGCGATGTCGGGCCTGCTCTATGATCCGACCTATGCGATCAGCTTCACCCATGCCGATACCGCCGAGGCCTCGGTGGTTGACGCGCTCGAGCGCGACAGCGCCGGCATTCGTGAAGTCAGTGACCGTTACCGCGCGGCCGCCTACGACCTGCAGGCGACGCGCTGGGCCCAGGCGCGGGCCGGAGATCGCCGGGTGCGCCTCTCCGCGCTCGAAAATGCCGGCTCCGCACCAAGTGTACCCCTGAGCAATGAATTCCTCCTCTCGCTCGATACCGGGCTGGACGGCGTGGTCCCAGCGTCAGCCCTTTATGACCATCCGGAAATCGCGCGCATGGGTGCCTACGCCACGCCGCAGTTAACGCTGACCGTCGGCGATGCCGCGATTGATCCCGACCGCGACCGTATCGGGCGCATCCTCTCGGTTGCCGCCCTGCAGGCGATCTCCAATGATCCGAGCCAGTCTAGCGAGCTGGTCAACGCCCTGCTCTCCGACCCGGTCGTCGAGCGCTGCCTCACATGGGCCCGGCTGGATTTGCAACAATGCGTCGCGGCCGGCCATTTCAAGTATGAAGACAGCTTCTGCATTGCCGAGCACGCCCTGCTTGATGTCAGCCGCTGCCTCGGCGTTTCCGCCGCGACCGGCACCGACTGAGGCACCGCCCTCAGACCGTTAATGATTAACAAAAAGTGTACCGAACAGAGACACGATCAAATTTTAGATAAAAACCTTGCTCCAGTTTCGCACGCTGTTTCCGCTAAACCCCGGAATCGCGTGCAATAGCTGAAAACCTGCCCTAGCCTCGATCCTGCAATGAATGCCGGTACACCCCGGCAAGAAATATGGTGTGAGGTAGGTCGATGATGTTTTTTATACGTGCTGCGTTCTGGCTGGCGATTGTGTCAGTCTTCGTCCCGCGAGACTTTGCGGGCGATCCCATGGACCTGTCCTTCGATACCGCCTCGACACGCATTGATGCGGGTCAGGCCGTGGATAGCTGGTGCGTCGAGCGCGAGGCGCTCTGCGAAGCCGGGTCCGAAGCGGTCGAGCTCGGAGGCTTTCTTGCGGGCTTCGCCGCGACCCGACTCGAGACTGCGATCGAAGACCGCCAGCAGACCTCCAAGTCCTGATATCCCTGCCATGTCCGATCGCGGTGCGGCGCTGACCGCATCTACGGCTTGATCCTGTCCGCCGCGCGCCTTAACTCGTCGCTGTGATGACACAAACACCCATCCAGATTGAAATCGAGGAGCTGGTCGAGGAATTCGATCTGCTGGACGATTGGGAACAGCGCTATCGCTATCTCATCGATATGGGCAAGGCACTGCCGCCCCTGCCCGATGACCAGCGCACCGAAGCGAGCCGGGTTCAGGGCTGCGTCAGCCAGGTCTGGCTGATTGTCGAGCCCGCTGACGATGGCAGCCTGATCTTTCACGCTGACAGTGACGCCCATATCGTGCGCGGCCTTGCCGCACTCCTGCTGCGCCTCTACTCCGGACGCAGCCGGCAGGACATTCTCTCGGTCGATGCGCGAGAAGTCCTGGCGCGGATCGGCCTGTCCGAACACCTCTCCCCACAACGCTCCAATGGTCTGGCCTCGATGATCGGCCGGATCCGGGCCGCGGCAGAAGCCTAGACATTCAGGCCATAGTGCCGGGCCAATTGCTGGAGCGCCAGCTTCAGCACGGTCTTGCCGGAGCGCTGCGCCCAGCCGAAACGGCGTTCGACGGCCGCGAGGCTTTCCTCACGTATACACACCGCCACGACCAGCTGGTCCATGCCACTGCCCAGGGCATCGAGAGCATCCATCACGCGGTCCTTCGCGGCGATGGCCGCCAGCGAGGCCGACTCCGGCCCGCCGTGCCAGCCGGTCTGGCGGATTTCTGCCGCCAACGACCAGTTGCGCGTGGTGTGCTGGCGCAGGCTTGAGCGCGCATAGTCGGTGCAGAAACGCTCTGCGGCGGCGCGCTCTTGCGGTTCCAGTTGCACGGCCCAGCGCCCCGGCACATCCTCGCGAATATTGGTCCGGACCCGCTCCAGCCGGCCGCTCACCCCGAGGATTTCGCGATCATCCATGATGCGGTGCTGGGCCGCAAAACTGCCAGCCACGCCCCGTTTGATGGCCGCCCGTCCCGACTGGCCCAGTTCGATCCCATCGCGTGTCTGCTCGAGCATGCCGCTGGCCAGGGCCTGGCGCAGCTGGCCGGCATCGAGCCGCGCCAGGGGCCGGCGGCGTCGATCCCCGCCTGCGAACACGCCATAGCCACCGCCAGTGATACAGGGCCCCAGGGCCGCCCCCTGGCGTGACAGGCAGAGCAACCAGCGCGGAAGCGACCGGTCCTGCGCGGCGGGCATCAGTCCGGCTCCCCGGGACATGGCGCGGCCCGCAGGCAGGCTTCCAGCGCGTCCATATACTGATCGAAGCCACGGTCATCGCGCTGATCCTCGATACGGTGACAGGCATGCGCCGCGGTCGAGCGATCACGGCCGAAGGCCTGGGCGACCCGGGTCAGGGATAATTCAAAGGCGACATGGGCGAGATACATCGCGGCCTGACGGGCAAAGGCGGCCTCGCGCGAACGCCGGGTCGGCGCCTCGAGGTCGTCCTGCGTCACGCCAAAGGCATAGGCGACAGCACTCTGGGCCAGGCGGGCCCGGGCGGCATCGCTGCCGGTTCTGGTCATTGCTTGCGTCATCTTGCGCTCCCGGTGTTCACGAACCGGGACGCCATCCATCACGTCCCGGCCCGCCCATGCTAGGAGGGCTACACCCAGGCGGGGATAATATTCCTATTTGTGGCGCAATGGAAGAGCGCGCAACCCTTGCGTGTCGCGCGCTCTCTTCGACTAGTACTCGATTGAAATATCAGGTCGAAAAATACGCAATGATCAAGACGACTGCGAGCAATGCACTGGTCCAGATCGCGAGGACGCCACTGGGGATATCTCGGCTCAGGGCCCCAATAGGACTGAATACCTGATACAGCCGACCGCCAATTCCGCTCATCAAACGGCCCCAGGCATTACCCGCAGAGGCCGAAAGCCGATCGAGCATCAACCAGGTCCAGCGGGCCAGCCCGTCGCCCAGGCGGCGATAGACCCAGTCGGTATCGAGATTGACCGAACGCTTCTCTTCGGGATAGGCGCCGATCCGCAGCAAGACCGCGAAGGCGAAAATCGCCCCCATCAAGAGCTGCATCTGGCCGACAACATGGTCGAATGTATAGGGCTCATAGATCGAGTTCTGATACGGCAGAAGATCGTAGAGCTTGCCGTAATTGATACCGAGATAGACGCAGAGCAGCGCCCCCAGCCCCATCGCCATCAACATGTTGACCGGCGCTTCACGGACGCGATGGCCCCGGTCATGGCTGAAGAAGGCGAAGAACGGGATCTTGATCCCCGAATGTTCGAGCACCCCGGCAGAGGCAAAGACAAGGACAAGCCAGATCAGCCAGTTTCCGTCCTGGGCGACGGCCGCCAGGATCATGGATTTGGCGACAAAGCCCGAGAAGAGCG
Source organism: Maricaulis salignorans (assembly GCF_900103475.1). GTDB lineage: Bacteria > Pseudomonadota > Alphaproteobacteria > Caulobacterales > Maricaulaceae > Maricaulis > Maricaulis salignorans. The sequence goes on from NZ_FNHG01000004.1 coordinate 164,305, forward strand.
GGAAGGCCGAGATCGAGGCCGAGCCCACCAGGCAGAACACGGTCGTTGCCGGCATGGACTTGAACAGACCGCCCAGTTCCGACGCCTTGGCCGTACCGACCCGGTGCAGGACCGCGCCCATGCTCATGAACAGGAGGCCCTTGTAGAGGATGTGCACGAAGGCGTGCGCCGCAGCCCCGTTGATCGCCAGTTCCGTACCGATCCCGATACCGACCACCATGAAACCGAGCTGGTTGTTGAGCGAATAGGCCAACACCTTGCGCAGATCATTCTCCACTACGGCGAAGAAGACCGGGAAGATCGTCATGATGGCGCCGATATAGATCAGGCTGTCTTCGCCCGCGAAACCACGCGCCAGGGCGTAAACCGCCATCTTGGTGGTAAAGGCAGAAAGAATGACCGTGCCCACCACCGTCGCCTTGGGATAGGCGTCCTGCAGCCAGTTGTGCAGGAAGGGGAAGGCGCACTTGATGCCAAAGGCGATGAAGATCAGGAAACCGCCCGGCGTGTCCAGGCCAATATTATCGAAGGCCCAGCTTCCGGTCTCGCCGGCATGGATCACTGCACCGGTCAGCAGCAGGACGCCGGACAGGACATGGATCGCCAGATAGCGCAGCCCCGCCTTGGTGGCAGCCCGGTTGCGGGCGCTCCAGATCAGGAAGACCGAGGAGATTGCCGTCACTTCCCAGAACAGGAAGAGCGTCATCAGATCGCCGGCAAACACCGCGCCGAGTGCGCCACCGGCATAGATCAGCCCGGCGGCATCGGTCACACGGTCCTTCTCATGCAGGCCGTAGAGCCCGTTGAGAAAGGCGGCGATGATGAAGATCAGGCTCCAGATGCGGCTGATCTCGTCATAGCGCAGGGTTTCAAGGGTGAAACCACCGAACTCGATGACACCATAGGTTCCGATTTCCAGATTGAACCAGCACAGCCCGGCCAAGACCGGCGCGAACAGGGCCAGGCCCTTGCGCACAGTATTATTCGGGACAACCGCTGCAATCAGCCCGGCGATAATGATCGGCAGGGCTGGCGAGATATTGGCGAACAACTCACTCATCGCCAGCCTCCCCGTCCCAGTAGTTTTCGGCGCGGCCCAGGAATTGGCGGATCACGAACCAGCCTCCCATGACCGCGGCCACAAAGCTGATAAAGCCAGCCAGCACGTAGAAGCCGGGGGTCTGGGCGAAGTCGAGATATTCATGGCGCGGGTGGAAGAAATCCACCGCGCCCAGCGCGACCACCACAAGACCCAGCACCCAGACAACGCTGGACGCGAGCCATTTGGACTCAAGCCAGAGGAAAGGCCGTGCGATCGGATGGACCAGATCATCTTTTTTGGCGGGCTTCTGGCTCATAGCACTGTCTCGACAATCGCGACCGGCTCAAACACGGGCAGGAGGTAATCCCGCAGCGGGCCGATCAGGAAGAACAGGATGATGACGCCGGCAGCCGTGATCACTGGCGGCAGGATCACCAGCATGGGTGCCGGTTTCTTCAGCTTGGCCTCTTCAGGCGGCTCGAAATAAGCCCGCGCCGAAAGCGGCAGGAGATAGGCGATATTGAGCAGGGAGGAGGCGATCAGCGCCGTTGCGAGAACGACCTGGCCCGCCTCGAAAGTGCCCTGCATCAGGAAGAGTTTGGGCCACATCCCGGCCAGTGGCGGCAGGCCGATAATCGACAGGGCCCCCACGGTATAGGCACCGAACAACCACGGCATATGCCGGCCAAGGCCGCGCATTTGCGAGATATTGGTCTTCTTGGTCGCCGTATAGATCGCACCGGCGCTCATGAAGAGCGTGATCTTGGCCCAGGCATGCATGACGATCTGCAAGGCACCGCCCAGCATGGCCAGGGGAGAGCCCAGCATCACCGCCAGGGTGACATAGGAGAGCTGGCTGATGGTCGAATAGGCCAGCCGTGCCTTGAGATTATCCTTGGTCAGGGCAATCAGCGAGGCAAGAACGATCGAGCCGGCCGCGATCCAGGCCAGCGGCTGGGAGGTCGGGGTGGCCGCGATCAGTGCAGGGCCGAAGATATAGGTGCCCACCTTGAGCATCGCGAAGACGCCGGCCTTCACGACGGCAACCGCGTGCAGGAAAGCGGAAACCGGCGTCGGCGCCACCATGGCATTGGGCAACCAGGCATGGACCGGCATCAGCGCCGCCTTGCCGATCCCGAAGGCAAACATGACCAGCAGGATGCCGGCAATCATCGGCGTGACATCGTTCAGCGCGAGCAGGCCACCGGCAACGAAATTGGTCGAACCGGCCAGGAATTGCGTCGCGATGATGGCAGGCAGGAGCAGGCCGATCGAGGTGCCGAGCAGAATGGTCAGATAGATGCGGCCGCCGCGCCGCGCTGCGGCATCGCCCTTATGGGTCACCAGCGGATAGGTCGACAGGGTGAGCACTTCGTAGAAGACGAACATCGTCAACAGATTGCCCGACAATGCGACGCCCATCGCGCCAGCGATGGCGATACAGAAACAGACATAGAAACGCGTCTGGTTCTTCTCGTTATTGCCGCGCATATAGCCGATTGAATACAGCGAATTGACCAGCCACAGCCCGCTCGCCACCGCGGCGAACAGGGCACCGAGCGGCTCGAGCTTGAAGGCCAGCTCCAGCCCGGGCGCTATCGATGCCAGGATCAGAGTCGGCTGGCTGGGCGCAATCTCGACGAGATAGGCGATATTGAGGGCCAGCAGGACGCCGGAGACCAGGGTCGCACCCTCGCGCCAATTGGGGCGATTGCCCAGCAGCGCCACCATGACGCCGCCAAGGGCGGGAATGGCCAGGGCCAGGGCCAGGGCGAGTTCGGGAGTCCACATGATCTAGCGCCCTCCCATTACGGCTTCGGCTGCGGCATTCGCCAGATGGACCAGCGGATCCGCATTGAAGAAGAAATACACATTGGCCAGGGCCAGGATCGACATTGGAACCACAACCGCCCAGGGCGCGGTGCTGGCCGCAATAGCCTTGCCCTGGTGGCTTGGCGGCTCTTCCATCCAGATCGCCATCAACATCCGGCCGACATAGACCAGTGCCAGCAGCGATGAGGCGATCAACGCCGCAACCGCCCACCACCAGTCGCGGTCGAGCGCGGCGAGGATGAGATACCATTTCGAGGTGAAGCCGACCGTCAACGGCACGCCGACCAGCGACAGACCGGAAATCGTGAAGGCACTGGCGGAAACCGGCATCGTGCGCCCAAGCCCGTTGAGGCTGGCGATGCTGCGAACGCCGAATTTGAGGGCGAAGGCGCCAAGCGCCATGAAGAGCGCGCCCTTCATCATTGCATGGTTCATCAGATGCAGCATACCGGCCGACAGGCCCGCCTTCGTGCCCATGCCGAGGCCGAGCATCATATAGCCGACCTGGGCGACCGAGGAATAAGCCAGCACGCGCCGCGGATCGGTCTGGAAGATCGCCTGTGCCGAGGCCACGATCATGCCGACCGTGCCAAGCACCGCGAATATCCAGGTGAAGGAGGCCGCCACGAAGGTGACTTCCGGATGGAAAATCGAGAACAGGAAGCGGATCAGAACGTAAAAGGCCACTTTCGTCGCGGTCGAGGCGAGGAAGGCGGTGACGAAGTTCGGCGCGAAGGCATAGGCATTCGGCAGCCAGACATGCAGCGGGAACATCGCCGCTTTCAGCCCGAGGCCGACGACAATGAAGGCAAAGGCCGCTTCGGTGACGCGGCTATGGCCATCCTCCGCCAGCACGCGCGCGATATCGACCATGTTGAGCGTGCCGGTCGCCATGTAGAGGAAACCGACGCCGATCACGAAGAAGGTCGCGCCGATCGTGCCGAGGATGAGGTAATTATACGAAGCCGTCAGCGCCCGGCGATCCTTGCCGCCGCCCATCGCGACAAGCGCATAGGTCGAGAGCGACGAGACTTCCAGGAACACGAAGACATTGAAGGCATCGCCGGTGATCGTGACGCCCAACAGACCCGTAAAACAAACCAGGAAGGCGGAATAGAACATCGGCTGTTTGCCGGGCTCGATCTCGTCGGCCACGCTGGGCAGGGCGTAGATCGTGCAGAGCAGGCCGACAAAGCCGACCAGAAGCAGGATGGGAACATTGAGGGCATCGACGCGGTATTCAATGCCGAGCGGCGGAGCCCAGCCACCGAGATGATAGCTGACGCTGCCAGCCTGAGAGACTTCGCCAAGCAGGACCAGCGCGAGAATCGCGACCAGGAAGGCGGCGAGAAGGGAAATCGCCCAGGCTATCCGCCCGCTCGGCATCAGCGCGGCAATCGGCGCCAAAATCAGCGGTATGACAACCAGCAGAACTGGTGCATGCGCGGCAATTCCCGCAGGCAGGAGATGAGCCAGAATATCCATTACCCAGCCGCTCCCGTATCACGCGAATAGTCCGCCGCGTTCAGCGCTTCGTCCTCGATGGAGCCATAGGCCTCGCGAATTCGCACCACCAGGGCGAGCCCGACGGCGAGGGTTGCGACGCCGACGACGATCGCGGTGAGGATCAGCACATGTGGCAGCGGGTTGGAATAAAGCACCGCCTCGGCCGCACCATGACCGGCGGCCGCAGCGCCATGATCGTCGCCATGCGCGTCAGCGATGATCGGCGGCTGGCCACCAAACACTTTCGCAAGCGTGATGTAGAGCAGGAAGACCGAGGTCTGGAACAGGGAAAGCCCGACCAGACGTTTGACCAGATTGCCGGTTGCGAACACGACATAAAGCCCCGTCATCATCAGGATGATGATCGGGATATAGTTGAAACGTTCCAGGAGGATATCAAGCATTTTACCAGTCCTCGTCCGGCAGGTCCGGGATCCGTCCGGCGAAGGCGTAGAAAATCGCCAGCATCACCGATGAGACCGTGAACAGGACGCCAAGCTCGATCAGCAGAATGCCGTAATGCTGTCCGGTATGATGGCTCTGATCAGGGTGCAAGGCGTCGTAATCGAGAAAATTGACCGGCTCGCCGGCACCATTCATCAGCAGGGTCGCAACCCCGACGCCGGCGAACAGCAGAACGCCGGCGGCCATCAGATAACGCACGGCCGCCGGGGGGACGGCGCGGCGCGCCTCTTCCATCCCGAAGATCAACGCGTAGAGGATGACACCAACGGCAACGATCACGCCAGCCTGGAAGCCGCCACCCGGACCGAAATCACCGTGGAATTGCACGTAAAAACCAAACACCACGATGATCGGAATCAGGAGTTTGGAAACAACGCGGAGGATCAGGTGCGGGCTCATGATGCGCCCTCCTCTTTGACCGGCTTGGCCGGCTTGCCAGCCTTGGGTGCCCGGGCAGCGGGAGCCGCCTTGGCCGCAGGCTTGCCCTTCGGTTCACGCTTGCGGCCACCAAAGCCGAGCAGAAGGATCACACCGAGTCCGGCCGTGAAGATCACGACAGTCTCGCCGAGCGTATCGAAGCCGCGATAGCTGGACAGCACCGCCGTCACGATATTCGGGACTGCGATGTCATGGGGTGTCTGCTCGAGATAGTCGCGGCCGACATAGGCATTGGCAACTGACTCCGCGTCGCCATAGACCGGCATATCGGGCACGGCGTAGAGCAGCGCGGCCCCTGCTGCGACGACCACAGCCAGTGCGGCCCAATGGCGCTGCGGCTTGCTGGGTTCGGCTTCACGCGCCGTCAGCAGCATCGCCGCCAGCAGCAATACGGTAGAAATCCCGGCGCCAACGGCGGCCTCTGTGAAGGCGACATCAACCGCATCGAGCGAGACAAACCAGGCCGCGCAAAGCAGGCTGTAGACGCCCATCAGCATCACGACCGCGAACAGATTGCGCAGGCGGACAATGGCGAAGGCAACCGCCAGGAGCATGCCGATCAGGGCATAGTCGAGATATTGGGTCAGATCGGTCATGCCTTGCCCTCCTCATCGGCCAGATCGCGCGGATGCGACGGCTTGAAGTGCGCCAGGTCCGGCTTGTGGCCGGCCCGATGGGCGGCATTGGCGACGGCATGGGTCGCGGTCGGACTGGTCAGGAAGAGCAGAAGGCCGACGAGGGCGAGCTTGGCCATGGTCTGCCAGTCTCCCGCCTGCAGGATCAGACCGAGGATGACCAGTTCGGCACCGAGCGTGTCGGTGACACCCGCTGCATGCATGCGCGTATAGAAATCGGGCAGACGGATAACGCCGATCGCGCCGGCCAGAACGAAAACCAGGCCTGCCGACATCGACGCGACACTGATAGCAAATAACAGATGATGCCAGATCTCGGCGCCGCTCATGCCTCGTCCTCCCCGTCGACGGCCCGTCTCAGGGACATCTGGGCCAGGGAGATCTCCAGCGAGCGATAGCGGAAGAATTTGAGGATCGCGATGGTCGCGACGAAATTGATCAGGGCATAGAGCATGGCGATGTCGATCGCATCCTGGCGCCCGGACAAGGCACTGAACACAAGCAGGAAAAGGATGGTTTTGGTGCCGAAGGAATTGGCCGCCAGGACGCGGTCATACAGCGTCGGCCCGGCAAACAGGCGCGCCAGCATAATCGCCATGGCGCAGGCCATGCCCAGCGCCATGATGAAATTGAACATGTCCATCAGAGCACCTTCCGTTTGCCATCGGATGCCAGATCCGAACGCGCGCCCATCTCGGCGAAACCGGCCGGATCGGTGAAGCTGGTATCGAGGGCGTGAATCAGGAACCCGTCTTCCTCGACATCAATCGTCACGGTGCCGGGGGTCAGGGTGATGGAATTGGCGAAAACGGCGTGACCCAGCCCGGAGCGTTGCTCGGCTGGAACGCGGACCAGTCGCGGCTCGACGTCGATTTCCGGCTTCATCACCAGCTTCACAACCGCCAGATTGGCCGCCAGGATTTCGCGGCCCAGCCAGATCCAGTACATCGCAAGCGGCAAGGCCGGCAGGATCGGAACGGTCTCGCGATCAAGGATCCGCATCCGCGCAGTCAACGCGACCGTTGCCACCACGCTCAACACGCCAAAACCGATGACCAGAGGATAATCGCCCGACAGCGTGTACTGACCCGAAAGCGTCAGCCAGAGCAGGACAAGTACGGCCGTCAAACCGACGCTATAGGTCATGAAAACTCCCCGCACGCATTTGCCTTAGCCCCGGGTTTTAACCCGAGATTCCGGCCTTGGCCAGACAAGCCGGGCGGCAATCGCAGATCATCGCCCATGCGCGAAGACGACGGCGGGATTTCGCCTGTGACGCGAAATATCGGGTGGGACTTGCAAGGCTTGCGCAACGCGCCTCAGCGCTTGTCGCCATCCTCGACCGAGAGGTTCCAGTAGCGCAGGACAGTCTGGGCCTTCTCCACCGACAGGCTGTCATGAACCTTGCGCGCCAGCTCGACCGATTCATCCTGGACATGGCGGCCAAGGCCAGTCCACAAACCGTGAAAACTGGGCCATTTCAGCCCCGTCGCCTTACACAGGATGGCCAGCGGTTCGCCCGCCATATCATCCATCATCCGCAAGAGCAGCCGCTTGTGAATGGCCGCGAGGGTGGCGATTTCCTCGACGATCACCGCTTGCCCGCCCTCGGCGGCAAACGCATCGATCGCCCCTTCGAGCGAACCATAGGGGCTCAGCTCGGCGGCCTCGCGATTGCGTTGACGCCGGTCAATATAGCGCAGGACGCGCGTGACCAGCGGGTCATCCCCGTCTTCCGCAGAGACCATCGGAAAGATGTCTTCGGTTGAATCGATCAGGATGGTGCGGTCGACCGCAAAACGTTCGAGAATCTGGACGCGCTCTGGATGCTCGCAATCCCAGAACAGGCGGAAAGCCTGGGACGGCCGCAATTCGGGACGCCGGATCAACAGGCGCGCATAGCGCATCTCGTCCTGCGCCGCCCCGACCAGGCGATCCAGGGTCGGCGCGGCCAGGGCGGTAGTCTGGTTCTTCAGCACACATTCGACCACCGGAGCCTCGCCGGCAGCGACCAGGGCTGCTGAAATGATCTCGCTGATATTCTCGCGCCGTGCGATCGCCATGCGATGCTGCAGACTTCCGGACTGGACGATCTCGAGCAGATCGAAATCGGTCAGCGCCCGGGATTCCTCGAGGATTGGCTGGGCAATTTCATACCGGTCGCAGGCGAGAACGCGCAGGAGTCGGCCCGGCGCCTCGAGCAAACCGGCCAGTCGGCGTGCGCAACGCTGCCGTACGGGCACATCGCTGGCTCGGAGGATATCATACAGGAGATCAGCCACGATCCAGCGTTCGCGGGGCGTCAGGCGGCTCGATGGCAGACCGACAATATCGGTCAGCCGGCGCGCCAGCACATTGCGCGCGCGCCGCGGCGCTTCATCGATCAGCTCAAAGGGTTCGGCATTTGCCATCCCGACCGGTCCATTCCATCTCGTGTCCGGCTCCACCATGGCCCGGTCGTGTTAATGAATAGTGCTCTGGCAGGCGCTGGCCAGCTTGACATTGCAGGTGCGAAGGCAGACCTTCACAACCATGAACATGACCAAACACCGGCTTCCAACTTCTTACAGGGCGTGTCCGATCGCGGGCATCTGACCCTCGGCCCGGTCGCGTCGCGCCCCGGTCGAGGGGTATAGGCTGGCGTTTCGCAATGCGCTTCAAGCATTGCCGATGACCCGGCCCGATACGCGGCACATCTTCCACAAAACAATTATCCGACCGTAGCGACGCCCAAGGCGCGCGTGCGGCCCTGATGCTCAAGAGGAGGTCAGCCAATGGCTCCCGCCACAAAACGTAAACTCAAGCCTGCCATCACCTTGACCCGTTCCGATCATGAACGCTTGTGGAGACTGGCCGAATCCCTGCCCGACACCGCCGCCAATGTTGCCGAGCCGCTGCTCGTCGAGCTCGATCGGGCTCGCGTCGTCGCCGACAACAAGCTCGCCGCGAAAACCGTGCGCATGGGCTCGACCCTGTGCTTCACCAGCGAGCTGGGCGAGGACAAGACCGTCACCCTGGTCTTCCCGGGCGAAGCGGATATTGCCGCCAACAAGATCTCGATCCTCACCCCGATCGGGGCCGCCCTGATCGGCCTGTCCGCAGGGCAGACGATTGACTGGACCGCACGGGACGGGCGCGTACGCCGCCTCACCGTGAAGAGCGTCACCCAGCCCGGCGAGGCCGTCAGCGCCCCGGATGCGGCCGTCGCGGCGGCGCAGGCATCGTGAACGCGCCCGGACGGGCGGGGTATCCAGCGGCGCGCCCGCCCTCGCTGATGGATACCCCGCCCGCCATTTTATTCGCGCTTTCAACGCGCAACCGCCTGCACTAACCTCCCCGCTTCGCCATCCGGCGACTTGTCTGGGGAGACACTCATGAAAAAATTGATTGCCGAATTCATCGGCACATTCGCACTCGTGCTGTTCGGTTGCGGTGCCGCCGTGCTGGCCGGTGCAGAAATTGGCCAGTTGGGCATCGCCCTCGCCTTCGGCCTCGCCATCGTCGCCATGGCCTATGGCATCGGCCCGATTTCCGGTTGCCACGTCAATCCGGCCGTCAGTTTCGGTGTCTTTCTCGCCGGGCGGATGGAGATGAAGGACATGCTCGGCTATTGGGTCGCGCAAACATTTGGTGCCATTGCGGCTGCGGCCCTGCTGATGTTCCTGCTGTCCAATAGCGCGGGCGGTTTTGCCGGCAATCTCGGGCAGAATGGCTGGGGACCGGGTTATCTCGGGGAATATTCCATGGTCGCCGCCCTCGTGTTCGAGATCGTGATGACCTTCCTCTTCGTCGTCGTCATTCTCGGCGTTACCGGACCGGGTGGCGATGCCGCCCTCGCCGGGCTCGCGATCGGCCTGACCCTGGCCGTGATCCACATCACCGGCATCCAGGTGACCGGTGTTTCGGTTAATCCGGCCCGCTCGATCGGACCGGCCCTGCTCGCCGGCGGCGCCGCCATAGGCCAGCTCTGGCTCTTCATCGTCGCGCCCCTGATCGGTGCGGCCCTGGCTGGCTTCGCCGTCAAGATGAAGCTGATCGCCGCAGACTGATCGCGGCAAACATGACCCGCCAGCCGGCGCTAAAAAGGCGCCGGCTGGCTGTGGTCAGCGAAGTTTCCAGCCCCCGCCTCTAAAACCCTTCAAGCACCAGCTTGCCCTTGGCCTTGCCGCTTTCCAGGATTGCATGGGCGCGCTTGAGATTTTCGGCATTGACCAGGCCGAGCGTCTGCGTGGCGGTGGATTTGATCTTGCCGGCATCGAGCAGGGCCGCGACCTCGGTCAGGATCTCGCCCTGGCGCGCGATATCGGGCGTGGTGAAAAGGGAGCGGGTGAACATCAACTCCCAATGGATCGAGATTGCCTTGGCCTTGAAGGGTCTGATGTCGAAATGCTCGGGATCATCGATCAGGCCGAAACGGCCCTGCGGCGCGATAAATTCGGAGATTTGCGAGACATAGCTGTCGGAATAATTGGTCGAGAAGACGAAGGACGGCGCACCAATCCCGAGGGCCTCGATCTGGGCGGCCAAAGGCTGGGAATGGTCGATGGCGTGATGGGCGCCCAGCGATTTGACCCAGGCTTGCGTCTCCGCCCGTGAGGCGGTGGCGATGACGGTGAGGTCCGTCAGGGCGCGCAAGAGCTGGATCGCGATCGAGCCGACACCGCCGGCGCCGCCAATGATGACAATCGCCTTTGCCGCGCCGGGCACCGCATCATTGACGCGCAAGCGGTCGAACAGCATTTCATGCGCCGTCAGCGCGGTCAGTGGCAGGGCCGCCGCTTCGGCATGGCTCGCCGAGACCGGGGCGCGGCCGACAATGCGGGCATCAACGAGATGATATTCGGCATTGGTGCCGGGCCGGTTGATCGCACCGGCATACCAGACCTGGTCGCCCGGCTTGAAACCGCTGACCTGGTCACCCGCCTCGACGACTTCGCCGACGGCGTCCCAGCCAAGGATTTCCGGCGCATCACCGGCAGGCGCCCGGGCGGCGCGAATTTTGACGTCAACAGGATTGACGGAGACGGCAGCAACCTTGACCAGAAGGTCATGGCCGCTCGCTGCCGGGCGTTCGATCTGCAGGTCGATCAGGGATTGCGCATCTTCGATCGGGAGGGATTTCTTGTAGCCGACGGCTTTCATGGCGTGTGTCCTTGGGTCCGGGGGGCGGGTCATGGCGCTCGCTCCTTTTGGTTTGTGAGGATGAGATAACCCCTCGCAAACTTCGGATAAACGACCTAAAACGGAAATAACAATCCGGATAATCCGTATAATGCTCGACAATATCGCCCTATTCCTGCTCATCGTCGAAAAGGGCAGCCTGACCGCCGCCGGCCGCGAGGCCGGGCTGTCGCCGACCACCGTGTCGGAACGGCTCGCGGCGCTCGAAGCGCATTACGGCGTCGTCCTGCTCAACCGCACGACCCGGGCGATCAGCCTGACCGAAGAAGGCCGCACCCTGATCGAGGGCGCCAAGCGGGTGCTGGGCGAGGTCGAGGATCTCGACAGCCGGATCCGCTTTGGGGCGCAAAACCTCTCGGGCCCGATCCGCCTCAGCGCGCCCAGTGATCTGGGCCGCAATCTCGTCTCGGACGCGGTCTCGAGCTTCCTGGCCAAACATCCCGGCATCACGGTCGAGCTCCTGCTGAGCGACAGCTATATCGACATTGTCGGCCAGGGCATTGATATCGCCGTACGCTTCGGCGAGATCATCGACAGCACGCTGCGCAGCCGGCAGCTCAAGGCCCGGCGACGGGTGATCTGCGCCGCGCCAGCCTATATCCAGGCCCATGGCGCGCCGAAGAAACCGGTCGATCTGAAGAGCCATAATTGTCTGCTGATGCGCTTCGGCGGCAATCTCGACAATCTCTGGCGGCTCAGCGCCAACGGGGTGAAGCAGATCGTCACCGTGCGCGGCGATCGGGTCGCCAATGACGGCGCCCTGGTGCATCAATGGGCCCTCGAGGGCCATGGCATCGCGCTGAAATCCGAACTCGATATCGCCCCCGACCTCCAGGCCGGCCGCCTCGTCGAACTCCTCCCCGACTACGCCCCGCCCCCCAGCCCGGTCCAGCTCCTCCTCCCCCCCGGCCGCACCCAGCCCCGCCGCGTCCGCGCGCTGACGGATCATCTGGCGCAGGCGATTGATGGCGCTTGAGGAGGGTGGGAGTGGGGGCGGCAACATGCCCGTCATCGGTTGAAAGGAAAGACTTGCTCAGAAAGTCCGCCCGAGCGCTCAAGGCCCCGCCAGGAATCAACAATGGAAGCCTCGCGCCCGGTTAGTCAGGCACCCAAGCCCAGGATGAGGAGCATCCAACCATATTGACGTTTGGAATCCATACCTCGCTCCTTACCTATTCTTCGTCCGCGAAAAAACGGGGACACTCACCACTTCGTGCCGCGAGAATCCCGTCCAGCAAACCGGCCCGAGCGGCCAGGCCCCGCCTTGAAAACCATGCCTGCATCCGGCCAGACTGGACTTGTCTCGTCAAGGGTCCTGACCGCGCAGCGGCGCTCCCGCGCCCTTGACGAGACACGTCCAGTCTGGCGCCCTGCTTGGCAAGGGTTTCAGGGATGGCTCTACCCGGCGCGGACGCGTTTTGAAGGAGATCGCGGCTCTCAAGAATTTCGGTGCTGGAAAATGGCGTGTGTCCCCGTTTTTTTGCGGGAGCGGTAAGGGGGCGTGGCGTTTGGCGCGGCTGGTTTTTTTGGGGAAACCGGATGCGATTTCAGCGGGTTGAAAAAATGTGTGCAACTGGAGATTTTTGGTTGTGCGGGCGGGAAGTGCGTTTAGGGTGGGGTGGAGATTGGGGGATGGAATGCGGTATTGGGAAAGTCTCATTTTTTTGAACATCGTTATGCTGGGTCTGACCGCCTGTTCGGGCAGTGACAGCAGCGCGCTTGCGTGCACCGATTGCCCCTCGTTTGTCGAGATTCCCGCTGGCGAGATGATGTTGGGTTCCGAGCCCGGTCCCGACGACTCTGATGGCTCGATACTCTCCAGACAGAGCTACTCTATCTCAGCACCGTTCTATGCCTCACGCTATGAAATTACGCACTCAGATTGGCGTGCGTGTCGGGACGCGGGTGTTTGTCCGGAGTCACGAGTTGGCCTGCGTATCAGATTTTGGGACCGCTTCTTCACACCCGATGAACGTGTGCCAATCACAATGCTCACGATGGGTGAGATCCAGCTCTATATCGGGTGGTTGTCTGCCCGGACCGGATTGAATTGCCGCCTGCCGACTGAATTCGAGTGGGAATACATGGCTAGAGCCGGTTCGACCGACGAATTCCATTTCGGGCCAGCCTCGACCTATCGTGACGCCAACTTTGACGATTTGGCAACTTGCTATCCTGAAGTCCCCGGCGAGCGTTGCCGACCCGATCCTGCTGCCGACGCGAGGGATTACCGCAATTGGCTCCGGTCCGTCGGGTCATATTCTCCGAATGCGTGGGGCTTGTACGATATTCACGGGAACGCAAGTGAGCTCACAAGTTCTTGCTCGACCGGGCCAGGTTCGGAGGCGCGCTCTGTAGCGTCAACCGATTGCGAGTATTTTGTCGTACGTGGTGGTAGTTTTGTCTCACCCGCTAGACTTTCGCGCCTTTCATCGAGGGGCGCACTCGCAAAAGGCACCTTGGATCATGTCTGGTTGGGGTTTCGACTTATCTGTGACGCAAAAATTTGAAAAACTGGGGACACACGCAATTTATCCCTAATAATACCCGCAAGGGTTGTAATTTGAGGGGCGCATGCTAGTCTGACGGCTATGGCTCGCCAGGCGCGCATCGTACTTCCCGGCTATCCGAATAAATGGTGACAGGCACCAATTCTGACCGCCCGGCCATCCTCGTCGGGATGGATGGGGGCAGAGCGGCGTGCGGATCAGGCCAGCGCGGGGCCAGAGCCCGCCCTGAAAACCATGCCGGGATCCGGCCAGGCTGGACTTATCGAGTCAAGGGTCCTGACCGCGCAGCGGCGCTTCGCGCCCTTGACTCGATAAGTCCAGCCTGGCGCCCTGCTTGGCAAGGGTTTCAGGGATCGCTCTGCCGGTGCGGGCCGGGCGGGATGGGGAATTCGATTGATATTATTGATGCTTGGCCCTCCACAATGGGTGCCTGTCACCATTTATTTGTGGACGATGACGGGATATTGCACCAGGTATACGGAGATGCCTGTAATGAATAGGATTTCATTTGTTTTGATTGGCTGTGTCGTTACATTCTTGTCTGGGATATTTTTATTGTCTTTCAAAAATAACGACCCTTACCCTGTAAGTCTTGAGCAACTGCAGAATTACCGCCGTTTTCACGACTTTGCGGGTCGATCTGTATTGGCGGCAGGTGTGTTGACGTACGATGGCGGCGCATTTTTCTTGTCAGACGAGATAGATGGACATCACTGGGTTATTGAAATCGACTTGGAAGATGCGGATATGCGCCAGTGCATGTTACAAATGGTTGGAATGAATTTCGTAATCGTGACTGGAGACTTTTTGGCCAATGCTCGGTTGGAAAATATAGAACAGGTGACTGGCGGAGGGATTGCGTGTTTCGCGAACTGAGAATTCGGAAAAATTTGGGACAGGCGGCAAATATTAGTGGTGACAGCTTGGATTCAACCGGGCGGCGCAACGGTCCTGACAGAAATGGATGGTGACAGGCACCCATTAATCCGGCCGGTCAGATCGCCACGCGTGCGACCTCCAATGACGCCAATGCCTGGGACAGGCATGTCAATCTGGACCTGCTCTACGGAAAAAAAGCGGGGACACTCATCATTTCGTGCCGCGAGAATCCAGTCCAGCAAACCGGCCCGAGCGGCCAGGCCCCGCCGTGAAAACCATGCCTGCATCCGGCCAGACTGGACTTGTCTCGTCAAGGGTCCTGACCGCGCAGCGGCGCTTCGCGCCCTTGACGAGACAAGTCCAGTCTGGCGCCCTGCTTGGCAAGGGTTTCAGGGCTCGCTCTGCCCGGCGCGGACGCGTTTTGAAGGAGATCGCGCCTTTCAAGAATTTGGGTGCTGGAAAATGGCGTGTGTCCCCGTTTATTCTTGTAAGTCGGTATTATTGATACTTGGCTTGAAGAAATGGGTGCCTGTCACCATTTATTCATCAACGCAAACAATGCGGCCATTCTTCGAGCACCCATTGCGATTTCTCGATGCCGAAATCCTCTTCGCCAACAAGCATTGCTATATCTAGGGTGTCTTGCAATTCATCGCGGTAGGAGACGGTCTCGTCACCCCGAAGGAAGAACACATAGAATCCCTCGGGCCACTCTTCGATTCGTAAGGTCGTCTTCGTCCCGTTTTTGTAGACTGATGCAGTGTAACCAAGTTTCATTAATCGTCCTCACGGAATTCATAGCGATGTTGATCGCCCGGGAAAAAACTGGGACACTCACCGTTAAATTTGATGATATGCCCGTTAATTCAGCTGTTTAGAAGCACCAAAATGGTGTGTATCCCCGCTTTTTCCCGCCCATTTTTTCCAACGACTGCAACCCACCGCTAATGGCTTTTTCCTAGTCGCAGAATGGACACCGCAGGAACGCTTGCCTGCGCGTCGCCCGAACATAACCCCGGCACAACGGCTTGCCCGGAAACCTCAACCAGGACATCGAGTGCATCCTCATTCACGGACCAACGTGCCTGACGAACGTCCTGAACCTGTTGATCGGTCAACGGGACATTGAGGCAACGCCCGTAGCTCGACCCAGACCCCTGGAATACCAACAAATACTCGCCCGGCCACAACCGAACCGTCACATTTGACAGCCAAACCTGAGCACCATTCTCTACGTCGACGCCCCATTCCACAAAATCTTGGTAAGTCTCGATCACCTCATTGTTTTGGCCCATCCTCTGCGCATCATTCGAACCCACGCACGCTGTGAGAACCATGGCCAATACGAAAGCGCCTGTTAGTCGAATAACGAGTCCAGTCATCGACATGCCCTCTGCTGACCATCGGTCCCATCTAGAGCCGGATTCGCATTCATAGCATCGGAGGAGATGAGTGCCTGTCACCATTTAGGGGTCACCATTTGGGCGATTGATGGCGCTTGAGGGGCGGCGGGACATGCTCCGGCGTCCAGCCGGTGCGTGTCCCGACTTGCTGCGAGCGCGAGTGCCGGTGTTGGTGCATCACCCAAGTCGGGACACGCACCCGTTTCAGAGAAACGGGATCATGTCCCGTGTGCCACGCTAATCGCAGCCGCCCCTCACCGCCCCACCATCTTCAGCAACGCGTCCCGGTCCAGCCAGGCCAGCACCAGCGACAGTGCGAAGAAGGGCACCGCCATCATGAACAGCATCGGGCTGAACTCATAGCCGCCGCCGGGCGCGAAGGCGACGGGGGCGTTGATGCCGAGCCAGGGGGAGAGGTGGAAGACGAGGGCGCCGCCGGTGGCCCCGGCGGAGATCAGGGCACCGAGGCCGCGCAGGCGGCCGGTGAAGGTGGCGAGCAGGATGAGTGCGGCGGCGGCGATTTCGCTGACACCGACGACGAGGCGGATCACCGGCTCGAATAATTCAATGCCCGAATTCGCCGCGATATAGGCGAAGACCGGGTTGGCGGCGCCGAATTTCTGCACCCCCATGAAAAGCAGGAAGGCGGCGACAAGGATACCGAGGATGGCGGGAAGATATTTCATGTCATTCGCTCCAGACAGTGCGGAAGAGTTGGGTCATATCGCCCGGGAGTGGTTCGAGAAAACTTGCTTCAAGCCAGCATGTTGCTAGACAGTCCATGATGCCAGTCACATTCACGCACCATAACAGTGATATAATCGTGATCGCCGTTGCAACTTGATTGAAGCTGTACCCTTGCCCCTGTTCGACACCCTCGCCCGCAACCGGAAGCTCCGGCTTCCGCCCTTCGGAGCCTATCTGGCATTGGTGGCCTGCTGGTTCTTCAGCTTCGGACTGCAAACCACCCTGTTTCCCGGCGTCATCACCTTCACCCTCGGCGAAAGCCCGGAAAGGCTGGGCATTGCCCAGGCGGCCCTGACGGCACCGATGATGTTGCTGCTGCCACTGGCCGGCGTCCTGGCCGAACGCCGCGACCGGCGCGGCATCCTGTTCTACTTCTATATCTTTGCCGGACTGAGCGCGCTGGCCCTGGCCGGCCTGCTCTTCACCGACCGGCTGTCCTATTGGGCGATGGTGGGCTTTGCCCTGCTGATCGGCGTCGCCGGCGGTTTCGTGATGCCGGCCCGCGACAGCGCCATCAATCCGGTCGTGCGCATCACCGGCCAGACGCGCCATGGCAGCGTCGACCTGCAACGCGCCGTCGTCCTGACCTCGACGGTGCAATTCGCCTCGCAGATCGCCGGCATGGGGGTTGGCTATTTCGCGGCCTGGACCGGGCCGGCGGCCTTGTTTGCGCTGCAGGGTTTCGGCCTGATCATGGGCGGTGTCGCCGCCGCCTTCATGCCGCGCCTGGCGTCCAATCGCGGCCGCTCCACCGCCCACCCGCTGGCCGATCTGGTCGATGGCTGGCGCGCCGTGGTGCATTCGCCGGTGCTGATGCCGATGACGGCGATCATGGTCGCGATCGGCTTTCTCGTCGTCGGCGGCGGTTTCCTGGTGCTGATCCCGCTGCTGATCCGCGAGACCTATGGCGGCGGTTTCCAGGAAATTGCCAGCCTGATGGTGTGTTTCTGGCTCGGCGCCCTGGCGGCCAATATCGCCCTGGTCAAGTTTCGCCAGATCGAGCGGCCGGGCCGCGCCGTGGTGCTGGCACAATGCGTCACCGTGCTGGCGCTCGGGGCCTTTGCCCTGCCGATGCCTTTGTGGACGCTGTATCTGCTGGTCTTCTTCTGGGGCCTTGGCGCCGGTGTCGCCATTTCGCTGAGCCGTTCGGTGGTACAGGAACAGGCGCCCCCGGCCAAGCTGGCGCGGGTGATGTCGGTCTATCAGCTTGGCCTGTTCGGCGGCATGCCGGCCGGCGCTGTCATCATGGGTTTTGTTGTCGGCGCCACCGGGCCACACATTGCCGCGCTGATCCCGATGGGCGGGCTGGCGCTGGTCTTGCTGGTCATAAGCCTCACAACCCCCATATTATCAGTCAGACGCGGTGGTCATACCATCGTGACCGCAACTGGCGAGGAAATCGACAATGCCCCGGCTGAATGAAGCAGAGATTGCGCGCCTGCGCGACGCGCTCGACGCCACCACCGAGGCCATCGCCTTCGCCGAAGGCACCGAGCCGCCCTTCTCCCACCCGCTCAATGACGAAAAACGGCCCGGGACCTATCATTGCGCCGTCTGCGGCGAGGCCGCCTTTGCTGCGGCGCATAAATACGAGTCCGGTTCCGGCTGGCCGTCCTTCTGGCAACCGGCCACTCCGGACGCGGTCGAGACCAAGACAGACTACAAGCTGCGCTATCCGCGCATCGAGATTCACTGCGCCAATTGCGGCGCCCATATGGGCCATGTCTTTTCTGACGGCCCGCCACCGACCGGCCAGCGCTATTGTACCAATGGCGGCGTGCTGGATTTCAAGCCGGATGCGTAGCAGAACCGGTGGCTAACGCTAAACCAACGGGTAACCAGGGGGGAATAATGACATCACATACAACAAGCCAACGGGTGATTCGGATCGGTGCGGGGCTCGTCGCCCTGCTCGCCGCCGCCTGCAGCCCGGAGACTACCATGACCGCCGATAATACCACCGCGACGCCGTCCTCTGCCCTGATTGACCGCGCCCGCGGGATCGAGGCGCCAATGGCCGAGCAACGTCCTGTCGAGATTGAACAACTCGGCTTCACCCGGATCGATGAATATCAGTGGATCAAGGATGAGAACTGGCAGCAGGTGATGCGCGAGCCCGAAGTGCTCGACGCCGATATCCGCGCCCTGCTCGATGCCGAAAACGCCTATATCGACACTGTGATGGAGCCGACCGCTGCGCTACAGGAGCAGATTTTCCAGGAGATCCGCGGCCGCATCAAGGAAGACGACAGCTCGGTGCCCGAGCGTGACGGCAATTACGAATATTTCAGCCGCTACCGCGAAGGTGGCCAATACCCGATCTATTCACGCCGCCCGGTGGATCCGGTCACCGGTGAAGCCAATGGCGACGAGGAAATCCTGATCGATGGCGATGCCGAAGCGGCCGATTTCGATTATCTCGATTTCGGCGAAGTCGAGCACAGCCCCGACCATCGCTATCTCGCCTATGCCGTCGATATCCGCGGCTCCGAATATTACGAGGTCCGGATCAAGGACATCGCCACCGGCGCGATCATCTCGACCCTGACGGACGAATCCACCGGCGACTTCGTGTGGACGAATGACAGCGAGACCCTCTACTGGATCTGGCGCGACGATAATGGCCGCTCGAGCCGCGTCTACCGTCAGCCGCGCGAGGGCGGGGTCAGCGAGCTGGTCTATGAAGAACCCGATGCCGGCTTCTTCATCTCGATCGGCCTGTCGGACGGCGAGAATTATGTCGTCATCAATGCCGGCGGCCACACCTCCAACGAGATCCGCCTGATCGACGCCAATGACTCAAGTGCCGAGCCGGTACTGATCGCCCCGCGTGAGACGAATGTCGAATATTATCTGACCGAAGCGCCAGACCGCTTCTACTTCCGCACCAATCTGGACGGTGCTGTCGATTTCAAGATCATGGCGGCGCCGCTGGACAATCCGGGCCGCGAGAACTGGGTCGATGTGATCGAACACCGCCCCGGCGTGCTCGTCCTCGACCTGATCGGTTTCCAGGACTGGCAAGTGCGCATGGAACGCGAGAACGCCCTGCCGCGTATCGTCGTGCGCGAATATGCAACGGGCGCCGAACACCAGATCGATTTCGCCGAGGAAGCCTATTCGCTCGGCGTCTCGGCCGGTTATGAATACGCCGTCGATCTGATCCGCTTCTCCTATGAAAGCCCGTCGACGCCGGAAGAGACTTATGATTACAACATGCGCACCCATGAGCGTGTGCTGCGCAAGCGTCAGGAAGTGCCTTCCGGGCATGATCCGGCCGATTATGTCGTCCGCCGCATCATGGCGCCGGCGTCGGACGGGGCCCAGATCCCGGTCACCGTCCTCTACCATGCCGACACGCCCATCGACGGTTCTGCGCCACTGATGCTGTATGGCTATGGCTCCTACGGCATCACCATCCCGTCCGGGTTCCGCGTCACACCGCTCTCATTGGTCGATCGCGGCATGGTCTACGCCGTCGCCCATATCCGCGGCGGCATGGCGGGTGGCTATCAATGGTATCTCGACGGCAAGCTGGAGAATAAGGAGAACACCTTCTCCGACTTCATCGCAGCCGGCGAGGCCCTGGCCAGCCAGGGCTACACCTCACGCGGCAATATCGTCGCCTATGGCGGATCTGCGGGTGGCCTTCTGGTGGGCGCAGCGATCAATCTTCAGCCCGACCTGTTTGCCGGCGCCATCGCGGCGGTGCCCTTCGTCGACGTCGTCAACACCATGTCAGACGCCGAATTACCGCTGACCCCGCCGGAATGGCCTGAATGGGGCAATCCGATCGAGAGCGCCGAAGATTATCAGACGATGATCGCCTACAGCCCCTATGACCAGGTTCGCGAAATGGCCTATCCGCATGTCCTCGCGACCGGTGGCCTGACCGATCCGCGCGTTACCTATTGGGAGCCGACCAAATGGGTCGCGCGCCTGCGGGACCGTCGGACCGATGACGGGCTGACCCTGCTGCGCATGAATATGGGAGCCGGCCATGGCGGCGCCTCGGGCCGGTTTGACAGCCTGCGCGAGACCGCGATGAACTGGGCCTTCGCCCTGATGACGGTCGGTCTCGCCGACGGTGAAGTCGAGGAAATCGCCGCGGAAGCCCGGCAATAGGGGCTTTCGACACTGAACAGAAGAGGCCCGGATCGATCGATCCGGGCCTTTTTTTTGCGCCTGCCGCGTTGGATCAGGCCCTAGAGATGGCGAGCGGGCAGACGTCGGGCTTGCGGCCCTGCCAGGCACCAGAATGGCCCGCTGCAAGCAAGCTCGCAGCGGGCCGGTTCCGGCCGGACGGGGCCATCCGCGACGGCCGGAAAGCGCTTATTCGTCGAGGCGGAAGACCAGCTGCGTGGTCGCACCGCGATACATGACCGGCTGGCCGGCCTCGACCTGTGGATTATACCGCCAGTTCGCCACCGCATTCACCGACGCCCGCTCAAACAGCGAGCTGGTGCAATCGAGCGAACGGACGTTCGCTGTCCGGCCCTGGGGGGTAATGTCGAACAGGACAGTGCACTGCCCTTCCAGCCGGCGCTCGGCGGCGCGCGCGGGATAGGATGGCTCCACGCGGACGATGGGAGCCGGGTCGCGCTCGGTCACCACGATGCTTCCGGGTCCGCTAATCTCGGCCCGGGCGATGGTCGGCATGACGTATTCCCCCATGGTCACCACCGAGTCGACCGCGCTGGATGCAGTCTCCAGGGCCGGCGGGGCCGGTGGCGGCGCGACGGGGTCGACGATGATCAGGTCGCGCCCCCGGTCTGGCGGTGTTTCGACGGGCTCGAACTTGATGACGAGGTCGGGTGTATCGGCTTCGACTACCGGATGAACCGGCCCGATATCGATCAATTGGCGCATCAACAGGAAAAGCGCGACCGTGATGACGGCCGCGACCGGCATGATCAGTGGCATTCTGAGAGACTGAAAACTGGCTGTCATCGGACAGACCTCCCCTTGGACAGCGTTCTGGATGGCCCCGACAGACACTGCCTCTCGACCCGCCCTTCGCCCGATGGCGGGAACCGCCGACCAGGGTGAGCGCGTGCGACGCAGAGCCACAACACAGCCCCGCGCCACGATGAAATCATGATCGGCAGAGAGGGCGAAACAACGGCGGAAGCAGGAAAGATTGTGACCATTGCGGGGTCATTTGCCGGGTGACGGAGCTGACGTTTGACTGGGCCAGACCGCGAACGCCCCCCGGACGAGCAGGCCCGGCCCGCGCGATGGGCCGGCAAATGCGGCGGCGGAAGCTTCGAACTGCCGATCAGAAAAAACGCCCCGGCCAGAAGCCGGGGCGTTGATCAATTCACACTGATGCCAGAACGATCTGACAGTCAGGTCGGCTTAACCCGCTTCATCGCCCTCGCCAGCCTCTTCGGCTGGTGCTGCGGCGGCAGCAAGCTGGGCAATCGACTCGCCGAACTCATTATAGAGATCGGTACAGCGTGGCGGGACGGTGATGATGATGCGTCCATTCTCGTCCATCGTGCCGAGCAGACGGGCGGTGTTGAGCAAATCATCAACGCCGAACTGACACTCATCGCGGCGCACCCGTTCACGGATGCGGACACGATCCGCCTCAGCGCGGATCACGCTGTTGATATAGGTGATGTAACCACTCGCGGTGGAGCGCGAGTAAGGATAGCGCGTGCCTTCCTGGAAAGCTGCGAGCGCCGACTGCCGGCGATCCAGCTCCAGGCGGACATTGCCCAGAAGCGTCCAGGCCGTACCCGGACGGTCAAGACCACCCCGGTTGAGGGCGTCCTCAAAGGCGGTTTCGGCTTCAGAGAGCTGGCGCTCCTGGAACAGGGCCTCCGCCAGTTTCAGATAGTCATTGCCGTCACCAGAGAGCTGGGCGACCTGACGGAGCACTGGAATGGCGCGTTCCCATTCGCGGGCCTGACGCCACATATTCGCCAGCAGATTGAGATTGCGCTGGCTGCGCTCGACCACGCCGGCATTCATCTCACGCTCGAGAATGATGGCACCGCGATAAGGGTATCCGAAATAGCTGTAATACTGGGCGAGCGCCTCGATTTCGCGCCCCTCAGTGAACATGCCATTGATATACATGATCTTGTTGGCTTCGAACGCGTCTTCTTCGCGATCGACCTGCGCCAGCAGCGAGGCGTAGGACCGCCAATTGCTCTTTTCGGCAGGCCAGCGCTGAACCATCTCCTGGACGATTTCCATCTGCTGGGGAACCATCTCGAGTTGCTGGTAATAGAACAGCATCAGGCTGTAATCGCCGCGTTGGCGGTCGCCGGCCGGGATCATCGCCCAGAAGCGATTGGCCCAGGTCAGACCTTCGCGATAGCGCTCGGCCTGGCCATAGGCCTGGGCCAGCATGCGAGCGAGCGGCGCATTGACGATTTCGGTACCACCATCGGCCACCGCACGCTCAAGCGAAGCGATGCCGCGGGCATAGTCCTCAATCGTGATGTAGAGCTGGCCGATATTGATCCGGTAGCTGTTGATCTCGCTGGGGAGCATGGCGCCGGTCGCGATGGCGCCTTCCCAGTCCTGGATCGCCTGGGAGACCCGATCGGTGTCGTAATAGGCACGGCCGCGCAATTGCAGCGAAACCGCACGCTCATATGGATTGATGCTGGAGTTCGCCAGAGCCCGGTTCAGGGTCGTGATCGACGCGGCATATTGTTCCGCCTCCTGTTGCGCCAAAGCTTCCTGGACGATCTCCCCGATCGCCGCCGAGAAGACCCGGTCCGCAGCATTCTGATCGGATTGTTCATCCGAACGGCGCTCGCGTCTTTGCGCATCCGCTGGCGCGAACACACCGCCGGTCAGCGACACGGCGATCGCGAGCATGGCAAGCTTGCGGGTTACCCCAGTCAGATCGAAACCGCTAAAACGGATCATCGATGGCTCCTTCATACCAGTCCCGCTCCCCTGGACAGGCTTTCACAAACTGTCTGGGTGGCCCCGTTCCGGCGCACACCCGCTCCCGCAGTCGTCAATGGATGAGCGTGGTGGGCCACGCTCATCCATCGCCGTATTCCTATTGCGAAATGCGGAATTCGAATTGGGTTTCCACATTCACACGTGCCACAGGCACGCCATCCTGCACTTTCGGGCTGTAACGCCAGCGTTCGACTGCACGCTCGGCGGCACGCTCGAACAATGAACTGTCGCAGGCGATAATCCGGATATTCGTCGGCGTGCCATTCGCGGTCACGTCGAAACGAACATTACAGGTCCCCTCTGTTCCGCGCTCCAGCGCTCGCATCGGGTATTGTGGTTCGATCCGGACCAGTGGCTGGGCATCCCGGTCAGAGACCGAAAAGCTGACACTGTCACTATTCAATTGTGGTGCGGCAAAGTCGGGGATTTCCCCCATCACCGTCGCCAGACCTTCAGTCGGCTGTTCAGCCCGCTGACGGTCAATCTGTGGAGGCGGTGGCGGTGGTTCGACCTGCTGCACGTCTTCGATCGTCGTGTCCCGGCGGCGAGCCGCAATGTCCTGGACCTCGTCATTGATCGAGAAGGACAGCTCGTCGTCATTCGTCTCCGGCGGAGCGCCTTCGGTGAAGATCAGGCGGGTCATCAACAGAAAGAGTCCGACCGTCACAATGGCGGCAATCGGGATCCCGCCGATGAGGCGAATTATGCTACCCATAATCAGTCCTCCCTAGTCTTGTAACGTCGAGATCTTGACGTCGACACCCATTTCCGTGAGCAGATCCTGAACGTCGAGAATGATGCCGATATCGGCCGTCTCATCGCCCTGGATCATGGCCCTGCCCTTCGGGTTCTCTTGCAATAATTGCTCGATCACCCCACGCAGCTCGACCATTTCATAGGCCCGGCGATTGACCCAGACCTCGTTGGTGGCCGTGACGGCAACCAGCATGGACGGGTTTTCACGCTCTTCGGTCATGGCATCTGGCCGGATCACCGACACGCCCGGCTCCTTGATGAAGACGGAGGTGACGATGAAGAAGATCAGCAGAATGAAGACAACGTCGAGCATCGGCGTCATGTTCAGTTCGACTTCTTCTCCCCCGGTACTTACGCGGCTAACACGGCGCGCCATATTATACCTCCCCGGACCTAACCGTTTTCTTCGTTGCGCTGGAGCGAGACCGGAATGCCATTGGCACCCATCTCATCCCAGATCTGGACAATGATCCCGTGATCGGCTTCGTCCTCGACATCGACGAGAACCGCGCTGCCCGGCTCTTCCGAGCGGAAACGGTTCACGGCCGACAGCACCCGGTCCACATCGGTCCGGACCTGGTTGACGAAGATATTATTATCCCCATCAACCTGCACCAGAATGGGTGGTGCCGCTGGCTCATTGGTCTCCGGCGGGGTGTCCGCTGGCGGCCGCATATCGATCCCCTCTTCCGAGAGGAAGGTCGCAGTGACGATGAAGAAGATCAGCAGGATAAAGACGATATCCAGCATCGGGGTCATGTTGACCTCGGCCTGGTCGTCCGTGTGCTTGGCTCGACGTCTCATGACTGAGCTCCTTCACCAATTTCGAGCTTGTCGGCCAGGCGCGCAACACGGCGCTTGGCGAGAATCTCGATCTGGGTCGCGAAAATCAGCCCGGACAGGGATGCAACCATCCCTGCCATGGTCGGGATCGTGGCCCGGGATACACCGGCCGACATGGCCTGTGCGTCCGACGAACCCGAAATCGCCATGACGTCGAAAACCGAGACCATACCGGTCACTGTCCCCAACAATCCGAATAACGGGGCGACCGCGACGAGGGTTTTCACCAACTCGACATTCTGGTCGCAACGCTGCTTTACCTCCGAGATGAGCTGGTCGCGGATCGCATGGGCATACCAAGACTTTCGGTCTGTCCGTGCTGACCACTCCCGCAACGCCGCGTTCTCTTGTCCGCCAAAGGCGAAGTAGAAGTAGGCGAAGCGCTCGAGGATGAAGGCCCACATTACAAAGGTCGTTATCATGATAACAACCAGAACGGGGCCTCCGCGCTCGAGGAACTCCTGAAGGCCGGTAGTTACGGCCTGGAAATCCATAACGCTTCCTCCGATTAGCCTTGGCCGCGCTCTTCAGCGTGCCGTGCAACCATGCCAGCAGCCTGTTCTTCAAGCACCTGCTGCACGCCGCGAGCGAAGCTCTGCGCGAAGCTGTGAATGAACAACAGCGGAATGGCGGCAATAAGGCCCAACACCGTGGTCATGAGCGCTTCGGAAATACCGCCGGCCATGATTCTCGGGTCGCCCGTACCGAACAGGGTGATCTGGGTGAAGGTCTTGATCATCCCGGTCACGGTGCCCAGCAGACCCAGCAGCGGCGCAATACCGGCTGCCAGTTTCAGGAAGTTGAGGCCGAATTCGAGCTTCGGCGATTCCTGAAGAATGGCCTCGTCGAGCTTCAATTCCATCGTCTCGACGTCTTTGTCCTTGGCAGCTTCATAAGCCATCATGACACGGCCGAGCGGATTGCCCTTGCCAGCCTTCGACTTGCGCTTCTGACCATTGACGGCAGCCTGCGTGCTCAACAGAGCGAACATGCGGAACAGACCGAAAGTCGCGGAGATCGCCAGAAGACCGATGATCACCAGGCCAACCATGCCGGACTGATTGATACGCTCTTTCAGATCCGGAACGTCCTTGTAGATGTCCAGAAGGGCACCACGCGACGGATCGACAACACCCATGACGATCTCGTTTGGATCGGCATTGAACAGGGTCGAAGCGGCGGCAACCAGATTGCCTGGCGGCTGGGTTGGCAGATCGGTCAACGCCCATGCACCCGTGGTTTCAGCTTCCTTCCAACGTGCGAAACGCTGGTTGTTGTTGAAATTGGTGAAGGCGAGGAAAGGTCCAACGCGGGTCACAGGAACCGGCTGGCCATTGCCAATACCCGTCACCATCGAATCGAAGGTCACGACGCCTTGCTGGCCGATCATTTCGTCGATTGCACGACGCCAGATGAAATCCAGCTCCGAACGGGTTGGCAGTGTGCGGTTGGTTGCCAGGGCTTCAAGCGCATCGGCACGGCCCGGGAATTGGGCAGACACCACAGACGCATTGATGATGGCAGCGAATTCGCCCGCAGCCTGACGCGCCGCACCGAACAGCTCACCAAACGCACCCTGGCGCTGGCGAAGCTCGGTCGCGAGAACGTCGATCTCAACCTGGTTGTTTTCGAACTCAACGGTAAGCGCTGCGGCTTGCCGTTCCAGCGCGGCCATTTCGCCACGAGCCTGGCTCAACAGCGCCTGCTGCTGATTCGTGCTGCTCTGGAACTCACGCAGACGAGCCTGGTTTTCCTGGCTGGCCTCGCGGGCATCACTGCGCACGCGATTGAGAAGTTCGCTGATTGATCCGGCCGGCTGCGTCTGTCCGACAGCTCCGGCAGTGAGCGCCACACCCATCGAAACGGCGGCGGCGAGTATCTTAAAGGTGGTCTTCATCGCTTAACTCTCCGTTCCAATCCGTTACTGCGCTACCGTCGGCCCTGGAAGAGGCGCGAGGAAGACAGACGGGGTGGTGACTTCTTGAGCGATCCGGATTGCGCGGGTCACATTGGTTTCGTAGCTGCCCGGAAGTGCAACCCAGTCGCTGCCCTGGACATGGCGCATGGTCATGCGGCCATCAGGGTACTGGCGGATCATGGCGATCCGGCCGATCTGCAACACAGTCACATTGACCGGGATGCCGTCCTCGAGAATGACTTCATCGTAGGAATTCAGCGAGCGGCCATAGGACGCTTCGATGTCATAGGCGTTCAGGATGACGCGATAACGTTCAGCCGGGGAAATCTCCGGATCGTCGATCAGCTCATAGAGACGCTCGATCCGGCGAAGCCGGCCATTTTCGCCTTCGAGGCGGAATGGAAGATCAAGATTTACGAACTGTTCCAGGTTCTGGACCATTTCGCGCATCATTGGCGCCAGGTCGCGCTGAATATTCTCGACGCGGTCGATCTGCTGCTGCAGCGACCCCATCTCGGCCTGTTGCGACCGGATAAAGACCTGCTGCTGCTCAACGAAGAGCCGCTGCGATTCAATCTGATCGAGCAAAGCACGATATTCGAGTTCGATATCCGTGCGCTGATCGTCCAGTTGATCGATGCGCACCTGCGTTTGCGCACCTGCGTTCGTTCCCTCACGTGCGGTCTGCAGCACGGGTGCGAGCTGCGCAGTGGCAACTCCCCCGACGGCGGTCGCCGCAACCGCCGCCATGAGCGACGCGCGAACCATTTTCTTCAAGTCCACCATTTCTCGCCTCACAATGGTAATCGCAGGGGGCCAATACGGCTCCCCGCCCACATTAATTCGATGCTAAACCGACAAAGTCCCTGCCGGAATGGCCCCCTACCCTACATTCAAGCGACGCGCTGGCCGCCCTCGGATAACCCGATTAGCGTTCAAGTCTGCACGGATGGTTACCGTAGCTGTTTGTTACAGCCCACCCAGAAACCGCGATGGTGGTTCCATCGTCTCATTGACGCGTGCACGCCGTTGAAATCCGGTTGAACGCTAACACTAGCCAAGCGTTACGATCAATACATCATTGTGGCTGGAATGCGACCAATCGCGGCCCTAATGCAGCGTTTTTCCCCTCACGCGCTTAAATCGGCAGGGATGCTCGCCTGCTGAAGGCAGTAAGTCCCTAGCCTGGCTTTGGATTGCGGCAGGGAGTGGGAATTCGCTGTCACAGCCACTTCACAGCTGTGTGAAGCGGTCATGCATCCAGGGAGTTTGCGAGCGCGCCCAATCTTACGGAAATGTCACGAAAACAGCACCCGGCGCCGCCCGGCCCCGGGATGATTCGCTTCATGATGGATTGAATTGAAGACGGTTGGCTGGGGCGCCAGGATTCGAACCTGGGAATGCCGATACCAAAAACCGGTGCCTTACCACTTGGCGACGCCCCAACCGGATCCGCCAGCTGCGACGGAGCGGGCTAGATACCGAGTCGGAGGAGCGGATGCAACGGCTCTATGCGGTGACAGACGAGCAGATTTGCAGCTCGCCGCCGCAGGACCGGGTGAAAGCGGCCGGACAGGCGCCGGTCCAGGCGCTCCAACTGGCTGGCGCACCGGGACGTGCAGGCCTTGCACACCGGGGCTACAGGATATTTTTGGGAGATTGCACCGGCCGCGGGAGCTGGCTATAAGGCCCGCCTCGGTTCGGAGTATAGCTCAGCCTGGTAGAGCACCGTCTTCGGGAGGCGGGGGTCGCAAGTTCAAATCTTGCTACTCCGACCATCATGCCCCGCCCCGCCACACGCATGAAAGCGCGGCCGGGATCATGGCACCGCCAATCCCTCCTACCTGTCCCGTCCCGGTACTTTATCAAAGCTCTGGACAGGACCGCTTCTTGCACGGATGGTCCGGTCAACCGTGTACCCGCTTTGGAAGGCCCCCCGATGAAACAGTTCTGGATTACATTCTTTGGTTCGATATTCGGCGTTGTCGTCGGTTCGGTCCTGACCGTCGTGCTCGCCGCCTTCCTGATCGCAGGCATGCTCTTCTCGGCCGCGGCCGGCTCGCGCCCCGAGGCAAGCACGCCAGGACATGGTGCCGTGCTTGAGCTTGACCTGCGCGCCCAGCGGCTTGATTCGCCCTCGCGCTCGCCTTTCGCCTTTGCCGAACCGCTCTCGGTCGTGGACATGGTCCGCACGCTGGAGCGCGCCGAAACCGACCCGGGCGTTGCGGGCATATTCATTCGGGCCAATGAGTTCGGCCTGTCCCCGGGCATGGCCGAAGAGGTTCGCAATGCCATTGCCGATTTCCGCGCCTCCGGAAAATTCGTCATCACCCATGCGCAGGGTTTTGAAGGCACCTCCGTGACCGCCTATTTCGCGGTTGCCGGCTCCGACGAGATCTGGCTGCAGGACACCGCCAACTTCACGCCGGCCGGACTGGCATCGGAAGTCCTTTTCCTCGGCGGCATGTTTGAGCAATTCAATGCCGACCCCCAGTTCGAGCAATTCCACGAATTCAAGAATGCGGCGAATGTCTACACCCAGACCGGTTTCACCGACGAACATCGCGAAGCCACGCTCTCCTACATGAATTCCATTTTCGACACGGCGATCGTCGAGATCTCCAGAGACCGTGACATCCTTCCCGATGCCCTGCGCGGCCTGTTCGAAACGGCACCGCATTCTGCCGAAGAAGCCCTTGATCTCGGCCTCGTCGATCGCCTCGGCCATGTCATTGAGGCCCGCGAGGCGGCCCTCGCCCGCGCCGGTTCGGGCGGACATTTCCTGCCCATCCCGGAATATCGTGCGATGCTCAGCCCTCGCAGCAACGGTCCGGCCATTGCCCTGATCGAAGGCCAGGGTGCCATCGTCACCGGCAGTGGTGATCAAGGCCCGTTCAGCAATGGGGCCGGCATCGGCAGCGACATCATGTCGGACGCGATTCTCGAAGCGGCCAATGATGCCAGTGTTCGCGCCATTCTCGTCCGCGTCGATTCGCCCGGCGGCTCGGCCATCGCCTCTGACCAGGTCTGGAATGCCATTGAACGGGCCCAGGAAGCGGGCAAGCCGGTGATTATTTCCATGGCCTCAATGGCGGCTTCGGGCGGCTATTACCTGGCGGCACCAGCCGACTATATCCTCGCTCACGCCACCACTTTGACCGGGTCTATCGGTGTGCTGGGCGGCAAGGTCGCGCTTGAAGGCACGTTCGAAATGGTCGGCCTGCAATCTGAGTCGGTCTATGTCGGCGGCGAGTATGCCACTGCCTATTCCGGTCAGCAGAGCTGGACGGAGACGCAGCGCGACGCCTTCCGCGCCCAGATGGCCGACACCTATGAGGACTTCACCCAGCGCGTTGCCGATGGCCGTGACCTGCCGCTCGAGCGCGTGCTCGAAATCGCCCGCGGTCGGGTCTGGACCGGGGCCCAGGCCCTCGATCTTGGTCTGGTGGACGAGATTGGCGGCTTCCGCGATGCCGTCGATGTCGCCCGCGAACTGGCTGGCCTCGCGCCGGAAACCAATGTCCGTCTCGTCCGCTTCCCGCGCGAGCAGACACCGTTTGAAGCCTTCTCGGCCCTGTTCGGCATGTCGGCGGAAACAGCGGAGACTGCGGCGCGGATGAATGCGCTGCTAGAACTGCCCGAAGTCCGGGCGGCGATCGAGGCCCGGTCCCAGATGGGGTCCGGTCAGGCGCAATTGCGCAGCACGGCACAACCGCCGAACTGATTCAGGATCCTGGATTGAAAACTGACCCGGGGGCCCGCAGCACACGCTGCGGGCCCCGTCTTCATGGGCCTCAGACCGAGAGAATGCCGATGATCAACAGGATGAGCATGCCGATGGAGAGGATAATCCCGTAGGCTAAGTCCATGAAAATCGTCCGCAACAAGGAGGAGAACCGACCATGCCGGTACACAACGCGATGAAGCCGGTAGAGGTAATAATTCGACCAGACCAAAAAGCCCGCTCCGGCCGGTGCCGGTCCGATCACCGAACCCAGGGCCAGAACCAGGATAAAGCCGAAGAAGAGCACGGAATGGAAGTGCAGCGAGACGACCAGATGGTCGTAGAAGAAATAGCCGCGCTTGTAGAAATGGGTAATCGCCAGCAAGAGCGCATAGATCGGCAACAGGCCGAACATTAGCCTGGGCGCCCACACCTGCATCGACGCCGCGACTGATGCGCCGCCATCATCGATGATGCGATCGGCCTGGTCGGCCAAGCGCTCGCGGGCCTCGATCGGCAGTTCGTCCAGGCCGCTGATCTGCACCTCGTCCGCTTGGGACGAACCGGCGGCATCGGGCTCACCGGCGCTGTTTTCAGCCCCGTCCTCGGCGGCATCGGCGGCTGGCGGCGGCAACAGAGCCTCCCGGATCACCCGTTTGAGATCATCGGCCCCGACGGCTTCTCGCGCAGCCCGTTCCTCGGGAGTCTCGTTCGGATCGACGGGCGGGGCGAGCGCCCCCGATCCGCGCGCGATCTGCTCGGCGATCGCGGCGCGTTGCTCTTCCGATATACCCTGCCGCTCGAGCTGATCATTGAGTTCGTCCAGCGGAATTTCCCCGACCGCCGTGTCCATTGCCTCGCGGGCATCGATGGACAGAAGCGGAGCATCGGGATTGCGCTCAAAACTGTTGAAGGCGAAAACGACCAGGAAGAAGAGAACGCTCGCTGTCAGATACAGCCTGAAGGGCATCACATAGCGGGCGCGGGCGCCGGAAAGATATCGCCGGGTCAGCTTGCCGGGCTGAAACATCAGCGGCGGCAGGGTGCGCCACAGACGCCCTTCGAGCCCGAACAGCCCGTCGAGGACATCGAGCAATAAATCCCAGATCGGTCGGTGGAAGGTTTCGGCGGTCTGGCCGCAACTATGGCAAACCGGACCAATCAGCTTGGTGCCGCAATTGCTGCACAGGCCGGCGGCATGAGCCGGCTCGAATGCCGATGGGCGGGCGCGCTTCTTGCGCCGGGATGCGTGTATCGCATCGCCCAGCTCACCGCCCGCTGAATCGGCAATAATAGCGTCTGAAATACTGTCGCCGCCTGACATGAGAGCCCCCAACCTTGCCCGAATTTAGCTCAAGCTAGGTCGGGAAGCCCTCATCTGACAAGCGTGCGTTTATTCGGTCGCAGTCTCGGTGCGATCGATATCGGCAAAGCACAGGTAACGCGTCCGGTGGATATCGGTCAGATTGTCGACCCATCCGGTAACGCGTGGGTTCACCAGGTTCTTGTTGACGTAATACACCAGCGGGATGATCGGCATGTCGTCGATCAGCATCTGCTCGGCCTGTGCCAGCATGCCGCCGCGTACATCCAGATCCTGTTCCCGATTGGCTTGCTCCACGAGCGCGTCATACTCCGGATTATTATACCGGGAGTAGTTCATCGGCACCGAGCGATACTCGCCAAGAAAGAGGAAATTATACGGGTCATTATAGTCGGCAATCCAGCCGCCATCGGCGATCTGGAAGTCCGACGCCCGCAGATTGTCGTAGTGGATCTGCGTGTCATTGACGATCAGTTCTGGCTGAACCCAGTCGGCGATGGCCGACCAGTCATTCTGAACCACCGGCGCGACGCGCGGATTATCCGCAGTGGCCCGGTAGGTATATTCAAAACGGAATGGATTATCCGGACCATAGCCCGCCTCGATCAGGAGATCGCGCGCCGTGACACGGCGTTGCTCGACCGGGATATCGGCCCAGCTGGCTTCCACACCGCCCGCGTAATTGTCGATACCCGGTGGCACGAGCGAATAGGCCGGCAATTGCCCGGCACGCAGGATCTCATTGGCGATGAATTCCCGATCGATCGCCATGCCCAGAGCATTGCGCACGGCCGGGTCGGAGAATTGCTCCAGCGTCGTGTTGATGGAGAAATACACCGTGCCCATATAGGGGTGGACCCGCACATAGTCAGGGATTTCCCGGCGCAGGAATTCCATCTGCTGACCCGGGAATTCCATATTCAGGTCGAGCTCGCCATTGCGAACCCGCCGTCCGGCCGCACTATTGTCGACCGTCGGGTAATAATAGACCTCGTCAATGCACGAATTCGCATCATCAAAGAAATACGGGTTGCGGCTGAGGTGGACGAAATTATTCGTGCGCCAGTCGATCAGCTTGTAGGGGCCGTTGACCTCGATATTCTCGGGGCGAACCCACTCATCACCAAACTGCTCCACGACGTGCTGCGGCAGCGGGAAAGTGGTGTAGTGAGTCAGCAGGCCAGGCAGGTAGGGTGCCGGGTTTTCCAGGTGGATTTCCAGCGTCCGGTCATCGACCGCAACGACGCCGATCGCCTCTGGCGGAGCCTCGCCGCGGCTGACTTCAGCCATGCCGACAATCGGGTAGAGCAGCGACACATATTGCGCGCCGGTTTCCGGGTTGGCGATCCGGCGCCAGGCGTAGACGAAATCGCCCGCCGTCACCGGGGCACCGTCGGACCAGTATGATTCCCGCAGGCGGAAAGTCCAGGTCAGGCTGTCTTCGCTGACTTCCCAGCTCTCGGCCATGCCCGGAACCGGGTGGGCCTCGGGATCTTCGGTGAAGAGACCGACGAACATGTCGCCGATAATATTGTTTTCCCAGGTGCCGCTGGCCTTGTGCGGATCAAGCGACAGGGGTTCGGCATTATTGCCGCGGTGGATGACCACCTCATCGGATGGCGGAGGCCCTTCGCCACCACAACTGGCCAGAGCCAGAGCTGATGCGGATGCGAGCATGGCGAACAGTATTTTATTGCGGGTCACGATTTCGGTCTCCCCTCCCAAGGTATCCAAGCGATTCGCTGATGGTCTATCTAGCGCAACATCATCTGCCGGTCGACACTTGCCGGCGCGTCGCGCATAGTCAGGTTCAGCCTCTAGATAAGCGTGTGAACATGAACACTCGATTACTGCTTCTCACCGTCGCCATCACCCTGCCAGCGCCGGCGCTGGCACAGGCACCGTCCGCGCCGCTCGATGATCTCTTCGCCTGCGAGGCGATCACCGAGGATCTCGGTCGCCTTGCCTGCCTGGATGCGGCTGTCGCAGCCCTGCACAGCGATACGGAGTCCGGCAGCATCATCGCCCTCAACCGGGGGGATGTCGAGGCCGCAGAAGAAGCCACCTTTGGCTTGCGCATTCCGGGGCTCAGCCTGCCCTCCCTGCCTCGACTGGGCCTGCCCCGAGGCAGCGCCAGTGACCTGGCAGCGGCTGATGCGAGCACGACATCCTCGAGCGATCGTGCCGTATCACGCGACGCCAATGGCCAGATCGACCGGATCGACAATCTGGCGGTGGCCAGTATCGGCTTCAATCGCTCGCGCCGCGCCGTCGTCACGCTCGTCAATGGCCAGATCTGGCAACAGCTGGATTCGGATTCGACCCATGTCGCCCGCAGCACCGACATCAGCGAAGGCGCCAGCATTCGCAGTGCAGCACTCGATTCCTACATGATGCGCGTCGGCGATAATGGCCGCTGGTTCAGAGCCCGCCGCACGCAGTAGCGCGGCTCAACCAGACCTGCCCAGGACAATTCAGCCAGGAAAAAGGGCCACCCGACCGGGCGGCCCTTTTCCGTATTCGACTGGCTTCGGCCTGCCGGACGAGCCGCGCTGGCCGATCAACGATCCTTGGGATCAATCGCGTCACGCAAGCCGTCGCCGATGAAGTTGAGGCAGAACAGGGTCACCATCATGGTCACCGCCGGCACAATCAACGTCCAGGGCGCCACTTCCATGTCCTGGGCACCCGCAGAGATCAGCCGTCCCAGCGAGGTCAGGGGCTCCTGGACGCCGAGCCCGAGAAAGCTCAAAAAGCTCTCCGCCAGGATCACGACCGGGATCATCAAGGTCACATAGACGACGACCGGGCCCAGCACATTCGGGATGATGTGACGCTGGATGATCATCCATTGCGACACGCCCGCGGCCTCGGCCGCCTCAACGAATTCCATCCGCTTGAGGGCAATGGTCTGGCCGCGCACGATCCGCGCCATGGTCAGCCATTCAACGGCGCCGATGGCGACGAAAATAAGGATGATATTGCGCCCGAAAACCACCATCAGAATGATGACGAAGAAGATGAAGGGCAACGAATAGAGGATGTCCACGAAGCGCATCATCGCCTGATCGACGCGGCCGCCAATAAAGCCAGCCGTCGCGCCCCAGGTCACACCGATCACCAGCGAGACAATGGTGGCGACTATGCCGACCATGAGCGATACGCCAAGCCCCACCAGGGTCCGCGCAACCATGTCACGCCCCTGCGCATCGGTGCCGAACAAGTGCCAGTTCTCGAAGGTCGGCGGCACCCAGACTTCTTCGCGATAGATGGTGTCATAGTCATGGACCCAGACGCCAAGCTGACCGAGAATGGCCAGCACGACCAGCGTCCCGAGAACAATAATACTGACGACGGCAGCCTTGTTGCGCATCAAACGCGCGCGGGCATCTTCCCACAGCGAACGGCCTTTGACCGCTGCCGTTTCCATCAGTTCAGCCTTTTCGCCGGGTGTTGCAAGCGTGCTCATTATTCGTACTTCACCTTCGGATTGAGGACGCCATAAAGCAGGTCCGCGATCAGATTGAGGACGATGATGAGGCTGGCGTAAATGATCACGACACCCATCACCAATGTGTAGTCACGCTGCAGGGCCGCATCAATGAAATGCTTGCCGATGCCGGGCAGTTGGAACACGACTTCGATCACCAGTGAACCGGAAATCAGCGCGGCTGATGCCGGCCCGAGATAACTGACCAGCGGCAGGATTGCCGACCGCAGGGCGTGACGGACGATCACGGTGGAGGGCGAAAGCCCCTTGGCGCGTGCCGTCCGGATATAGTTGGAACGCAAGACCTCGATCATGCTCGCCCGCATCAGCCGGGCGATGATCGCAATCTGCGGCAGGGCGAGCGTCACAACCGGCAGGATCAACCGGTCCGGCGTCATACCGAGCCGCGGATCCAGCCCGCCGGTCGGCAGCCAGCCGAGATAGAGGCCGAAGAACAGCGCCAGGATCGGGCCCATCACGAAAGGTGGAATGCTGATCCCGACCATGGCGAAGGTCATGACCGCAAAATCACCGCTGGTGTTCTGACGCAGGGCGGCGACCGAGCCGAGGAATGACCCGCAGATGACCGCGAGGATCATCGAGCAAATGCCGATTGTCGCGCTGACCGGAAAGCCTTCTGCGACGATTTCGGCGACATCCTTGTCGCGGACTTTCAGGGATGGTCCCAGATCGCCCTGGAACAGATTCACCATGTAGTCGAGATATTGCTTCCAGACCGGCTGGTCCATGCCATAACGGGCCATGAGGAGTTGCCGCGTCTCATCAGGCATCGGACGCTCGAGATCGAACGGCCCGCCGGGCGCGGCATGCATCATGAAAAACGCGACCGCAATGATCACGAGAATCGTGGGGATGGCGATCAGAACTCGCCTAAAGATAAAACCAAACATTCTGATATAGTGCTCAATCTGAGTTTTGCCGCAGTTTCAGGCTGGCAGGCGCGATGTCAATGAAGGCTATGTCGCTGCATCGCAGCATCCTCGACGGAGAAGGGCGGAACAGCTGCAGTTCGCGATGTCTGCGGCTTGGTCGCCATCAATGCACCAGCAAGCTGGGCCGCTGCAAGCAGAAGCAACATCCATCCGATGCGCACAAGGCGCTTGCCTAGAAACCGGGCCACGTCCAAATTCCCTCTCACGAACTCAAACCAAGTTCCCGGTCACGCAATTTTCGCGCCGTCCGTGAACGAGCGTGATTTGCGTGTGTTCCCGGCATCACTAGAATGCGCCGCATGAGAACCGGAAGGGCCATAGCTATGCACCGCGCGCTTTGGTGGAGGGATTTCGAGTTCCAGGACGGCGTGGTCACAGTCAAGAAAACCGGTGCGCGCCTGCGCCTCGAACCGGGTTTGATCGGCGAAGTCCTGTCCTGGTTCCCCTTCTATCTTGTGGTCGAGGGCTGGCGTCTGCGCCGCTCGTCCCGTTCTGGGCCAAAAATCTGGTTCGCGCCGGATCGGCCGCGGCCCTGGTATCTCATCTGGTCCGTCCTGCACGTGGCCGGTGCACGAATTGCGAAAACCCCCTGCGAAGCTGACGCTGTCTTCTATTTTGACGACTCCACAACCTGCGGCGCGCTGGACTGGCCCTCCGGCCCCCGCGCCATCAATCGCCATTGCCAGAGCATTGCCAAAAGCCATGTCGGCGCAGTGTTCGAGCAGTGTTTCGGTTATGCACTCAATGTGAACCCGGCCCGGTTTACCGGCAGCCTGGTGCGCAAGTCCGAGGCGAATGGTGCCCATGACGGCCGGATCGTCCAGGGACCGTGTGCGGCGGAACCGGGCTATGTCTATCAAAGGGTGATCGATAATTCGATTGCCGGTGAGCGCGTCGAAGACCTGCGCTGCCCCACTGTCGGCGGCAGGATCCCGCTCGTCATTCTCAAGCGCCGGCGCCTGAGCGAGCGATTCGCAAACTCGAATGAGAGCGTGGAGGTCGTTGAAACCCACACCGTGCTGAGCGCTGCGGAGCAGGCCAGTCTGGCCGAGTTTGCGCGCGCCATGCAGCTCGACTGGGGTGGGCTGGATGTATTGCGCGACAAGGCGGATGGCCGACTCTACGTGGTCGACGTCAACAAGACAGATATGGGTCCGCCGATTGCCATGAAGATGGATGACAAGATACGGGTCACCCGACGGCTGGCCGCTGCCTTTCTGGAATTCCTGCGCCCGGCCCCCGCCCTGGAGCAACAAAACCAGCCATGACGAACATACCGTTTCTCCAAGAACCTGATGTCGAATACGGCGTCTGCGAGACGCTCTCCCCCATGATCCGGCGCATCACGGCGCCCAATCCCGGCCCCTTCACCTATACCGGCACCGGCGTCTACATCATCGGGCATGGCGAGGTCGCGGTCATCGATCCCGGTCCATTTGACCCGGTCCATGAGGCATCCCTCGACCAGGCCCTGGCCGGCGAACATGTCAGCCATGTCTTCGTGACCCACCATCATCTCGACCACTCTCCGCTCGCACACCCGCTGGCGGCCAAGCATGGCAGCCAGGTTTACGGATTCGGTGCCCAGAACGCGCTGCCCGCCGGCGGCGAGGTTCGTCTGGAGGCCGGCGATGATGTCGGCTTCACACCGGATATCGAAATCTCGGATGGCGAGGAATTCACCGGACCGGGCTGGACGATTGAGGCCCTGCACACGCCCGGCCACACCTCCAACCATGTCTGCTACGCCCTGAAGGAAGAGAATGTCCTGTTCAGCGGCGACCATGTCATGGCCTGGTCGACCAGCGTCATCAGCCCGCCCGATGGCCATATGGGTGATTATCTCAGAGAGCTCGCGCGCGTGCGCGACCGCCATTTCACGCGCCTCTGGCCAACACACGGACCGGCCGTCGAACGCCCGGCCGAATTCGTCCAGGCCTATATCGATCATCGGATGAAGCGGGAGCAGCAAATCGTCGATGCGCTGGCATCAAAGCCGCAATCCGTGCCGGAACTCGTCGCCACAATTTACCAGCATGTCGACAAGCGGCTGCACCCGGCAGCGGCGCACTCCGTTCTCGCCCACATGATCCACCTGATCGAGACCGGACATATCGAGAGCGAGGGCGAACCCAGCCTGACCAATCTGTACCGGTTAAGCGCTCAGGACTGAGCCCCGCCCAGCGCCTCCAGAAAGGCCTCCACCCGGTCCGCATTGCGGCCCAGATCATGGACCGGCTGGCGGGCGACAGAGCGGATATCGACCAGGCTGCCACCGGTCTCGCCGGGCCGGACCCGGACGACAATATCGTCCCGAAACCCGAACCACAGGCTTTCCGCGCCCGCTTCGAACATCCCGGCCTCTGCGGAGGCAGTGCTGACCCGCCACCCCAATTCCCGCGCCAGCTCAAGGGCCCGGGCAAAGGCGTTCTGTGTCGGTTCATCAAGGTAAAGCGTGCCGATCGCCGGATAGCGCTCGGCCTGCAGCGCCGGCAGGGCTTGCCCGTCAGCGGCGATCTTGCCGTCATAGTTCAGACTGGAATCCAGGCCGGAGCGGCGCGCGGTGAAGCCCGCCGAAAAATGCGGCGGATCCAGAACATCAGTCGTGACATCAAGCACAGCCGGTCCGGCGGCTTTGCCCGCCTCGATCTGCGTCGCCCAGGCCAGCCCCGCCGCAGCGATCAGCGATACAGCGATCGCACTGAGCCAATTGCCATGCCCCTGACTGGCCAGGAGCCGGTAAAGGATGAGAACGACCAGTGTGAGCACCCCGGCGACGAGCCCTGCCAGCAAGAGGCGCAATCCCCAGACATGGGTCATGGCGTTCAAGCCGGTCTGCCAGCCCCAGAATTCCCAC
Organism: Maricaulis salignorans; assembly: GCF_900103475.1. Classification (GTDB taxonomy): domain Bacteria; phylum Pseudomonadota; class Alphaproteobacteria; order Caulobacterales; family Maricaulaceae; genus Maricaulis; species Maricaulis salignorans. The sequence continues at coordinate 203,742 of NZ_FNHG01000004.1, forward strand.
TTGGTCCCGAACGCCGCGAGGCCGAACCAGAGCGGGATCACCAGAATAAGCAGCGCGCACAGAGCGACCGCTATATCGATCGTCGCCCGCAGAATTTCGATGAACCGTGTCATGCCAGCCCCTCCATTGCCGTCAATTCTCAAGGATATAACCGTGCGCTTGTCCAGGGCGAGGTCAAATCGCTCCGGGTAAAAACCAGACGGTCATGGAGCCGAAACGGACGATCGCGCCAGAATTCAATCGCCGTCGGGCGCAGGCGGAAACCGGACCAGTGGTCCGGCCTGGGCACTTCGCCGAGACCGAAACGGGCGGCCTCGCGCGCGACGGCCTTTTCCAGCGCGAAGCGGCTTTCAAGCGGCCGCGACTGGGTCGAGGCCCAGGCGCCAATCCGGCTGTCGCGGGCCCGCGAGGCGAAATAGGCATCGGCCTCGGCCGCATCGACCGGTTCGACCGCACCGCGCACGCGTACCTGCCGACGCAATGACTTCCAGTGAAAACACAATGCGGCGCCGGAATGAGCCGCCAATTGCTGCCCCTTTGCGCTGCCCAGATTGGTGTAGAAGACAAACCCGCCCTGGTCGACATCCTTCAAAAGCACCATCCGGACATCCGGGAAGCCCTCCGCATCGACCGTCGCCAGGGCCATGGCATTGGGGTCATTCAACTCTTTTTTCCGGGCATCGGCGAGCCATTCGGAGAACAGATCGAGCGGCTCATCGCGATCGAATATCTCGACGGCGTTGGCCTCATTGGTGCGGGCATAGGCTGCCGCATCCGGACTGGGCGGGATCAAATTCTTGTCGCTCATCGCACGATCTCCAACGGGAAGATGCTTTCCTACGCCCGTCGCGGGCGGCGTCAACCTTTCAGGAATCTTCTTGCGCTATCGAAGCAGGATGACATCGCGCGTTCTGACACTTGCTGCAGCCTATGCTGCGTTCGGCCTCGAGCCGGGCGCCGGGCTGATCGCAGCCAAACGCAAGTTCCGCGAGGAAGTCAAAACGCTCCACCCCGACACCACCGAACCCAGCCCGGCTGCCCTGTCCAGGCTGGCGGCCATCGTGGAGGCAATCCGCCATCTCGAAAAGCATCTGCCCTCCTGCATGGAGGTGGAAATCAATAGCGAGCAGGCCCGGCGCGGTCTGACGCGCTCCATGCGCTCCGGCGAGCGGACGATTATCGTGCGCATTCCCGCCGGCATAACCGACGGCAGCTTCCTGCAGGCGGTCGGTGAACCGGATACCAGCGTCCAGGTCCGCGTCATTGCCCTGGCACCCGATGCAGCGAGAACAGCTGAGCCGGCGGATTTCGAGCCCCTCGATGACTTCATCGAGGCCTTTTCGCGCCCCTCGGCCAATGCCCGTTTTGCGCGCTGGATCCGCAAGGCACAGTCGGCCGCGTGACGCCGGGCCTTTCGCCGACTATGCTCTGAAAAAAGCGCGGATCGGCTATGTCACACAACACTTTCGGACATTTATTCAGGGTCACCACCTGGGGCGAGAGCCACGGACCGGCGATCGGAGCCGTCATCGATGGCTGCCCGGCCGGGATACCGCTGAGCGAAGCCGATCTCCAGCCCTGGCTCGACCTGCGCCGGCCGGGAACATCGCGGCATGTCACACCGCGCCAGGAACCCGACCAGGTACGCATCCTGTCAGGCACATTCAGCGATGACCGGACCGGCGGCCCCGTCACCACCGGCACGCCGATCAGCCTGATGATCGAAAACCAGGATGCGCGCTCGAAGGATTATGGCGATATCCGCGACAAATGGCGGCCAGGCCACGCCGACTATACCTATGACATGAAATATGGCGTGCGCGATTACCGCGGCGGCGGCCGATCCTCGGCCCGCGAAACCGCCTCGCGCGTCGCGGCTGGCGGCGTCGCTCGCAAGGTGCTCGGCGACGGGATCTCCATCCGCGCCGCCCTGGTCCAGGTCGGTGCGCGACAGATCGACCGCGCGCGCTGGGATTGGGACGAAGTCTCCAATAACCCCTTCTTCTGCCCCGACGCCGCCACGGCCGAGCTCTGGGCGGCGGACATGGATGCCCTGCGCACTGAGGGTTCGTCCACCGGCGCCATTGTCGAAGTCGTGGTGTCCGGCCTGCCCGCCGGATGGGGCGCGCCGGTCTATGCGAAGCTGGACAGCGAAATGGCCGCCGCCATGATGACAATCAATGCCGTCAAGGGTGTCGAAATCGGCGCCGGCTTCGCCTCGGCCGCGATGCGCGGCGAGCAGGCCGCCGACGAAATGCGAATGGGCGAGGATGGCCCGGTCTTCCTGTCCAACCATAATGGCGGCGTGCTCGGCGGCATTTCGACCGGCCAGGACCTGGTGGTCCGCTTTGCCGTCAAGCCGACCTCCTCGATCCGCATCGAGCGGCGCACGCTCGACCGCGATTTCGACGAGACCGTGATCGAGACCCGCGGGCGCCATGACCCCTGTGTCGGCATCCGTGCCGTTCCCGTCGGTGAAGCCATGGCGGCGATCGTTCTGGCCGACCAGAAATTGCGCCATGCCGGTCAATCCGCCTTCTGACCCACGAAGATGAAGGGCGCGTTCATCCCCGGCTCATCAAGATTTGGTTAAGCTTCTTCAAACTGGGGCGAGGATTCCCGGAACGCCGTCATGAAGGAGCCTCCGACGATGACCAAATTCAGCCTGCTCACTGCCACAGCGGTCGCGCTGATCTTTCTGCCTGGCCTCGCATTTACGGATGCCGCCGAAGCGCAAAGTCGCCATGAACGCAATGGGTCGGGCCGATCTGTTTCGTCGGAAGAACAAAACCCGCGACGGACGCGTTCCGAAAATCGCAATCGCGGCAATCAACAGGCCGATCGGCGCTCGAACTCATCGCGATCGTCTGGGCAGCCCGCGCGAAACCGCGGCGGCCAGCCGGCCACGACGTCAAGCCCGCAGGATAATAGTCGCGGCGAGGCCCGCCCGCCCGCAAGCCGCTCCGACCGCAGTTCACCACGCGGTGACCGGGTCCAGGATCGCCGCTCGGATCGCACGGCTCCGCGCAGCAATCGTGGCGATCGCGCGCCCGGCCGCGGCGGCCCGGTGATGGACCGGACCGATCCTCGTATTCAGCCCGCGCCGGTTCAGGGCAGCGGCAGACGTGGCACAGGCACCCGCCGCTCCGATTCCCACCCCGGTAGTAGTGGTAGTAGTCCACGCACCGGAACATACCGTCCCGGCGCGCAGCCGGGCCGCGACGGCGCGCATAACCCGCGCGGACCAAGATCAGGATCCACCAGCCCAGGCTCACGCCCGGGTCGCGATGGAGCCTATAACCCGCGGGGTCCGAGATCCGGAACCACCCGTCCCGGCTCACGCCCGGGTCGCGACGGAGCCTA
>NZ_FNHG01000015.1 GCF_900103475.1 Maricaulis salignorans
CACCGAAATCTCCACGCCGCGAGCGGCTGGAGGTTTGAGTGGTTCCCATCGAGATGGGAGGGTGCGGGACGCCGGCGAATGCCGGTAACCGGTAATGTTAGTAGCGTGACATTCGTGACGTCCCGCACGTGCAGTTTTCCCGTGGCGTCTCCACCGCCGTTTCCAATCCAGAAAGGTACTCAGGTCGGTCGTTTAGTGCCGTCAGACCTTAATGGACGCCCTGCCAGTGCTCAGGTTGTCACCCCTTCGCCCGGACAGGCTGCACGCTCCCGTTCGCCGCGACTGACTGAGCTCGTGCCTCCCGTGCGACCGGAACGGGCGGATTATGCGCGCAGGTTGAGGGGGTGGGGATAAGTTTGACGATTTATCGTCATCCCGACGAAGGTCGGGACCTCGATATCGCAGGCTCCGACCCTGTCACGTCACGGTCCCGGCGTACGCCGGGATGATGTGGGATAATTGTCGGGCGTTGGGGGATAAGTCGCCAAGCCGCCCACCGCCGGCGCCCGTCATCCTCACCAGCTCCGACCGCTTCGCGGCCACCTCTTCCATCAAGGATTCGCGGCCACCTCTTCCATCAAGGAAGAGGAGGTGATGATACCCACCGCCTCGATGACCGCCCTCCTCTTCCTTGATGGAAGAGGTGCGCCGGGCGCAGCCCGGGGCGGAGCTGGTGACGGCCTCGCGCTTGCGTTTGCGGTGCTCCGTGCACGCCCGAAATACGAACCTTCGTTATCCCGGGCGGACGCCCCTACTCCAACACCCCGGTCACAAACAACCGCACCTTCAACCCGCCATGATCGATATAGGGCCCGGGCGCGCCGAACGGCAGGCGCGTCGCCTTGGCGAGTGAGACCTCCGTCGTGACAAGCCCGACCCGCCAGCCAGCGAACCGCGTCATCAGCGTCTTGCCGAGACCGCGATAGAGGCCCTGCAGGGCGGTTTTATTGCCGATGCGGGTGCCATAGGGCGGATTGATCATCACCAGACCGGGCTTGCAATCGGGGGCCTCGAGCTCGGAGACGGGGCATTGCTGAAACTGGGTCAGGTGCGAGACGCCGGCGCGTTCGGCATTGTCGCGGGCAACGCGGATGGCACCGGCATCGCGGTCCGAGCCGTAAAAGCGCAGATCGGTGGTCCGCGGCGCGCGGGGTGCGCGCATCTTGTCCCAGGCAGCGCGGTCGAAGCCGACCAGATGCTCGAAGGCGAATTCGCGTGAGCGGCCGGGCGCGAGGCCGGCGGCGATTTCGGCGGCTTCGATGATGAAAGTGCCTGAACCACACATCGGATCGAGCACGGGCCCGGTGCCGTCATAGCCACATTGGCGCAGGAAGAGCGCGGCCAGGGTCTCGCGCATCGGCGCCTTGGCGACCGCCTGTTTATAGCCGCGCTTGTGCAGGAGCTCGCCGGAGGTATCGATGCTGAGCGTGCACAGATTATCCTCCAGGCGCGCCCTCACCTGCACGGCGGCATCGGCAGAGATCTCGGCACCGAGTTCTTCGCGGATCGCGGTCTCGATGCGCTGGGTGGCGGCGCCGGCATGGTAGATTTTCGAGCGTTTCGAGCTGGCATCGACGCGCACCGGGACATCAGGACGCAGGATATCGCCCCAGGGGAAACGGCGCGCCAGCTTGTCGAGCTGGGACAGATGCACGGCATGGAAGGATCCGATACGCGCGAGCACCCGGCTGGCGCCGCGAATCTCCAGATTGGCACGCCAGACGTCCGGCCAGCCGCCCTTGATCGTGACGCCGCCGGATTGCGCAACCGGTTCGGCAAAGCCCTTCTCCACCAGTTCGGCGCAGAGCATGGCTTCCAGGCCGGGCGCGGTGACGAGAAAAATATCGAAGGGTGCGTGCTGGGTCATGGCCCAGACTTATCCGAGAACGCATCGCGGATCGACGGCGCTGAGCTGTGCGATGGCGTCGCGGCGTATCCGCACATGACCCAATCGTTAATTTGACGCAAGGGTCGCAAACGCGCTCTATTCCCTCAACTTTGCCTGCGTGTGATTCAGCGGGCGCTATTGGGGAAGCAATCACAATGACCTTGAAAGCATGGATGCCAGCGACGGCGCTTGCCGCCGTCTTTGCGCTGGCGGCGTGTAGCGGCGAAACCGGAACCTCCGGCGGCGATACACAAACGGCCAGCAGCGAGAGCGGCGATGTCGTCCGTTACAGCCTCGATCCCTATCCCTCGACCTATGTGCCACGCGAGAGCGGCGTCACCCTGATCCAGAACGCCACCGTGTTTGACGGTATTGGCGGCCGGATCGAGGATGGCGATGTGCTGGTCGAGAATGGCCGGATCACCGCGGTCGGAACCGGTCTGGAAGTGCCTGAAGGCGCCACCGTGATCGATGCCGCCGGCCGTTATGTGACGCCAGGCATTATCGATATCCACTCCCATCTGGGTGATTATCCGTCGCCCGGCGTCAATGCCCATAATGACGGCAATGAAATGACCTCGCCGGTTACCGCCGAGGTCTGGGCCGAGCATTCGGTCTGGCCGCAGGATGTCGGTTTTGAAGCCGCCCTCGCCGGCGGTGTGACGACGCTCAATATCCTGCCCGGCTCGGCCAATCTGTTTGGCGGCCGCGGCATCACCCTGCGCAATGTCCCGTCACGGACCGTCCAGGGCATGAAATTCCCCGACGCGCCCTACACGCTGAAAATGGCGTGCGGCGAGAATCCGTCGCGCGTCTATGGCAGCCGCAACCAGTCGCCCGCTACCGATATGGGCAATATGGCCGGATATCGCGCCGCCTGGCAAAGCGCGGTCGAATACCGCACCAGCTGGAATAATTACTGGGAAAGCGCCGAGGCCGGTGAAGACGCTTCGCCGCCAAGCCGCAATCTCGAACTCGACACGCTGATGGGTGTGCTCGACGGCGAAATTCTCGTCCAGATGCATTGCTATCGCGCCGACCAGATGGCGCAGATCATCGACCTCTCCCACGAGTTCGACTACCAGGTCACAACCTTCCACCACGCTGTGGAGGCCTATAAAATCCCCGATCTGCTGGCGGAAAACGGCACCTGTGCCGCCGTCTGGGCCGATTGGGGCGGGTTCAAGATGGAAGCCTATGATTCCATCCGTGAAAACCTGCCAATGGTCCATGCCGGCGGTGCCTGCGCCATGATCCATTCCGACAGCGATATGGGCATTCAGCGTCTCAACCAGGAAGTCGCCAAGGCCCTGGCCGATGGCCGCCGCGCCGGGATTGATATCTCCGATGCCGAAGCCTGGCGCTGGCTGACCTCCAACCCGGCCACCGCGCTGGGTATTGCCGATCAGACCGGCTCGCTGGAAGTCGGCAAACGCGCCGATATCGTGCTGTGGTCCGCCGACCCGTTCAGCACTTATGCACGCGCCGACCGCGTCTGGATCGACGGTGCCCTGACCTATGATCGCCGCGACGAGGCCGTTCAGCCCGTCCGCGACTTCATGCTCGGCCAACCCGGTGAGGGAGACCAATAATGCAACGCTTTATCTCTGCTATTGCACTGAGCATGGCCCTGGCTGCGCCTGTGCTCGCCCAGTCCTATGCCGTCACCAATGGCCGCGTCGTCACCAATACCGATAGCGGCATCATCGAGAATGGAACCGTACTGGTCCGCGACGGCTCGATTGTCGCCGTGGGCGGCGATGTCACCATCCCGGTCGGCACCACGGTGATCGATGCCGATGGTGGCTGGATCACGCCGGGCATTTTCGCCCCGGTCACCCAGCTGGGCCTGATCGAGGTGGCGCTGGAAGGCTCAACCAATGATACCAGCGCGGATGAGTCGCCCTATTCGGTCGCCCTCGACGTGGCCGACAGCTTCAATCCGGCCGGGATGCATATCGATTCCAACCGGCTCGGTGGCATCACCCGCGCGGCGCTCTATCCGGGAACGGGCTGGAATATCTTCGCCGGCCAGGGCGGACTGATCGACACCAGCGGTTCCAATACCTCGCTGTTCGAAACCGGTAGTTTCGTCGTCGCCGATCTGAGCCAGTCCGGCGCCGCGACGGCGGGCGGCTCGCGCTCGGCGGCCTGGACCTATCTGGACGCGGCCTTTGCCGATGCCCGGGGCTATCCCGGCCGTTTCAGTGGGGATCATCAGGGCGATGCCCTCAATCGCTATGATGCGGCAGCCCTGGTGCCTGTGGTGCGCGGACGCGTACCGCTGGTGATGGAGCTTGATCGTGCGGCCGATATTCGCCGGGCGCTGCGTTTCCGGACCGAGCATGCGCCGATGCAGCTGGTGATCGCCGGCGGTGCCGAAGCCTGGATGGTGGCTGACGAGCTGGCCGCGGCCGGCGTACCGGTGCTGATCGACCCGATCCGCAATCTGCCCAGCTCCTTCGACGCGCTCGGATCGACCCTGGCCGGCGCCCAGCGCCTGCAGGAGGCCGGGGTGACCGTTGCCTACACCACGCAATCGGCTGACGGGTATTTCAATGCCCGCTTGCTGACCCAGCATGCCGGCAATGCCGTCGCGCATGGCGTGCCATGGGATGCGGCGTTCCGGGCGATCTCGCTGACACCGGCGGAAATCTACGGCGTCGGGGATCGCTTCGGCGCCCTCGCGGCCGGCTATACCGGTGATGTCGTGGTCTGGGATGGCGATCCACTCGAAGTGATGAGCGCGCCGGTGGCGATGCTGATCAATGGGGAGCCGACCGCGATGACATCGCGCGAAACCCAGCTTCGCGACCGTTACATCAATATCACTGATGAGACGCCTTTCGCCTATCGTCGTTGATGAAATACCGCCTGTACGTTGACAGAACGCACAGGAAACGTATTTTGCCCCTGCATTCGTGGCCGCGCCCTTTCGGCGCGGCCACGTCATTTTTGCTCCCAGCTATTGCTGCTTCAGATTTTAAAGGACGCCATGACGTTCGAAGACCTCGGGTTAAGCCCGAAACTGCTCACCGCAATCACTGCGGCCGGCTATACAGAACCCACACCGATCCAGGCCGGCGCCATCAAGCCAGCATTGACCGGACGCGACGTGTTGGGCATTGCCCAGACCGGCACCGGCAAGACAGCGGCCTTTGTGCTGCCCCTGATCGAACTGCTTTCGCGCGGCCGGGCCAAGGCCCGCATGCCCCGCTCCCTCATCATTGCACCGACCCGTGAACTCGCAGCGCAATGCGCCGAGAATTTCGAAGCCTATGCCAAGGGGCAGCGGCTTTCGATGGCCCTGCTGATCGGCGGCGTCGCCTTCGGACCCCAACAAGCCATTCTCGACCGCGGCGCCGATGTGCTGATCGCGACCCCGGGCCGGCTGCTCGACCATTTCGGTCGCGGCAAGCTGCTGCTCAACGGTGTCCAGATCCTCGTCGTCGATGAAGCCGACCGCATGCTCGACATGGGCTTCATTCCCGATCTCGAGAAGATTTTCTCGCTGACACCGCCGCGCCGCCAGACCCTGTTCTTCTCGGCCACCATGCCGAACGAGATCAAGAGCCTGATCGACCGTTTCCTCAATGATCCGATCCGCGTCGAAGTCGGCCGCCCGGCCACGGCCGGCGCCAATATCGAACAATACATGGTGCGCGTTCGCGACGCCCAGCCCAAGACCAAGCGGACCGCCCTGCGCGAGGCGATGACACGCACCGGCGTCAAGAACGGCATTATTTTCTGTAATCGCAAACGCGATGTCGACACGGTGGCGCGCGAGCTGACCAAATACGGCATCCCCGCCTCGCCGATCCATGGCGATCTGGATCAATCGGTGCGGACCGCAACGCTGGCCGGATTCAAGGATGACAGCATCCGCTTCCTCGTCGCCAGCGATGTCGCCGCGCGCGGACTCGACATTCCTGATGTCAGCCATGTGTTCAATTATGACATGCCGCACAATGCTGATGATTATGTCCACCGCATCGGCCGCACCGGCCGTGCCGGCAAGGCAGGCACTTCGATCACCATCTTCGCGCCGGGCGATGAGAAAAATCTCGACGCCATCCTGAAGCTGATCCGCCAGGACATTCCTGACCTTCCGCTCGAGGGCGCGGCCCCCGCGGCACCAGCCGCCGCTGCGCCAGCACCGGCCGCAGACGCCGCAGCCCCTGCTGCGTCCTCCGAAGCCGGCGAAGAAGCCGCCGCGCAGCGCACACCGCGCGGCCGCCGCTCGACGCGCAAGCCTCGTGAACCAAAGGCGCAAGCAGCGCCTGCGGCCGCCGAGACGCCCGCACCGGTCACCGCACAGCCCGATGCACCGGCAAAGCCGGCGGCTCCGGTCGCACCCGACGCTCCGGCTCCAGCCGCCGCGAAACCCGCCCCGGTCACGCCAGAACCCCGCAACCCGCCCCGCGCCGCCAAGTCAGAATCGACCCGCAACAGCCGTTCAGGCGAACGCAAATCCGGGTCCCGCCGCGGCCAGGGCGATGGCCCGGACCGCGATGTTCTCGGCTTTGGCGAGCATGTACCGGGTTTCATGCAAACCGAGGGTTGATGGCCGGAAATACCGGATCGGGGGATGCCCGGTGGCTCGCCCGATCCAGAATACTCATACCGTATGAGCAATTTTTACCTCTTCTTTTCCTTTCACGGTTAGCTTGCTTGAAAGGCCGCCGATGCCATCGGGGACCTCGGCAGGGAAGGGTTTCTCGTGAACGGACGATTATTGGGTAAGGACGGCAAGGAGTTCGCGCAAAAAGCGCTGGACCTCATGGAACAGTTCGATGTCCCGCCGACCCCTGAAAATTACGCCGTCTGGATCAGCTTCGCCAGCGACACCAATCCCGAGCTTTGCGAATCTGTCCGCAGTCACATCCAGTCTGCAGCCGCCTTCACGCCAGAAGTCAGCTCCGATCTGTTCGACCAGTATTTCCAGTGGCACGCCATCCAGGACGCAATCCTGGAAAGCGGCGGCGTCATGAGCGAAGAACTCGGCCATGTCCGCGAAACCCTGCGCGCCGCCGAAGCCGACACCCTTGCCTATGGCGAAACCCTGGCCGGCGCCACTTCCCAGCTCGACGGTGCCGTCACCGATCCGGGCATCAAGAAACTCGTCGAATCCCTGGTCAGCGCGACCGCGAAAATGCAGCGCCGCAGCCATGATCTTGAAAGCAAATTGCAGGCGACCTCGAAAGAAGTCACCAAATTGCGCGACAATCTCGAGCGTGTCCGCGAAGAGGCCATGACAGATGCCCTCACCGGCATCGCCAATCGCAAACGTTTTGATGAAAGCCTGCGCAAGGCGCGCCGCGAAGCCGATACCCATGGCACGCCGCTGAGCCTGGTCCTGTGCGACATCGACTTTTTCAAGCGCTTCAACGATACCTGGGGCCATCAGACCGGCGACCAGATCATCCGTTTTGTCGCGGGCTGCCTGACCCGGCACGCCCCGGAAAGCCATATCGTCGCGCGTTATGGCGGCGAGGAATTCGGCATCGTGATGCCAGCCGCGACGCCGCAGGAAGCCTATGCGATCGCCGAGAAGATTCGCAGCACGGTCGAATCCAAGAAATTACTGCGCAAATCGACCAATGAGGATCTCGGCAATATCACCATCTCGATGGGGATTGCGAGTTTCGAGGCCGGCGAATCCATCGAATCGCTGATCGAACGCGCCGACACCCATCTCTACCGTTCGAAAACCGAAGGTCGAAACCGCACGACCACGGATGGTGCCGAAAACCAGCTCGGGCGCAGCGCCGCCTGAGCCAGACCCGCCGCAGACCAGACACGAAAACGCCGCCCTTTCGGGGCGGCGTTTTCGTGTCTGCGCTCGATTCCCAGATTAACCCGATTCTCAGATCAACCCACTGGCGGAGCGGTCCCGGCAAAACTCGCGCGCCCGGACCAGTTGGCATGCAGGCTTTCCAGCCCGGGATGGCGCTGGCGCCAATCACTCTCCGGGTAGCGGAAGTCGAGATAATCCAGCGCCACCGCAATCGTCAGCCCGCCAAGGCTGACCGGGCTGGCGAGCGTGGCCATCTCGGCCTCCAGCTCGTCCAGCGCGCGCAATATCCCGCGCTCACGGCGCGTAATCCAGAAATCACAGAACAGGCCCGGCTCACGGACCATTTCCACCCGGCGGGCCACTGCCAGATCGAGCAGGCCATGGCCCAGCGCTTCAAGCCGGCGATCATCCCAGTCGGAGCGCCAGGGATTGGCGGCCCGCGCATTGAGCCAGGCCGCGATCAGACCGCTCTCGGTCAGAGCGCGGCCATCCTCCATCACCAGGCAGGGCACGCGTCCGAGCGGGTTGGCGCGCAGCAGGACGTCATCATCCTCGAAGGGATTGGCAGCGGTTTCGGTAATCGCCGGCTCCAGACCCAGTTCGCGCACCAGAATCCGGCACTTGCGGGCATAGGGTGAAGTCGGCGAATAGATCAGCTGGGCCATGCTCAATTCTCGCGTACCGGCACGATGGTGACGCTCTCGCCGCAGCCACAGGCATCGGTCTGATTGGGATTTCGGAACACGAATTTGGAGTGCAGCGGCGTCGTCTCATAGTCCAGCTCGGTGCCGAGCAGGAAGAGCAAGGCCTTGGATTCAAGCACGATCTCGACGCCCTTATCCTCGACGCGCTCGTCGAGAACTTCCGGCTCGTCGACATAATCCATCACATATTCCATGCCGGCACAGCCGCCATTCTTGACGCCGACGCGCAGGAAGCCGGCGCCGCGCATGGCCATGATGGATTTTACCCGTGTCGCTGCCGCTTCCGACAGGGTAACGGCCTTGGGTCTTTCGCGTCGTGCCATGATGGGGTTTCCGTCGGTCAAAACATGTTCAGGGAAAGCCGGGCCTCGTCGGACATCCGGTCCGGGGTCCAGGGCGGATCGAAGGTGAGTTCAACCTCGGCCTTGTTGACGCCGTCGACCCGCGCCACGGCATCATGCACCCAGCCGGGCATTTCGCCCGCTACGGGACAGCCGGGCGCGGTCAGCGACATCACGACTTTCAAGGTGCGGTCATCTTCAAGGTCGACCTTGTAGATCAGACCGAGCTCGTAGATATCGACCGGAATTTCCGGATCATAGACGGTCTTGAGCTGGACGATGATCTCATCGGTGATCCGGGCCAGTTCCTCGGCCGGAATCGGTTCGGGCTTTGGCGCATCGACGTCGGCCGGCGCGGCAGTGGCCGCTTCAGGCTGCGTCATGGCGGGCGATCCGGAAAGATCGATCACGTCTCGGGTGGTGCTATCGGTCATGGTCTTACCTAGATGAGAAAGTCACGGGCCTTTTTCAATGCGTCGACGAACGCATCGGCCTCTTCGATTGTATTGTAAATGGCGAAACTGGCGCGCGCCGTGGCGCTGACACCCATATGGCGCATCAAGGGCTGGGCGCAATGATGCCCGGCGCGCACGGCAATGCCGTACTTGTCGAGGATTTGCGCGATATCGTGGGGATGCGCGCCCTCCATGGCAAAACTGATGATCGCACCCTTGTCCTGGGCCGTGCCGATCATGCGCACACCCTCAATGGCAGCCATACCGGTGACGGCGCGATCCATCAGCGCACGTTCATGCTCCATGACGGCGGCGCGGTCATGGCGTTCGAGCCAGCGGATCGCCGCGCCAAGCCCGATCGCATCCGCGATAGGCGGTGTTCCCGCTTCGAACTTGTGTGGCGGATCGGCGAAGGTCAGCCGGTCCTCATAGACATCGGCAATCATCTCGCCGCCGCCCATGAAAGGTGGCAGGCGATCGAGCCAGTCGCCCCTGGCGTAGAGCACGCCAATCCCGGACGGCCCGTAGAGCTTGTGCCCGGTGAAGACGAAGAAGTCGCAGCCCAGCGCCTGCATGTCGACGGGGATGTGGACCGCCGATTGCGAGCCGTCGAACAGGACGGGCACGCCGGCAGAGCGGGCAATCTCCATAATGCGTTCGGCATGATTGATGGTGCCGAGCACGTTTGACATATGGCTGATGGCAATCAGTTTCGTGTCGCCATTAACCATGTCTGCCAGCTGTGGATAATCCAGCTCGCCGGCCGCATTCACATCGGCCCACCTCAAGGTTAACCCCTTGGCATCGGCCAATATTCTCCACGGCACGATATTGGAGTGATGCTCCATCCGGCTGATGATGATCTCGTCGCCAGCCTTCAGGCCCTGGCCGAAAGAGTGGGCGAGCAGATTGATCGCCTCGGTCGAGCCTCGGGTGAAAACGATCTCTTCGGTACGCGCGGCATTGATGAAACGGCGCACATCATCGCGCGCCAGTTCAAACGCCTCGGTCGATTCATTGGCCAGCGTATGCAGGCCACGATGCACATTGGCATAATAGCTCCGGTAGACGCCGGCGACGCTTTCAATGACGAATTCCGGCTTCTGGGCCGAGGCCGCATTGTCGAGATAGACCAGCGGCTTGCCATTGATCTCGCGCTGCAGGATCGGGAATTCATCGCGGATCGCGGGTATGTTGAGCGGCGCGGTCGGCGTCCCGGTCCGGCTGTTTTCTGGCTGCGCCGTCATGAGATCGCCCTCAACCGGTCGCGCAGCCGTTCCCGCAATTGCTCGCGCAGCGCTTCATCGCTGATGAAATCCAGCGGTTCGGCCAGATAGCTCTCGATCAGGAGCGCCCGCGCCTGGACCAGCGGAATACCGCGTTGGCGCATGTAGAAGAGCGCCGTCTCGTCGAGCGTGCCGATGGCATTGCCATGGGCGCACTGGACATTGTCGGCATAGATTTCCAGCTCGGGCTTGGCATCGATCTCGGCGCGATCATCGAGCATCAGGGCGCGATGGGTCATCTTCGCATCGGTCAGCTGGGCGGCGCGATCGACCTTGAACTTGCCCTGGAAGACACCGCGGGCATGGGCCGTGACGGCCCCCTTCACCAGCTGGTGAGTGATCCCGCCCGGGCCGGTATGGTGGACCGACGTCGTGTAGTCGTTATGGCGGCCCTCATCGAGCAGATACACGCCGTGCAAATGCGCCTCGCTATGCTCGCCAGCGTGCAGGACATGCGTCTCATTGCGCACCAGCTTGCCGCCAAAGGAAAAGGCGACCTGGTTGAGATGCGCGTTCACCGCCAGATCGATGCTTGAGGACGCAACCAATATCCCCTCCTCCGCCTCGTCCTGGATGCAGATGCGCTCAAGGCGGGCACCATCCTCGATCTCGATGTCGAGATGGATATTGCCCAGCGAGCCGGCCTCGGCGCGATAACGTTCGACCAGGGTCACGGTGCGGCCGGACTTCACCACGACGCTCAGAGCCGCCGCGCTGGCACCGGCACTGGCCGATACACTCAGCTCGACGGTTTCGCCATCAGCGGGCTCCAGCACGCCATCGGCAGCGCCCGTCACTGTGATCTGGCCAGCCGATGTGATCTCACCGGCGGCGCGGCGCAAATCCGACCATTTCCACATTTCATGGCGCCGCGTCGGCAGGCCCTGAACGCGGGTGGCCTCACGCAATTGCGCCAGCCAGCCGGTCGCACCGTCGAGGGCGTCGATCAGGGCGGTTTCAGCCGCGATAGGTTTGATCACGCCCATGGTCAGGCCGCCTCGCCGATATATTTGTCATAACCTTCGGCTTCCAGCTCGTGTGCGAGCTCGGGACCACCGGATTTGACGATGCGGCCCGCGGCCAGGATGTGGACGACATCGGGTTTGATATAGTCGAGCAGGCGCTGATAGTGGGTGATGACCAGCATGCCCCGGTCCGGTGCGCGCAGCGTATTCACCCCGTCAGCGACGACTTTGAGCGCATCGATATCAAGCCCGCTATCGGTCTCGTCGAGGATGAGGAATTTCGGCTCCAGGATCAGCGCCTGCAGGATTTCCAGGCGCTTTTTCTCGCCGCCGGAGAAACCGACATTGACCGGGCGTTTGAGCATGTCCATCGAGATGGAAAGCTGTTTGGCCTTGGTCCGCGCCAGCTTCATGAAGTCGGGTGCCGAAACTTCCGCCTCGCCGCGCGCCACGCGCTGGGCATTGAGCGCTTCCTTCAGGAAGATCAGGGTCGGCACGCCGGGGATTTCGACCGGATACTGGAAGGAGAGATAAAGCCCGCGCGCGGCGCGTTCCTCCGGCGCCATATCGCCGATCTCCTCGCCATTGAAATTGATCGAACCCTCGGTCACCTCATAACCATCGCGGCCGGTGACGGCATAGGAGAGCGTCGATTTGCCCGAGCCGTTCGGCCCCATGATCGCGTGCACTTCGCCGGCGGGGACTTCGAGTGAAATCCCGTTGAGAATGAATTTCTCCGCCCCATCCTGAGCTTCAACTTTGCAGTGCAGGTTGTTGATTTTAAGCATTTTTACTCTCTTGCAATCGTCAATATCGGGTGGCGCATTTCGCCGGGCTACAGATCGTGTTCAGGGCTACCAGTCGCGCGCTTCGCAGGCCGCGACGACCGCGGCCGGGTTCAGCCGCATGGCGGCCATCCCGCTCTGGTCGAGCAGTCGGCAATCGCGGGCGGCATAGTCAATCAGCATTTCATAGACGGTGCCCAGACCATCGGCGGTCAGACGGCTGGCGGTCTCGTAGCTGGTCGCTGCATCGCCGCGCGAATGGGTAATCATCAGACCATTGCGCAATTCGAACCCGTCGACATCGAAGCCCGACACTTCGCCGGCGCGGTGGAACAGGCCTTCATCGTCCTGCTGCCAGAGCGAATAGAGCGTGTTCACATTGCCGGTCATCATCGGGATGAAAAGCTCTTCGCGGTCATCATTATTGATGTCGCGCAGGGCCGGGTGCGCCATGGCGCCGTCAATCGCGATCGGGCCGAAGCTTTGCACTTCCTGGCCCTCCAGCGTGTTGAGATTGACCACAAGGCGCGCGCCACGCGCCGTCGCTGCGTATTCGAAGAAGATCAAATGATCCTCGCCGAGCAGCAGGGCACAATCGGTTGAGCCGTTGCCCACCTCCAGCTCATCACACCAGGGCTGGCCTTCATCATGGACGAAATCGGCCTGGTCGAAATCCTGGGTGCAGGCCGCACCGCCCAGCAGGACAGAACAGCCAAGGGCCATCATCATGCGGTTTTTCAGGCTCATTTTCCCCTCCCTGGGGAATGAAGGTTTGGCGGCGGACATCAATTTCCCCAATCGCGCGCTTCGCAATCGGCAATCAGGCTGGCGGCATCGAGACCAGCCGCGGCAAGATCGGTGGAATAGGTCAGCTGGCAGGTGCGCTGCTCATAATCGATTTCAATCTCGTAGACGGCCTCAAGTCCGCTGGCGCCAATGCGCGATGCCGCCTGATAATGGGTGACGGCATTGCCGCGCGACGGCGCGATCACCAGGCCATTGCGGGCTTCGAAACTGTCAATGCCATAGCCGGAGAGCTCACCCACGGGCGCGAACAGACCGGTCTCATCCTGGTGCCAGACCGAGAAAACCGTGTTCACATTGCCGCTGAAGAGCGGGATCAACAGCTCGGCCGCGCCATCGCCATCCAGATCACGCAGGCCCGCGACACCGTATACCGGCTCGACATCAATCGGCTCGGACGTGGCCAGCGTGGTGCCGGCAAACCGGTGTTGGCTGAGAACCAGCTGCGACGCATACCCGTCATCATCGGTGAGATAGTCGAGATAGAGGAAGCGCTGATCATCGACGCGCAGGGCGCAATCGGTGGACGCGCCCTCGCCGGCTTCAAACTCATCGCACCAGGCATCGCCGCCGCGCTCGGAGACTTCCGCTTCCGGCGCCGGCGCCTCAGCCGCGACGGCCAGCGCCGCCGTCTCGGTCGCCGCATCGCAAGCGCCCAGTGCCAGCGCCGCAGCGCAAACCAGTGTCAGTTTGTCGAGTCCACTCATCCCACACTCCCCTCAAGGCTGACCGCGAGGAGTTTTTGCGCCTCGACGGCAAATTCCATTGGCAATTGCTGCAACACGTCGCGCACGAAACCATTGACCAGAAGCGCGGTCGCCTGCTCCTCGGAGAGGCCGCGTTGGCGGGCGTAAAAGAGCTGATCTTCCGACAGTCGCGTCGTCGTCGCTTCGTGCTCGAGAATGGCTTTGGGCGTCTTGCATTCGATATAGGGCACGGTGTGGGCGCCGCAGGTATCGCCGATCAGCAGACTGTCACACTGAGTGAAATTGCGGGCGCCTTCGGCTTTCGCATGCACCGAGACCAGGCCGCGATAGGTCTGGTCAGACTTGCCCGCCGAAATACCCTTGGAGATGATGCGGCTGGTCGTGCCCTTGCCGAGATGGATCATCTTGGTGCCGGTATCGGCCTGTTGATGACCATTGGTAACGGCGATCGAATAGAACTCGCCGCGCGAGTTTTCACCGCGCAGGACGCAGGACGGGTATTTCCAGGTGATGGCCGAGCCGGTTTCGACCTGGGTCCAGGAGATTTTGGAATTCTTGCCGCGGCAATCGCCACGCTTGGTGACGAAATTATACACCCCGCCCTTGCCGTCGGCATCGCCGGGCCACCAGTTCTGTACGGTGGAGTATTTGATCTCGGCATCATCGAGCGCGACCAGTTCAACTACGGCGGCATGCAGCTGGTTCTCGTCGCGCATCGGCGCGGTGCAGCCTTCCAGATAGGAGACGTAAGAGCCCTTGTCGGCGATGATCAGGGTGCGCTCGAACTGGCCGGTGCCCTCGGCATTCATGCGGAAATAGGTCGAGAGCTCCATCGGGCAGCGCACGCCGGGCGGCACATAGACGAAGGAGCCGTCGGAGAAGACCGCCGAATTGAGCGTCGCGAAGAAATTGTCGGAAGCCGGGACCACCGTGCCGAGATATTTCTTCACCAGCTCGGGATGATCGCGCAGGGCTTCGGAAATCGGGCAGAAGATGACGCCGGCCTTGGCCAGCTCGGCCTTGAAGGTGGTGACGACGGAGACGCTGTCGAACACGGCGTCGACCGCGACCTTGTTTTCCGAACCCTTGACGCCGAGCAGGACTTCCTGCTCGCGCAGCGGAATGCCCAGCTTGGCGAAATCGGCGAGGATTTCCTCGGGCACGTCATCGATCGACTCGTATTTCACGCCGCCCTTGGAGCCGGCATAATAGCGAACATTCTGGTAGTCGATTTCGGGGAAACGGACATTGGCCCATTGCGGGCTTTTCATTTCCTGCCAGCGCTCATAGGCCGCCAGGCGCCAGTCGAGCATCCATTGCGGCTCGTCCTTGGAGGCAGAGATATAGCGGATGATGTCCGTATTCAGGCCCTTCGGCGCAATGTCCTGTTCGACATCGGTCGTGAAGCCATACTTGTACTTGCCGGATTCCAGCTCGCGGACATCGTCGATGGTCTGTTTGATCGCTGCCATAATTCCTACCGCCTTCAGGCGTTCACTGCTGTTTTCGGGGCGATACGCATGTGCGCAGCCGTCCAGGCGCGCGCAAACATATCGATGTCGGATTCAGTCGAGGTCCAGCCAAGGCTGATCCGGATCAGGCCTTCGGCCGCATCGCTGGCGAGGCCGAGCGCGAGGCCCGACTTGGAGCCGCGCGTGCGGCCGGAAGAACAGGCCGAACCGGCACTGATCGAGATATTGGCCAGATCCATCGCCATCACTTGCGTCTCGCCCTTCCAGGACGGGTGGGCAATGGAGAGCGTATTGGGCAGGCGCGGCGCGCCCTCACCGAGGATTTCGATGTCCGGCGCTGCCGCCTTGAGCCGTGCGGCCAGGCCGTCGCGCCATATTGCCAGGGCGGCGAACTGGTCGAGATCGGCCAGCGCCAGTTCCAGCGCCCGGCCAAGACCGGTAATGCCGGCAACATTGAGCGTGCCGCCGCGGCGACCCTTTTCCTGGCCACCGCCATGGTGGTGGCGCGAGAGCGGCGCGTTACAGGCGGCAATCAGTGCGCCAATGCCCTGGGGGCCGCCAAATTTATGCGCCGAGATCGCCATGTAGTCCGCGCCGAGCGCAGCGAAATCGACGGCGATCTTGCCGACCGCCTGGATCGCATCAACGATCATCAGGCCATCATGCGCGTGGATCATGGCCGCAGCTGCCTCAACCGGCTGGATGGTGCCGATCTCGTTATTGGCCAGCATCAGGGCCAGCATAGGACGGCCATCGCGCTCGATATCCCAGCGTGCCAGACGCGTTTCCAGCCAGGCCAGGTCGGCCAGCCCCGACGGTGTCACCGGCATGGTCTCGACCGGCAGGCCCGAAGCGCGGGCTGTGGCAGCGACGGCTTCATGTTCCAGCGCCGAGACGATCAGGCGCCGGGCTCCGCCCGCATCAATGGCGGAATGCAGCGCCAGATTGGTCGCTTCAGTCCCGCCGGAGGTGAAGATGACATCTTCGGCCCGGGCGCACAGCAAGCGGCCCACAACACGGCGTACATCCTCGACGGCGCGCGCGGCCTGCTGGCCATCGCGGTGTACGGAGGACGGATTGGCCGTATGGGCCATCGCTTCGGCCATTGCCGCGATCACCTGCGGCCTGACCGTCGTGGTGGCATTATGATCGAGATAGAGGCGCATAATGCTATTGGGCCGCCTCTTGGCTGAGATCGAGCTCCAGCGCGCGGTCAAGCCGGCCGAGCGCGCCGCTGGCCGAGCCGAGCAGGCGACGCTCGGTCACGTCTTCCAGGGTCACAGAACTGAGGAAGAGGAAAATATGCCGGCCCAGCTCGTCCCACAAATCATGGGTGACGCAGCGCCGGCCATCGGCCAGACAGCCCTTGGCATTGGAACAGCGCGTCGCGCGCAGCGGCTCGTCGACCGCCGTGATGATGTCCGAGATACGGATTTCAGCGGCTTCGCGGCTCAAACGATAGCCCCCGCCCGGCCCGCGCACACTGGACACAACCTCGGCCCGGCGCAGCTTGGCAAACAATTGTTCGAGATAGGACAGGGAGATGGATTGGCGCGAGGCGATCTCTGCCAGGGTCACCGGACCGCTACCGCTCGCGGCTGCAAGGTCGGCCATCGCCATGACGGCGTAACGCCCCTTGGTGCTCAGCTTCATGCGTTTGCCTCCTTAAACACTCGCATCTCGCACGCCGATCATGCTAAGACCCGCCCCTTCGGAGGGACGCGCGCTCATTATTGGGCATGCGAGTCCAATATCCGAGTAGGTTAGTCAAGTATATGGCCCCGGTTTCGCGCCGTTACAAGGCGCGAATTGCCGCATGGTCACGCGAAAATCAGTGGTACCACCCAGGAAGGCGAGACTGAATGCCTGACGTAATCATTCCCGGCCCGGCCGGCCGGCTGGAAGGGCGTTACAGCCCGAGCGAAGACCCAACGGCGCCGGTCGCGCTGATTCTCCACGCCCATCCGCTCGGCGGCGGGCATATGGAAAACCCGCTGGTGGAGATGATGTATGATTCATTCCGCAAGCGGAATTTCGCGACCCTGCGCTTCAATTTCCGCGGCGTCGGCCGGAGCCAGGGCAGCTATGACCAGGGTCTGGGCGAATTGTCGGATGCCGCCACCGTGCTCGACTGGGTGCAGGGCTATAATGCCACCGCGCGCTATTGCTGGGTTGCGGGCCATTCCTTTGGTGCCTGGGTCGGCATGCAGCTTTTGATGCGTCGCCCGGAGATTGCCGGCTTCGTCTCCGTCGCCCCGCCGACCAATATGTATGATTTCACCTTCCTGGCGCCCTGCCCGGCGTCCGGCATCATCGTCCATGGCGGTGCCGACAAGATCGTGCCGGCCGATGATGTCGAGCGGGTGATGTCCAAGGTGCGCGTGCAAAAAGGGATCGAGATCAAACGCGACATCATCCCCGATGCCAACCACCTCTTCACCGAACACCTGCCCGAGCTTGAGCGGCGGATGAATACCTATCTCGACGAGCGCATCCCGCTGGTCGAGAAGGAACGCTCCGAACGCCAGATCACCGGCAAGCGCTGATACGCGCTGTCGTGCAGACCGGGAATTGAAGAAACCGCCAGCCTTCGGGCCGGCGGTTTTTTCATGGCCCGGTTCAGGACCGGGGGTGAGCGATAAGGCCGCCGCAAGTCGGCCGTGACACTCCCGTTGTCGAAGGGATACTGGTCGGCAGGCCAGCGGCAACCCGGGCGGCAAGCCAGGCGAAGGCCTCCGCCTCGAGCAAATCGCCGCGCCAGCCGACGCGCTCGACCGCTTCAGGACGCACCCCCATTGCCTCGCCCATCATCCGCATCAGCACGGGATTATGCCGCCCGCCACCGGTCGCGAGAATCCGTCCGGGCTGGCCCAGTTGATCGATCGCCGCAGCGACTGTGCGGGCCGTAAAAGCAGTCAGGGTCGCAGCGCCGTCTGCGTCACCGAGATGTTGGACCGGGTCGAGCGAGAAATCCCAGCGATCGAGTGATTTCGGTGGGGCCTTGGCGAAAAACGGGTGCTTCATCAGGGCCTTCAACGCCGCCGGGTCGATCTTGCCGCGCGCCGCCAGCTCGCCATTACTGTCATGGCTGGTCCCGAGCCGCTGCTGGCACCAGGCGTCAATCAGGCCATTGGCCGGACCGGTGTCGAAGGCAATGGGATCCGTGTCCGGTGCCAGCCAGGTGACATTGGCGACGCCGCCAAGATTGACCACGGCCAGGGGAAGCTCCAGCTGGCCCTGCGCCACCAGCGCGGCATGATAGAGCGGCGCCAGGGGCGCGCCCTGCCCGCCGCCGGCCATATCCGGGCTGCGGAAATCGTAAACAACATCAACACCCAGGCGATCGGCGAGCGCTTGCCCATCGCCGATCTGGCAGGTCCGGCCCTGTTGCCGTCCGGCCGGTGCCCGGTGCAGGACGGTCTGGCCATGAAAACCCACCAGGCTGATCTGGCCCGCCGTCAGCCCCGCCTCCGCGATCACAGCCTCGACCAGCTCGGCATGACTGGCCGTCAGGACGGCCGCAGCCGCCGAGAAGTCCGGCATTTCGCCCTGGAAATTCCACGCCAGCGCTGTGTCGACAGCAGCCTGCAGGACAGCCCGTTCGGCCTTGCCATAGTCTCGGGTTTCCCCGACGCCGAATTCGGCAATCCGCTCGCCATCGGTGCGGATCAGGGCCGCGTCAACACCGTCCAGCGACGTGCCGCTCATCAATCCGATCACGTATTTCATGCGCGGCCCCTCTTTTCTCGCAGCCATTGTCGACCTAGAAGCCCATGTATCAGGAGAGACGTCATGAGCGAATACAAATCCGATCTGGTCAACACGCTGGTCGAGCGCGGCTACCACTTCCAGTCCACCAATCTCGATGGCCTTGATGAGGCCGCGATGAAAGGGATTGTGACCGGCTATATCGGTTTCGACGCGACCGGCGCGAGCCTGCATGTCGGATCACTCGTGCAGATCATGATGTTGCGGCGGATGCAACAGGCCGGCCACAAGCCCATCATCCTGATGGGTGGCGGCACGACCAAGATTGGCGACCCGTCCGGCAAGGACAAGACGCGCTCCATGCTGACCCATGAGCAGATCCAGGCCAACAAGACCTCGATCCTGACGGCCTTCGATGCGCTGGTCAAAATCGGCGACGGCCCGACCGACGCGATCGTGGTCGATAATGATGAATGGCTGTCGCAATACGGCTATATCGAATTCCTGCGCCTGTTCGGCCCGCATTTCACGATCAACCGCATGCTGACCTTCGATTCCGTCAAGCTGCGGCTTGACCGCGAACAGCCGCTGACCTTCCTGGAATTCAACTACATGCTGCTGCAGGCGGTGGATTTCCTCGAACTCCTGCGCCGCCATAGCTGCACGCTGCAACTGGGCGGGGCTGACCAGTGGGGCAATATCATCAACGGGGTCGAGCTGTGCCGCCGCGTCGACCAGCGGGAAGTGTTCGGCTTCACGACCGAGCTCATCACCACCTCATCGGGCACCAAAATGGGCAAGACCGCCGAAGGCGCGGTCTGGCTCAATGCCGACCAGCTCAGCGCCTATGAATACTGGCAGTTCTGGCGCAATACCGAGGATGCCGATGTCGGCAAATTCCTGCGCCTGTTCACCGATGTTCCGATGGCCGAAATCGCGGCGCTCGAAGCGCTGGAAGGCGCAGACATCAATACCGCGAAAATCCGTCTCGCCAATGAAGCGACCAGCCTGATGCACGGCGCCGCAGCGGCCCGCGAAGCCGAGCAGACCGCACAGCAGACCTTCGCCCAGGGCGGTGCCGGAGCCGGCCTGCCGACGATTGAATTCACGGGTCTGGAGAGCGGCGAGGTTTCGCTGGTGAGCCTGTTCGTCGAGGCCGGACTGGCCGCCTCGAATGGCGAAGTCCGCCGTCATATCAAGGCCGGTGCGGCCAAGGTGAACGGCGAAACACTGACGGACCCGATGGCAATGGCGCGCGCTGATATGGTGCAGGACGGGGCCATCAAGCTGTCGATCGGCAAGAAACGTCACGCCCTCGCCAAACCGGCCGCCGTCTAGCCCGGCTCCGGCTCCGCCGGGGTTTCAGCCTCCGGTTCGGGTTCTGGCGCGGGTTCCGGTTCGGGCTCTGCCTCGAAATCCGGTTCCGATTGTGACCCGGCCTCCGTCGCAGGCGCGAGTTCGCGCAATACCGCGTCAGGCAAAATGTCCGGAATGGCGTCGCTGCGCGCCTCCGCCCGGTCGCGGGCCGCCCGGTCAGCGGCGCTCCCCTCGAAGATCCGGCGCAGAAATCCGGGCGCCAGGGCCGAAAGCGGGTTGGCGAACACGGTCAGACTGTCGAACGGGCCTTCGACGGAATAGACAATGCCGATAATTCCCTCGCCCGGCCTCGAAACCAGCATGTCGCCGATCAGGGGTAATTCGCCCAGGAAGGAATTGAGCACATAGGAGGGGGCAAGATTACCGTCGATCGCCGCGCTCTTATTGGCGAAGTCCACCGTCCCGCTCGCCGTAACGCCCAGCGCACTGCCCCGCGCCCGCGCCTCGCCAATCGTCAGCAAGCCATCCTCGAACATCACGCTGGCATCGATGGCATCAAATTCAATCCCCTCGCCATTGAGCAGGGCCGACAGGCCCTCAAAGGATCCTGCCGCCAGAATGCGCGCCAGGATCGGCACCTGCACGAGGGTCAGCTCACGAATTTCCACCCGCGCGGTGAGCGGTCCGTCCGTGCCCAGGGGCGGAGCCTCACCGAGTACTGAGACCCGGCCATCACGGGCATACCCCTCCCCGCCGAGCATCGCCGCAATCCGCCCGACGGATTGCGCTTCAAGACGCAACTCGCGCACGCCGCCATCCTCGGCCGCGCCGAAACTGGCCTGCAGCGGCCCGTCGCTCGCCGTTCCGGCCAGTGAAAACGCCCGGATTCCGGCCGCCTCGCTGCGCCAGATCAGGTTGAAATCATCGAGCTGGCTGCGATCCGACACCACCAGCCGCGCCACATCCAGCGCCGCATTGAGCGGCATCATCCCGCCTTCACCGCTGCCAAGGCCACGCAAATGCGGCATCAGATCGCGGATATCGAGATAGCGCCCGGCCATGCGGGCGGAAAAGGCATCACCCTCCCGGGCCGGTCCGGTCAGGCTGCCGCTGAGGTCCACCAGTTCCTCGACCAGCAATTGCTCGAAACTGGCCGTCTCCAGACGCCCCTGTGGCGAGAGCTGCGCCGTTGCGGCCACCGAGAGCCCGGCCGATTCCGCCAGAAAATCCCCGAACTGATAACCGCCATCCTCGCGCAGGTGCAGCGTGAAGCCGACATGGCCCGGCTCGCCGGCCTGCTTGGCCCAGACCCCGCCCGGCGCTTCCAGGCTGGCATCGAGCAAATCGGCGTCAATCCGCACATCATTGACGCCCATCCCGGAGCCCGTTGCTCGGGCCTGCAACCGGATATCGCCGCCCAGATAGCGCCGCGCCGGGATGCCGAGCCTATCGAAGGTCCGCGCACCAACCATGGCCGTCATCTCGAACGCGGTCGCCGCTTCGTCAGGTCCGGCGCGGAAATTCTCGCTCCAGACGAACTGGACCGGTGTCTCCAGCACGATGCCATCACTGGTCGCCGTCAGCCCGTCGGAGTCGGCGTGCAGCTGCACCCGCCCGTCGGTAAAGGCCCAGTCGGTACCCGGCACAATACCGAATGCCTCCTCGACCTGGCCCTCGATATTGAACGGGATATCCTCCGGATCGACATCGTCGAGCATGGGGCGACGAAATTCGAATTCGACGACGGCCTGGCCATCGACAATGTCGGACGAAACGCCAAAATTGGAGGTCAGGAAAAGCGGCGGCTCATCGATCAGCGCCAGGATATCGGCTGCCCGCCCCCGGGCCACGCCGGCAAATCGCGCCCGGGCGCCCTTCGGGTTCAGGCGCGGGATATCGACGACACCGCGCGACAATTCGATATCGCCGATACGGCCACTCGTCATGTCGACCTCGAAGGCATTGCCCCGCAAGACCGCATGTCCCCGGCCATGATCGAGAACCGTCATCTCCGGGACATAGCGCACGACCGCATCCTCGAAATCGAAGCTCAGCGTCAGGCGGTCATCGGCGAGTGCACCCGCGGCGACGGATTCCGCATCGATATCGAGATCAAGGCGCGCATTGAAATAATGCCCGCCCAGAATGCTCTCGCGGATCCAGACCCGCGCCGTATCGGCCAGCAGGACCGGCCAGTAGGCCAGCACGGTTTCCGGCTGGACATCGCCTTCGATCGGACCGTTCAGGCGCAGATTGGGCAACCAGCGTCCATCGGCCACCGCCGAGAGCGAGGTCTCGCCCGACAGTCGTGCCTGGATCGGCCCGAGATCGACATCGAGCTGGTCCAGCTGGATTTTCGCCTCGTTCAGATCGACAGACCCGGCCAGTTCAAGCCCGGTCCAGACCGGCGGCCGTTCGAATATGCCGCCCAGGTCGATATGGCCCGGCCCGGCCGTCAATTCATAGCGCCAGCGCATCGGCAGCGCGCCGATATAGTCGGAAAGCTCGAACATGCGACCACTGAGCTCGGCGGTGAACACGTCGGATTCGAGCCGCGCTTCCGACAGGGTGAGCTCTGCCGCATCGGGATCGAAATCCATGCGGACGGTGGCGCTGTTGAAGGCGGTCGATTCGCCATCGCGCAGGACATGCCCTGCCCCGATATCCAGATTGATCGATGCGCCGCGAATGCCCGATTCCCGCGTCGCATTGAGCAAGAGGTCAAGGCTGACGGGCGCATCCAGCACGCGCAGGACCGAGAGCGGACCGATCCCGGGCGCCACCGCCGCCGGCGACAGCTCGGACACCCGGGCCTCCAGCAGCAGACTATTGAGCGCCGCGCCGGCCTGGATGCGCACCTCAAGCGGTGCAAAACCGGACGGCGTCGCCAGCTGGCCGGTCAGCTCGGCCCGGATCCGGCTATCATCCCGGTCGAGGACGACACTCGCCTGGTCAACCAGCCAGGCGATGCCCGTGATCGCATCGACGATCCGCACTGACGCATTCTCGATATCGACATGTCGCAGCTGGCCGAGCATGCCGCCCGGACGTGCCGGTTCCTGCAGCAGCTGAAAGAGCGAGGCACTGTCATCACCGCCGCGGGCCGGCCGCTGTGCCGTGGCCGAAACCCGCTCGACACTGCCCAGCCCGACCCCGACCGCGCCATCGGCGCGCCGGACCATGGAGATGGAGCCACCTGAGATACTGACCGTCACCGGCTCGAACCGCCCGATCAACAGGCTCTGGACCGCAAACCCGGCCTCCAGACGCGGCGCGCGGGCAATCACTTCGCCATGGCGTTCGGCAACGGTGACATCGCGCGCCAGAATCACCAGGGCCCGCGTCTCCGGGTCGAATCGCGCTTCCAGGGCCCCGAGCGCCACGAGTTCGCCCTCGAAGGCCTGGGCCAGCATGATTTGCGCATCCTCGCGCAAAAAATCCAGCTCGATCGGGCCGCTCGACAAACGCACCAGCAGGGCGCCAACCGCGAAGATTGCCAGAGCCAGCAGGACCGCGATGGCCTCGAGCGTATAAATGACGCACAGACGGATCGATCTTCGCAGCATCAGCCAAGGCCTCGCGCAGCGTCACGACTGGACGCAGACAGCAGGAGGCGCACACTGGGGCGAATTTGACACGTCCGCCCGGGCGGCGACAGGAGGGGATAGATGAGCGATCTCAAGACAGGCGACCTGGCTCCACATTTTCGGTTGGCCACCGATGGCGGCGGCGAAGTCGATCTGGGTGAACTACTCGGCAAAACGATTGTTCTCTATTTTTACCCGAAGGACGACACCCCCGGCTGCACAACGCAAGCCATCGAATTCTCCAAGGCGAGCGCCGCCTTCGCCGAAGCCGGTGCGATCATCATCGGCGTATCCAAGGATAGCGTAAAAAGACACGACAAATTCAAGGCCAAGCATGAATTAACAGTCATCCTCGCTTCCGACGAGGCTGGCACAGTGATCGAGGCCTATGGGTCCTGGATCCTGAAGAAACTCTATGGCCGCGAATATATGGGCATTGATCGCTCGACCTTCCTGATCGGCCCCGATGGCCGGCTCGTGCAGATCTGGTACAAGGTGAAGGTCAAGGGTCATGTCGAAACCGTCCTGGCGGCTGTGCAGGCGATCGCCCGATGAGCCTGGCGGCTGGCGACCTGCGCGAGATGGCAGTTGGTGTCCTGCAGACCGCCGAGCCGCGCGCCAAGGCCGCCGCGGCACGCGCGGTGTGTCAGGCCCTGGAGGCAAATGATCTGGCCTGGCCCTCGCCATGGCCCGCAGCCGTGCCGGATGACACGCCGGCGCGGCCGGACCGGCCAGAGCTGGTGGCTCCGGGCAAGACACCCCGCCGGCGCCTCGGTTCGGTTGAGGGCCGCATCGCCCTGCTGCATGCCGTCGCCCACATCGAATTCAACGCCATCGACCTGGCCTTCGACATGGCCGTGCGTTTTGGCGGCGACGCGGCGATAGCGCCGCAGGCCCGGCTCGACTTCCTCACCGACTGGATCCGGATCGGCGATGACGAGGCGCGCCATTTCGGTCTCATCGCTGACCGGCTGGAAACCCTGGGCGCCGCCTATGGCGACCTGCCTGCCCATGACGGACTGTGGGACGCGGCGCGGGCGACCGGGAAAGATGTCGCGGCCCGGCTGGCGATCGCCCCGCTGGTACTTGAGGCGCGCGGTCTGGACGTCACACCCGGCATGATCGACCGGCTTGTTTCTGCCGGAGACACAATCAGTGCCGATATTCTGAAAATAATCTACGCCGATGAAGTGGGCCATGTCGCCGCAGGCATGCGCTGGTTCAAACATGTCTGCGCGGTCGCCGGAATCGAGCCCGAAGCCCGCTATCACAGCCTTGTACAGCAGTATTATCGGGGTGGCTTGAAACCACCATTCAACACCGATGCCCGGGACCGCGCGCGCTTTCCCGAAGAATATTACCTGCCATTGGCAGCAACCGGCGCACCACTTGCATAAACAAGAGTTGAAAACTGACGATCTTTTGTGTCACATGCCCGACTTGGGCACCGGGGCAAGCGGAAGTCTGGGCAAAGTAACGCATGTTCTCACGACTCAAACTCGCTGTGTGGGGCACAGCACAACGTTGGTTCCCGGACCGGCAAATCTACCATCGTAGCGATGGTCAGGTTCGCTATTTCGCGATCTCGACGGCGGTTCAGATCAGCGCGCTTCTCAGCGCCGCGGTTCTGGCGTGCTGGCTCTGTTACTCGACTGTCTCTGTCGCGTTTCACGGTCAGGCCCTTGCGGCCAAAGACTCGGCGATCGAACGCGAACGTATCAATCTCAATCGCATGGTCGCCGAAGCACAGGCCAGTGAAGCCACAGCCTATTCCTTCATGGAATCGCGCATGGAAGAGTTTGATCGCGCTGCCTATGAATTCCAGATGCGCCACGAAACGCTCAGTCAGCTCGTGGAATTCGCCGAACAATTGAGCGGCAATGATATGGCGCCCTCGCCGGCCCTCGCCGATGATCGCGTCCTGATGGCCGCCACGCCGGCCGACCCGACGCCGCGAATGGCCCGCGACCCACTGATCAATATCGCAGCCATGTCGGATTCTCCGGAAGACCAGATTTCGTATCTGATGGGCGAACAGGACAATGTCCTCGCCCAGGCCGAGGACGCTACCGAAGCGCGGCTGGAAAACCTGCGTGCCGTGTTGCGCCTGACCGGACTGGACATTGATCATGTCGTGGCCAGCGGGCAAAATGGCGAGGAACAGGGCGGCCCCTATATCCCGATCAATGACACACAACTGTTTTCTGACGGTTGGGACCTGGAAGCCGATTTCTCCTCCCGCATCACGCGCGTCGCCGCGCGCATGCTTGAGGTCGAGGAATTGGAACGCTTCATCGAGACCGGCCCACTGGGCGTTCCCGTCGACGCCGCCTACCGCCGGACCAGCCCGTTCGGTGTCCGGCTTGACCCCTTCAATCGCCGTGCGACTCAACACCGCGGCATTGATTTTGCAGCCTATCGGCGTGCACCCATTGTCGCGACCGGACCCGGGCGCGTCATTTACGCCGGCTGGCGCAGCGGCTATGGTCGTTGTGTTGAAATCGACCATGGCTACGGGTTCGTGACGCGTTATGGTCACATGAATGAAATCGCAGTGAGGCGTGGCGACACAGTCGAACGTGGACAACAGGTCGGGGGCATGGGTTCCACAGGACGCAGTACGGCCACGCACTTGCATTATGAAATCTGGTATGAAGGATCTGCGATAGATCCCGAACGCCTATTGAGGGCCGGACAATATGTTCAAGGGTAACAAAGACGTCTCACCATCCGATTCGATGTCACAGTCGAGCATGCCGACCAAGAGGACTGCCATGAAATCCAGAGCCCCATCCATCCTCTCGGGTGATCTTGTACTGACCGGATCGATTGTGTCCGAAGGCGAAGTTCAACTCGATGGTTCCGTTGACGGCGATATCCGCGCCGGATCGCTGATCATCGGCGAAGACGCGGTCGTCACCGGCGAAGTTTACGCCGAGACCGTCGTCATCCGCGGGAAAGTCTCTGGCAGCGTCCGCGCTCGCCAGGTCCAGCTGGCCGCAACAGCGCGCATTGAAGGCGACATCGTGCATGCCGCCCTGTCTGTCGAAAGCGGTGCTTTCTTCGACGGCCATTGCCGCCACTCAACCGATCCACTCGCAGAAAAGAGCGGGCCATCGGCGACCACCAGCGCGCCAAAGATGGACAGCCGTCCACCTGCACCGCCAGCCAACAAGCCGGCCGCTGTGGACCAGCCACCGCTGGCCGCGAACAAGTCCAGCCTCTGATCGACAGACGCAGGTCAAAATGAGAAAAGCCGGCGTGCCCATCGGGACGCCGGCTTTTTCATGTCTGGAGCTCAGCGCTCAGTCGCTCACGGCCTGTGCGAAATCAGGACTCAGCGTCCTCACCACCCACACGCGCAGCCAGGGCCGCAGCCATGAAGGCATCAAGGTCACCATCGAGCACACCGCCTGTGTCCGAGGTTTCAACGGCAGTCCGCAAATCCTTGACCATCTGATAGGGCTGCAGCACGTAAGAGCGGATCTGATGCCCCCAGCCAATCTCGCTCTTGCTGTCGGCCAGCGCCTGGGCAGCGGCCTCACGGCGTTGAAGCTCGATCTCGTAGACCCGGGCACGCAGCATGTCCCAGGCCCGTGACCTGTTCTTGTGCTGGGAGCGGTCATTCTGGCACTGAACCACAACCGCTTTCTCTTCACCGGGCATGTCATAGGTCAGGCGCACGGCCGAATCCGTCTTGTTGATGTGCTGACCACCGGCGCCGGACGCGCGATAGGTGTCGGTCCGCACCTTGGATTCGTCGATATCGACCTCGATCGCATCATCAATCTGCGGATAGACGCCGACCGAGGAGAAGCTGGTGTGGCGGCGGGCGCTGGAATCGAACGGAGAGATCCGAACCAGACGGTGCACACCGGCCTCCGTCTTCAGCCAGCCATAGGCATTCTCGCCCTTCACCAGCATGGTCGTTGACTTCAGGCCCGCCTCTTCGCCGGCCTGTTCTTCCATGATCTCGACCTTGTAGTCGTGCGCATTGGCCCAGCGCGCATACATGCGCGCCAGCATCGCGGCCCAGTCCTGGCTTTCCGTGCCGCCGGCACCGGAATGGATTTCAACGAAAGCGTCATTGCCATCGGCCTCACCGGAGAGCAGCGTCTCCAGCTGGGCGCGGCGCATGCGTTCGGCGAGCCTGTTGAGGCCGTCGACAGCCTCCTCGACCATCTCGGCATCCTCTTCCATCTCGGCCAGCTCGATCATTTCGACGCTGTCGGAGAGCTCCTGCTCGGCCTCGTTCACCGTGCTGATCGCACCCTCAAGGCGGGTGCGTTCACGCATCAATTCCTGCGCCTTGGCTGGATTGTTCCAGAAGTCGGGATGCTCGGATCGAGCGTTGAGTTCGTCTAGTCTTTTCTGGGCTGTATCCCAGTCAAAGACGCCTCCTCAGCAGGCCTACGGCCTGCTGGATTTCGTCGGACAGGTTCTGGATATCTGCGCGCATCGGGCAAAGGCCTTCCTGGATCAAGCGGATCAGTCTTGGAGATAAAGGGCGAGGACCGGTCCGACAAGACGGGCTGTGCAGACCGGGCCCTGCGAACCGCTAGTAGAGGCCGCCCAGATCATCTTCCTCGTCATCCTCGCCGGTTCCGTCTTCCGGTTCAGCGGCCAGCTGCGACAACGGGTCCTCGCTGACCGAATTGCGCGCAAAGCTCAATCCGCTCTCATCCTCGCGCGACTGCCGGGACGGCTCTGTCCCGGGCCGGAAGGCTTCCAGGATCACGCCCGACTGCCCAAGAATACCCGGCTCGCCTGTCGTGCGATCAATTGGCACCAGACGCACGCCTGGTGGCACCCGGAAGGGCGCAACCGGGTAGTTTTCAAGCGCCTCGGCAAGAAAATCGCGCACGATCGGTGCCGCGACGCGGCCACCGGCCTCACCCGAGCCCAGCTGGTAGGGCGTGTCAAAACCGATATAGGCGCCGACAACGATGTCGGGACCGAAGCCGACAAACCAGGCGTCGCGGAAATCATTCGTGGTGCCGGTCTTGCCGCCGAGCGGCCGGCCAAGCGAACGCAGGGCGGTACCCGTACCGCGCTGGACGGCGCCTTCGAGCATGTGCACGACCTGATAGGCAGTGACAGGACTGACGACCTCGACACCGGTTTCCGGGAAGACCGGTTCGGCCAGACCCGCTTGCCAGTCAGGCGTATCGCAGGTTTCGCAATCGAGCTGTTCATGGGCGTAAATCGTCGCGCCAAAACGATCCTGCACCCGATCCAGCAGGGTGGGTTCGACGCGGCGGCCGCCATTGACCAGGGTCGAATAGGCCGAGACCAGGCGATAGAGCGTGGTTTCACCGGAACCCAACGCCATCGCCAGAACCGGCTCAAGCTCGTCATAAATGCCGAAACGCACACCGTAATCGACGATCGGATCCATACCCATTTCCTGGGCAAGCCGGACCGTCATGACATTACGGGACAATTCGAGGCCGAGTCGCAGGGTCGACATGCCGTAATATCGTTCCGAATAGTTCTGCGGCATGTAGAAACGCTCTTCCGGACCGCCCGAGGCGACGAAGGGCGCATCGAGGATCAGGCTGGCGGGCGTGTAACCACTGTCCAGCGCGGCCGCATAGACGAAGGGTTTGAAGGATGAGCCTGGCTGCCGGCGTGCCTGTGTGGCGCGATTGAACTGGCTCATCTGGAAGCTGTAGCCGCCGACCATCGCCAGGACGCGGCCGGTATGCGGGTCCATGGCGAGAATCCCGCCATTGATCGCGGGAACCTGGCGCAAGCCGTAATCGCCGTCCGTCTCGGGCAAGGCCTCGACAATGATCACATCGCCGGCGCTGAGCACGGCACTGGCGCGGCTGATCGACGGTCCGACCTCGCCATCGCCTAAGGACTCGCGCGCCCAACTCAGTTCGGACAGGGGAATACGCCCCTCCTCGCCATTGAGAAGACCGATCCGGGCCTCACGATCACCGCTCTCCAATACGAGCGCCGGGATCCAGCCCTCATCCATGTCGCGCGGGATATCGACCGCAGCGAGGCGCTCGACCCAATCATCGCCAAGCTCGATCTGGGCCAGGGCACCATGGTAGCCATGGCGCCGGTCATAGACTTCCAACCCGTTACGCAACGCCCGGCGGGCCGCCAGCTGCAGCGTGGTATCCAGCGTGGTCCGGATGGACAGGCCGCCATTATAGAGCTCGTCATCGCCATACATGGAGAAGACTTCGCGCCGGACATTTTCCACGAAATACTCGGCGGCGGTATAGGTCGCGCCCGACAGGCGATCGACGGTCGTCATCGGCCGCGCGGCGGCTTCGCTGGCCTCTTCCTCGGAAATATAGCCATTGGCCGCCATGCGCGAGAGCACCCAATTGCGCCGATTGACGGCGGCTTCGGGGTGGCGTTCAGGATGGAAAAGCGCCGGTCCGTTGACCACGGCAGCGAGGTAGGCAGTTTCCTCGATCGATAATTCGTCGATCGATTTGCCGAAATAATTCAAGGCGGCGGCGGCGATCCCGTAGGAGCGGCGGCCAAAATAGATCTCATTGAGATAGAGTTCGAGGATCTGGTCCTTGGTAAACGCGCGCTCGATCCGGCGCGTCAGCACCATTTCCTGCACCTTGCGCTCAAGGCGCTGCTCGCTGGAGAGGAGGAAATTCTTCGCGACCTGCTGTGTAATCGTCGAGGCGCCTTCGAGGTTTTCACCGCGCATGACATGGCCGACATTGGCCATCATCGCGCGCAAAATACCGCGGAAGTCGAGCCCGCCATGGTCGTAAAAACTCTTGTCCTCGGCGGAGATGAAGGCATGGACGACATTTTGCGGGATATTGTCGATCGGCACGAAAACCCGATGCTCGCGGGCATATTCGGCGATCAGCAGGCCATCGCCGGCATGGACCCGGCTCATGATCGCCGGCTCATACTCGGCCAATTGCTGGTAGTCCGGCAGGTCATCGGTCACCCGGACGACATAGATCGCCACGGCAATGAAGCCGACAACGGCCAGCACGACCGCTGCAATCCCGCCCCACAAGGCGGCACGCATGACATTACGCAAAGTGAAAATTCTCATGACGCCCTCTGGACCCCCGCC
Source organism: Maricaulis salignorans (assembly GCF_900103475.1). Taxonomy (GTDB): domain Bacteria; phylum Pseudomonadota; class Alphaproteobacteria; order Caulobacterales; family Maricaulaceae; genus Maricaulis; species Maricaulis salignorans. The sequence goes on from NZ_FNHG01000015.1 coordinate 30,889, forward strand.
CCAACAGTCCGAATGCAAAACCACGACACCGCGGCGGCATTATGGCCACCCAGCGTCCAGGCACAAACCGATTTAGCGGACAGGCAGTTCCCGTGACGGGTTTTCCTGCAGTGGACCGAGATCCCCGCGCTGCTCAAAATAGGCATCAATCCCGTTCAGGACAGCCGCCATCTGGCGACGACGCGCGGCCGCCGACGTCAAATTGGCCTCATCATTTCGATTGGTCATGAAGCCCATTTCCAGCAATACGGCCGGCACACGCGAATCGAGCAGGACGAAGAGATTGGCCTGCCGGTGCGGATTCTGGAGCAAGGGACCGGCCGTCCCGAGATGCTCCAGCAAGACTTCGGCGAAGGCCGTGGACTGATTGCGCTTCTCGCGCAGTTCCAGCTCAACCAGGATATTGTTGACGTCGACCTGGTCGGTCGGCCCCTGGCCCTGGTGCGCCCGCTGGCGCGCCCGGTTCTCGGCCCGGTCATTCAGCGTATAGACGGCGGTACCGTGCACCGAGCTGTCGGCCGAGGAATCGGCGTGAATCGACAGGAAGAGGTCGGCCCGTTGTTCGACCATCACGCCGACGCGATTCTCCCAGGACGGGTAAACATCGCGGTCGCGGGTCATGTACACGTCATAGCGGCCGGTCGCCTCAAGCTGGCGCCGCAGTTCGCGCGCGGCTTCCAGGGCGACATCGCTTTCGCGTGTACCGCTCGGGCTGAGCGATCCGGGATCGCGGCCGCCATGACCGGCATCGATCACGAGGACACGACGCGCCCGTGATGGTGGCGGCGTATAGACAGCCTCGACGCGCTCGGCGATCAATGATTCGAGTTCACCCGTGCGGATAAAGCCGGATGTTGCCGCGAAACTGCGTGGATTGGCCGGAGCCAGGTCGATCACGAGGCGGTAATTATCCCCGGCGCTCGACGGATCCAGCACGAATTGGGAAGCGATCACAGCCGGGCCATCAAGCTCGAACACGACGCGCGAACTATTGGCGGAATTATTGAAGAAGCGGAAATTGCCAACCAGGCCAGCGCCGAGGCCCTCGCCGGTATCAAGCCCGCGTACGGCCCAGGCTGAGGCCGGCATGTCCACAACCAGGCGGTCGGGCGGGCCTTCCAGCGTGAAGGCCCGAAAACTGGCCGAATCGGAGATTTCAATCACGACCCGGGTCCGCTCATCCTCGACGCCAAATCGCACATCGCGGACCTGCTGATCCGCAACGGCACCCGCGCTGACGAGCAGACTACCGAGGATTGCCCAAATAAGCCGTTGAACTTGCATCACCACACCATCGCACATACCGTGATTCTGTACACGGCTTTTGATGCACCCTAACCGGTGGAGCTTGACGTTTCGTTGATGAAGCCCTGCAAACCCCGCTTTATTTTGCGACCGCCACAAAGGCTTTCCTTAGCCAACCGAATGTTGCATGCTCAAAAGGCCTTGGCAGATGATCGACTCCAAATGGAGTTGCGATACTTTTCCAGGCGCGAAGAGGCTGCGTCCGATCCGGACGTGCCGACACGCTCTTCTTTAGCTGCGGGACAGATCTCTGATTACCCGCGGCCCCGACCGCCGCGCCCTCGCCCGCATGGTTTTCCATGGCCCGGGCGCGTTTTTGAAAACAGCCGACACGTGAGGCTAGCCTGATGCTTATATCTTTGCTGCCAGGCCACAGCTCACCCATCGCGCCCCCGCCACTCCTGATATCTGCGCCCTTCCTTCCGGAAGCCCGCGGTCAGGATGTGCGCGCAGGAGACACCTTTTATGTCAAAGAAAATGTTGATCGATGCAGGTCACCCGGAAGAGACCCGCGTCGTTGTCGTCGACGGAACCAAAGTTGAGGATTTCGACTTCGAGTCTGCATCACGCCGCCCGATTCGCGGCAATATCTATCTCGCAAAAGTCACGCGGGTAGAGCCATCGCTGCAGGCGGCCTTCGTTGAATATGGCGGCAATCGCCACGGCTTTCTCGCCTTCAACGAAATCCATCCCGATTATTATCAGATTCCCTATGAGGATCGCGCCGCCCTCGCCGCCGAGGAAGCCAGCGCTGCTGATTCCGATTCCGACGATGAAGCCGAAACCGTCAGCGAAACGCCCGCCGTCGAGACTGACGAGTCCGGTGAGCCGATCGAGGCTGCCGAAAGCTTCGGTGATGACAGCGATGACGATGATGACGACATCGCAGAAGAAAAGGCCGCCCGTCGCAGCCGGCAGCTTTATCGCAAATACAAGATCCAGGAAGTCGTCAAACGGCGTCAGATCCTGCTGGTCCAGGTAGCCAAGGAAGAGCGCGGCAATAAGGGCGCGGCCCTGACGACCTATCTCTCGCTGGCCGGCCGCTATTGTGTCCTGATGCCAAACACCCCGCGCGGTGGCGGCATCTCACGCAAGATCGCCAATGTCACCGACCGCAAGCGCCTGAAATCCGTCGTCAGCGAGCTGGACCTGCCCAAGGGCATTGGCCTGATCATTCGCACCGCCGGTGCCTCGCGCACCAAGATCGAAATCCGCCGCGATGCCGATTATTTGCTGCGCCTGTGGGAAAATATCCGTGAGCTGACGCTGAAATCCGTCGCTCCGGCGCTGATCTATGAGGAAGGCAATCTCGTCAAGCGCGCGATTCGCGACCTCTATGACAAGGATATCGACGGCGTGCTGGTCGAAGGCGAGGCCGCCTATAAGGAAGCCAAGGCCTTCATGCGCATGCTGATGCCGAGCCATGCCAAGAAGGTTCAGCACTATAACGAAATCGTGCCGCTCTTCCTGCAGCATCAGGTCGAAACCCAGCTGGAAGCGATCTATTCGCCCATCGCACCGCTGAAATCGGGTGGCTATATCGTCATCAACCCGACCGAAGCGCTGGTCTCGATCGACGTCAATTCCGGACGCTCGACCCGCGAACGCAATATCGAAACCACCGCGGTCAAGACCAATATCGAGGCCGCTCATGAAGCGGCGCGCCAGATGCGCCTGCGTGATCTGGCCGGTCTGATCGTGATCGATTTCATCGATATGGATGAATCGAAGAATGTGCGTGCCGTTGAAAAGGTGATGAAGGACGCGCTGAAACGCGACCGGGCCCGCCTGCAAATGGGCCGTATTTCCCAGTTCGGGCTGATGGAGATTTCCCGTCAGCGCCGCCGCACCAGTCTGATCGAAGGCTCCACCGAGCCCTGCCCTCACTGTAAGGGAAGCGGCTATATCCGCTCGGTCGAATCGAGTGCGCTGGTCGCCCTGCGCGGGCTGGAAAAGGAAGGCATGCGTGGCCGCGCCAAGCGGGTCCGCATCTCACTGCCGACCTCGATTGCCATCTATATGCTCAATGAGAAGCGCGATCACCTCCTGGCGATCGAAGAGCGTTTCCAGATGAATATCTCCGTCGCATCCGATGACGAGGTCATCGCGCCGGAATTCGTCATCGAAGCCATTGAGCTGCGGGCACCGGGCGAGGAATTCGTAATTCCGCGCCAGGCCGTCGTCGCTGACGCCGAGGATCTCGCCGACCAGCTCGTTATGGACGAGGAAGAAGACGAAGCGGAAAGCGTTGAAAGCGAAAGCCAGGAACGGGGCCGTTCGCGCTCCCGCGGCAAGCGTGACGCAGCCCCCGCCGAGGGCACCGAAGCGGGCGATGGTGAAACGGCCGAGGACGGCACGCGTCGCCGTCGCCGCCGTCGCCGGCGCAAGGGTTCCTCTGATGACGGGAGCGCCGAAGCCGGCACCAGCGCCGAAACCGCCGAAAACACCGCGGACGAGGATGGCGCTGAAGCCGGGGACGCCGAAACGGACGAACAGGCACCGGGAACGCCGGCAGCCGAGGATGGTGATGTACCACGCCGCCGCCGTCGCCGTGGCCGTCGGGGCGGACGTTCGCGCCGTCGCACAGAAGGACAGGGCAGCGAAGGTCAGGGCAGTGACGATCAGGCCAGTGAGAACCAGGCCGAAGCCACGCCTGCCGACGAGACCACCGCTGCCGCGCCCGTCACAGCCGGCGCCGATGCGGCAACACCCGCCTCTGAAGCCGCGGACACTGCCAGCGCCGAGAAGCCTGTGCGCAAGCGCGCCCCTCGCCGCCGCAAGACTGCGGACGCCGAGACAGCGCCCGCCGAGAGTGATGCTCCAGAAGCGGCCGCAAGCGAGGCTGTCGCGGCGCCGGCGGACGAAGCTGCGGCCACGGATGAGGCGCCCAAGCGCCGCACCCGGCGCCCCCGCAAGACCGCCGAGACGGTAGCGTCTGAGGCCGATGCCGCACCGGCTGAAGCCGAAAAGCCCAAGCCCAAACCCCGCACCCGCCGCAAAAAGGCCGAAGTCGAGGCCGAGGCTGCGGTGGTGACGTCTGAGACTGAAGCGGCACCTGCCGCGACGGAAAAACCGGCGCCCAAGCGTAAACGTGCCACGACGGCCAAGCCGGCAGCCAAAGCGGCCGCCAAGCCAGCCCCTGCCGCCGAACCGGAAGCCCAGGCTCCGGTCGAGACGGCCGAGGCCCAACCCGCCAAACCGGTCAAACGCGGCTGGTGGAACCGGACAGGGCTGTTCGGCAAGTAAGATGACCGGCGGGCCGGGCGATCCATTCGCCCGGCCCGCCTGGCCATACCATTGAATTCTGTATCAAAAGCGTGCAGGGTTTTGCAAAGCGGGGGCTTGGGAGTGGAAGCTGAATGCGACCTCTGAAATCCATCGTCACAGCCTGCCTGGCATCCGTAGCCCTGCTCACGCCGGTCTCGGCCCAATCGCTGATCCGCGACACCGAGATCGAGCACACCTTGCGCGATTATGCCGACCCCCTGCTCGATGCAGCGGGTTTGACGCCCGCCAACGTGCATCTCTACATCATTGCCGATCCGTCGATTAATGCCTTCGTGACGGGTGGCCAGAACATCTTTCTGCATACCGGCATCATCATCGAAGCCGAAACCCCCAACCAGCTCAAGGGGGTGATCGCCCACGAAACCGGCCATATCGCTGGCGCCCACCTGGCGCGGGTCGGTGACGGAATCGGCGCGGCACAAGTGCCCATGTTTATCTCGCTCGGCCTCGGTTTGTTGGCTGCTTTCGCCGGAGAAGGCGGGGCAGCTGGCGCGCTGATGGCCTCGAGCCAGCAATTTGGTGCCCTCTCCTTCATGACCTATAGCCGCGCCCAGGAAGCCTCGGCCGACCAGGCCGCGCTGCAATATCTGGAAACCACCGGACAATCGCCGGAGGGTCTCGTCGAGTTCTTCGAGCGCTTTCGCTACCAGGAAGTGATGTCGAATGCGCGCCGCTTTCCCTATTTCCGCTCTCACCCGCTCTCGTCGGAGCGCATCTCCATTCTGCGCAATAATGCCGATGCCGCCGACCATGTGAATGTCAACGACACGCCAGAGGAAATTGCCAATCTGCGGCGTCTGCAGGGCAAGATTTACGGCTTCCTGACCGAGCCGGAATTCGTCCTCTACCGCTATCCGCGCACGGATCAGAGCCTGCCCGCGCGCTATGCGCGCGCCGTGGCCTATTTCCGGGTGGCCCGGCTGGACGAAGCCCGGCTGGAAATCGAGAGCCTGATCGCCGAGGAGCCGGACAACCCCTATTTCCAGGAACTCTACGGACAGATGTTGTTCGAAACCGGCAATATCCGCGAATCCATTCCCTATCATGCACGTTCCGTCGAGCTTGAGCCGACCGCGCCACTGCTGCGATTGAATCTGGCGATTTCACAGATTGCCTCCGACGATGACAGCCTGCTTGAGGAGGCCGAAGGCCATCTTCAGGTCGCCCTTGATATCGAACCCGACAACGCCTTCGCCTGGTATCAGCTCTCCATCGTCCATCAGCGCAATGGCGATACCGCGCTGGCCCAGCTGGCCGTCGCAGAGCAGGCTTTTTCGGTTGGTGATGCCGACCGGGCGGTGATGTTCGCCGGGCGCGCGCGCGCCTCGCTCGACCAGGGCACGCCAGCCTGGATCCGTGCGACCGAGATCGAGACGATCAGCATTCCCCTCGCCGCAGAACAACGCCGCCAGCGGCGCATCAATTTGCGCTGAGCAATGGACACAAGCGAACAGGCCAATGATGAGGCGCAAGCCACACCATCGCTGACCCTGGCGGCTATTGAGGGTCTGGCCGGCATCGCGCCGGAAGACTGGAACGGAATCGCCAACCCTCCAGGCGCTGAATACGACCCCTTCCTGAGCTGGAATTTCCTGCAGGCGCTTGAGGAGAGCGGCTGCGTTGGCGGTGAGAGCGGCTGGGCGCCGCACCATCTGCTGGCCCGCGATGCGGCCGGCGCGCTCAAGGGCGCCCTGCCGCTCTATCTCAAATTCCACAGCCAGGGCGAATATGTCTTCGACCATGGCTGGGCCGAGAGTTTTGAACAGGCCGGCGGGCGCTATTACCCCAAACTCCTGACCGCCATTCCATTCTCTCCCGTGACCGGGCGCCGGATCCTGGCGACAGACCACGCGGTTCGCCGTGCACTTGTGACCGGCATGACCGAAGCCGCACGCCAATGGGGCGTGTCGAGCTGGCATGTAAACTTTCCCACGCCCGCAGAATGGTCGGAACTGGGCGAGGCCGGCCTGCTGCAACGCATCGACCGGCAATTCATCTGGTCCAATCGCGGCTATGCCAGCTATGACGATTTTCTCGGGGCCCTCTCCTCACGCAAACGCAAGGCCCTGCGCAACGAACGCGCCTCGGCCCAGGCCGGGCTAGAGATCGAGCATCTCACGGGTCCCGATCTGAAACCGGAGCACTGGGACGTCTTCTTCGCCTGCTATCAGGACACCGGCGCACGCAAATGGGGCCGCCCCTATCTCAACCGCGAATTCTTCGAACTGATCCATCAACGCATGGCCGACCAGGTCCTGCTGGTTCTGGCGAAGAAGGATGGGCGCCATATCGCCGCCGCGCTCAACTTCATTGGCTCCAATGCCCTGTATGGCCGCTATTGGGGCCTGCTGGAAGAGCATCCTCACCTGCATTTCGAGCTCTGCTATCACCAGGCGATCGATGTCGCGATCCGGCTTGGTCTCGACCGTGTTGAAGCCGGTGCCCAGGGCGAGCACAAGCTGGCGCGCGGCTACCGCCCGCAACCGGTCTATTCCGCCCACTGGATCGCGCATGAGGGCTTCCGCCATGCCGTCGCCGACTATCTGGAACGCGAGCGCCCGGCCGTGCTCGCGGACATCGCCTTGCTTGATGCGGAAAGTCCGTATAAAATCTGTGATTGATGGTCAACCCAACCACACCCGTACTGGTCCACTCCCACGGACACGCCGTGATCGTGGTGAATGCCCTCCAGGCCGCCGGCATCCCGGCGGTGATCGCCGACAATCATATGCAGGACCTCTATCCGGGGATGGATCACGGATTTCTTCGCCCCCGTATTCTGGTGCCTCCGGCCTGCGAGGCCGAGGCGCGCGCCATCATCGCGCAGGCCCAGGTCACAGACGAAGCCCCGCTCTACCCCTGCCCGCACTGCGGCGGTGAAACCCAGGTCAGGACACGCCCTGTCATGGCCGCGGTCCTACTGACACTGACGGGACAGTTTTCGAAACTCCGCAACCAGCCTCGCTTTTGCCGCGACTGCGACAGCTATGACGACGTCGCCGATCCCGAGCCCTTCACGGCCGAAGAACTGGGTTATCCGCCCATCCGCTGACCCTGCAGTGAAATCGCTGATTTCCCTTTGAGGGCGCGGCGGCCAGCCATCCCCTGACAGCGCTTGGCAGGATGCAGCTCGCCCGATCACGCTGCTGGATCATCCGCGCCCGAAATCCTACACTCCACCGGCAAACTCGGAGACACGCCATGAGCCTCGACGGCAGCTACGACCCGGACAATATTTTCGCGAAGATCCTGCGCGGCGAACTGCCCTGCGTGAAAATCTATGAGGACGATGTGGTCCTCTCCTTCATGGATATCTTCCCGCAGGCACCCGGCCATGTCCTCGTCGTGCCCAAGGAAGCGGCGCGCAATGCGCTGGAGCTGTCGGATGATGCCCTTGCGGCAGCCATGTTGCGGGTCAAGCGGATCGGCAATGCGGTCAAGGCCGCGCTGGCGCCGGACGGGATCATGATCGCCCAGCTCAATGGCGCGCCCGCCGGCCAGACCGTCTTCCACGTCCATTTCCACATCATTCCGCGCAGCGATGGCGCGCAACTCGCCATGCATGCCGGCGGCAAGGCGGATATGGCCGAGCTGGAGGCCCAGGCCAAGAAGATCGCCTCTTTCCTGGACTAGGCCCCGGCCTGCCCCTGGATCGCTGCCAGGAAAGCCTCGCCGAGATCGGCCAGCTTCTTCGGTCCGACGCCATTAACGGCCGCCATCTGCTCCAGGTTTCCAGGCCGGAGATGGCACATATCGATCAGGGTCGCATCAGAGAAAATGACATAGGCAGGGACATTGCGCTCGGCGGCGAGTTCGCGACGCAGCCCTTTGAGCGCGGACAGCAAATCCGAATCAACATCGGCTTCAGCGGCAAGGCTGGCGGCGCTGCGGCGGGGCTTTTTCTCGCCCTTCGCCGGGACGATTTCGCGCAATTGGAAAGTCTCGCGCCCCTTGAGCACCGCCTCACCACGCGGGGTGAGTTTGAGACCGCCATACTGGTCGATATCGACCACGAGATAGCCGCCCGCCACGGCCTGCCGGATCAGCCCCTGCCAGAAGGGTTTTGGCCTGTCCTTGCCCACACCCCAGGTCGGCAGGGCGTCATGACCGCGGGCGCGAATTTTATCGGTATCACCGCCCCTGAGCACATCGATGACATGACCGGCGCCGAACACCTGGCCGGTGCGCAAAATGGCGGAAAACAACATTTGCGCTTCGCGCGTCCCGTCGAGCAGAACCGGCGGATCGAGGCAGATATCGCAATTGCCACAGGCTTTCGAGCCCGGCTCGCCGAAATAGGACAGAAGCGTGATGCGGCGGCACTGGGTCGCCTCACAATAGGATAACAGCGCATCGAGGCGCTGATGCTCGCGCCGCTTGTGGGCGTCGTCCTCGCCATCATCATCGATGAAACGCCGGCGAAGGCTGGCATCACCGAGGCCATAGAGCATCATCGCATCGGCCGGCGCACCATCGCGGCCGGCACGGCCGATCTCCTGGTAGTAGGCCTCCATCGAGCCGGGCATGTTGAGATGGAAGACATAGCGAATATCGGGCTTGTCGATCCCCATCCCGAAAGCGATCGTCGCCACCATGATCACGGCCGCCTCGGCCATGAAGATTTCCTGGTTCTCGCGCCGCATCTCCGGCGACATGCCCGCATGATAGGACAGGGCGCGATAGCCCTCCGCCTTCAGCATGGCAGCGACCTCTTCGGTCAGCTTGCGCGACAGGCAATAGACGATGCCGGACTGTTCCCGCCGCTCGGCGAGGAAACCGAGCAATTGCGGCTTCCACTGCGCCTTCGGCAGAACGGCGAGATTGAGATTGGGGCGGTCAAAGCCGCGCACCACCGTATCGCCCTCACCGCCAAACAGTTTCTCCGCGATATCGGTGCGCGTGGCGCTGTCGGCGGTGGCCGTGAAGGCGGCCAGGGTCGCGTTGGGGAAATGGTGTTTGAGCTGGGAGAGTTGCTCGTATTCGGGCCGGAAGCTGGCACCCCATTTGGAGATGCAGTGCGCCTCGTCGACCACGAACAGACCCGGATTGACCGGTTTGAGCGCGTCGAGCATGCGCCCCGTCATCAACCGCTCCGGCGAGAGGTAAAGCAGTTTCGCCTCGCCCGACTGGAAAGCCCGCCAGGCAGCAACATTCTGTTCGCGGTCGCGCCCGGAATGGATCGCTGCTGCCGTTACCCCATTGGCCGCGAGCCCGGCAATCTGGTCATCCATCAGCGCCACGAGCGGCGAAACAATGATTGAGGGCCGCTCCAGCATCAAAGCCGGCACCTGGTAGCACAGCGACTTACCCGCCCCGGTCGGCATCACACACAGCGTATGCGTCCCTGCGAGCAAGCGCTCGACGATGGGCAACTGACCCGGCCGGAATTCGGGGAAGCCGAACACGGATTTGAGGATGGATTGCGGGGATTGGGTCATGGGACACGTGAGGCAGAGGGGCCAGATCAGCCTGGCACACCCCCCCGACTAGCACGCGTGAGCGCGATCAAACAGGGCCCGCGCGCCCTTGTGCACAGACCCGGTCTTCCCGGCGCTAGAGGTGCGGACTCCACATGAACATCCAGGCACCGAAGATCCCGGCGGCTGTGACCAGGGTCAGCAGCAGGACCAGGCCCGCCACAGCCAGCTTGGGTGCCGCCGCATTGGCGCGGCCTGCCCTGAAGTAGAGTTCCAGCACGGCCAGCGGCAGGAGATAACAGGCGAAGGCGAGTGTCAGGTCGAAGGGACCATCGAGTTGCGGGGTCGAGCCGACCGGGCCTTGCATGGCGATGATCCAGGCCATGAAGCCGATGCGGAAGAACCAGACGCCATTGACCAGGATGAAGAGCCGCATCGCCCAGCGCCTGTGCGGGTCGATGCGGCGCTTCATCGCCAGGCGCAGGGCGACCGGTGCGGCAATCAGGATCAGGACGCCGTTGAGGCTCACGCCCAGCGCCCCGAGATCACTCAGCCGGGCCTCGCGTAACCAGGTCATCCACAGGCCGCCAACCGCCAGGACGACTGCAATGACCATGAAGACACGTCCATTCCAGCGATGCAGGGCGGGCACCCGCTTTCGCAGCATCGGGATCAGCTGCAGCGTGCCACCCATCGTGATGACAGCCGCCAACAGGACATGGACGGCGAACATGAGATTGCCGAACCAGTCGCCGCCCACATAACCGACGATCACACCGGTCTCGTTCCAGTCCTGCGGGTTACCAGTGGCGGTGGTCACGCCGTAAACATTGAGAATATACCAGACGAAGGTCCACTGGCCGGCCGTGGCGACCAGGAACCAGGCCAGGCCGGCTCCCTTGAGCAGTCCGCCAGCACCGAGGCGCGTGCGAGATCGTGTTTGCGAATTATCACTCATGATTGATCCATTTTCCAACGAGACTGGCTTCAGCCTCATTCATCCATTGTCCGGCAAGACCGGCCTCAGCCTCGCCCATCGCCCCCTGGCCTGGATGGAATGCATCGCCGGGCATCCCCGGGTCTTGCCGATTTGGAAATCGGCGACAGTTTTTCGGGTCCCGGTTGCAGACAGGTGCGGGGTTGCCATCGCTTCCCGCTCCAGGCGAGTATGCGGGCGTGAACGCAGGGAATTTGCCGATGGACGTCGCACTGATCACCACCACCGTCCGGCTTGTCGTCGCCGCATTGGCGGCTATCGCGCTGATCGTCACCCTCGCCCGGCCGCACAAGCGCGCCCTGCACATTTACTGGGCTGTGTTCTGCGGCGCGATTTCCCTGACGATGCTGCGCTACGCGCTGCCGATATCGCCCGAATGGGTCTCAAATCTGATGCGGATCGCATCGGGGGCCACATGCGGCGGATTCTGGCTGGTTGCGCGCTGTCTGTTCAGACCCGGCAATCCGATCAAGCTGCACCACCTTTTGCTGGTCGGCGCGGTGATGGCCGGGATTGCGGTCGATATCACACTGCCCGCCCTGATCGACCCGGATGGAGTGGTGGGCATGCATGCGGGGATCTGGCAATTCGTCACCCTCGTCAGCTCCACCGCAATCGTGCTGGCGTTCTGGGAGGGCGTGCAGGGCTGGCCGGCCCGCACCCAGCGCAATGAGGTCCAGCTGCGTTATCTCTATCTAGCGATCTTCAGCCTGTGCGCCACCGTTTGCACCGTCCTCCCCGAGCCCAATGCGGCCGCGGCAGCGAATGCCCGCCTGCTCGAAGCCTGCAGCGCCCTGGCCATCCTGTCCGTCACTTCGGTCGCTGTGGCATTCCGGCTCCGCAATCCCTTGCTCACCCCCGCCGCCGAAAAACCGGTCGCAACCGCTCAAGACCACGCCCTCGCCCGCCGGCTGGAGCGTCTGATGCACGATGAGAAACCCTATCTGGAACCCGAATTGAAAGTTGCCGACCTGGCCCGCTGCCTCCACACACCCGACTACAAGGTGAGTCGCGCGATCACAGCTGGCCTGCAACAAGCCAATTTCAATCGCTACGTCAACGCATTGCGGGTCGCGCACGCCAAGGCGCTATTGCGCGATTCGCGCTCGGCTACCCGCTCCATCCTGTTGATTGCCCTCGATAGCGGCTTTGCCTCACTGGGCCCCTTCAACCGGGCCTTCAAGGCCGATACGGGAATGACACCGCGCGCCTGGCGGTCGGCGGGTTCCGACGCGGCGTCGCAGCCAACACCCGGCCCGGTCGCAACCGCGCGAGCCACGAGCTGAAAGCAAGACGAGACCGCCCGCGCTAGCGCCACTTTCCCGCGATGGCACCAGGTCGAACGAAAAACGGCGCTCCATCGGAGCGCCGCTTTCCATTCTGCAGAGCGTAGGCCGGACGCCTAGACCTCGACCTTCTTGCCCTTCTTCCCGGCTTTCGCATTGCGCGGCAGCAAGCGATCGCCCGGGGTGATGTGGAAGTCGAGGCGGCTATCATCGGCCGGGTCGGTATCGACCTTGACCAGCCCACCCTTGGCGAGTTCACCGAACAGGATCTCGTCGGCCAGCGGCTTCTTGATATGCTCCTGGATGACGCGGCCAAGCGGGCGGGCACCAAAGCGGCTGTCATAGCCCCGCTCGGCGAGCCAGGCGGTGGCATCCGGGGTCAGTTCAAAGGTGACGCCGCGATCGGTGAGCTGGGCTTCCAGCTGCAGCACGAATTTCTCGACGACGCGGCTGATCGATTCCGGCCCGAGCGGCGCGAAGGGAATGACTGCGTCCAGACGGTTGCGGAATTCCGGCGTGAACAGACGTTCGACGGCCTTGTCAGCCTCGTCATCCTTCTTGCCACGCCCGAAGCCGATCGCTTCCTTGGCGGCATCGGCGGCGCCCGCATTGGTCGTCATCACCAGGATGACATTGCGGAAATCGACCTTCTTGCCATTGCTGTCGGTCAGCATGCCGTTATCCATGACCTGCAGCAGGATATTGAACAGGTCCGGATGGGCTTTCTCGATCTCGTCGAGCAGCAGCACGCAATGCGGATGCTGGTCGACGCCGTCGGTGAGCAGGCCACCCTGGTCGAAACCGACATAGCCTGGAGGTGCACCGATCAGCCGTGAAACGGCGTGGCGTTCCATATATTCCGACATGTCGAAACGAAGCAGCTCGACGCCAAGAATATCGGCCAGCTGTTTGGTCACTTCCGTTTTGCCAACACCGGTCGGGCCGGAGAACAAATAGGAGCCAATCGGCTTGTTCGGCTCGCGCAGGCCGGCGCGGGAGAGCTTGATCGCCGTCGAGAGACGGTCGATCGCATCCTGCTGGCCGAACACGACCCGTCCCAGATCCGTGGGCAGGCTCTTGAGCGCCTGGGTATCGTCCTTGGAGACGGATTTCGGCGGAATGCGGGCCATGGTCGCAACCACGCCTTCGACTTCCTTGACGCCAATCGTCTTTTTGCGCTTCGAGACCGGCATCAGGCGCATTTGCGCCCCGGCTTCGTCGATGACGTCGATCGCCTTGTCGGGCAATTTGCGGTCGCCCATATAGCGCGAGGACAGCTCGACAGCCGTTTTCAGCGCTTCATTGGTGAAGCGGACATCATGGAAGTCCTCGAAATAGGATTTCAGCCCCTGCAGGATCTTGATCGTGTCCGGCACCGATGGCTCGGCCACATCGATCTTCTGGAAGCGGCGAGCCAGGGCCCGGTCCTTCTCGAAATGCTGACGGTATTCCTTATAGGTGGTCGAACCCATGCAGCGCAGCCCGCCCTGCAGGGCCGGCTTGAGCAGGTTTGACGCATCCATCGCACCGCCCGAGGTCGCCCCGGCACCGATCACGGTATGGATCTCGTCAATGAAGAGTACCGAATCCTCGGTTTCTTCCAATTCCTTGACGACCTGTTTGATGCGTTCCTCAAAATCGCCCCGATAGCGGGTGCCCGCCAGGAGCGAGCCCATATCAAGCGAATAGATGGTCGCATTGGCCAGAACGTCGGGAACTTCATTCTCGACGATCTTGCGGGCGATCCCCTCGGCGATGGCGGTCTTGCCAACACCGGGATCCCCGACCAGAAGCGGATTATTCTTGCGGCGACGTGCGAGCACCTGGATGCAGCGCTCGACCTCGGCATCACGGCCAATCAACGGGTCGACCTTGCCGGCTTTCGCTTTCTCGTTGAGATTGACGCAATAGGCGGTCAGCGCATCGCCATCCTTGCGCTTTTCCTCGGGCTCCTCGACGCCGCGCACGACTTTCTGCTCGGTAGCGCCGGGCTTGCGGCCAATGCCGTGGGAGATGAAATTCACCGCGTCGTAGCGGGTCATATCGCGCTCGGCGAGGAAATAGGCGGCGTGGCTTTCACGCTCGGCGAACAGAGCGACCAGGACATTCGCCCCGGTAACTTCCTCACGCCCGGCGTTTTGCACGTGAATCACGGCGCGCTGAATGACGCGCTGGAAACCGGCGGTTGGCTTGGCGTCCTCCTCATCATCGACCACCAGCTCGGTGAGCTCGCTATCGACATATTCGACCAGGGTGGAGCGCAGCTCGTCGAGGTCGACGTCGCAGGCCTTCATCACCGCATTGGCATCGCCATCGTCCACGAGGGACAACAATAAATGCTCAAGCGTCGCAAATTCATGACCGCGCTCATTGGCATAACCGAGGGCACGGTGAAGGCTGTCTTCCAGATCGGCTGAGAAAGAGGGCACCACGCTATTCCTTTTCCATCGTGCACTGGAGCGGATGTTGAGCCCGTCGTGCGGCGTCCATGACCTGGGCTACCTTTGTTTCGGCAACCTCATATGTGTACACGCCGCACATTCCGACACCGTTCTGGTGGACATGCAGCATGATCGTGGCCGCATCTTCGGGGGATTTGCGAAAGATCCGAACCAGGACCTCCACGACAAACTCCATTGGCGTATAGTCATCATTGAGTAGCAGAACACGGTAAAGCGAAGGTTTCTTGGTCGCTGGCCGCGTCTTCAGAGCGAGGCCATGCTCCTCCTCATTCCCTGCATCATCTTGTTTTCGTTCGGTCATATTAAAATCATATTCGAAAGACAGTCAGGGTGATTTCGCGGCGAGGATAGGCCTTGTGCCAGCCCGAGGGAAGAGTTTGCCCTCAGCAAACCGGCGCTTGAGTGTGTCTGCGATTCTCGCTTCGACCCAATGGATCTGGGTATGCGAACCGCAAAAAGAAAGGGCCCGGTGCAGAACACCGGGCCCAGGCGGGGAGAAAATTGTCAGTCTGCGGCGATTAGCGCTGCGACTGGGCCAGCTCGGCAACGGCGGCGAAGCGGGTGTTCAACGGCTTCGCGCCATCCTTGACCAGACCCGAGAAAAGCTCGGTGGTCTTGTTGAGCTCGGCGAGATAGCTGCCCATCGCCGATTTGGCGTAGTTGGACTGGATCTCGAAGATTTCCTGCAGGGACTTGGCCGAAGACAGCGCCTTCGTAGCGGCAACGCCCTCTTCCATCGCGGTTTTCGCGTAGGCTGCGGCATTGCTGCCGGCCGTCTCAAGACCCTTGCCGGTCACAGTGGCGGAAGCGATGACAGCTTCGACGGTGTCCTTGTGGAAAGCGGTCGCTTCATTGACAGCACTCAGCGTCTTTTCGACGCCTTCCTTGAAGCTGTCATTGGTCGCGGCGGTCATGGATTCGATCGTATTGTTCATGAGAGTGCTCGTTTTTGTCTGGGCCTTCACAGCGGGCTTGCTGGTGGCCGGTTTCTGTTTGGCGGGCGCAGCGGGCTTGCTGGCGGCCAGTTTTGGCGTTTTCGCGGCAGCCGGTTTGCTGACGCCGGTTTTCTTTTTAGCGGCCTGCGACTTGGCAGCAGGCTTGGTGCGCGCCGCTGGCTTGGTGGCCAGGGGCTTCGCAGGAGCCGCAGGTTTCTCGACGACAGCTGGCTTCGCGGCTTTCGGCGCAGCTGCAACAACCACCGGCGCTTTCGCTTCGGCAGCGATTGCGGTGGTCCGGGTGGTTTTGGTGTTCGTGTCGGTCATGGTTCACTTCTTGATTTGCTGCATTGGCTCTTCGCAGTCGCAACATATCTAATCCCCTGCCCCGTGGGCGTCAAGAGGATTATTGTGCAGCGCACCATTTTCTTTTGGGCAAGGCCTGAAAGCCCTTAACCGAGTGGAAACTCTGCGCGTCGGACACTGCCGGGATGATCTCGTACGCCCCCCGCCTCGCCGCAGCCTTGTTGCTGGCCCTGAGCCTGATGGTTCCGCTTTCGTCGGCCAAGGCTGACACCTCGCGTTATGCAGCCTTTGTCGTCGACCAGAATACCGGGGTTGTGCTGCACTCCCGCCAGTCGGAGGCCACGCGCTACCCCGCCTCGCTGACCAAGATGATGACGCTCTACATGCTGTTCGAGGCGATGGAAGCCGGTGAGATCGGGCTGCGTGATCCGATCCGGATATCAGCGCGCGCCGCCAACGCGCCGCCCTCACGTCTTGACCTGCCCATTGGCTCGACAATTTCAACCGAGGACGCGATCCGGGCGCTGGTCGTGCGCAGCGCCAATGATGTTGCCGTCGCTGTCGGCGAGCGGCTCGGTGGCACCGAGAGCGGTTTTGCCGCAGCGATGACAACACGGGCGCACGAGCTGGGCCTTCCGGGCACCACTTTCCGCAATGCGTCCGGCCTGCCCGATAACCGCCAGGTCACAACAGCGCGCGACATGGCGCGGCTCGCCATCGCCCTGCAGCGCGATTTCCCGCAGTATTTCCACTATTTCGACGAAACCCGCTTTGTCTGGGATGGCCGAACCTACCGCAATCACAACACGCTGGTCGGCCGTGTCGATGGTGTCGACGGGTTGAAGACGGGCTATATTCGCGCCTCGGGCTTCAATGTTGTCGTTTCCGCCGAACGCGGCGAGCACCGGCTGATCGCTGTCATCATGGGCGGCCCGACGGCAGCATCGCGCGACGCCCATGCCGAGGAATTGCTCGACGCAGCCTTCTCGACACTGGAACAGCGCGATGACCGGCTCTTGTTTGCCGCCCTCTCCTCGCCGCGCATCAATCCGATCCGCCAGCAGGCGCTGATCGCTATGGATGTCGCAGCCCTCGGCCTTGCGGAACCCGTCGAAATGGGGTCCGCGCAAGCAGCGCCGCCGCTTCGCATCGTGCTGGCTGATGAGACGTCCCAACTCGCTGATGCTCACCCCGCCACGCACAGAGCACCGGCCGAGCCTTCCTTGTTGCGCGGAGCCTGGTCCGTGCAGGTCGGAGCTTATAATTCGGCTGCGGCCGCGCGTGACCGGCTTGACCGCGTCACACCCGCTTCCTCAATCCTGGGCCTGGCCCAACCGGCGGCGCGGGCTGTCGATGTCGGCGGCAATCGCCTGTGGCGCGCCCGTTTCGAATCGTTGACGGCGGAAGAGGCCGCTCATGCCTGTGCCGAACTTGGTGCCCGCAATGAGCCTTGCTATACAGTCGCCCCCGGACGATAGAAGCGCCGTTCATTCAGGCCAAAAGCCGCCTGTCTGTTGACTTAGCCTGCCTGCTCGCACACTTTCCGGCGCCTTGACCGCAGCCTGGTCACCCTCATCCCGCCCCGGAAATGAACCCGATGAATGTTGTCGTCGTAGAATCCCCTGCCAAAGCCAAGACCATCAATAAATATCTCGGCTCGGACTTTATCGTGCTCGCCAGTTTCGGCCATGTGCGCGATTTGCCGGCCAAGGATGGCTCGGTGAAACCGGACGAAGATTTCGCGATGATGTGGGAGGTCGACGCGGCCTCAGCCAAGCGCGTCAAGGCGATCGCCGACGCCCTCAAGGATTCCGACCGTCTGATCCTCGCGACTGACCCGGATCGTGAAGGCGAAGCCATCTCCTGGCATTTGCTCGAAGCGCTGACCAAGCGCCGCGTCCTGAAGGATGTGAAGATCGAGCGCGTGGCCTTCAACGCCATCACCAAACAGGCGGTGCTCGATGCGATGAAGCATCCGCGCGCTGTCGACATGGAATTGGTCAATGCCTATCTGGCCCGTCGGGCGCTCGACTATCTGGTCGGCTTCACCCTGTCCCCGGTGCTGTGGCGCAAACTGCCAGGCTCGCGTTCGGCCGGCCGGGTCCAGTCTGTCTCCTTGCGCCTGATCTGCGACCGCGAACTGGAAATCGAGAAATTCCGCTCCGAGGAATACTGGTCGGTTGATGCCGACATCGCCTCGGGCAGCGACACATTCCGCGCCCGCCTCGTCACCCATGACGGCAAGAAGCTGCAGAAAATGTCGCTCAAGGACCGCGCCATGGCCAATGCGGCCGTCGCTGCGATTGATGCGGCCAGATTCACCATCAGCGCCGTCGAGGCCAAGCCGACGCGGCGCAATCCGCCGCCCCCCTTCACCACATCGACCCTGCAGCAGGAAGCCGCGCGCAAGCTCGGCTTCTCGGCAACGCGCACCATGCAGACGGCGCAGAAACTCTATGAAGGTGTCAATCTGGGCGGCGAGACCACCGGTCTCATTACCTATATGCGGACCGACGGCGTCTCGATCGATGGTGCCGCCATCAATCAGGCCCGCGATGTGATCTCACGCGAACATGGCGCGCTCTATGTACCGTCCGCGCCGCGCGTCTATGTGACCAAGGCGAAGAATGCCCAGGAAGCTCACGAAGCCATCCGGCCGACCAGCTTCTCACGCCTGCCGGAATCCCTCAGCCTTGATGGCGACATGGCGCGCCTCTATCAGCTGATCTGGCGCCGTGCCATGGCCAGCCAGATGGAAAGCGCCCGATTCGAGCGCACCACGGTCGACATTACCAGTGCTGACCAGAAGACCGCCTTGCGCGCCGTTGGTTCGGTCCTGTTGTTCGACGGCTTCCTGGCCCTCTACCAGGAAGGCACGGATGACGAGGAAGACGAGGCCGAAGCCCGTCTGCCTAAAGTCGTTGCAGGCCGCGATGTCGGCATTGCCAAGACCCATGCCGACCAGCACTTCACCCAGCCGCCACCGCGCTTCACCGAAGCCTCGCTGGTCAAGCGGATGGAAGAACTCGGCATTGGCCGCCCCTCGACCTATGCCTCAACGCTGCAGGTCCTGTCGGCACGCGAATATGTCCGCCTAGAGAAGAATCGTTTCTATCCCGAGGACAAGGGCCGGGTCGTCACCGCCTTCCTCGAGAATTTCTTCGCCCGCTATGTCGAATATGATTTCACCGCGGCGCTCGAGACCCAGCTCGACAAGGTCTCGGCCGGCGAGCTGGACTGGAAGCAATTGCTGCGCGACTTCTGGACCGATTTCCGTGCCGCCATCGACGATATCGGCGAGCTGCGCATTACCGCCGTGCTCGATGCACTGAACGACGCCCTGGCGCCGCACATCTTCCCGGAAAAGGAAGACGGCAGCGATCCGCGCCTCTGTCCGTCCTGCAAGGAAGGCACGCTGAGCCTGCGACTTGGCAAGTTCGGCGCTTTCCTAGGTTGTTCAAACCATCCCGATTGCAAGTTCACGCGCCAGATGAGCCCGAATGATGAGGGTGCCGGCGATAGCGATCGCGAGCTCACGCTCGATCCGGTCACCGGTTCGATGATCATGCTGAAGAATGGCCGTTTCGGCTGGTATCTCGAAATCCCCGGCGAGGACGAAGATGCCAAACCCAAGCGCGCCTCCATCCCCAAGGGCTGGGATCCGCAGACCCTGAGCGATGAACAGGCGATCAAGCTGATCGCCCTGCCGCGCACCATCGGTCCGCACCCGGAAGATGGCGAGCTGATCACCTCGAATATCGGGCGCTATGGCCCCTATGTTCATCATGGCAAGACCTACGCCAACATCCCCAATGTCGAGGATGTGTTCGATATCGGACTGAACCGGGCTGTCGCCGTGCTGGCCGACAAGAAGGCCGGCGGCGGGCGTCAGAATTCCGCCACGACGCTGAAGGATCTCGGCGAGAATGATGGCAAGCCATTGCGGATCATGAGCGGCCGTTTCGGTCCCTATGTGAAGTATGAGAAGATCAATGCCACTCTGCCCAAGGGCACCGATCCGGAAACGGTAACCGTCGAACAGGCCATGGAATGGGTCGAGGCGCGCGCCGCCAAGGGTGCCAAGCCGAAGAAGAAACCGGCCGCCAAGAAAAAGGCCCCGGCGAAAAAGCCGGCCGCAAAGAAAAAAGCCCCAGCCAAGAAGAAAGCCCCGGCCAAGGCGGCGGCTGACGACGAGGCTGACGGCGCTACCAAGACGGCTCCGGCCAAAAAGGCCGCAGCCAGGAAACCCGCCGCGAAAAAGCCGGCGGCGAAGAAACCAGCTGCCGGAAAGGCGGATTAATCGCGGTGAGCGACAAGGAACAGACTGCTTCCGGCTTCAGCCGGGAAACCCTGATCGAGGCCATCAAGCTTGGCGCCGGCAGTTTCGACAAGCGCGGCATTGCCCGCGCGCTCGGTCTCAAGACCGGTGAACAGAAACACCTGCTCAAACAGGCACTCGGCGGCCTTGAAGCCGAGGGCGTGATCCGGCGCGATGACCAGCGTAATTACGCCCTGGCCGGAGAACTGCCCGCCGTGTGCGTGGTCGAAATTACCGGCCGCGATATCGATGGCGAATTGCTGGCCCAGCCGGCCCGTGCCGAAGGCAAGGTGCCGCTCATCCGGCTTGCACCCGGCCAGGGGGCCGGCGGTCGCGGCGAAGCGGCGCTCGGGGTGGGTGACAAGGCCCTGGTGCGTCTGGCTGTCGATGATGAGGGCGGCTATGAAGCGCGCCTGATCCGCAAGCTCGGGCATTCGGTTCAGAAGATTCTCTGCGTCCTGCGCAAGCCCGCCAAGGGACCATACCGGCTGGTGCCGGTTGATCGCCGTTCGCGCCACGAGCTGGTGCCGGCCAAGGGCGAATCCGACAAGGCCAATGATGGCGAGCTGGTGGTGTGCGAACTCGCCAAGGAACGCCGCAACGGGCTGAAGACAGCGACGATTCTCGAAGTGCTCGGCGATGTCAATTCGCCCGGCGCCGGCAGCGTGATTGCGCTGCACTCGCATGGCGTGCCGATGGGCTTCGCTGACCAGGAAATGCGCGAAGCCGAAACCATCGCCTCGGCCAAACGGCAGGGCCGTGAAGATCTGCGCGACCTGCCCCTGCTGACTATCGATCCGGAAGACGCCAAGGACCATGACGATGCCGTCTGGGCCGCCGCCGACACCGATGCGAAGAATGAGGGCGGCTGGATCGTGATGGTCGCGATCGCCGATGTCGCCGCCTATGTGACGCCCGGCAGCGCGCTTGACCGCGGCGCCTTCAAGCGCGGCAATTCGGTCTATCTGCCCGACCGCGTCGTGCCGATGCTGCCCGAACGCCTGTCCAATGATTTGTGCTCTTTGCGCGAGGGCGAGGAACGCCCCTGCCTCGCGGTCCGCATGGTGTTTGATCGCCATGGCAACAAGAAGAGCCACAAATTCCTGCGTGGCTGGATGAAGTCCGCCGCCAAGCTCTCCTATAATGATGCCCAGGCGGCGATAGACGGCAACGGCAATGCCAAGGCCAACGCCCTGCTCGACACGGTCCTGCGACCGCTCTGGAGCGCCTACGCCGCCCTGTGCGTGGCTCGCGCCAGACGCGAACCGCTGGAGATCGACTCGCCCGAACGGCGCGTCCAGGTCGGCGCTGACGGCAAGGTGACCGGAATTGAGCTGCGCGAGCGATTCGACGCCCACCGCCTGATCGAGGAATGCATGATCCAGGCGAATGTCTGTGCTGCGGAAACCCTGGAAGAGAGACGCGTGCCCCTGATCTACCGGGTGCATGAAGAGCCCTCGCGCGAGAAAATCGATGCGCTGGCGGACTATCTGCCCAATGTCGGCCTGAAATGGACGCGTGGCGACAAGATCGCGACCAGCCGTTTCAATCACCTGCTCAAACAGGCCAAGGGCGGCGAGCATTATGAGACCGTCAATGAGGTCGTTCTGCGCAGCCAGTCCCAGGCCGTCTATCACACCGTCAATCAGGGCCATTTCGGCCTGCATTTGCAACGCTATGCCCACTTCACCTCGCCGATCCGGCGCTATGCCGACCTGACCGTGCACCGGGCCTTGATCCGCGCCCTCAATCTGGGTGATGACGGGCAGAGCGATGAAGAACGCAGCCGCCTGACCTCGATCGCCGAGGAGATCACCCAGCTGGAACGGCGCGCCATGGCCGCCGAACGCGATGCGGTTGACCGCTTTGTCGCGCTCTATCTGGCCGATCATGTCGGCGGCGAATTCCCCGGCCGTATCACCGGCGTGACGCGGTTTGGCGCCTTTGTCCGCCTCGCCGCCACCGGCGCCGACGGGCTGGTGCCGATCAGCCGTCTGGGCGAGGAGCGCTTCGTCCATGATGATCGCGCCCACGCCCTGATCGGCGAGCAGACGGGCGGACGCTACCGTCTCGGTATGATCGTCTCAGTGCGGATCGAGGAAGCCACGCCGATTACCGGTGGCCTGCTGCTGGACATGGTCACCGAGGCCGAGCCCGGCCCGCGGCCCAAGCGTGGCACTGGCCGCAGCGCTCCGGCCGCCGGTCGCACCGGCGGACGGCCCTGGAAAAAGGGCAAACGGCGGTGAGTGACGAGACCCGCAAACCGGCCACCAAGGCGCTGCGCCCTCGTCTGGCCGCCTCGCTGATCCTGACCCGCGGCAGCCGGCAGACGACCGAAGTCCTTATGGGACGGCGTTCGGCGCGCCATGTCTTCATGCCGAACAAATACGTGTTTCCGGGCGGACGCGTCGACCGCGCGGATCTGACGGCACCGCTGGCGCAGGATCTGCCCTCCGACATTCTGGCCGTGATGAGCCGGGTCCTGCCGGAACGCCGCGCGCGCGCTGCAGCGATCGCGGCGGTGCGCGAAACGGCTGAGGAAACAGGCCTTCTGATCGGCCGGCAAGGATCATTCCGCTCGCGCCACGGCAATTGGGCGCCATTCCGGGCCGCGGGCGTGGTGCCGGATCTGTCGGCCTTGCGCCTGATCACCCGGGCGGTAACGCCGCCGGGCCGGTCACGGCGTTTCGACACCTGGTTTTTTACCGCGAATGCCGACGCGCTGTGCGATGACCGGGCACCGGAGCCGAGTTCCGAGCTTGAGGATGTGCAATGGGTGCCGCTGGACCAGGCCCGCACACTCGACCTGCCCATGGTGACGCATTTCGTGCTCGATGAGCTGGGCCGCGTCCTGCCGCCCTCACCTCAGCCAACCCGCTGGATTCGTGACGTTCGCGGCAAAATGGCGATCGAGACTCTGTGACCGGCCCAGGTGCAGAAATCCACTGACGCACGATCCGGGCCTGCCTATAGCTGAGCCATGATTACGCTTCTCAACGCCCCGCAATACGCCAATAATCGCGCCCTGTTCGCCGCCATCAGTTGTGCGGCGGTGTGCGGTATCATATTTGGCCTGTCCATCCCGTTGATTTCATTGCGGCTGGAATTCATGACCGGCTCCGGTCTGGTGGTTGGATTGAATGGCGCTGCGCTCGCCATATCAACCCTGGTGATGGCGCCTCTCGTGCCCCGACTGATGGCGATGGCGCCGGCGCGGACGCTCCTGATCGGCTCGCTCGTCCTGTCGGCCGCCGTTTTCCTGTTATTCCCGATCCTGCCCTCCGTGGTTCCCTGGTTCATCCTTCGCTTTGTCGTTGGATGCTTCATCACGGTCGTCTTTGTCGTCTCCGAAACCTGGATCAACCAGATCGTGACACCGGAACGCCGGGCCTTCATGCTCGGCGTTTACGGCACCGCGTTAGCCGGCGGTTTCGGTATTGGTGGCTTGCTGTTCGCCGTCTTCAGCACGGCTGAAGTCTTGCCGTTCTATCTTGCCAGCGGGATATTCCTGCTCGGCATCATCCCCGTCGCCCTGCTCAATGGCCCTCAGGCCACCGCCCCGGCGCATGAAGACTCTTCAATGAGGGCGATCCTCGCCGCGGCCGGATCGGCGCCTGCGGCCATTCTGGCGGGCCTCGCCTTCGGCGCGATCGAAACCCTGACCTTCTCCATGCTGCCGGTCTATGCCGAGCGCATCGCGATCGATCATACCTCGATCGGGGTGATGGTGTTTGCGGTCGCGATGGGCGTCCTGGTATTCCAGATTCCGCTGGGCTGGATCGCTGACCGCACCGGGCGCCGCAACACCCTGCTGGGAGTAGCCCTGGTGGCCACGCTCGGGCCACTGCTTGTCTGGGTCGCCGGAACGCGGATCGGCTTGCTCGTGCCGATCCTCTTCATCCAGTCGGGCGTCGCCAGCGGACTCTATTCCGTGGGCCTGTCCCTGCTCGGAGAACGTTTTACCGGTGGACGCATCGCAGCGGCCAATGCGGCGTTCATTTTCGCCTATGGGCTGGGGTCTCTGCTGTCGCCACCGGCTGCCGGCCTGGCGATGGACGGCTTTGGCCCGGCCGGCCTGGTGGTCGTTCTGGCAGCGAGCGCGGGCGCGTATCTGCTCTTCCTCGCCGTGACACACCTGAAAGCGGCGCGCCGCAGTTGACACCTGCTGCGCCTTGCGTATGTTCGCGCGCTCTCGCGACGGCATGGGGCCGAGCGCGCGCGCAGCATCAGGACGACTGAGCCATGGCGAAACCTACTACCATCAAGATCCGCCTGAACTCCACGGCTGGCACGGGTTATTTCTACGTGACCAAGAAGAATGCGCGCACCATGACCGAAAAGCTCGTGCTCAAAAAGTACGACCCGGTCGCCCGCAAGCACGTCGAATTCAAAGAAGGCAAAATCAAGTAAGACGGTTTTCCGTCTGACTTGCCAAGCGTAGATCAGGCTGCAGCACACGCTGCGGCCTTCTACGTGTTTTGGCTATCAGGAAAGAGCTGGGTCAGCTCTGACCAACCCCGGTCAGGCCGCAGCGCTATGCGCTGCCTCGACGCGATTGCGCCCTTCATCCTTGGCGAGATAGAGCGCTTCATCGGCCCGGCGCAGCAGCGATTCGGCGCTCTCACCATCCTCGGCCTGGGCACAGCCAATACTGACCGTGACACAGGCTGAACGTCCATCGCCGAGATCAAAGGGTTCCGATGCAATGGACGCCCGCAGGCGCTCCGATGCGCCCCGGGCCTCGGCCAGCCCGGCTCCCGGCATAACAATCACGAATTCCTCGCCGCCATAACGGGCCGCCAGATCGAGCGCCCGCAAGTCGCGTTGCACCCGTTCGGCAAAGCCGCGCAGCACGTAATCGCCGCCTTCATGGCCATACCGGTCATTGATACTCTTGAAGTGATCAATATCGGCGATCAGCAGGGAGACCGGCGCCCCGCCATTATTGGAGCTCTCCATCGCCTGATGCAGGCGGGAGGCGATATAGCGGCGATTATGCAGCCCGGTCAGCGGATCGGTGATCGCCATTTCCAGGCTCTCATCGAGCTGGGTGCGCAATCGATCCGCATAGCGCTTGCGCCGCAACTGGGTGCTCACGCGTGCCATCATCTCGCCGGCATCAACCGGGCGATGGATAATATCGTTCACGCCCAGGTCGAGGGCACGTACGGCGCTCGGCGTATCGCCGGGATTGATCACGGCCAGAATCGGCAATTGACGCGTCGCGGCATCGGCGCGGATGCGGGCGCAAAGACGCAGTCCGTCAAATCCGGGACTGGTCAGATCAACGATCAGGAGATCGGCATTGCTCCGCGCCGCCTCGAGCCCCGTCACCGGGTCGGTCTCGACCTGGGTACGAACCTGGGCCGGCATGGCGGCGGCATAGCGCGTCGCGGCCCGCGGATCGCCGCTGATCACCACAGCCCGGGCAACGGAGTCCAGATCGCCAATCGGCTCGGACATGACATAGCTCAGCGCATCGCTTGATTCGCGGTGACGCAATTCGTCGAGCACGGTCTTGAGACGCAGCAGCGAGCGGACGCGGGCGAACAGGGTGACATCATCAATCGGCTTGGTGAGAAAATCATCGGCGCCCGATTCCAGGCCCCGGATACGGTCTTCGCGCTGATCGAGCGCGGTCACCATCACAACAGGGATATGCCGGGTACGCGGCTCGTCCTTCAGAAGCCGGCAGGTCTCATAGCCATCCATGCCGGGCATCATGACGTCGAGCAGAATCAGATCGGGTTGTTCAAGCTTGGCCGCTTCGATGGCAGCAAATCCGTCAACGGCCGTACAGACGTCGAAATACTCGGCCTGCAGCTTGGCCTCAAGCAGCCGGACATTGGCCGGCTGGTCATCAACAACCAGGATTCGCGCGCTCATCGCATCGACCCCTAATCGAGAAAGTGTCGGACGGTTTCGATGAAAGTGGTGACCGTAATCGGCTTCGAGAGATAGGCCTCGCAGCCCCCCTGACGAATCCGCTCCTCATCCCCCTTCATCGCGAACGCGGTCACTGCCACAATCGGGATCGAGCACAAGGTCTCGTCATCCTTCAGCCATTTGGTCACTTCAAGGCCGGACACTTCCGGCAATTGAATATCCATCAGGATGAGATCGGGCAGATGTTCACGGGCCATTTCCATGGCCTTGAAGCCGTCCTTGGTCTGCAAGGTCTCATAGCCATGAGCCTCGAGCAGATCGTTGAACAGCTTCATGTTCAGCTCGTTGTCTTCGACAATCAGGACCTTTTTGGGCATGACCTGCAGCATGTCGATGACGCGCTTCCCGTTGTTTGAGCGCTTGTACCGCGCCTGTTGAACCCCATCCGCACTAAACCCGATCTTCCTTAACCAACAATGAGTCAGCCGCCACTTTCATCGCCAAAAGGAACAAGATAAGAACAAATATCGGCATGGGTAGTATATCGGCACCGGAAAGCGGCGAAAGCATGATTCGAATCGGCATCGATCTGGGCGGCACGAAAATCGAGGCCATCGCGATGGACCCGGCCGGCGCCATCATTGATCGCCGCCGCATCCCGGCCCCGCAAACCTATCGCGGCTGCCTCGAGGCGATAACCGGTCTGGTGGCGGCAATCGAGCGCGCGCATGGCGGCGGCTGCCGCATCGGCATCGGTCATCCCGGCTCGATCAGCCCGGCCACGGGCCTGATGCGTAATGCCAATTCGACCTGGCTCAATGGCGAGCCCTTTGCCGGCGACGTCGAGACAGCACTCAACCGGCCGGTGCGTCTGGCCAATGATGCCGATTGCTTCACCCTCTCGGAAGCCGTCGATGGCGCGGGCGAAGGCGCGGGCATCGTGTTCGGAATCATCCTCGGGACCGGGGTTGGCGGCGGCATCGCCATCGACGGAAAATTATTGCGCGGCGCTCAGGGGATTGCCGGCGAATGGGGCCACAACCCCCTGCCCTGGCCAAACGAATCAGATCAGCCGTCGGCGGCCTGCTGGTGCGGCCAGTCGAACTGCCATGAAACCTGGCTGTCCGGGCCGGGCATGGCGCGCGATCATGCCAGCCGCAATGGCGGCGATCTGGATGCGGCTGAGATATTCGCCGCTGCCGGGACGGGCGACACCGCCGCCCGGCACAGCGTCGCGCTGCATAGCGACCGGCTCGCCCGCGGCATTGCCAGCGTGCTCAATATTCTTGATGCCGATGTGGTCGTACTCGGCGGCGGTGTCTCCAACGCGCCAGGCCTGGCGCAGCGGGCAGCGGCCGGGCTGCCGGCCTATCTGTTCTCCGACACCATACGCACCCGAATCGTAACGCACCGCCATGGCGACAGCTCCGGCGTGCGCGGAGCGGCCTGGCTATGGCCAGCTGAGGCTCCATGACCCATTCGGGCTATTGCCGCGTCTGTCTGACATCGCTGGCCAAGCCGGTCGATGCCTGCCCGGCCTGCGGCTCACACCGGCATTTGTTTCACCCCGAACTGGGCACGCTCTCGATTGCGCATATCGATTGCGATGCCTTCTACGCGGCCGTCGAAAAACGGGACAATCCCGAACTGGCCGACAAACCCGTCATTATCGGCGGTCGCCAGCGCGGCGTAGTCTCGACCTGCTGCTATGTCGCGCGGATGTATGGCGTGCATTCGGCGATGCCGATGTTCAAGGCGCTCAAGGCCTGTCCTGACGCTGTGGTCATCGGCGGCGACCACGCCAAATACGCCCGCGAGGGCGGGCGCATCCGCGAGATGATGCGCGATGTGACGCCCTTGGTGGAACCGCTCTCGATCGACGAGGCCTTTCTCGACCTGACCGGCACGACACGCCTGCATGGTGCCCCGCCCGCCCTCACCCTGCTCAGACTGCAACGCCGGATCCAGAGCGAGGTCGGGATCACGGTCTCGGTCGGCCTGTCCTTCAACAAATTCCTCGCCAAGACCGCCTCCGATCTCGACAAGCCCGATGGTTTCGCGGTGATCGGCAGGGCCGAAGCGATGGATTTTCTCGGCCCCCGGCCGGTGCGATCCATCTATGGCGTCGGCCCCGCCTTCGCCGCCAAGCTGGAACGCGACGGGCTGCGCACGCTCAATGATATCCGCCGCCAGAGCGACAGGGACATGGCCAAACGCTATGGCGATTTCGGCTATCGACTGGCGCGGCTGGCGCGCGGCGAGGATCACCGCCGGGTCGAACCGGAAAGCGAACGCAAGAGTGTCTCGTCGGAGACGACCTTCAACGCCGATCACAGTGCGCTGAAATCACTGGAAGACCAGCTCTGGCGTCAATGCGTGAAAGTCGCCGACCAGATGAAGGCCAAGGGAATCTCCGGCTCGGTGGTGACGTTGAAACTGAAGACGGCTGATTTTCGCAGCCGCACCCGCCGTCGCACGCTGAACGAACCGAGCCAGCTGGCCGATACGCTGTTCAAGGTCGGCCGCGAATTGCTCGCGCCGGAGGTTGATGGCACGCGCTTTCGCCTGATCGGGATCGGGTTCTCCAGCCTTCAGGACGCCGTCGGCGACAGCGGCGACCTGCTCGACCCGAATGCGATCCGCCGCGCCACGGCCGAACGCGCCATGGACAAGGCGCGGGCCAAATTTGGCGGTGATGCGGTGGTCAAGGGACGGGCGTTGAAGCCGCGTCCGAAACAGACCCCCGACCGGGCCCCGAACCCGCCCCGTGTGAAACCTGGTCAAACCAGCTGAAGGGCATCGGCCAGAAGCCCTGCGCCGCCTGTTTGAAGGCGCCGAAATGACCCACCCCCGGGGCGCCAATCTCACCCGGCTCCAAACGCAGCAATTGCGTCTCGGCGGCGGTGTAGATTGCCAGCAAATCCAGCGCCGCGCGGCGGCTGGCCAGGGTGTCATCGGTAAAGGTCCAGTCGCAGATCGGCGCCGTGATGCGGTCAAAGCAATGCGGGCCAAGCGCGCCGAGTTCATCGCCGAAATAACCCGGCTTGAAGGCCCAGCGGCGCCATTGTTCAAACACGCCGCGCGGCAGCGCCGTGCCGCCCCATCCACCGCCGGACGGAATATGCCCCGTCAACGCCAGGCAGGCCGGTCCGTAGAGGAGCCAGAAAAAGAGCGCCGTCGGCTTGTAGCCGGGCTCATGGGCGCCCCAATAGCCGGTCCCGCAACTGACCAGGGCGTGCGCGGCCGGCTTGAGGCCGTTATCGGCGAAGCCGGGCAAATGGCCACCCACCGAATGGCCCAGCGTGTAGAGCGGTGCCTCCGGTGCCAGCGCCTGCGCGCGGTCGAGAGCGGCCGCGAAATCGAGCCGGCCCCAATCGACAATATCGGCCTGAAACCCCTTCATCTGGCGCGGCGCCGACGCACCGATCCCGCGATAATCATACAGCAGGCAGGCATAGCCCATCGCTGCGCCCTGACGCGCCAGGCGGCGGTAGAGTTCCTTGGGGAAGCCGGTCCCCGAGGAGACCAGCACCGCGGCCTTCGGGGCGTCCGGCGCGATGATGAGACCCGACAGCTCATAGCCGTCGCGCGCGTCAAACCGGATCTCTGATTCGTGGATGATTGCTGTCATGACGACACCATGCCCGATGACGCGCACGTCAAGTCAAGACAAGCTGATTGCATGACGCCGATACGCCGCTAATCTTGGCGCAACAACAGATTGGAGTTCTCATGTCCACCTTCGAAACCCGCCTGACCGAGCTGGGCATCAGCCTGCCCGAGCCCGTCGCCCCGGTTGCCAATTACGTGCCCTTCGTGCGCACCGGCGACCAGGTCTATATCTCCGGCCAGGTTTCGATCGGTCCGGACGGTCTGATCAAGGGCACGCTGGGCCTGGATATGGACGTCGAGGCAGGCCAGGCCGCGGCACGCCTGTGCGGGATCAATCTGATCGCCCAGCTGAAGGCTGCCTGTGGCGGCGATCTGGCGCGGCTCAAACGCGTCGTCAAACTGGGCGGCTTCGTCGCGGCCGTGCCGGGCTTCACCGACATCCCCAAAGTCATCAATGGCTGTTCTGACCTGATGGTCGAGGTCTTCGGCGATGCGGGCCGTCATGCCCGCTCTGCGGTGTCCTGCCCGGTCCTGCCGCTGGGCGCCGCTGTCGAGGTCGATGGCGTTTTCGTGATCGCCTGACGCTCAGATATTACATCTCGCCCCTCGTGCCGCGGGCCGCTCTCGGATAGAGGGAGCGGACGATAACAAGGAAATTGAATTATGCTTCGCCTGTTCGCCATTATGACTGCCGCCGCCTTCCTGTTCGGCTGCCAGCAATCCCCGGCCGATGCCCAATTGAATGAGCGCTCCCGTGAGGAAGTCGGCGAAATTGTGCGCGCCTATATCCTGGAAAACCCGGAAGTCATCGAGGAGGCGCTGATCGAATTACAGCGCCGCGCCCAGGCGCGTGAAATGGAGAATGTCTATTCGGCGATCGAGCGCAATGTCGCTGCGATTTACGGCGATGAGCGCGACCCGCGTTTCGGCGGCGACGAACCGGACGTCACCATTGTCGAATTCATGGACTATAAATGCTCCTATTGCCGCGTCGCCAATGAGTGGGTGACCGACGTCAATGAGCGCTATGGCGACCGCGTCCAGTTCATTTTCAAGGAATACCCCATCCTCGGCCCTGATTCGCTGGAAGCCTCCCGGGCCGCGCTGGCCGCCCTCAATCAGGGTCCGGAAATCTATGAACTCTTCCACCGCTCCATGATCAATGCCAGCGGCCCGCTGCCAGCGGACCGCATTGATCAGCTCGCGGCGCTGGCCGGCGTCGATGTCGCACAGATGCGCACCGACATGGAGGATGAGGCGATCATGGCTCATATCCTCGATGTGCGCGCCCTGGGCCAGGCCCTGGAAGTCTCCGGCACGCCCTTCTTTATCGTCGACGGCACCGTCGTCGCCGGGGCCAACTCACTGGCCCTGGAAGAGGCGCTGCAGCGCGCACTCCGCGGCTGACGGATCGTCAGATCAGGCCGAAGAGCGGGCTGGACGCATCAGCATAGCGCTTTTTCGGCATACGGCCGGCAAGATAGGATTGCCGGCCGGCGATGACGGCATGCTTCATGGCCGAGGCCATGAGGATCGGGTCTTTCGCCTCGGCGATGGCGGTGTTCATCAGCACGCCATCACAGCCCAGCTCCATCGCCACCGTCGCATCGGAGGCCGTGCCGACGCCGGCATCGACGATCACCGGCACCGATGATTGCTCGATGATCAGGCGGATATTGACGGGATTCTGGATCCCCAGGCCCGAGCCGATCGGGGCGCCCAGGGGCATGATGGCGCAGCAGCCGACTTCCTCCAGGCGCCTGGCATAGACCGGGTCGTCGGAGCAGTAGACCATCACGTCAAAGCCCTCCCTGATCAGCATTTCTGCGGCCCGCAGGGTTTCGGCCATGTCGGGATAGAGATGTTTGGGGTCCGACAGGACTTCCAGCTTCACCAGGCTCCAGCCGCCCGCTTCGCGGGCCAGCCGCAGCGTGCGCACCGCGTCCTCACCGGTGAAACAGCCCGCCGTGTTGGGCAGGAAGATGTATTTTTCCGGATCAATGAAATCGACCAGGCGCGGCTCGGACGGATCCGACAGATTCACCCGACGCAGCGCAACGGTGATCATCTCGGCACCGGAGGCTTCCAGCGCACGGGCATTTTGCTCATAGCTGGCATATTTGCCGGTACCGATGATCAGGCGCGAGGTGAGCGTGCGGCCCGCGACCACGAGCGGCTTGTCGGTCATTGCCTGCGTCATGATTGATCCGTCTTCCATTTTATCCACCGCCAACAAAGGCTACAATTTCAATGCGATCACCCTGCGCCAGCGAATCGAGGCTGTAGCGCGACCGCGGCACGATTTCGAGATTGCGTTCGACGGCGATCTTGCGTCCGTCCAGGCCGAGCTCACGCACAAGATCGGTGATGCGGCTTCCCGCCGGCATGTTTCGCGCTTCACCATTGACTGTCAGTTGCAACACGGCTTCCGCTCACTCCGCTTGTATCGAGGCTGGCTGACGTCGTAGAACTTATGCAGGCGGTAAGGCAAGGCCATGACGAAACCGATCTACATCCTCAACGGACCGAACCTGAATCTCCTCGGCACGCGTGAACCGGAAATCTATGGCGCGATGACGCTCGACGATATCGCCGCCGCCTGCGCAGCCCATGCCGGCAAGCTGAATCAGACCGTCGAATTCCGCCAATCCAACCATGAGGGCGTGCTGATCGACTGGCTGCATGAGGCCAATCTCAAAGCCAGCGCAGTGATCTTCAACCCGGGTGCCTATACACATACATCTGTGGCTTTGCATGACGCGGTTCGCGCGATAGAACCCCCGGTTATTGAAGTTCACTTGAGCCAGACCGCCGCCCGGGAGACATTCCGGCACCATTCCTTCGTCGCCTCTGCTGCCAGGGGCAGTATTACCGGACTTGGTCTGGCAAGTTATCTGCTGGGAATAGACGCAGCCTTGCATTGCCTGCATCACTGACGGATCCAAAAGGCCCAAATCATGAGTTCTGAGACCCGAAGCCGTTCGCCTATCGACCCTGAAATCGTGCGCCAGCTCGCCGATATCCTGCGCGAGACCGATCTGTCGGAAATTGAGGTTGAGCGCGGCGATCTTCGTCTGCGCATCGCCCGCCAGCTGCAGGCCGCGCCTGTGGTACAGGCTGTTGCCGCACCGGCTCCGGCCGCCGCAACGCCAGGCTATGCCGTGGAAACGCCCGGCCCTGTCGGCGGCGCCGGCGATCTCAGCGCCCATCCCGGCGTCGTCAATTCGCCGATGGTCGGCACCGCCTATCTGAAGCCCAATCCGGAATCAGATAATTTCGTCAAGATCGGCGAAACGGTGAAAAAGGGTGACACCATCCTGCTGATCGAAGCGATGAAAACCTTCAACCCGATCATTGCGGAAAAATCAGGCAAGATTTCGGAAATCCTTGTCGAAGAAGGCCAGCCGGTCGAATTCGGCGAGCCGCTCTTCATCCTGATCTAACGCTCACCCCTGCCGCGAGCGCCAAACATGTTCGATAAAATCCTGATCGCCAATCGCGGCGAAATCGCCCTTCGCATCCACCGGGCGTGCCGTGAAATGGGCATCCGCACCGTCGCCATCCATTCGGAAGCCGACGCCAATGCCATGCATGTGCGCCTCGCTGATGAAAGCGTCTGTGTCGGCCCGGCTTCGGCCGCGAAGAGCTATCTCAACATACCCTCCATCATAGCCGCCGCCGAAGTGACGGGCGCCCAGGCGATCCATCCCGGTTATGGCTTCCTGTCGGAAAATGCCCGCTTCGCCGAGATCGTCGAGGCCCACGGCCTGACCTTTATCGGACCGACGGCCGCGCATATCCGGATGATGGGTGACAAGATCACCGCCAAGAAAGCCGTGATGGCCGCCGGTATTCCGGTTGTGCCCGGCTCCGAAGGCGGCGTTTCCAACATCAAGGAAGCCAAGGAAATAGCATCCGGCATCGGCTATCCGGTGCTGGTGAAGGCGGCGTCCGGCGGCGGTGGCCGCGGCATGAAGGTCGCCGAGAACGAAGAAAAGCTGCAGGAAGCCATGGAGACCGCTTCGGCGGAAGCTGCGGCAGCCTTTGGCGATGGCACGATCTATCTCGAGAAATATCTCGGCCGGCCACGCCATATCGAAATCCAGATCCTCGCCGACATGCATGGCAATGTCGTGCATCTGGGCGAGCGCGATTGCTCCTTGCAGCGCCGCCACCAGAAAATCCTCGAGGAAGCCCCCTCACCGGCCCTGACGGCCGAGGAGCGCGCCACGATCGGCGAAACGGTCCGCAAGGCGATTGAAGTGATCGGCTATCGCGGCGTCGGCACGATTGAATTCCTCTACGAGAATGGCGAATTCTACTTCATCGAAATGAATACCCGCCTGCAGGTCGAGCACCCGGTGACCGAAATGATCACCGGCATTGATCTGGTGCGCGAACAGATCCGCGTCGCCGATGGTGCCCATCTCGATATCCGCCAGGAAGACATCAAGTTTGAAGGCCATTCGATCGAATGCCGGATCAATGCGGAAAACCCCCGCACCTTCGCGCCCTCACCGGGCAAGATCACCGATTTCCACGCTCCGGGC
The DNA here is from genome assembly GCF_900103475.1 of Maricaulis salignorans. Classification (GTDB taxonomy): domain Bacteria; phylum Pseudomonadota; class Alphaproteobacteria; order Caulobacterales; family Maricaulaceae; genus Maricaulis; species Maricaulis salignorans. The sequence continues at coordinate 65,251 of NZ_FNHG01000015.1, forward strand.
GGGCTCGGTGTGCGGCTCGATTCGGCGCTCTATACCGGCTATTCCGTACCGCCCTATTATGACAGCCTGATCGGCAAGCTGATCGTGCATGGACGCACCCGTGCCGAAGCGCTCCTGCGCTTGCGCCGCTCGCTCGAGGAGATGGTGGTCGGTGGTATCGAAACCTCGATTCCAATCTTCCTCAACCTGCTGGAGGAGCCGGAATTCGTGAATGGTGATTACCATATTCGCTGGCTGGAAGACTGGCTGGCCAGCCGCGAGGTCTAGGCAGGCGGAGGGATGATGCGCGGCTTCGGGGCCACAGAACTTCTCGAATGCTATGCGCGCGGCGTTTTCCCGATGGCGGAAGGTCGCGATGATCCGCGCATCTATCTGCTCGACCCTGACGAGCGCGGAATCCTGCCGCTCGACGATTTCCACATTCCGCGCCGGCTGCAACGCACCGTCCGCCAGGACGGGTTCGAGGTCAGGATCAATCGCGACTTCCAGGCCGTCCTCAACGGTTGTTGCCAGTCCGCGCCGGGGCGCGAGGAAACCTGGATCAATGACGGGATTTTCGGCCTCTATCTCGAGCTGCATCGCCATGGCCATGCCCATAGCGTCGAATGCCGGCGCGATGGCGAGCTGGTCGGCGGGCTTTATGGTGTCTCGCTCGGCGGCGCCTTTTTTGGCGAGAGCATGTTTTCGCTGCAACGCGATGCCAGCAAGGTCGCGCTGGTGCACCTGCTCGCCCGGTTGATTGCGGGCGGCTATGCCCTGCTCGACACCCAGTTCACGACCGAGCATCTGGAAACCTTCGGCGCCCATTCGATCACGCGCGCCGACTACCAGGCCCGTCTGGCCCCGGCCCTGGAACTAAAAGCGGATTTCTTTGGCTTGCCCGCGCAGATCAGCGGCGCTCAGGCCTTGCAGGAAATTCAGGGCCTGCAGTCGAGCACCCAGACATCATAGATCGCGTGTTCGAGCGGGTTTTGTGCCGGCCGTGAGGCGAACATCCAGCCCGAATAGACCATCTCGCCTGCGATATCGACGCCGAACCCATCGGTGCGACGGTCAACGACCTGCAGGAAAGCATAGGTCTCCGGCGTCTCTTCCGGTGGCCGTTTGCGGCAATATTGCGCGGTGATGGTCAGGGCGCCGAATTCAACACTCTCGCCAATCGGGATTTCGAAATCGCGTGTCCGGGCCGTCACCTTGTCGAGGCCGCGCAGCACCACAATGGAGCCCGGCCGGCTCGACAATCCCCGGTTCGCCCGCAGGTCCGGATCATCGCCACGCAGGCTGGCACCGGCATCGGGACGACTGGCGGGGTCATTGTCCTGGGCCTGCAGGCCGAGCGGCAGACAGGCCGCGAGTGTCAGGGCTGTGAAAAAACGCATCATGATTGGAAACTGCCCCGGGATTAAGTCGCTGTCGAGGCCATTCGCCCGACAGGCGATTCGAGCCGCTTCGTCACATATTCCGTCCGAAACGGCACTGATTTCTGACCGTCGAGCCATTGAACCGCAAACCGGTCCCGTTCTGGCTGGAATGCGTCAGTTTGATTCAGGTGACCAGGCTTCATAATCGCCGGTCGACGCCTGGCGCTTCTCGGACGTGACGAGACTGCCCGTCGGCCGATAGGCATAGACCGTGCCGGTGAGATTGGGATGATGGTCCTTTTCCCAGACCTGGCGTGGCAGTGGCGCTTCGCTTGGCGGGAGGTCAAAGGTGTGGTGCAGCCAGCCATGCCAATCGGACGGCACGCGCGAGGCGTCGGCATAACCCTTATAGATCACCCAGCGGCGCTTATTGCCGTCGGGCCCGGTGACGCCACTCTCTTCGAAATAGCGATTGCCGTAATCATCTTCGCCAACTTTTTTGGCACCGCGACGCGAAAGCGTCAGAAAGGTGCCCGGCGTGGCATCATTCCACCAGATGAAAATCTTGGAGATAAAACCCAACATGGTGTGCGGCTCCGAGTCGGTCGCGGCGAGGAATTCACCCGTATATGCCTTCGCATGGCCATCGGGTCCAGTCTTGAACACTGCGGGGTTATGACGCGCGGCCACGCAAGGTAGACTGATGCCAACTCCGGGCGATTCGGGGACCAGAGGGTGGGAATATGAAACTCAATCGTCGCTTTGCCGAAGCGCTGGCTGCCGCTGGTGATCGCCATGCCTTCGCGCCTCGCGTCGCCGGAACTTTGGATGACCAGGTCTCGGATGGCCCCGGCACGGTTCCAGGCGACGCGGTCGCCCGCCCGATTACGGTACCGCAGGACTGGAGTCCGGCCGCGACCCATGCGCTCGCCGACCTGCTTGATTCCCCCCGCCCCGCCTCGACCAGGCCGCGCCCCGGCCTGCAGGCCTTCGGCGGTCTTTCGCCCCAGCTCGCCGAAGGCAACGAGCTGGCAACAGAAAGCGGCTATGACGCCGTCATCGCCCGGATCGCCGGATCGCTGACCTGGTCGGTCGCGCGCCATGGCGGCCTGGACAATCCCGACGACGCACCGGTTTTTCATGCCGAACTCGCCGCCAGCCTGCGCGGACGCTATGTCATTCCCGATGCTGAGCTCTGCCGGCATGGCGGCATTGACTGGGCCTATGGTCTGGCAGTCCCGCCGGCCACGCCGGCGCGGCAAGCCGGACTCATCCACGCCGGCAGCGCCGCTGCCCCGACGCAGTTACGCGCTGTCGCAGAAGCCTCGATGCGCGACGGCGTGCTCGATGTCGGCGCCCGCGTCACCCGCGACCGGCTTGATGCCATCGCCCAGGCTTGCCATCGATGCTCCGGCGAGGCCGATGACCGTTTTGACCCGCGCCGCAATGCCGCTCTGGCCCGCGCCATGCGCGCCGCCTTGCGCGACGGGGTGGCGGAGGAGGCCGTTGAACGTGCGCTCGCCCTGGCCCGGCAAGGTGTCGCCGAAGACGCACTGACAGAGCTGCAACCGCAGACAGAAAACCGTCCCGAAAGCATCCTGCAATTCCCCGCCGCCCTCGGCCGGGCGATCGAGGCCGATGAGGACTGGCAGTTCGGCAGCGATGATGATGCTGGCCGCAGCAGCGTCCGCGCCCGGGAATTTCGCGACAATATTGCCCGCACAGTCTGGAGCTTCGGCGCGCCCTCCCTGGCTTTCCAGGCCTGCCCCGCCACCAGCGGCCCGGCCCTGCACATCAACCTGCCCGCCTTCCTGGATCCGCAAGCCGGATTTCGCGCCGACCTGCTGGGCGATGCCCTGCGGCTCTGGTCGCAGGCCCTGACGCTGAGCACGGCACGCACGGCCGACAGTGCCGGCACGCTCAATCTGACCGGACTTGGCGCATTGCTGAGCGCCGGCGGCATCGCCTATGGCAGCCGCGAGGCATGCGCGATCGCCGCCGCGATTGGGCGCCTGGCCAGCCTGTGCCTGCGTGAAACCGGAAGCGAACTTGGAGCCCAGGCCCCCGGACTCGGCCCTGAGCCGGAAGCCGGCGTTCTGCCCGCCCCCTTCGCCGGCCTGGCCGACGAGCTGGATCGGGTCTCAAACCGTTTCCTGCCGCGCACCGCCCTCGCCCGCCCTGGTCTGACCCTGACCTGTGCCGCCCCGGACGCCGCGATCGCCGGTCTGTTTGACACTGACAGCCATGGCATTGCCCCGGTCGAGACTGCCATCATCGCCGATAGCGGCATTTCCGGCGGCCATCGCCTGCGCGATTGCCTGCGCAACGGATTGCGACGGCTCGGCGCCAGCGCAACCGAGATCGAGATCGCCGAGGATCATGCGGCCGGCCACGGCACGTTGCGCGGGGCACCGGGGATCTCCGTGGCAGCGCTGCAGGAACGCGGCCTGCCGGACGATGCCATTGAGCGGGTTGAAGATGCCATCGGCGACGGTACCGCCGTACGCTACGCCCTCAATCGCTGGACGCTGGGCGATCGGGTCTGCCGCGAACAATTGGGGCTGCCGAGCGATGTCATCGCAGCCGAGGGCCGCTCCCTGGCCCGGGCGCTGGGCTTTTCCGAGGCTGAGATCGCCGCCGCTGACCGCCATGCCCATGGCAGTGGAACGCTCGACGATGCCATCGACCTGCCGCTGGAATGGCGCAGCGTCTTTGCGCCGGCGACGGCGCCGGACCAGCTGGCCCTAAGTGCCGCGCTGGAAAGCCAGATCAATGGCGGCGTGGACACGCAATTGGCGCTCGATGGCGAGAGCACGATTGATGATGTCGCAGCCATGATCGACCAGGCAGCGGGTCTGGGCCTGCGACAATTGACTTTGCGCCGGACCCGGTCCGGCCTGCTCGACCTCCTGCCGGCGATCGATTTCGACAAGGGCGATTACACTGCTGAACCTGCCAGGGAACGTATTGTCGAGCGCACCGTGGAGCGCACGGTCGAGCGCGTGGTCGAACAGCCGGCGGCGCGGCGCAAACTGCCCGACCGGCGCAAGGGCTATATCCAGAAAGCCACTGTGGGTGGCCACAAAGTCTATCTCCATACCGGCGAATTCGATGATGGCGAGCTCGGCGAGATCTTCATCGACATGCACAAGGAAGGTGCGGCTTTCCGCTCGTTGATGAATAATTTCGCCATCGCGATCTCGATCGGACTGCAATATGGCGTCCCGCTCGAGGAATTCGTCGACGCCTTCGTCTTCACCCGCTTCGAGCCAGCCGGCGATGTCACCGGCAATGACTCAATCCAGCACGCGACCTCGATCCTGGACTATCTCTTCCGCGAGCTGGGCGTGTCCTATCTCGGACGAGAGGACCTGGCCGAGCTTTCGCCAGACAATGCCGACCAGGGCGGGCTCGGCAAGGGTGTCGCCGAGGAGAAACTCTCGCAGACCGATGCCGCGCGCTTCATCTCCAGGGGCTTCAGCCGTGGCCAGGTGCCCGACAATATCGTGATGTTTGCCAATGCCGCGCGCAAGGTCGCCAGCGGTCAGGCCGGCCCTGGCGATGTCGGCGAAATCGAGCTCCAGGCCTCCGAACCCGCATCGCGCGGTTCCAAGCGCCAGGATGTCAGTCTCTATTCCGGTGACCCCTGCCCGGATTGCGGCCATTTCACTGTGGTCCACAACGAGAATTCGCACCGGTGTGATGCCTGTAACTGGACCTCGGACTGACCGGCGCGCCATTTGCATCGGCCTCGGTCTCTGGCTCGGAGCGCCTCATTATGAAACGAATTCTGGCTGTCATTGCGATCTTTCTGTCGGCATCCGCCGCGGCATACGCCCAGGATGCGTCGCAGATTGCCCGTGTCCAGGCGGGGCAATCCTGCCCGGGCTGCAATCTTTTCCAGGCCGAACTCGGCTATCGCGACCTGCCCGGGATTGATGTCTCCGGATCGCGGCTGCGCCAGGCCAATCTGGCCCTGTCGACGATGAACCGGGCCAATTTCGACAATACAAACCTCTCGCTGGCCAATCTGTTCGGGGCGCGCTTCACCAGCGCCAGCTTCCGCAATGCCGATCTCACCGGCGCCACCCTGGTCGGTGCCTATTTCGGGAGCGCCAATCTGAGCGGTGCCCAGTTGAGCGGCGCCAATATTTCCGGCGCCGAGATGACCACGGCGACCGGCCTGACCCAGAGCCAGCTCAATGGCGCCTGCGGCGACGCATCGACCCTGCTGCCGGCCGGACTACATGTGCGGCCCTGCCGCTAGAGAGTGACCGTCACCCTCGACCGGTGATGACGGTGGGATTACTGTGATTTAAGTCGTCACCAGCTGGATCGTGCTTTATCCCTGAACCCATGCGGAACCCCGCCACCATATCGGCCCTCGCCCTGTTGAGCCTCCTGATCGGCACTCAGCCCACCTGGGCCTTGGGCGATGATCACCCGAGGCGCGGACTCGCCATCGGCGGTGAGTGCGAATCCTGTGATTTCTCGGACAAGAATCTCGCCGGTGCGATTTTCATTGGTGCGAATTTCCAGGGCTCAACCTTTGCGGATTCAGAGCTCGGCGGCACGACGATTGTCGAGAGCCGCTTTACCGATACCGAGTTCACCAACACCAGATTGACCCATGCCCGGCTCAGTGGCGTCACCTTCCTGCGCGCTGACATGAGCGATGCCGACTTCACCGGCAGCCATATCGAGCGCGTCAACTTCTCCGCCGCCTCGCTGGAGGACGCAAACTTCTCCGAGACGCAAATGGCGTTCGCGACCTTTATCGGCAGCTCACTGGAAGACGCGGTCTTTGCCGATGCTGTGCTCAGCCAGGCCAATTTCTTCCGCTCGCGCATCAGCGATACCAATTTCCGTGGCGCTTCGCTGCGCGGTGCCAATTTCACCGAGACCAGGGGCGAGGGCACCAGTTTTCACAATGCCGACCTGCGCGGAGCGAGCTTTGAGAATGCGGTGCTCGATGGCGTCAACTTCACCGGCGCGAATCTGCATGGCGTCAACTTCACCGCCGCTGTGATTACCGATATTACCGGGCTGTCGAAGGACTCCATCCGCGACGCCTGCGGCGATGAGGCCACGCTGCTGGATGGCGGTTTCGAATTGCCGGCCTGCAGCCAGCGTTCCCACCGGGAGCCGAATAATGGCGATGGCTTCCGGTTCGGCTGGCGCGTCAGCCGCGGCGGCGATTCTGCGGCCACCATCCGTCTCGAGGCCGATGATGGGCGCATTGTCGAACTTCTGTCTGGCAATGGCGCGATCACGCATACCCGCGGCGGGGGCTTTGACGAGGACTCCCTGCGTGATGTCGCGGCGGCAACCCGGCGCGATATTGAGCGCGCGGCCCGGGACATCCGGCGGGCCCAGCTGGAGCAACAGGCCGCGCGAGCGGAGGCTGAGCGCGCCAGAACCGAAGCCAGGTCTGAAGCGCGGGCACACGCCCGCATCGAAGCGCATGCCGAAGCCGAGAGAGCCGAGATCGAGCGACGCGTGGAAGACGCGCAGCGCGAGGAAAGAATGATGTTCGAACTCAACGGCAATGACGAACACCGGATCTGGCTGACGCCTGCCCCCGATACCGTGCCCCCGGCACCGCCGCCACCGCCGCAGCCGGATCACTAGAGACCGGCGAAAGGCGCCTTGAACAAAAACGGCCGGAGATTGCTCTCCGGCCGTTTGTCATTCTGGTGCGAGCCAGCCGGCCTAGCTGGTCTTCTTGGCTTCCGGGATCACATTGCGAATGTGAAGCTCGCGCAATTGCTTCATCTCGACCTCGGCCGGGGCGTTCATCATCAGATCGCGGGCCTGCTGATCTTTCGGGAACATCACGATTTCGCGTAAGTTATCGACGCCAGCCAGGATCATCACGATCCGGTCGACGCCCGGTGCGATACCGGCGTGCGGCGGCGCGCCATAACGGAAAGCATTGAGCATGCCGCCGAATTCCTCTTCCACCGTGGCGGCGTCATAGCCGGCATGGGCGAAGGCTTTCAGCATCACATCGGGGCGGTGGTTACGCACCGCGCCGGAGGAGAGTTCGATGCCGTTGCAGACAATATCATACTGGAAGGCCTTGAGGCCGAGCAGGGTTTCATCATCGCCCTCCTCGATCGCCAGGAACTCCTCGGCAGACATTTGCGGCATGGAGAAGGGGTTGTGCGAGAAATCGATCTTCTTGTTGTCTTCATCCCACTCATACATCGGGAAATCGACGATCCAGCAGAATTTGAAGACGTTCTTCTCGCAAAGATCGAGTTCCTTGCCGACGACATCGCGGGCACGGCCTGCAAAGCTGGCAAAGGCTTTCGGCTCGCCGGCGGCGAAGAAGACGGCATCGCCGGCCTTCAGATCGAGCGAAACCCGCAGGGCTTCGGTGCGTTCCTCGCCGATATTCTTGGCGACCGGGCCAGCGGCCTCGAGCACGCCATCGGTCTCGCGCCAGAAGATATAGCCCATACCGGGCTGACCATCTTTCTGGGCCCAGGAATTCATCCGGTCACAAAAGGCACGGCTGCCGCCGGTCGGCGCCGGGATCGCCCAGACGGCGACTTTCGGATTCTTCTCGATCATGCCGGCAAAGACCTTGAAACCGGACCCGCGGAAGGTCTCGGTGACATCGCTCATCTTGATCGGATTGCGCAGGTCCGGCTTGTCAGAGCCATACCAGGCCATGGAGTCGGCATAGGTGACGCGCTCGAAAGCCGTATTCGGCACGGTGCGGCCATCGGCGAACTCGTCGAACAGGCCTTTGAGAACCGGCTCGATGACATTGAACACGTCTTCCTGGGTCGCGAAGCTCATTTCCATGTCGAGCTGGTAGAATTCACCCGGCGCGCGGTCGGCGCGGGCATCTTCATCGCGGAAGCATGGCGCGATCTGGAAATAGCGGTCGAAGCCGGAGACCATGATCAGCTGTTTGAACTGCTGCGGTGCCTGCGGCAGGGCGTAGAACTTGCCCGGATGCAGACGTGACGGCACGAGGAAATCGCGCGCGCCTTCCGGCGAGGAGGCGGTCAGGATCGGCGTCTGGTATTCGACGAAATCCTCATCGACCATGCGGCGGCGGATCGAGTCGATAATCTTCGAGCGCAGCACGATACGCTTGTGCAGGCTTTCGCGGCGCAGATCGATATAGCGGTGTTTCAGGCGAACCTCTTCGGACCAGTCCGGCTCACCAAAGACGGGCAGCGGCAGCTCCTCCGCTTCCGACTGCACGGCGAGATCACGAACCCGCACTTCAATCCCGCCGGTCGGCAGGTTTTCATTGAGCGCCTCGGCGTCGCGGGCCACGACATCGCCGGTAATGGTCACGACGCTTTCAACGCGCAAGCGCTCGAGCCGCTCGAAATGCTCGCTTTCCGGCTCAAGCACGCACTGGGTGATGCCGTAATGGTCGCGCAGATCGATGAAGAGCAGACCACCATGATCGCGCTTGCGATGGATCCAGCCGGAAATCCGGGCCGTCTGACCGACTTCACTCGGGCGAAGCTGGCCACAGGTATGGGAGCGATAAGCGTGCATGGTTTTCAAGGTCCGCAATGAGCGTGAATGGAGTTGCCGCGACATGCCTGTGGCGAGGCCTCAATGTCAAGGATTTGGGGGGAAATGGTGCAGTTGTGACAAGGCGCACACACGAAAATCTCCACGCCGCGAGTGACTGAGCCCACGCCTGCCCTCAAAACAAAAGGCGGCACCGGAAACCGGTGCCGCCTTCGTCATTCAGACCGGCCAGACCTATTCCTGAGGCTGGGCAGTTTCGTGCATTTCATGCTCGCCATGCGTCATGTCTTCGGTGGCTGGTGCCTCGTCAGCATGATGGTCGGCATGGGTCTCGGCTTCGGCGTCATCGGGATGGTGCTCGGCATGGATGATGTCGTGGCAGGCATCAAAGCTGGCGCGGGTCGCGTCGTCGAGATTGGCCAGAACGGCATCGTGCGCGGCGCGGTCGCCTTCAGCGACATCGGCCATCATGCCGTCATACAGCGCCATGCAGGCTTCATGGTTTGGCGCGGCGGCCTCGCCGGCCATGTGGTGGTCGATGGCGAATGCTGCGGTCCCGAGCAAGCTGAGGCTCGACACTGCCATCATGGCCAAAACGAACTTATTCATGGGGGTCTCTCTCCTGGATGACCATTGGGGCTCACGCCCCGTGTAACTGCCCTGACAGGTGATGACGCGGGGTTCGCGCCCTCTTTCAGGGCGATTCACCATGCGCCTGCTCTCGGCAGACTGGCAAGGTCAACACACACACCAGAGAGGGCCAATGCGTCGAATTTCGCATATGTAAGTAACTATTCACTTGCATCCCTTCGGGGGCCGTGACAAACAGCATGTGAATGAACACTTACTTCCATGTCGCACGGGGATAAATCAATGACCGGGAAACTGAGAGAAGACCTGTTTGAAGGCGCCGACCCGAATATCGGTGTGACGGCACCGCGGGGCACGACCAAGGCCCGCATCGAGCGCGCCGCGCTGCAATTGTTTGCGCGTCACGGCATGGACGGGGTCTCGATCAAGCAGATCGCCCAGGCTTGCACGATTTCAGACGGGGCGATGTATCGCCACTTCAAGAGCAAGGACGAACTCGCCCGGCTGATGTTCGAGGCGATCCATGCACACCTGCTGCAACTCGTCGACGCCAATATCCGGCCCGATGCCAGCCTGGAAGACACCGTGCGCGCCGTCGTCACCGCCTATTGCGAACTGGCCGAAAATGATCCGGCGCAATTCACCTATCACCTGACGCATCGCAACTACTTCCTCGCCGCTTCCGGCGATGGCGGTGCCAATCCGTCAGATGTGATGAGCGCGCGCGTCACCGCCGCCATGGCCAGCGGTGAAATCCCGTCCGGCGATCCGGAACTGGCCGCCGCCATGGCCCTCGGTCTCGTGATGCAGCCGGCGGAGTACCGGATTTTCGGCCGCATCCAGCAACCCATGACCGAACTCATCCCGGTTTTCACGACCGCCATCATGGCGGTCCTGCGGGCTGCCTGAGCCCCCTGCCCGGGCCCTTTCGCCCCAAGTTTCGGAGATCATCATGCGCTCGCTTATCTTCAATATCGCCTATTACTCGATCTCGGCCATCTATGCGGTGGTCTGCGCCATCCTGGCGCTGCTGCCGGATCGCCGGATACTAATGCACGGGATCCGCTCCTATGCGCGATTGACCGTGTTGCTGATGCGCTGGATTTGCGGAATCCGGGTCGAAGTGCGCGGCACGCCGCCGAAGAACCAGCCCGTCATCCTCGCCGCCAAACACCAGTCCTGGGGCGATGGTCTCGTGATGATGGCCAAGTGCGGCGACGTCAATTTCATCTGCGGCGACCATATGCTGAACTATCCGCTGATCGGTTGGGTCCTCAAGCGGTGCGGTGCCATCGTGGTGTCCAACCAGGGCGGCGCCGAAGCGAAGGCCAGCCTGCATGACGGTGTGGCACGCTCCCAGGGTGAAGGCCGTGCGCGTCCGATCCTGATCTACCCGGAAGGCCATTTGACCCCGGTCGGCACCGGCATGCGTTACCGCTCGGGCGCCTGGTTGCTGTCCTCACAGCTGGACCGTCCGGTCGTGCCGGTGGCCACCAATCTGGGACAGTGCTGGCCGCAACAGAAATGGACCAAATTTTCGGGCATCGCCGTCATCGAATTCCTCGAACCCATGGCACCCAGCCCTGATCGCGACGGATTTCTCGCTGAGCTGGAAACCCGGGTCGAAGCCCGCTCGCGGGCGCTGGAAGCTGAATATTCGGCCCGCCCGGCAGAATCGGTCTTTCATCCCGATCAAGCAGCCTGATCCGACCCAACCCCGCATAAACGCTTGGTTTAATTGAGCAACCAATAGCAGGAGCAAAGCGATGCGATCGCTGGTTTTCAATACCCTGTTCTGGGGCCTGTCGGCTCTGTTTGCGCTGATTTGCTATGGCGCGGCCTGGTTGCCGCGCCGCGAACCCCTCATGGCCGTCATCATCGCCTATGGTCATGCGACCCGCTTCTGCATGCGCTGGGTGGCCGGCATTTCCGTCGAGGTGCGCGGCGAGGCGCCGCGCGGCGAACCAGTAATCATCGCCGCAAAACACCAGGCCTATGCCGACGGCCCGCTGATGATGGCTGTCGCGGGCGATCTGAATTTCGTGATTGGCAACGGGATCGAAAAATTCCCGCTGGTCGACCGGATCGTCCAGCGCGCCGGCGCCACCATGGTCGATGCCCAGGGCCATGCCCGCGCCCAGGGGGCACTGCAGGAAAGCATAAACCGGATCGCGGATGACCATCGCCCCGTACTAATTTATCCGGAAGGCGGTATGGCCGCAGTCGGCGTAACCCGGCGTTACCGCAAGGGCGTCTACATGCTCTATGCGGAACTCGGCCGGAGCGTTGTACCGGTCGCGACCAATCTGGGCCTGCGATGGCCTGAAGAGGAATGGGCGAAATATCCCGGACCCGCCGTCATTGAATTTCTCGAACCGATTCCGCCCGGCCTGCCGCGCGAAATCTTCATGCAGCGCTTGCAGACAGTGATCGAGACGCGAAGCCGTGAACTCGAAACGGAGGGACGATCATGAGTGCCAAGATTGCAGCCCAACTGATCACCCAGCGGCGTTTCCTGCCCCTGTTGCTCGCCCAGTGCCTGGGTTCGCTCAATGACAATCTCTTCCGCTATGCGCTGGTGACCATGGTCACCTATAGCGGGCTGAGCCTGTTCGGCCTGGAACGCGATATCCTGGTTCCGATCGCGGCCTCGATGATCACCTTGCCGATCTTTCTCTTTTCCGCGATCGCCGGACGCCTGGCGGACAAATATGACCGCACCTGCATCATGCGCGTCACCAAGCAGATCGAGATATGGATCATGCTGCTGGCGGCGCTCGCCCTCTTCCTGCGTCAGCCCTTGCTGCTTCTTCCAACCCTCTTCCTGATGGGCACACAATCGGCCTTCTTCACCCCGGCCAAGAATTCCGCCCTGCCCTCATTGCTGGCGCCGCACGAGCTGGTCCCGGCCAATGCCCTGCTGAGCGGCTTTCTCAACGTCTCCATACTGATGGGCGTTGCACTGGGTACCTGGCTTGCCGTGCGGCCGCTGGGCCCGGAAATCATCGGTGCCGGCCTGGTCATCATCGCGATTCTCGGCTGGCTCTCGGCGCGACAATTGCCGCGCGTGGAAGCCGCCAATCGCGACCTGCCCGTGACCTTCAACTTCATCGCCGAAACTTTCCGGGTTCTCGGCTATGCCCTCAAGGCCCCCGAAGTACTGCGCCCGCTGCTCGGTGCCGCCTGGTTCTGGATGCTTGCCGCCTCAATCATCACCCTGATGCCGGTCTTCACTGCCTCGGTGCTCGGTGCCGACGCGACCGTGGTACTGCTGTTCAGCGCCCTGTTCACAATGGGCGCGGCTGTCGGTGCGCTGTTGTGCGGCGCGCTCAGCGGCAAGGGGGATGCCCTGAGCTTCTCAATCGCCGGCGCGATCGGCCTGGTCGTTTTCACCAGTGATGTCGCCCTGGCCACCTGGTCCAATCCAATCGTCCCGCACGGTGCCCCCCTGATCGGCGCCAATGCATTCCTCGCCGATCCAACGAATTGGCGCCTGCTGGCCGATCTCGGCTTCGCCGCCGTCTCCGCAGGCCTGTTCGTCGTCCCCCTGCAGGCGATGGCACAGCGTCGGGCGGCGCCGGAAATGCGCGGGCGCCTGCTGGCCGCCGGCGGAATCATGAATGCGGCAACCGCGACGCTGGGCCAGTTCACCCTCGCCTTCATTGCCCTGGGCCATCTGCCGATCCAGACCGCCTTCCTGCTCATTGCGGCCGGAAGCCTGCTGGCCGCGGCGGTCATCGGCTGGCGTCTGGCGCTGCGCCGCAAGCCGGCAAGTGCGCCTTCCTGATGGTCAAATCGCAACGCAGGCGCTAAAGGGCCAAGGCATGAACATTATCACGACAACAGACCAACTCGCCCGGGCCTGCGATGCCCTCCTCCAGGCCGAACATGTGGCCGTCGATACAGAATTCATGCGCGAGACGGTCTATTGGCCCGCCCTGTGCCTGATCCAGGCCGCCGGCGGTGACACCGAAGTCATCATCGACCCGCTGGCTGAAGGCATCGATCTGGAGCCCTTCTGGGAACTGATGGTCGATGAGCGGGTGATGAAAGTCTTCCACGCCGCGCGCCAGGATCTCGAGATTTTCTACAATCTTGGCGACGGGCTGATCCCGGCGCCGATGTTTGACAGCCAGGTCGCCGCGATGGCGATCGGCCTGGGCGACTCGATCGCCTATGACAATCTGGTCCAGACCCTACTCAAACGCCCGGTCGACAAGGGTTCGCGCTTCACCGACTGGTCGCGCCGGCCACTTTCGGACAATCAGCTCACCTATGCCATGGCCGATGTGACGCATTTACGCGACATGTATCCCATTATGCGCGAGCGCCTCGAGCGGAAAAACCGCACCGCCTGGGTCGAGGACGAGATGGCGATCCTGACCAGTCCGGACACCTATCGCATGGATCCGGAAGACTCGTGGAAACGCCTGAAACTGCGCAAGACCCATCCCAAATGGCTCGCCGCCCTGCGCGCGGCTGCCGCCTGGCGCGAACGCGAGGCCCAGACCCGCGACATGCCGCGCCAGCGCGTCATGAAGGATGATGCGCTATACGAAATCGCAACCCTGGCACCGACCGAGGAAGGCCAGATGCAGGGCCTGCGCGCCGTACCCAAGGGTTTCGAGCGCTCGCGTCCGGCTGAACGGCTTTATGCCGACATGAAGGCGGCGATGGCCAATCCAGAGGCCTACGCGCCCAAGGTCGAAAAGCCTGCCCCGACACCGCAAGGCATTGGCCCGACCATCGAGCTGCTCAAAGTCTATCTCAAACTGGTCGCCGACGAGGCCGGTGTCGCCTCACGCCTGATCGCAACCGCCCCGGATCTCGAGAAAATCGCCTGTAGCGACACGCCCGATGTCCCGGCCATGCGGGGCTGGCGCCGAGAAGTCTTTGGCGAACCGGCCATGGGTCTCAAGCGCGGCGAGATCGCGCTGGTGCTCGAGGATGGCAAGGTCGCCGCGCGTCCGGTCGGCGACAAGGGTAAATAGGCCGATGCCGGCCTAGGGCGTGGACTCAATTGCGCGCATCCAAATTCGGGCTGAGGCGAGCGCGAGGGCGGCCATGAAATTGTCGGCGTGTTTTTCGAAGCGTGTGGCGATGCGGCGGAACTGTTTGAGTTTGCAGAAGAAGCGCTCGACCAGATTGCGCTGACGGTAAAGGCTCGGAGGGACGCTGCGCTGGATGCGAACCCGGCTCTGGGTGGGGATATGCGCCTCGCCGCCGCGGTCCCGGACAAAATTCACGAGCGCCATGCTGTCATAACCTCGGTCGGCGATCACACATCCGGGCGGCAAGGCACCGAGGAGTTGGGGCGCAATCGTTTTGTCCGAGGCCTG
>NZ_FNHG01000026.1 GCF_900103475.1 Maricaulis salignorans
CACGGTTGAGCTGGAGGTAACCGAAAACACCGCCCAGTAAGGCAACGATCATCAGCAGGTTTGCGGCAACTGAATTGCGGGCGAACCAACCAACAATGCCGCGGGGCGCTTCGTCATGAGTCTTGTTCGGGTCGGTCATGGCCGCCTCCTGATCGCAGTGTCGAACTAACCGGCGCTGGCGACGGCTTCACCGTCGCTGCTGTCGGTCTCGGTATCGGAAGTTTCATCGCTCTCGGCTTCGTTCTCGATGGTCGCCGAATAGTCGGGCAGAACGTTGCCATCCGCGTCGAGCGAGCGCAGGCGCATGCCGGTGCTGGCACCGCGGATCGGCGAGATCACAATCATTTCACCGCCCGAGACGCCGGACGAGACGACCAATCGATCAATACTCGAGGTCACAACGGTGACAGTGCGAATGTCCAGCGTGCCGCCTTCATTAACGACAAAGACGGTGTTTTCTCCCCGCAGCGCCGCACGGGGCAACACAACCGCGTCCTGTACGTCACGACCGCGAATTTCCGCTTCGACAAACAGGCCAACTGCCAAGGGGGCGCCTGTCGCTGCTGCTGCACCATAGGGATCTGCGACCTGGGCGGTGGCGTAGAGAACCCGCGTTTGTGGATCGATCGCGCTTTCGGTCCGGGTGATGAAGCCATGCCACTCGCGCGGCGCACCGGCGAGAACCGCGGTCAAGCGGACCGGAATACCCTCACTGTCGGGGCCGGCATTATAGGCGATAGGGATGCCGAGAAGTCCGAGATCATTATCGGTGAGTGGCAGGCGAACCAGGATGGTGTCGGTCGAGAAAACTTCACCCAGCGAGGTGCCAGCGGTCACAAACTGACCGAGATCGGCGCTTTTGACGCGGACGCGGCCATCGAACGGGGCGGAAACACGGGTGCGTTCGAGATCGAGACGGGCGGCGCGCAGGCTGGCCTGTGCCGATGCCAGTTGGGCGCGGGCGTCGGCCAATTGTGGCTCGCGCAAGGTGAGCGCCGAGGCCTGGCCCTCTCCGAGGTCTGCCCACTCGCTCAGGGCGAGTTCCGCCTCGGCCTGCTCGCGGATCAGGCCTTGCTGGGCCTGGGCGACCAGGGCAGCGGCGCGCGTCACGGCAAGATGATAATCGGCATCATCGATCCGGACCAGAGTTTCGCCGGCCTCGAAAAAACCGCCCTCGATAAAGCTGGGGTTAACGTAGGTGATGCGGCCGGTGACCTGTGGCACCAGGCTGATCTGGGTGCGTGGACGCGCTTGGCCCTGCGAGTGCACGGTCAGGGCAACCGTCTCCCGCCGGGCTTCCTCCACAAAGGCCGCGACCGGCTGCGGCGTTGCACTCGCGCGCTGCGGCTCTGGCTGGGTGGAGAACAAGGCGATGATGATCAGCAGCACAACGGCCCCGGCAACGCCGAAGATTGCGAAACGTCCGATAAGTTTTCCCATGACTATTCTCCTGTCTGCGCGGCCGGGTCTGCGGAAGGTGCCGCGAAGAAGTCGCCGGCGATGGCGAGGTAAAGATCAACCCGGTTCGTCGCGCGATCACGACGAGCGGAAATGTATTGGCTTTCGGCGCTGATGCGCCGGCTTTGGGCATTCAAGAGATCGAAGATCGTCGCGACACCGCTTGAGTACTGGCGGGTAACGAGTGCTTCGGCCTCGGCGGCCTCGTCAAAGGCCTGCTCCAGACTGGTCACGCGCCGCGCCAGAATTTCGTCGGCATAGATCGCGTTCTCGGCTTCTTGCCAGGCGGTCAGCACGGTTGAGACATAGGTCGCGACCTGCAAGCGGGCATTGGCTTCAGCCTGATCGCGTTGCGCCCGCAAGCGGCCGCCGGAAAAAATCGGTGCCGCAATCGATGCAGTGAGATTGGAAATCAGGGTGTCGACATCGAAAAGGTCGGCGACATCAGTGCCGCCACTGCCTGTCCCGCCGCGAAGCGTCAGGCTTGGAAACAGGGCCTTCCCGGCCGCGTCGGCCCGCAGACCTGCGGCGACGAGGCGGCGTTCGGCGGCGCGGACATCCGGACGGCGGACAAGCAGATCGCCCGGCGCGCCAACACCGGCAAGGCTGGATATCTCAGGAAAGTCGCCATCACGGGCAATCTGTCCCGATGGATAGCGGCCAAGCAGGGTTTCCAGGCTCCGCGCGGCCGCGGTCTCGACCCGTTGGCGGGAGGCCAGTGCGGCTTCGGAGGATGCCAGGGCGCTGCGTGCTGTGCGAACATCGGAACTGCGTGCCAGTCCACGCGCAAAACGGCGTTCGGTCAGGTTGAGAGAGCTCTGGCTGCGCTCGACGTCGCGCTCGGCAAGTTCACTTTGCTGACGGGCCTCGATCAGGCCCAGCCAACCCTTGGCTACCAGACCGGCAATGGACAAGCGGGCGCCACCAAGATCGTCGGCCGCGGCTTCGGCATCCAGCGTGCTGGCATTGGAACCGTCGCGTACCCGGCCCCACAGATCGACCTCCCAGGAGGAGGTCAAACCCAGAGAGAAGCTGTCCACTCCGCTGCCTTGATGAGGCTCGGTCCGCGTGTATTCGCTGCCGAGGTTCAGGGATGGCAGGTGGCTGGCTCCGGCAATGCGGGCACTGGCGCTGGCCACTTCATAGCGGGCGAGTGATTGGGCCAGGCCCGGATTGGTCGCAAGTGCCTCGTCGACCAGGGCGGCGAGGCGCGGCGCGCCCAGAGATTCGACCCAGTCCTGTGCCGCTATCGCGCCAGATCCATCAGCCGCCGATGACCAGCTATCCGGGGAGGAGGGCAGGTGAGCGTCCGGCTGAAAGGTCGGAATGCTTGCGCAGGACGTCGCCGTCAGGGCCGTTGCGATGATGAGGATGCTTTTCTGCATGCGATGTTCCAGCGCGTCATGAATTCGACAGTTTCGCCAAACTAGGCGGCCCATAGCGAATGTCAACAGATTTTTATCGAAAAACACTAAAACATTAGCGAATGACATGAAAAGCCTCTCGATTTTCGAGATGTAAAAACGTGCCAGGAATGGCGGATCGGCGATCCACTTCTTCATGCACCCGGAATGTGCGATAGAGCTGTGCACAGGTGCCGTAAGCGGCCAGAATTGCGCCACGCTGTATGCCGAATTGGCGGTCAGATGGCGAATGAAACTTGAGAAAGGTCGACGTGGATAATCAGCCCTCAATCCGGATCCGCCGCCGCGACACTGCGATTGTCGCAACGATCGGCTCGCTGGTTCTTGTGGTATTCTGGCTTTTTGGCGAACTTGGCTTTGTCGAGACTTTCGTCGCGATCGCGACCTTCGCCGGGCTGTCGACTTTCTACTACCTGACGGTCAGCACCACGCTGAACCCCTCTCCGGGCGCGCTGCCGGCCAGGGCTGAAGCGTCGCCACCATCCGGCCCGGCAACCGCCGAGCTGATGTTGCGCCAATTGCCCATCCCGGTCTTGCTTGTCGGACCCGAGGGGCGGATTGAAATGGCCAATCCCGCGGCCCGCGAATTCCTTGGCCTGGGCGCGTTGGCCGGGCACCTGTCTTCAGTGTTACGCCAGCCGGGTGTTCTTGAAGCGGTCAGCGCTGCGCTCAGGGGGGAGTCCGGCCCGCCGGTCGAGTATTCTACCATGGCGCCCGATGAGAGCCATGTCCGGGCATTCGTCGCACCCATGCGTGGCTCTGATGATCCGCTCGCACCGTGGCGGGCCATGCTGGTTCTGTCAGACGAAACTTCGATCAAGCGCGCCGACCGGATGCGGGCCGACTTTCTCGCCAATGCGAGCCATGAGTTGCGCACGCCCCTGGCTTCCCTGGCAGGCTTTATCGAAACCCTTCGCGGGCACGCCCGGAACGATCCCGAGGCCCGCGACAAATTCCTGTCCATCATGCTTGATCAGACAGAGCGGATGAGTCGGCTTATCAATGATCTCCTGTCGCTCTCGCGAGTGGAAATGGACCAGCATGTGGCGCCGGACGGTGAGGTCGACTTGGCCGTGCTCGCGGGTGAGGTGATCGAGTACCTCCGGCCCCAGATTGCAGACAAGGAGATCGGTTTGACGCTTGAGGCTCCGCAGAGGGCGCTCGCGATCGGTGACCGTGACCAGCTAACGGAAGTGTTCCTGAATCTGATTGAAAACGCGGTCAAATACTCTGATCCAAAGTCCAGTGTCCTGGTGCGGATCGAGCCGGGCCGGTTGCGCGACGAGGCCGAGCGTCCGGAATCGATGCTGGGCGAGGGGGCAAACCGACGGACCCTGGCGGCGCCGAAATCAGGCACCGCCGAACGCTATGTCACCGTCAGGGTCAAGGACCAGGGGCGCGGCATTGACCGGCGTGACCTGCCCAGGCTTGCCGAGCGATTTTATCGTGTCGGCGGCCAGAAAAGCGGACCGAATGAGGGCACTGGCCTGGGACTCGCTATCGTCAAACACATCGTCCACCGGCACCGCGGTGGTTTCACGGTGGACAGCATGCCAGGGGCGGGTTCGGTCTTTTCCGCCTTTTTTCCTGAGGCTGCAGGAGCGCCCGAGAATAGTGAAAACTAGCGGTCCTGGCGGGCGAGAGCAGCGTCATCGGGATCATTGTCACAAAACCGTTGCGTATCTGTCATAAAGGGATGGCGGGCAGCCGATACTGACCGGCTACTTGCTGAAGATACGAGCCGTGGTGGCGTTTGGGTTGGGGCTGGACTGTATGTCGATTATTACCATCGTCGCACTCGCATTGCTCGTGATGATCGCCGGCGGCTTCTATGTCGGGCGATCGCGCGCAATCACTGCCGTGGAAGGCGCGACGGCGGGTTTGCACTCGCTGCCCAACTATCATGGCTATTACGTAGCGATCTGGACTGGCGTCCCCGCCTTCTTCCTGCTCGGCCTGTACGCCATATTCGGCGGCCAGCTGGTCGACCGCCTGGCGGTCAGCGAATTGCGGGCGCAGGCGGCCGAGATCAACCGCCTGCTTGATGACACGCTCGCCGCTGACACCGATTTCATCGAACTCAATCATGCCGCCGAAAATCTGCGCGGCCGTGTCGATGCGTTGAATGACGAGATTTCCGCGCTGCGCAATGCGCGCGGCGACAACCGTGACCCAGACCGTCTCACCCGGCTGCGTGCGGAGCAGATTGAGGCCTTGAACCTGTCGACCGCCGCCGAGGACGCGGTGCGCGCCCGCCGGCAGGCCGTTGTCGCCGCTGTCGGGGCCGATGCGGTCACCGACGGAGCCAGCGAACGGGCGCTGGCCGGTTATGAGCTGGCCCAGGCGCCGCGTGAGCGCCGTCAGCTTTTCCTGTCCGACAGCCGGCGTATTGCGAGCGGCGAGCTCGCCAGCCGTGACTCAGTGGCCCTGCGCGCGGCAGCGCAGGCGATCGCCGGCTATGACAGAAACGTCAAGATCGGCGCTGCCGTCCTGGCCTTGGCGCTGGGTGCCCTTGGATTTGGCCTGACCCGTGCGCGGATCTCCAGCCAGTTCCGGGCGCGCAATAACGTCGAGCGCCTGGTAACGGCGGCGCTGTTGTTGTCATCGGTCATAGCCATCCTGACCACTGTCGGGATTGTGCTCTCACTGCTGTTCGAGAGCCTTCGCTTCTTCGCATCCGTGCCCGTGCTCGACTTCCTGTTCGGGCTGCAATGGAGCCCGCAAATCGCCATTCGCGCGGACCAGGTTGGCCAGTCCGGTGCCTTTGGTGCGGTGCCGCTCTTCGCCGGCACGGCGATGATCACGGTGATCGCCATGGTGGTCGCGGTGCCGATCGGTTTGTTCTCCGCGATCTATCTGTCGGAATATGCAGGCCCGAAATTCCGCCAAATTGCCAAACCTGTCCTGGAAATCCTCGCCGGGATTCCAACGGTTGTGTACGGGTTCTTCGCCCTGCTCGCGGTCGGACCGGCGATCCGCACCCTGTTCACCGCGCTCGGGTTTGAGAGCGTCGTCACCCAGAGCGCGCTTTCGGCGGGGCTTGTGATGGGGGTCATGATCATCCCCTTTATTTCCTCGCTGAGCGATGACGTGATCAATGCCGTACCGCAATCGCTGCGCGATGGCTCGTTCGCGATGGGCGCGACGCGGTCGGAGACCATTACCCAGATCGTCATGCCCGCCGCGCTGCCGGGGATTGTCGGCGCCATCCTGCTGGCCGTCAGCCGCGCGGTTGGTGAAACGATGATCGTTGTCATGGCTGCCGGTCAGGGCGCCAATCTGACGGCCAATCCGCTTGAATCGGTGACTACGATCACCGTGCAGATCGTGATGCTGCTGACCGGCGACCAGGAATTCGACAGCCCGAAAACCCTGTCGGCCTTCGCGCTGGGGCTGGTTCTGTTCGTCCTGACCTTGTTGATGAATGTCGTCGCCCTTCGCGTGGTCCAGAAATATCGGGAAAAATATGACTGATTCCCCACGAACCTTTCCCGTGCGCGAAGACGTGGAGCGTCGCCTGGCCAAGCGCTATCGGGCGGAGCTTCGCTTCCGCACGGCCGGCTTGACGGCGATCGGCATTGCCGTGGCGATCCTGTGCATCCTGATAGGCTCGATCGCCAGCGAGGGCGTGCCGGCCTTTACGGCCAAGGAGCTCGTCCTGCGCGTCGAACTCGACGCTGACCGGGTGGACCCGGAGGGCGATGGTTCGGTCGCATCCCTGCGCCGTGGATCCTATAACCGCGTTTTGCAGGATGCCCTGCGTGAGGCCTTTCCAGGCGTCACGGCCCGCAATGATCTGCGTACCCTGTTCGGCCTCTACACCCCGCTGAACGCAACCCGTCTGATGGACGCTGTGCTCGACGATCCTGCCCTGGTCGGGAACAGCTATGTCTTCACCATGCCGCTGGCCGATGATCTTGACCTCTATCTCAAGGGCCGACTGGTTGAGGACCGTACCCTTCCTACCGCCGGGCGTCTTACGGCAAGTACTGATGGCGACATCGTCTCGCTGCGCTCCACGACCGCTGATTTCACGGCGCTGGCGCGTGAAATCGAACAATCGATGGCAGCCGAGGCGCGCACGCTTGAGCTTCGCGTCGAGCAGGTTCGCCTTGCGCTTGACCAGGTTCCGGCCGCCGATGCACCGCGATTGCAGGCCGAGGCCGACAGGCACGCGGCCGCAGCCGTCAATCTGCGACAGCTCGCACGCGCACCGGACGGCTTCCTGCCGCTGACCGGGGATGTGCCCAGCGTTATTGTCGAAAGTGGCGGCCAGGCCTTCCGTCTGACGCAGCTGGCGGTGGACGGCAAGAGCGCGCGCGGTGAAGTGGTGCTCGGGAGTGGCTTGGTTGAGAATGCGGACGACTGGACCCTGTATGTCGTCGACACGCCCGAATCGCGCCGACGCGTCTCCGATCAATTGATCATCTGGACCCGCTCGCTGGTCGAACGCGAGATGATCCAGACCGGTTTCAATACCTATCTCTTCGCCAATGCCGACTCACGCGAGCCGGAACTGGCGGGCATCAAGGGCGCCTTGTACGGCTCCATTCTCACCATGATCATCACCATGTTCCTCTCGGTGCCGATCGGTGTCTTCACCGCAGTCTATCTTGAGGAATATGCGCCGAAGAATCGGGTAACTGACTTCATCGAGGTCAATATCAACAATCTGGCCGCGGTACCGTCTATCGTCTTTGGTCTGCTTGGCCTGGCGGTGTTCATCAATTTCTTCGGCCTGCCCCGCTCGGCGCCGCTGGTCGGCGGTCTGGTCCTGTCGCTGATGACCCTGCCGACGGTGATCATCGCGACACGGGCCGCCCTGAAAGCCGTGCCGCCATCCATCCGACAGGCCGCGCTCGGGGTTGGCGCATCCAAGACTCAAGCGGTGTTTCACCACGTTCTGCCTCTGGCAGCACCCGGAATTCTGACCGGCTCGATCATCGGACTGGCCCAGGCCCTGGGCGAAACAGCGCCTTTGCTGATGATCGGAATGGTCGCCTTTATCGCTGATGCGCCCAGCCTCGGTCTGGCCGGCTTTACCGAGCCGGCGACCGTTATGCCGGTGCAGATTTTCCTCTGGTCTGATGGCGCTGAGCGGGCCTTCGAAGCGCGCACCGCTGCGGCCATTCTCATTCTCCTGGCGCTGATGATCGGCTTCAATGCCGTTGCCATCTATCTGCGCCGCCGCTTCGAACGAAGGTGGTAAGCTCATGCACGACGCTCAAACTCAGCCGACGGTCTACCACAAGAATTCGCTTGGGGGCTCGGACATCAAGGTCGAGGTCCGCGATGTCAGCGTCTCCTACGGCGAGAAGCAGGCCTTGTTCAATGTATCGCTCGACATTCCCGACAAGAGCGTGACGGCGTTCATCGGACCATCGGGCTGCGGCAAGTCGACCTTTCTGCGCTGCATGAACCGGATGAATGACACGATTGATGGCGCCCGTGTGTCCGGCTCCCTGAAGATTGACGGGGCCGAGGTCAATGACCGTGCTGTCGATCCGGTCGTGCTGCGCGCCAGTGTCGGCATGGTATTTCAGAAGCCAAACCCGTTTCCAAAGTCGATCTATGACAATGTCGCCTACGGGCCGCGTATTCACGGCCTGGCCTCCGGCCGGGACGAGCTCGACGCCATCGTTGAGCAAAGCCTGCGCAAGGCCGGGCTTTGGGCTGAAGTCTCTGACCGGCTGCAGGACCCGGG
Source organism: Maricaulis salignorans (assembly GCF_900103475.1). GTDB lineage: Bacteria > Pseudomonadota > Alphaproteobacteria > Caulobacterales > Maricaulaceae > Maricaulis > Maricaulis salignorans. The sequence continues at coordinate 8,587 of NZ_FNHG01000026.1, forward strand.
CACGGGCTTGTCCGGAGGGCAGCAGCAGCGTCTGGTCATTGCCCGGGCGATTGCGGTCAATCCGGAAGTTATCCTGATGGATGAGCCATGTTCGGCCCTCGACCCCATTGCCACCGCAAAGATCGAGGATCTGATCGACGAACTGCGCGAAAATTACTGCATCATCATCGTGACCCATTCGATGCAACAGGCGGCCCGCGTGTCGCAGATGACGGCATTCTTCCATATGGGATCATTGATCGAAGTGGGTCCGACCGAGGAGATTTTCACCAATCCTCTCGAGTCGCGGACGCAGGATTACATTACCGGACGCTTCGGCTGACGAGGCAATTGCCTGAGGAGGGTCAAATGGCGTTATCCAAGCATGCACATATCGTAACGGCATATGGTGAGGAGCTGGACAAGCTCGCTGACGAACTCGCGCGGATGGGCGGACTGGTCGAGATGCAGCTGGTGGCGGCGGTCGACGCAGTCGTCCGGCGCGATGCGTCAGTGGTCCCGGATGTTCGCAAGCGCGAGGCCCAGGTCAATGCGATGCAGGTCGATATTGAACGGCGGGTGATCCGGCTGTTCGCCTTGCGCCAGCCGCTGGCGACAGATCTGAGAATGACGATCTCTGCCCTCAGGATCGCCAGCGATCTGGAGCGGGTCGGCGATCTTGCCAAGAATATTGCTTACCGCTCCAAGGATCTCAACACCTTCGCGCCCCTCGCGGTCCTGGACCGTGTCGAGCGGCTCGGCGAAATTGTCGCCAAGCAATTGCACGAGGTGTTGGATGCGCTGTCATCCTTTGACGTGGAACCGGCGATCCGGGTCTGGCGCAATGATGATGAGGTGGATGAGCATTACAACAGCCTGATCCGCGAGATGTTGCTCAGCATGGCTGACAACCCGGCCCTGGTCGGGCCCGGCGCACACATTCTTTTCGTCGCCAAGAATCTTGAGCGCGTCGGCGATCATGCCACCAATGTGGCCGAGGCGATCCACTACATGGTGACCGCCGAGGCTCTGGATCCGTCAGACCAGCCGCCGCGTTGATGTAGCGAAGTGAGAGCCTGAGATGAAACCTCGAATTCTGGTCGTTGAGGACGAGGACGCCCTCGCGACCCTTCTGCAGTACAATCTGGAAAAGGAGGGCTATCAGGTCACTCTTGCCGGTGATGGCGAGGAGGCCCTGATGCTGACGGGCGAGGCCATTCCGGATCTGGTCCTGGTCGACTGGATGTTGCCCAAAGTCTCGGGCATCGAGGTCTGCCGGCGTTTGCGCGGCCGCCACGAAACCAGCAATCTCCCCATCATCATGCTGACAGCGCGCGGCGAGGAGACAGACCGGATCCGCGGCCTCGACACCGGTGCTGACGACTATATCGTCAAACCCTTCTCGATGACGGAGCTCTTCGCCCGTATCCGCGCTGTCTTGCGCCGGATCCGGCCGGGCCTGGCGGAGGACCTCAATACCGTCGGCGATATTGAAATCGATCGCGTGGCCCACCGCGTCAGTCGCGCCGGCCGCGACATCCGCCTCGGGCCAACGGAGTTTCGCCTGCTTGACTATCTGATGCAGCATCCTGGCCGGGTGTTTTCCCGTGAGCAACTGCTCGATGCGGTGTGGGGTTCAGATGTCTATGTCGAGGCCCGGACGGTTGATGTGCACGTCGGACGGCTGCGCAAGGCGCTCAATAACGGCCACGAAACCGATCCAATCCGGACCGTCCGTTCGGCGGGCTATTCCTTCGACGTCAGCGGCCGCTGATCCCGGCCTGTCGGTCAATGCAAAACGACCGCCCCGAAGGGCGGCCGCTGCATGATTGATCCGGAAGGTTTGGCCCACTTGGGGACCGGCCCCAGATGATCAGAAATTATACCGGCGTGTTGCGGTGATCGAATTCAGGGCCGCCGCAGCTTCGCCGGTGCGCCGACGCTTCTGGCTTGGCTGGTAGGCCATGTTGGCGTGCGCATCGCAATAGGCCGCACTCGGGTCAGCCTTGCGGCCACAGAAGCGGAAGCTCGATTGCGACGGGTCACCGATTGGCCATTTGCACATGCTGTCCTTGAGGGTCAGCACGGTCGCAAATTCGCCCGATGGCAGAACCGCTGGTTCCATAGGCGCGGTGAGCGGCGCTGCCGGTACCGACGGTGCCGGGCGCGCAGCGCGTACCGGCTCGATCGATGCGGTGGTCGTGCGTGGCCGTGAAGGCTTTGCCGGGCGGCGGGCCGGGCGCGACGGTGTCGCGCGACCTGACAGACCGAGCCTGTGTACCTTGCCAATCACGGCATTCCGGGTGACACCACCCAGCTGTTTGGCAATCTGACTCGCACTCAGGCCTTCCGACCAAAGCTTCTTCAGTTCTTCGACACGTTCGTCAGTCCAGGCCATCGCAACTCTCTCCCGGTTGGGATGCGCTAAGCCACCTAGATGATGGTAAACAGCGCACACCTCAATTCATGATTAATTACACTATATATTGTAGCCGATGAGACAAAAACCACAAGATCGGGCCGGCACCAATCCTGTGGAAAGCTCACTTGCAAGCCAAATGGTTAACGTTGATGGTTACTGAAACCTTAAGGGTAATCCGTTATGATTAATGCCGCTTCCAGACCCGTCGCCAGCCCCCGCAGTTTCGGTGCGATTAACGGGCTCGGCTTGTGGACACTGTATAAAAAAGAGGTCCGCCGCTTCCTCAAGGTGATGACCCAGACCGTGCTGGCGCCGGTCGCGACGACCCTGCTCTACATGACTGTTTTTTCCGTCGCTCTGGGCTCCGGCCGGGCGGCGGTCAATGGTGTCTCCTTCGTGGAATTTCTCGCCCCGGGCCTCATTCTCATGGGGCTGCTGAATAATGCCTTCGCCAACACCTCCTCTTCCATTCTGGTGAGCAAGGTTCAGGGCAATGCCGTTGATTTCCTGATGCCACCCCTGTCGGCGCTGGAACTCGAGATCGCCTTTATCGGCGGTGCGGTGACGCGCGGCCTGCTGGTCGCTCTGGTGACGGCGCTGACGCTTGTCCCCTTTGTCGATGTCATCCCGGTGCATTACTGGGCCGTCGCCTATTTCGGCATCGGTGCCGCTGCGATGCTCGGCATGATCGGAATCCTCGGCGGGTTATGGGCGGAGAAATTCGACCACATGGCTGCAGTGACGACTTTCGTGATCACGCCGCTCACCTTCCTGTCCGGCACCTTCTACTCGATTAGCCGGCTGCCCGAACCCATCCGCCTGATCAGCCAGTTCAACCCGTTCTTCTACATGATTGATGGCTTCCGTTACGGCTTTACCGGCTTCGCCGATGGCTCGGTGATGGTTGGTGTCATCCTGGTCGCGGTGATCAATATCGCTCTCGCGATTGCCTGCTATCTTCTGCTGCGTGCAGGCTGGCGCTTGAAGAGCTGAGCGGACGGGCCTAGACCGTAAGTGTGCCGATCAGCGGCCCGTTCACACAGCCCGGAGAGACCCGATGCCTGCGCCTATGATGGATACTTACGCTCCGCCCGAACTCATTTTTGATCATGGTAAGGGCGTGCGTCTCTTCACCGATTCCGGCGACAGCTATCTCGATTTCATCTCCGGGATCGCCGTGAACTGCCTCGGGCATGCGCACCCCAAAGCGGTCGCAGCGCTGACGGAACAGGCCGGCAAGTTGTGGCATTTGTCGAATATGTTCCGCGTCCCGGCCGGGATCGAACTGGCCGACAAGTTGACCGCTGCGACCTTCGCGGACCGGGTCTTCTTCACCAATTCCGGTGCCGAAGCGATGGAATGTGCCCTGAAGACGGCGCGGCGCTACCAGTTTGTTTCCGGCAATCCGCAGCGCTACCGCATCATCACCTTCACCGGTGCCTTTCATGGCCGGACCTATGGCGCGATCAATGCCGGTGGCAATCCGAAATATCTCGAAGGTTTCGGCCCGGCGATGGAAGGGTTCGACCATGTCGAGTTCGGCGATCTCGACGCCGTGCGCGCGGTTCTGTCCGAGGAGACCGCGGCGATCTGTGTCGAACCGGTCCAGGGTGAGGGCGGTGTGCGCGCCGGCGCTGACGCCTTCCTGCGCGGTCTGCGTCAGATCTGCGACGAAAACGGTCTGATGCTGATCTATGATGAAGTCCAGTGCGGCGCTGGCCGGACCGGCAAGCTGTTCGCCCACCAGTGGGTCGAGGGTGCCGAGCCCGATATCATGGCTTCGGCCAAGGGTATTGGCGGCGGTTTCCCGATGGGCGCCTGTCTGGCGACCGAAGCGGCCGCCCAGGGCATGGTCGTGGGCACGCATGGCTCGACCTATGGCGGCGGCCCGCTGGCCATGGCCGTCGGTAATGTCGTGTTTGACGAGCTGACGTCCGAGGGTTTCCTCGAGCATGTCGTCGAAATGGCGAATTTCATGCAGCAGCAATTGCACGGTCTCGCCGATCGTCATTCCGACAAGATCGAGGAAGTGCGCGGCAAGGGCCTGTTGCTCGGACTGAAGCTGAAAGCGGGTTTCGATCCCAAACAGCTTGTGGTCAAGGCCCGCGATCGCCATCTGTTGATCGGCGCTGCCGGTGACAATGTCGCCCGGATGGCGCCGCCATTGATCATCACGCGTGACGATGCCAGCGAGGCCATTGCCATCCTCGACGAGGCTATCGGCGCACTTTAGGCGAGTTCCATGACCGATATTCTGTCCGCAGACCCCGGTGAGCCGGGCGATTTCATTGCGGGCTTCCAGGTTGAAGGCCGTGCGGTGCGGGGGCGTGTCCTCCGCTCCGCCGGTACGCTTGACCAGATCCTGTCGGCGCATGATTTTCCCGAGCCGGTTGCGCGCCTGCTCGGCGAAGCGGTCGTGCTGGCAGGGCTGGTCGGTCCAGCGCTCAAATTCGACGGTCGTCTGATCATCCAGGCCAATGGTACCGGCCCCGTGTCCTTCATCGTTGCCGAATACACCAAGGGTGAGGGCGTACGCGGCTTCGCCAAGATGAACCGCGATGCTGTCCTCGCCGCCTTGGCCGCCGCCAGTGCAGATACGCCCCCGATCAAGACCCTGCTCGGCGAGGGCTATTTCGCAATGACGATCGATCAGGGTCCGGATATGGACCAGTATCAGGGCGTGGTTCCGATCGAAGGTGACAGCCTGGCGATCATTGCCGAACATTATTTCACCCAATCCGAACAAACCCCGACCCGCCTGCGCATGGCGGTTGGCGAGGTCTGGACCCAGGAGGGCGGCAAGCAGTGGCGTGGCGGCGGGGCCCTGCTACAGGCAGTAGCCGGCGACGAGAGTCGCGGTGATGCCAAGGATGACTGGGATCATGTTCGCGCCCTGTTCGAGACCATCAGCGATGATGAATTGCTCGACCCGCTCCTCTCTGCGGGCGGGCTGCTCTACAGACTCTTCCATGAAGACGGTGTGCGGATATTCGACCCTGAAACCCTGCAGCGGCGCTGTTCGTGCGAGCGCGACCGGCTCTTGCGCATTATCGCCAGCTTCCCGGTCGAGGACCAGGCGCACATGACCCGCGACGGAAACATCGTGATGACGTGTGAATACTGTAATCGCGACTGGAATTTCCTGCCGGGCGAAGTCGAGGCGGTCGGTGCCTGATCCGGCCGGTTCAGGATCTCCAGAAACGCGGCATCACCACAACCAGCACGGCGAGCACTTCCAGTCGGCCGATCAGCATATTGGCGGTCAGGATCCATTTAGCGGCATCAGGCAGGGTCTGAAATGTGCCCGCGGGCCCGATAATATCCCCCAGGCCCGGTCCGACATTGGCCAGTGAGGTTGCGGCGCCTGACAGGGCCGTCGTCAGGTCCAGGCCAATGGCGGAGAGCAGGGCAGCACTGATCGCATACACGGCGAAAAAGACGAAAAAGAAGCCCAGCACCGAGTGCAACGCGCTGTCGGCAACCGGCCTGCCATTATAGCGCATCGGAAAAATCGCGTTCGGCCGCAGGAGATGCGCGAGATAGCGCCGGATGGCGGTGCCGGCGATCTGGTAGCGGAAGATCTTGATGCTGCAGCTGGTCGAGCCGGCGCAGCCGCCGATGAACATGAAGACGAAGAAGACCGATTCTGCTGCCGCGCCCCAGGCACCGTAATCGGTGGTCGCATAGCCGGTGCCGGTGATGATCGAGACGGCGTTGAAACTGGCCATGCGCCAGGCCGGATCCTCCCCATGGACCCCGGTGACGACCAGTACGCTCGTCAAGAGCGCCGTAGCGAGCAGGATGACAAACAGGAAGCCGCGCGCCTGTGCATCCCTGAAAATCCCCTGGGGTTTGCCGCGCAGGGCCATCACCAGCAGTGTGAAGGGCAGGGCTGCCGCGATCATGAAAACCAGGGTGATCATGTCGGCACCGGTATGCATGAATTTGCCCATCGACTGATCGGAAGTCGAAAAACCACCGGTCGATAGGGTCGACATGGCGTGCGCCGTGGCGTCGAGCAAATTCATGCCGGACATCAGATAGGCGACGGCGCAGATCAGCGTGAGCATGGCGTAAACGGCCGAGATATTGGCGGCGATCTGGGTGGCCTTGGGCAGGACCTTGTCGGTCTTGTCGCCGGTTTCGAGCAGGAAGAGCTGCATGCCGCCCACGCCGAGCATCGGCCAGAAGGCCATCGCGGTGACGATAATGCCGATACCGCCCAGCCATTGCAGGATAGCACGCCAGAGCAAAAAGCCCGGCGGACGGAAATCGAGTCCGGTCAGCACGGTCGCCCCGGTCGTCGTCAGCCCGGAAACGGCCTCGAACAGGGCATCGGTCCAGTCCATCCCCTGATCGGCCAGACGCATGGGCAGGGCCGCGGTGATTGAGAGGGCTATCCAGGCGCCCACCATCAGCAGGAAGACGCCGCGCGGAGTGATGAAATCAACCGGTCCGCGATTGGCCAGGGAGATCGAACCACCGAAAAACAGACCGAGCACGGCGGACAGAAAAAAGGCGCGTGCGCTCTCGGTCTCCTCGGCGATCAGGTCGACGAGTGCCGGCACCAGCATGCCGGCCGAGAGGAAGGTCACCATGATGCCGATCATGAAGACAACAGGGCGCAGGGACATATTCAATGCAGCTGGCTCCGCATATGCGGGGGCCAGGCATGCGCCGCGCGGGGAGGCCTAGTGAAGGCTGAGGCGGTCATAGGGCCGGTCCAGCGGAAAATCGGGAATAATGGCGGCGAAACTGTCTCCGCCTTCGCGGCGCATTTCATAGCTACCGCTCATGAAGCCCGAGGGGGTGGAGAGCGGAGCGCCGCTGGTATAGCGAAAGCGCTCACCCGGCCTGATCACCGGCTGTTCGCCGACTACACCGGGGCCCTGGACATGCTCGCTGCGCCCCATGGAATCGGTGATGACCCACTGGCGTGAAATCAGTTGGACAGGTTGGGCCGAGGTGTTCTCGATCTCGACGGTATAGGCCCAGACATAGCGATTCTCATCGGGCTCGGACTCGTCTTCGAGATAATCCGGGCTGACACAGATTTTCACGCCGTCGGTCTCGTGCTCGTACATGCTGTCTTATCCGCCCATTGCCGCCCGCCCGCCGTGCGGCCCGGGTCCATGTGGCGGCTATCATCCGCCTGCTCGCTGTCTCGCTCAACCCCCTACGGTCAGCATGGCTGGACAGGAGGCGGCGTATGTTGGACACCTTTGTGCCGTCCGCAGCCGCTCAGATCCTGTCATGTCCGCTTCCGGTATTCTTCCAGACCATCATCTCAACGCCCTGTTCGAACAGGGCATCATCAAAGCGGACAATCCGCCTGACGGGACGCAGATTCAGCCAGCGAGTATCGATTTGCGCCTTGGCAGCAAGGCATTTCGCCTGCGCGCCAGCTTTCTGCCGGGCAAGAACATGACGGTCGCCGACCGGCTGGCCGATGATCTGGTCATGCATACGGTTGATCTGAGTGCGGGCGCGGTACTGGAAACGGGGTGCGTGTACCTTGCGCCGCTGCAGGAAAGTCTCAGGCTTCCCGCCGGTCTCAGCGCTGCGATGAATCCCAAAAGCTCAACCGGCCGGATTGATGTCTTCACGCGTGTGATCACCGATTACGGCATTGCCTTCGACCAGGCGCCACTGGGGTATGAAGGTCCGCTCTATGCCGAGATCTGTCCACGGACATTTTCCATTCTGGCGCGCGAAGGCGACCGGCTGAGCCAGATACGCTTCCGCCGCGGCGCCCATCAGACATTGCGCGACGTGACGGTCAGCGTCGACCTTGCCGGCTTTGAGAATGGCATTGTCGGCTATCGTGCCCGTCGTCATGCCGGTCTTGTCGACCTGTCAAGGCTGGGCGGCCATGCCAGCGCGCGTTTCTGGGAACCGATGACGGCGCCGGATCGCCGCCTGGTGCTCGATCCGGGTGAGTTCTACATCCTGGCCTCACGCGAAGCGGTTTCGATCGGGCTGGACGAAGCGGCCGAAATGGCGCCAATCGCGCCGGAAATCGGTGAATTCAGGGCGCATTATGCCGGATTCTTTGACCCCGGTTTCGGCATTGCCGAGACGGGCGGTACGGGCAGCCGCGCCGTGCTCGAAGTGCGCGGTCATGATGTCCCATTCATGCTTGACCATGGGCAGGCGATTGCCAGACTGGTCTATGAGCCCATGCTCGAACCACCAACCGCCGCTTATGGCGCTGTTGCCTCCAATTATCAGGCGCAAGGCCTCAAGCTCTCGAAATTCTTCACCGATTGACGAGCGGGGGTGACGGGCATGACGGCCCTCTCCCTGCTTACGAGACGCCGCCGCGTGCAAGAAGCCGTTTCCGTGGCCTGTCCGTCCGCCTATAGTCGCCGGGCGTTGCGGGTGTAGCTCAATGGTAGAGCAGAAGCTTCCCAAGCTTACGACGAGGGTTCGATTCCCTTCACCCGCTCCAGCCATGCCCTCACCGACCTGACCCCGCCAGCCCGCCGGAGTTGCGGGGCGCTATCTCTGGATGCATCACCGATTGACACGCAGCGTGGTCGCGGCTCAATCTGAAACCCGGTTTGAGGGTGGTCGACGGGGGCACAGCGGGCCGGTTTTCGGGGGATGTCATGCGTATTCTTGTCGGGCTGATTGTGGCCGTGATCCTGGCTGGCCAGGCCATGGCACAAATCGAAACCTATGCGGCCATGCCGCGCATCTGGTCAGCTGATATATCACCCGATGGCTCGCGCCTGGCAACGGGTTGCAGTCCGCGCGGGGCGCGGGAAATCTGCATTTACGACCTGGTGGGCGGGGCGGATCCAATCGTCATTCCGGCACCGGATGGTGGCCGGATTTCCGGCTTTACCTGGCCCAGCAATGCCTACCTGGTCTATTACATAACCAGCGTGCAGCGAGTTCCGACGAGTGGAGGGCTGCGGACCTGGACCTTGCGGCAGCCGGTTTCCTATTCCCTCGCAACAGGCCGATCCAATCTTCTGATGGTCGATTCCAGTCTGGCTTCGCCGCTGGTCGGGGTTGATGACCGGGTCGCCGTTCAGATTACCTATGCGTATGAGGGCGCCACCCGGAGCGGTTCGAGAATTGGGCGCCGGGATGATTTCGGTACGCTGGTCTACGAGATGAATCTCGAAAACGGACGACGCGTCCGGCGCCGCGAGGTCTCGACTGACTCGACCTTTGATTTCACGCTGAACCAGGTGGGCGAGGCCATACTTGAGGCCCGTTATGATGACGACACAGGCGCGTATGCTATCCACGGCGCGGCAGACACATCCCATCCGGAAATCTATTCCGGCATTTTCTCCGGCGGTCTGCCGGCCATTCTCGGCCTGACAGATGGCGGCACGGCTGCGGCGCTGCGTATCCCCGGTACAGGTCTGCGCCGGCTCGATATTGCGACCGGGGATTTGTCGCCTTTTAACGTCAACGGGGTTGATGTCTCGCTGATGGACCCGATCGTCGATGACTACGCAATGGACGTGGTCGGCTTCTCCTATACCGACGACCTGCCACGGCAAATCTTCACCAACCGGGAACTTGCGGCCATCCACGCTGAACTGACCCAGGTTCTGACCGAGGATTCGGTCAGGATTTCCGCCTGGAGTCAGGACTGGACCAAGCTGGTCGTGGTTGGAGAGGATGCGGGGCGGCCAGCGCACTACTATCTCCTGGATCTCTCAACCGGCGGTTTGGGCTTGCTCGACGTGGAAACGGCGTTTCCGGACGGCGCGGTCCCCGGTTCCCGCCTGGCGGTTGAATATGCCGCATCTGACGGGCTCAACATCGAGGCCTATATGACGCTGCCGCCGGGGCGCACGCAGGCTGACGGGCCGTTTCCCATGATCTTGATGCCTCATGGCGGGCCCCAGGCTCGCGACACGGCGGGGTTTGACTGGTGGGCCGCCTATTACGCCTCCTTGGGCTATGTCGTGCTTCAGCCGAATTTTCGCGGCTCCGAGGGCTATGGTTATGACTTCGTGGAAGCGGGCTATGGCGGTTTCGGCACGCGCATGATCGACGACATGATTGATGGCGCGCAATACCTGCAAGCCATTGGTCTCGCCCGTCCGGGGGCGTATTGTGCGGCCGGCGCCAGTTATGGCGGATATGCGGCCTTGATGCTGGCTCTAAGGGACCGGGACAACCTCGCCTGCGTGATCTCTTTCGCCGGCGTGACGGATCCGTTCTCGATCCTGGAGAGTCGCAGCAGTCTGGGGATTTCCCTGCGGTATTGGGAGCAATTCCTGGGCAGCCGCTATGGGAGTCGCAGCGAACAGGCGGTGATTACGCCGCTCGAACGGTCCGGCGAGTTCGCGGCACCGCTGCTGATCCTGCACGGCGATCTCGATACGACCGTGCCCTATGGGCAATTGCGTCTGATGCGCGATGCCATGGCGGGAAATCCGGCGGCCCGTTTCGTGACCCTGCCGGGGGAAGATCACTACCTGCGATCATCCGAAGCGCGGACAATCCTGCTGCGCGAAAGCCAGGCCTTTCTCGAGGAGTATTTCCCGGCAGATTAGTGGTGTCCGAGTGCATTCGCGATCGGGAGCGACGTGCAATGCCCTTGTCTCTCCGACTGCCCTAACGCCTGCGTAACTGGCTCAGATCCAGCCCGGCCAGCTCGGCCAGATGGGCGATCATGATGACGCCGAAGGCAGCGGCCAGGATGGCGATCAGGGTCCAGGGGATGAGGCGCGGGCCGCGTTCGGGTCGGACCGGTTGTCCGGAGCGCCAGCGGGCGAGCAGGAAAACTGCGACGCAACCGCCGAAGATGATGAGTGTGGCGGTGAGGGAGAGATACATGCCGGGTCCGTGAACGTGCTGATACCGTGTTCGGTCTTGTCCCAGAAATAGGGTCTGGTCGCGAGCTGGTACAGGGCGCGCACTGCAGCCCAGCTCTGGAGTGGCCAATAGAGCGGCATCAAGAGCAGATCGGCGCGGCGCACTGTCAGACCCGCGCGCCGCATGCCGACCGCTGCGGTTGCCGCGGACGTGCCATACCCCGCTGCGAGAAATCCGCCATAGAGGAGTTGGGTGCCGTTCGCGTCCGTCCCGGCGCACAGGGCGAACAGGCAAGTGGCGGCGAGCGGTGCGTGGGCCAGGGCTGAGACCAGCGCGGCGCCGAGCGTCAGGATCAGGGCGAAACGGTTCTGCCGCCGCGGCGGCAGGTCCGCCAGCCGTGAGTGCACGGCCAGAGTCTGGGCATAGCCCTTGAGCCAGCGCGTCCGTTGGCAAACCCAGGGCCAGACCCGCGTCGGCGCTTCCTCCAGGGTGAGCGGCGCAATCACGTCGCAGCGATAGCCCAGCGCGTGCAGGCGAAAGCCCAGATCGGCATCCTCTGTGACATTCCAGGCGTCCCAGCCGCCGGCCCGGCGCAGGGCGGCGGTGCGGAAATGATTGCTGGTCCCGCCCAGTGGCAAGGGCCAGCCGAGCCGCGCATAGAGTGGCAGCAAGGCGTGGAAATGCGCCGCATATTCCAGCGCAAACTGGCGCGTCAGCCAGCATTCGCCGCGATTGAACCAGTTGAGCGGGGCCTGCAGGCAGGCCAGTTCCGGACCGGCCGCAGCGAAACTCTCGGCGGCAATGCGCAATTGGCGCGGGTGCGGCCGGTCCTCCGCATCATGAATGGTGACGATCTCGCCGGAACAGAAGCGCAGGGCATAATTGAGGGCGCGCGGCTTGGTCCGTGGCCCGCCCTCCGGGACCAGAATGATGCGGTATTTATGATCGAGCTCGAGCGCCCGCGCCGCGGCAATTGTCTCGTGATCATCGGCTTCCAGCGCCAGCCGGATCTCCAGCCGGTCGGCGGGATAATCGATCGCCTCCAGTGCCGAGATCAGCACGGGCAGGACAGCGCGTTCGCGATAGAGGGCGATGATCACACTGACCCGTGGCAGGGCACAGGGCGGAAGGGGGCGGCGCCGGGCCCATGCCGGCGGCAAAAGGCAGGCCAGAAGCCGCAAGCCGATCAGGCAGGCGAACAGCAAGCCAGCCAGTCCGGTCAGGAGGCTGACCTGCCAACTCGCCCAGCCGGCCGTGGTCAATATGAGCAGGCAGAGCGCGATGATCAGGGCACTGCGCCGGGAGATCGACAGGCCGGTGCGGGCGCTGAAGTCCGGCGCACGCCGCGCGAGACCTTCGGCAGCATCGCTGGCCCACAGCCGGGCGAGGATGTCGGGGGTTGCGACTCCGTGCGGGTCGCTGCGTCTCGCGGCTGCCGCCGCGCGAGAGCCGGGGTGTCCGGTCTGCCCATCATCCATGATGTCACCCATAGAGATTGCATTTGTGGCGGCAGCCATAACAAACACAACTCAAACGGGAGTCAATCACCCGCCGTGGGGTCTCTAGTCCGACGCGGTAAAAACCTCGATCAGCGTCGGGGAGTTTAGGCTTGCATCGGCGAGGGCGAAAACCGCGACTGTTGCGGTCGGATACCCCATCGGCAGGGCCTCGCGGACACCGCAGCGCGCGGCCAGCTTGTGTGCCAGTCCGCCAATGCCCGGATTATGCCCGACCATCACAATTTGTGGCACGTGCTGGAAAGCTCCGAGCGCGGCGCGCTCCAGCATTTCGGTGCTGGCATGGTAAAGCGCCATCGGATCATCAATCGGGGGCTCGCCGAGCAAGGGGGCGAGATGGTCGAAGGTCTGGCGTGTCCGCCAGGCTGGCGAGACCAGTGCCCGTTCGGGCTTCAGGCCGAGCGTGGCAAGCGCGGCAGCGGCCTTGCGGCTGTCTTCATGCCCGCGTGGTGTCAGCCCGCGCTGGAAGTCGTCATCGGCTTCGAGCCGATCGACGGCCTTGGCGTGACGCATCAATATCAAAATCCGGTCCATCAAGGCCTGCCCTGTTCAGGTTCAGAATGTCGTATGCCCCAGGCGGGATCCTGCAATCGCCAACCGCAAAGCGCTCCCTAGTCCTAGTGTGTTTCTCTCCGCTTTTGAACCGGGCAGACGAGCCGCGCTGTTGTTGGGCGATGCCGGCCCGGTTTGCCTTGGCGCAAGTTTGCCAGCACTCTTGGAGCCCGTGATCGGAGGGCATCGTCAATGTGGAAAAAAGGCAGGGGAAAGCTGGGCCTGTTTGACCCGCTCATGGGCGTCTGGGTATCGAACTCGGACTCGGCGATGGGACCAACCCGCTGCACGCGGCGCTTCGAGCGCGTGCTCGGCGACAAATTCGTCGAATTGCAGGCGCAGTGGGTGATCGGCGAGTCCGAAACGGCGAAACGCTATTCGGAACGCGCGCTGTTCGGGCCCGGCGATGATGGCAATATCTGGTTCTGGTCCTTCACTTCCGATGGCAAGCGCTCGACCGGGACGTTGACCAGCGCGCCGGATATTCATCCGGACGCCATCTGTTTCGAAGCCGAGATGCCAGCCGGCCGCGCCCGGCAAGTCTATTGGCCCCACCCCATTGCCGGCTTCAACTGGGCCGTGGAAAGCCAGACCCAAAAGGGCTGGAACCGTTTCGTCGAGCATTGTTACCAGGCCAGCCCGGAGGGCTGACCAGGCTGCGGGACAGGGGCCGGTCAACCGGCGCTTGACGACAAGCGTCCTTTACATTTATATGACAAGCACCCTTTACATGGAGATGTTTGTCATGGGACCTGTACTGCGAAAATTCACGATCGGGATCGCGCTCGTCTGCTTCATCGGAGCCTGGGCCGGTGTCGTGATCGCCAAACTGACAACGGACAGCCTGGCGATCTTTACCCTCGCGGTGACTGCCGCGGCGCTCGCGACTGAGGCGCTCATCTGGGTTGCCGCCATTCTCGGTGGATGGTCGATCTTCGCCAACCGCAGGGCGATCTGGGATCGCATGCGCGGGCGCAAGTCTGACCCGGCCAAGGTGGAGGGCGTCTGATATGGGCAAGATCGAGACTCACGATGATCCAGAGACGGCCCATGGACTGAGGGATGCCACGATCACGGCGCTGGTCCTGTCACTCTCCTTCGGCGGCTTTCTGCTTGCAGACAGTGTAGGCGAGCCGATTGCGGGCGTGGATAAACTGGTTCCGGTCATCGCGCTGATCCTTGTCGTCTGGGGCGGAATCGCGCTCCAGATCATCCTGACGCGGCTATGGCGCAAGCATTTCGGACGGACGGAAAGATGACAGGCATGCCGGACGAGGCAGATCCAGGACAGGGCGGCCCGTCCACCGGCATTCAGACCGCCCTCCTTTTGGTCTGGGTCGTCAGCCTGGTCGTGGCGGCCCAGCTCTTCATGAGGTCCCAGGACCTGGTCTGGACGCTGCTGGCTGCGCTCGTCTGCGCCCTGTCACTGGCGGCGTGGTTCCGGCGTCTGCAACGCGCCAACCAGGCCACACGCAATCTCGCCGAGCGCGCCTTTGGCCGGTTCATCCTGCGCCAAACCTTGCTGATCCTGGCCTATGTGCTGGGGCTGGTCCTGGCATTGCACTGGCTGAACCACACCACGCACCCGGTGTTGCGCATCGCCCTGGTCGCGGTGCCGGCACTCGCCCTGGCGGGCTGGGCCTGGATTTTCGCGGCGATGATCCAGTCGTCGGACGAGATGATGCGGGCCCTGCGGATCCGCGCCATCGCCCTGGCCGCCGGCGCGGTGCTGGTGCTGGCGACGATCTGGGGCCTGTTCGCCCAGCTGCTCGGCCTGCCGGAATTTCCGGGCTATCTGCTCCTGCCCGGATTTGCCCTCGTCTATGGCGTGGCACTGCAGATGCTTGGCGGGAATGAGGCATGAAAAATCGTCTGCGCGAGCTCCGTGGGGAGCTGGGCTGGAGCCAGCAGGCCCTGGCCGATCATCTCGATGTCTCGCGCCAGACCGTCAATGCGCTGGAAACCGGCAAGTATGATCCCTCCCTGCCGCTCGCCTTCAAGATTGGCCGCCTCTTTGA
Source organism: Maricaulis salignorans (assembly GCF_900103475.1). Lineage (GTDB taxonomy): Bacteria > Pseudomonadota > Alphaproteobacteria > Caulobacterales > Maricaulaceae > Maricaulis > Maricaulis salignorans. The sequence continues at coordinate 23,865 of NZ_FNHG01000026.1, forward strand.
ACTCAAGATCGAAGAGATTTTCGATGATGAGCCCGAAGCCTAGTCCAGCGTGCGCCGGTAGCGCCGGATCGCGACGACCGCGATGACGATGCACATCACGATCATCGGCCAGATGCTCGGCCAGACATCGGGCAATTCGGCACCCTTTAGCATCACCGCCCTGACCACCCGGATATAATGCGTCGTCGGGATCAGCTGGCCGAGCGCCTGGGCCCATTGCGGCATGGCGGCGAAGGGGAACATGAAGCCGGACAGCAAAAAGGACGGCATGAAGAGGAACATGGTCAGCTGCATCGCCTGCATCTGGCTGCGCGCCACGGTCGAGAACAAAAAGCCCAGCGCCAGATTGACGACGATGAATAGCGCGCTGGCGATGACGAAGGCGAGCGGACTGCCCAGAAACGGCACCCCGAACAGGAAGCGTGCGCCGGCCAGCATGATGGCGACCTGAAGCGAGCCGACAAAGACGTAGGGCGTGATCTTGCCGATCATCACCTCGAAGGCTTCGGTCGGGGTCGAGAGCAGGGCTTCCAGTGTGCCGCGTTCGGCCTCCCGCGTCAGCGAGATCGAGGTCATCATTGCCATGGTCAGGGTGAGGATGGTGCCCAGAAGACCCGGTACGATATTGAGCGCGGTACGGCCGGCGGGATTGTAGCGCCGGTGGATCACGGTCTCGACCGGTGGCGTCATCTCGCCGAGATACGGTTCCAGCGCCCGCTGGACAATCCCCGCAAAGGCACCGCTGCCGGCCCCGGCGGCGACCGGGTCGGAGCCATCGCTGTCGAGCAGGATTTGCGGCCGTTCGCCGCGCGCCAGATCCCGTTCGAAATTGGGCGGAATCGTCACCACGAAAGAGGCCGTACCGTCGCGCAGGGCGATATCGGCCTCTTCCGGCGAGGCGGCGATGCCGGTAATATCGAAGAATTCCGACGTCTCCATCGCCTGGATAATGGCGCGGCTGGCCGGGCCGCTATCGCCCATTTCCACCAGGGTCGGCAGATGGCGCGCATCGGTATTGATGGCATAGCCGAACAGTAAGAGCTGCATCACCGGAATGCCGACCATCATGCCGAAGGTCAGCCGGTCGCGCGTCATCTGGATGAATTCCTTGCGCAGGATGGCGATGATGCGATTGAGCGAGGCGAACCGGTTCATTGGAAATTGTCCTGGGCGCCGGTCATCAGCCAGATAAAGGCTTCTTCCAGCCCCGTCTTCGCCTTGCTGACCTCGAATTCCGGACGCTCCCGCCAGGGGGCAATCGCGCGCTCCAGCGCCGCTTCATCGCGTCCCGACACATGCAGGGCCGAGCCGAAGCGGGCGATCTGGTCGACACCGCGTGCGTGTTCCAGCGCGTCGTAGACGGGCTGCAACCCCTTGCCCTCGATCCGCCAGGTGGTGAGGCCGACAATGCCGGCAATATCGGCCGAGGGCGCGTCGATCAGCTTCTTGCCATAGGCGATATAGGCGATGGAATCGCACTGCACGGCCTCGTCCATATAGTGGGTCGAGACCAGCACCGTGACGCCCTGCTGGGAGAGGCGGCGAATGCGGTCCCAGAAATCGCGCCGCGCCTTGGGGTCGACCCCGGCAGTTGGCTCGTCGAGCATCAGCAGGCCGGGCTTGTGCATGGTTGCGGCGGCGAGCGCCAGGCGCTGTTTCCAGCCGCCGGACAGATTGGCGGCGAGCTGTTTCGCGCGTGGTTCCAGATCGTATTCTTCCAGGGTGGCGAGCACGGTCTCTTTCTGGTTTGGCACCGCATGCAGACGCGCCATGAAGTCGAGATTCTCCTTCACGGTCAGGTCGCCATAGAGGGAGAATTTTTGCGTCATATAGCCGACGCGCGATTTGATCTCGCGGCTCTGGGTGACGATGTCATAGCCCAGCGCCGTGCCGCCGCCGCCATCGGGTTTGAGCAGGCCGCACATCAGCCGGATCGTCGTGGTTTTGCCCGACCCGTTGGGACCGAGAAAGCCGTAGATCGCGCCCCTGGGCACCTGGATCGAGAAATCATCGACCACGCGTGTGTCGCCAAAGCTCTTGGTCAGCCCGTGGACATCGATGACGAGATCGCCGTCCATGCTAACGGACCTCGAGGCGCAGCGGCGTCCCCGGTGGCGGTGGATTGGCATCGAAGCGGGCCTCGGCACGATAGACCAGACGGGCGCGTTCGCTGTCGGAATAGATGAAGGGGGCGGTGAACTGGGCCTCGTCATCAATGCGGGTAATGGTCGCCATCAGACCGGCCGCGCAGGCATCGCACCTGACTGCAAGCCGGGTCCCGGCCGGGGTGGCAGCCAGTTCCGGTTCCGGGATGAAGACGACCGCATGCACCGCTCCGTCGGGCAGGAGGGAGTAGACCGGTTGGCTTGGCCCGGCCTGTTCGCCGGCATAGCGGATCTGGCGTTCGACCCGGCCATCGGACGGCACCCGGACCTGGCGCTGGGACAGGGCAAATTCGGCGCGCTCGACACTCGACTGCGCCGCGGCGATGGCGGCTTGCAGCGCTCGTAACTGGTTTTCGCGAGCCGGTAATTGCACCAGGTTGAGGCGTTGGCGCATTTCGCTGACGCGGGCACTGGCGACCTCGGCCGAGGCCTGGGCCTGGTCGAGTCGGGCCTGGCTGACATGGCCTTGCTGAAAGAGTTCGCGGGTGCGGGTCAGATTGTCCTGGGCTTCGGTGCGCGCCGCATTGGCCTGGGCGAGCTGGTCGCGGGCGGCCCCGATTTCCGGCGTGCGCGCTCCCGCCGCGGCATCATCAAACTGGGCTGTCGCGGCGCCAAGCTGGGCCTGGGCGGCGGCGAGGGCGGCGCGGGCATCGGTGTCATCGAGCCGGAAGGCGAGCTGGCCTGCGGTGACCGGATCGCCTTCGCGCAAGTCGGTCTCGAGAACGCGGCCGGGCATGTCCGGTGCCAGGGCAATAAAATCACCCTCGGCATAGCCGTGCAGGCCGGGCTCGACCGGCGGTGAACAGGCGGTGAGCAGGAGCAAGGCGAGGGCCGGTGCGAGAATGAGCCGGGTCATGTGTTTGCGCTCTCCAGGCGGGGTTTGAGGCCGTAAAGCAGGATGTCGGCGATCGCGTCTGCGAGATCGCCGGGATCGGTCAGCCTGTCCGGTTTGAGATCGAAAATTGTCGTCAGCGCCATCTGCGCCAGGCCGGGGCCGGCGATGATGCGCATGAAGGCGTCGGTATCGACATCGCGGAACACGCCTGTCTCGACGGCCGCCGCGAGCAGGGCGCCCATGGCGCGCCGCATCACGTCGAGCACATGCTCGCGGTAGAAATTCGCCAGTTCGGGGAAGCGGTGCGCTTCGGTCAGCACGAGACGCGGCGCGGCGGAGACCTCCGGAGAGGAGACGGCGGCAAACAGGATCCGCAACAGGCCGCGCAGCGCCGCCTCCGGGTCCGCTGCCGCGATCTGCGCCACATGCTGCTCGACCGTGCGCGCCAAAGCCCCGGCCGACTGCTCGACCAGTGCATTGAGCATGGCTTCCTTGGAGGGAAAATACAGGTAGACCGCGCCCTTTGAGAGCCCCGCCCGGCGGGCGATGTCCTCGACCCGCGCCGCTGCAAACCCCTGTTCGGCAAAGATCGCCAGCGCGGCGGTGAGGATTTCCTCGGGGCGCGCTTCAGGGCGGCGGCGATGACGGGGTGTGCGTGTCATGTCACATCTGTAACTGACCACGCGGTCAGTAACAAGCCAAACCGGATGCGGCAAAATCTCCACGCGGCTCGCCGCTGGAGGTTTGAGTGGGCCTCCCCGGTTTGGGAGGTGTGCGGGACGCCGGCGAATGCCGGAGCTGTTGTAGGTTTAGGGGGCATCCGAGACGTCCCGCACGTGGAGATTTGCTCAGGTCCCTCGCGGGCCCTGCCTCGAAATGACCGTGGACGAACAGTCGAGCATTCATGCTGCCCTTCCCCGATCATGGCCTCACCAGAGCTTGAGGATGTCACCCCTCTGCCCGGACGAGCTCCACGCTCCCGATCGCCGCGAATGACTGAGCTCACGCCTCCCGTGCGACCGGAAC
>NZ_FNHG01000023.1 GCF_900103475.1 Maricaulis salignorans
GTGGCTAGTGGGCCTGCATCGCCGCGCACACGAAAATCTCCACGCGGCTCGCCGCTGGAGGTTTGAGTGGGCCTCCCCGGTTTGGGAGGTGTGCGGGACGCCGGCGAATGCCGGAGCTGTTGTAGGTTTAGGGGGCATCCGAGACGTCCCGCACGTGGAGATTTGCTCAGGTCCCTCGCGGGCCCTGCCTCGAAATGACCGTGGACGAACAGTCGAGCATTCATGCTGCCCTTCCCCGATCATGGCCTCACCAGAGCTTGAGGATGTCACCCCTCTGCCCGGACGAGCTCCACGCTCCCGATCGCCGCGAATGACTGAGCTCACGCCTCCCGTGCGACCGGAACCGCTGAAGTATGCGCGCAGGTTGGTGGGGTGGGGATAACATCGCTCGGAATGTGTCGTCCTGACGCAAGTCGGGACCTCGATATTGCCGGCTGTGCACCTGTCTCAGCAAGCGCCTGGCTTGCGTCCGGGTTGCGTGGGACAGTTGTTTAGGGTGGGGGATAGGCACCCGATCCCGGCCCGGATGCAGTCTTCGACGCAGCGTGTTCATCTCGCCGTCATCAACGACACTGCATGTTCACAACATCAACCAATGATCTTGTTTCGATCCAGTTTTATCAGGGGAAATATATGTCCATCAAAACCGTCCTTGCTGCCAGCCTCGCTGTCGCAGCGCTTACCGGTGTCGCCGCCGCCCAGGATTACTCGCTGCCGCCGACCTATGGTTCCGTGGCGCTGAATCCCGGCTTTCTGCCTGACCCCCATCAGGCACAGGTGGTCGCTGGCGGCACGATTGATGCCTCGTCGATCAATAACGCCTGCGTCGGCCTGATCGCCAATGCACCCGATTATCGCCTGCAATACGGCGGCGGTGGCTCACAGCTGTTCATCGGCGTCACCTCCTCGGTCGACACGACCCTCGTCGTCAACGGTCCCGACGGCAGCTGGTATTGCAATGATGACTATAACGGCCTGAACCCGCTCGTTGGCGGAGAAATGCCGGATGCTGGCCAGTATGATATCTGGGTCGGCACCTATGGCAGCAGCACCGCGCCAGCCACCATCTTCATCACCGAATACGACCAGTAGACTTCAGACCATCGCCGAAACGAGAACGGGGCCCGCAATGCGGGCCCCGTTTTTTTGGTGGTCAGCATTCCGACAGCCGAAAATCAGGCGCCGTTTTTCTCCATCGCCGCATCATATTCACCCAGCGAGGCCAGGCTGTTCATCCTGGCGCGGTGGTTGAAGGCAGCCTGGGCCGCATCGACATTGCCAGGCTTGCCAGCCCAGACCTTCAGCGGCGCCGCCTGCAGCGCACGGCCATAGGAGAAGCTGACCGGCCAGGGCAGGTCATAATTCGCGGTCATGGCATTGAGGTGGGCCGTGGCTTCCTCATCGGACTGGCCACCGGAGAGGAAGGCGATGCCCGGCACGGCGGCTGGCACGCAATTGGCCAGGCACTGCATCGTCATGTCGGCGACTTCTTCAATGCTGGCGCGGTCCTCGTTCTTCGTGCCCGAAATCACCATGTTCGGCTTCAGGATCGTGCCTTCCAGGATCACGCCCTGGTCGAACAGCTCGCGATACAGCGTCTTGAGCGCGAATTCGGTCACTTCATAGCAACGCTCGATCGAGTGATCGCCATCCATGATGACTTCCGGCTCGACGATCGGGACGATATTGGCTTCCTGGCACAGCGCCGCATAGCGGGCCAGCGCGTGCATATTGGTGTTGATGCAATACTGGCTCGGCATGGATTCATCGCCATTGCGGCCGATATTGATCACGGCACGCCATTTGGCGAAGCGGGCACCGAGCCCGTAATAATCGGCGAGACGATCGCGCAGGCCATCAAGGCCTTCGGTGATCATTTCGCCATCGCTGCCCGCCAGGCCCTTGGCGCCGGCATCAACCTTGATGCCCGGAATCGCGCCGGCATCCTGGATCAGCTTGACCAGCGGCGTCCCGTCCTTGGATTTCTGGCGGATGGTCTCGTCATAGAGGATGACGCCGGAAACATGCTCGCTCATCGCCGGTTCGGTGCGGAACAGCATTTCGCGCCAGTCGCGACGGTTGTCGGCGGTGTTTTCCAGGTCAATCGAAGCGAAGCGCTTGCCGATCGTGCCAGTGGATTCATCAGCTGCCAGCAGGCCCTTGCCGGGCGCCACCATGGCACAGGCGGTTTCGTTGAGTTGGTCGAGATCCATCATGTCATCCCCAGCTAGGTTCGATCTTTGTCTTCATCATGCATTGCGCCCTATCTACACAGAGCGCGGCCAAATCCCAAGACAGGAAACGGCCCGAATTCGGGTTTGTCTGGCGCAGGCGTCAGGCGCTGACGCTATCGCGCTGCATCAACACATCGACGCCAGGCAGGACCTTGCCCTCCATCCACTCGAGGAAGGCTCCGCCCGCCGTCGAGATGAAGGTGAAGTCGTCGGCCACGCCGGCCTGGTTGAGCGCTGCGACCGTATCGCCGCCGCCGCCGACCGCGACCAGGCCCTGGTCGCGCACGGCGCGGGCGACATGTTCAGCCACGGCCATCGTCGCGGCCTCGAAAGGCGGGGTCTCGAAGGCGCCGAGCGGGCCATTCCAGATCAAGGTTCTGCAGGTGTCGATCGCCTGGTTGATTTCGACCACCGTACCGGGACCGCAATCGAGGATCATCTCCTCGGCGCCGACATTGTGAACGGCGGTGAGCCGGGTTTCCGGATTCGCCTTGAACTCACGCGCCAGCACGACATCGCTCGGCAGGATGAGCTTGCAACCCGCTTCTTCCGCGGCCACGAGGATTACCCGTGCCGTATCGGCCAGATCGGCCTCGCAAAGGCTGGCGCCGACCTTGATGCCCTGGGCGTGCAGCAGCGTATTGGCCATGCCACCGCCGACGAAGAGAATATCGACCTTCTTCACCAGGTTTTTCAGCAAATCGATCTTGGATGAGACCTTTGCGCCGCCAACCAGCGCCATGACCGGGCGCTCGGGCTTTTCCAGCGCCGCGACCAGATGGTCGATCTCGCGCTGCATGGCCAGGCCGGCATAGGCCGGCAGCAGATGCGCCACGCCTTCGGTCGAGCCATGGGCACGGTGGGCAGCGGAGAAGGCGTCATTGACATAGATATCGCCGAGCCGGGCCAGCGCCGCTGCGAAAGCGGGGTCATTGGCTTCCTCGCCGGGCTCGAAACGTGTGTTCTGCAACAATAGCACATCGCTATCGGCCATGTCGGCCACTGCCGAAGCGGCATCATCCCCGACCAGGTCATCGACGAAATCAACCGCTTCACCGACCAGGTCAGCCAGCGGCTGCGCCACCGGCTCCAGCGACAGACCCGTAACCCGGCTGCCTTTGGGGCGACCGAAATGGGCCAGCAGGATCACTTTTGCCCCGGCTTCGCGCAGGAATTCAATCGTCGGCAAGGCCGATTGCAGACGGGTATCGTCGGTGACGATTCCATCCTTCATCGGCACGTTGAAATCGACGCGCACAAGCACGCGCTTGCCGGCCAATTCGGCGTCCTGGATACGGCGGATCGTCGTCATGACCTGTCCTCGCTCAAGCGTGATTAAAGGTAACGGCCCATCGCCACGGCCGTATCGACCATGCGGCAGGCGAAGCCCCACTCATTGTCATACCAGGTCATCACCCGGACCAGGCGCTCATCAATGACATTGATCTTGTCGATGGCGACGATGGAGGAGCGGGGGTCGTGATTATAATCGATCGAGACCAGCGGGATGCTGTCATAGCCGAGCACGCCCTTCATCGGGCCATCGGCGGCGGCGATGATGGCTGCGGACAGCTCCTCCGCCGTGGTGGCGCGCGAGGGCACGAAGACCATGTCGATCAGCGACACATTCGGGGTCGGCACGCGCACGGCGGCACCGTCGAGCTTGCCGATCAGTTCGGGGATGACCAGGCCAACCGCCTTGGCGGCACCGGTCGAGGTCGGGATCATCGACATCGCAGCGGCGCGGGCGCGGTGGAGATCCTTGTGATTACGGTCCAGGGTTGGCTGGTCGCCGGTATAGGCATGGATGGTCGTGACATGACCGCGCTCGATGCCGACCGCGTCATTGAGCACCTTCGCGACGGGCGCGAGGCCATTCGTGGTGCAAGACGCGTTCGAGACGATGATGTCCTCGGCGCTCAGCTGGTCGTGATTGACGCCATAGACGATGGTCTTGTCAGCATTCTTGGCCGGAGCCGAGCACAGCACCCGCTTGGCGCCGCTCTCGATATGGGCCATCGCGGCGGCCTTGTCGTTGAACTTGCCAGTGCATTCCATCACCAGATCGACGCCCATCGCCTTCCAGGGCAATTGGGACGGATCGCGATTGGACACCTTCTGGATGCGGCCATAACCGGCATCAAGCCAGTCTTCACCAACTTCGATCTTGCCGGGATAACGGCCATGCACGCTGTCATAGGTCAGCAAGTGGGCGTTGGTTTGGGGCGTCGAGCTGTCATTGATCGCCACGACTTCGATCTCGCCCCAGCGCTTCTCCTCGAGAATCGCCCGCAGTGCGAGACGGCCGATACGGCCAAATCCATTGATTGCAACCCGAAGCGCCATGGCCAGTCTCCTCAATATCGGTAATCGCGACAGCGGGGCATGAGGCCGGTCGCGCTGGAATTGGCGCGGATTTACCCGCCTTTCAGGTCACAGTCCACCGCAGGAATGCGGCAAAACAGCGACATGACGGACTTATCGCCCCCCTCCGGACAGGCTGTATGTGTGTCAGTACAGTGCTTCACCGGCCCGACCGCAGAGCGGGGACTTGAAATGAAACTGTACGCCTGCGAGAAACGGAGTAGACAGTTATATAAACCTTTTGGGCGGGTGCCGGAATTATGAAAGTTATCGTTCTTGGTGGGGACGGCTTCTGCGGATGGCCGACAGCGCTTCACCTCTCCAATCTTGGCCATGACATTGTCATCGTCGACAATCTCTCGCGTCGCATGATCGATGTCGAACTGGAAGTGGAATCGCTGACGCCGATCCGGCCAATGAGCGAACGCCTTGCCGCCTGGAAAGACGTCTCCGGCCGCGACATCCGCTTCGTGAACATGAATATCGGCAAGGATTTCCAGGAATTCATCGATCTGATCGATGAGGAAAAGCCTGACACGATCGTGCATTTCGCCGAACAGCGCGCCGCGCCCTATTCGATGAAATCGGCCCGCCACAAGCGCTATACCGTCGACAATAACCTCAACGCCACCAATGACGTGCTCGCCGCGATCGTCGAGAGCGGTCGCGACATCCATCTCGTCCACCTCGGCACGATGGGCGTTTATGGCTATGGCACGGCGGGCATGAAAATCCCCGAAGGCTATCTCAAGGTGAAGGTGCAGACGGATCACGGGCTGCAGGATCAGGAGATCCTCTATCCGGCCAATCCGGGCTCGATCTACCACATGACCAAGACCCAGGATCAGCTCTTCTTCCATTTCTACAACAAGAACGACAAGGTGAAGATCACCGATCTCCACCAGGGCATCGTCTGGGGCACCCAGACCAATGAGACCAAGCGCGATGAGCGCCTGATCAACCGGTTCGATTATGACGGCGATTACGGCACTGTGCTCAACCGCTTCCTGATGCAGGCCGCCGTCGGCTATCCGCTCACCGTGCACGGCACGGGCGGCCAGACGCGCGCCTTCATCCATATCCAGGACACGGTTCATTGCGTCCAGATCGCGGTCGAAAACCCGCCGCAATCTGGCGACAAGGTTCGCATCTTCAACCAGATGACTGAAACTCACCGGGTTCGCGATCTGGCCAAGATGATCGCCGACATGGCCCATGCCGAAGTGCAGCTGGTTCCCAATCCGCGCAATGAAGCGGACGAGAATGACCTTCATGTCGAAAACGACACCTTCCTGCAGATGGGCCTCAAGCCGATCACCCTGGCCGCTGGCCTGATGGAAGAAGTCACCGACATCGCAAGCAAATACGCCGACCGCTGCGACAAGGCGAAAATCCCTTGCATCTCCTATTGGGGCAAGACTCGCGAAGACGCGGCCCAGCCCGACCCGCTGAAGGTCGTAGGCTAGGGCTTCAGGTCTGACGAATTGAAAAGGGCGCCCCGCGGGGCGCCCTTTTTTCGTGTGGCGGCCCGGCTCAGGCCTCCAGCACCCGCACCAGCCGCTCCATAAAGCCGCAACACTGATCCAACTGGTCAATCGCGACGAATTCGTCCGGCTGGTGCGCCTGGCTGATCGAGCCGGGACCGCAGACGACGACGGAGAGGCCCGCCGCCTGGAATTGGCCGGCTTCGGTGCCATAGCTCACGACGCGGGTGGAGTTGTCGCCGGTGAGCTGGCGCGCCAGGCGTTCGGCGGCGCCGTCGGCCTCGCGGGCGAAGGCCGGCACGTTGGAGCGCACGGTTACCGTCACGCTGGCTTCGGGAACTGATTGGCGCATTTTCGCTTCAACAGCCGCAGCCCGCTCCCGCAGACCCGCCTCGATCGCGTGCGGATCATCCCAGGGGGCGGGGCGGATCAGGCTGGAGAACTGGGCGTCGAGGGCCAGGATGTTGAGGGCTGTGCCGCCCTTCATCTCGCCAATCGTCAGCGTCCCGAAGGGCGGGGTATAGGGGCTGTCATCGGGGGCGGCGGCCTCCATTTCGGCGGCGCAATCGACCAGGTATTGCATCAGCGGCACACCGTGGGTGACGGCGCAGGCACCATCGCGCACGAGGGAGGAATGCGCTTCGCGGCCGCGCAGTTTCACCGTCATCGAGAACAGGCCCTTATGAGCGGTGACGACTTTCATATCGGTCGGCTCGCCGACAATGACGGTCGACGGCTTGATCGGGCCGGCCATGATCTTCTCGATCATCGCCGGTGCGCCGATACAGCCAATCTCCTCGTCAAAGGAGAGCGCGATGTGGACCGGGCGTTTCAGCTTGGCGCTTGCGAACATTGGCGCCAGCGCCAGGATGCAGGCGGAAAAGCCCTTCATGTCGCAGGTGCCGCGGCCATAGAGCTTGCCATCACCCTTGTCGGTCAGCGTCCAGGGATCCGACGTCCAGGGCTGGCCATCGACCGGCACGACATCGGTATGGCCCGACAAGACGACCCCGCCATCGACCATCGGGCCGATAATCGCGTGCAGATTGGCCTTCGTCCCGTCGCTATTGGGGATGCGCTCGCAATGGGCGCCCAGCGCTGTCAGGCGCTGCTCGACATGGTCGATCAGGGGCAGGTTGGAATTGCGCGAGGTGGTGTCGAAACCGATCAGATCGCGCAATTCGTCGATTGCGGTCTCAAGGAAGGGGGATGGCTGGGACATGGGTGACCTCGAACAGTTGTAGCTTGGGTGTTAGCCGGTTTTTCACTTCATTTCCAAAACTCAGTGCCCATCCGCCCGCCCCGCGCGCAGTATCGCCGGGTTGAACGGATTGTGGACCTGATGCCTTCGAGTCTGATCTCATTTTTACGGACCTGGATGGTCGACCGGCGCGGCAATGTCGCGCTGATGTTCTCGATTCTGCTGATGCCGCTCATGGTGCTGACTGGCGGGGCTGTCGATCTCAACCAGGCCCTCAATGCCCGCACCCGGCTGGCCCAGGCGCTCGACGCAGCAGCCCTCGCGGTCGGCGTGCAGACATCGCTCACCCAGGATGAGGCCGCAGAATTCGCGCTCGGCTTCGTGACCGCCAATTATCCGCCCACCGAGATCGGCGAGATTGGCGGGCTGACCGTAGCCCTGGATGCCGACAATGACATCGTCACGGTTGGCGCCGAGGCGCGCATTGCGACGCTGGTGCTGTCGCTGATCGGGATTGAATCCATCACTGTGCACTGGGAGAGCGAGGTCCAGCGCGCGCGCCGCCGGCTGGAACTGGCCATGGTGCTCGACAATACCGGCTCGATGGGCGGCTCCAAGATCGCCAGCCTGCGCGATGCAGCGCATTTGCTGACCGATATCCTGTTCGAGGGCGCCGATCCGGACCGGCTCAAGATCGGCCTTGTGCCCTTCGCGGCGACGGTGAATGTCGGCACTCAGTATGAACGCGCCTGGTGGCTCGATCCGGATGCGCTCTCGCCGCTGCATTCGGAGAATTTCATCCCGGCCGCCAATCGCTGGGACGTGTTCGACACGATCACCAATCGCGACTGGACCGGCTGTGTCGAGGCACGGGCCATTCCGCATGATATCGAGGATACGCCGCCGTCCGCGGCATCGCCGGACACGCTCTTCCTGCCCTATTTCGCACCGGACGAGTCCAGCTATGGCTCCTACCCCAACAGCTATATGAGCGATCAGATGTCGGGCTATGACCAGACCGCCCGGATGCGCAATGCGCCGAAATATACCGGCGCGTCTGTGTCATCGGGCGACGGGCCCGGCTGGGGCTGCACAGCGCGGCCGATCACGCCGCTGACGGGCAATCAGAGCACGATCAATTCCGGCATCTCCGCCATGATCGCCAGCGGCACGACGAATATCCCGATCGGCGTCAGCTGGGGGGTGCGGGTCCTGTCGCCGGGCGAGCCCTTCACCCAGGGCGTGGACTGGGGCGAGGATGATACGATCAAGGCGATGGTCGTGCTGACCGATGGCGAGAATTATCTCAATGGCCGCGGCAACAGCAATTATTCGGACTATTCCGGCTATGGCTATATGCGCGATGGCCGCCTTGGCATCGTCTCCTCGAATGACACCACGATCCGCAACGCCCTCAATGCCCGCACCACGGCGGCCTGTGCCTATGCCCGGGAGCGGGGTATCCGCGTCTACACCATCACATTCCAGGTCAATTCCAGCTCGACGCGCAATATGATGCAGGCCTGCGCAACCCATCCAGGCCTGTATTTTGACTCGCCCTCATCCGACGCCCTGCGTGATGCATTCGAGATGATCGCCGGGGATCTGAGCAATTTGCGACTTTCGCGGTAACACACTCAAAATAAACTTGGAATTCTAACTCGGTTTTAACTCCCAACCGGTAGAATCCTGGCGAATTGATGAGGGTGCCCTGCATGTGCCTGACCCGCTTTCCCAGAATTCTGTCCCGTTTTGCGAAGGATCGCCGCGGCAATATTGCGGTTATTTTCGCGCTGGCCCTGATGCCCGTCACCCTGCTGGCCGGCGGTTCTGTTGATCTCAGCACCGCAATGAATGCCCGCAGCCGGCTGGCCCAGGCGCTCGATGCAGCGGCCCTGGCGGTGGGCGTCAACGCCTCGGTGTCCAATGCCGATGCGCTGGCCATCGCCAATGGCTTCATCAATGCCAATTACCCCGAACGCGAAATGGGCAATATCACCGGCGTCACTGTGACCCTTGACCCGGTTACCGACAGTGTCACCGTGCGCGGCGCCGCGGAAGTGCGCACCACCATGCTCGCCCTGGCCGGGATACCGACCATCACCGTGCATTGGGAGAGCGTGGCCCAGCGCGCCCGCCAGCGCATCGAGCTGGCCATGGTGCTCGACAATACCGGCTCGATGAGCGGCTCCAAGATCACGGCCCTGCGCGGCGCGGCGCATCTGCTTTCTGAAATCCTGTTTGAAGGCGCCGGCGACACCGGCGACGTCAAGATCGGCGTCATTCCCTTTGCCGCAACGGTCAATGTCGGAACCGGATTCGCACGCGACTGGTGGCTGGACCCGAATGCCGCCTCACCGATCCACGCCCAATGGGCCGGCGGCGATCAAACAAGCGAGGTCTGCACCGGCAATGGCAATCGGCGCAGATGTACGACCACGACCATCCACCCCAATCACTGGGACTTGTTTGACGACCTGCGCAATACGTCCTGGGGCGGCTGCGTCGAGGCGCGCGCCGTGCCGATGGATATTGACGACACCACGCCCAATGCCAGTCGGCCCGAAACCCTCTTCATCCCCTATTTTGCGCCCGACGAGCCGGATCTGTCAGGCTATTCCAACAATTATCTGAGCGATGGACTGGCGAGCGGGGTGGCCGGGAACGTGCTCAACCGATTGCGCAATCTGCTGAAATATGAGGATGGGCGGCCCAGCTCCAACGGGCCGAATGCGGCCTGCACAGTGACGCCGATCACCCCACTCACCACCTCGCGCTCACGCGTCGACGCGGCCATTTCGGCCATGGCGGCCAACGGCAATACCAATATCGCCAATGGCATCGGCTGGGGCGTGCGCGTCCTGTCGCCACAAATGCCCTTCGCCGAGGGCGTCGCCTATGACGATCGCACCGTGCTCAAGGCGATGGTGATCCTGACGGACGGGGAGAATGTGCTGTCGGGACAGGGCAATGACTTCATGTCCCGCTATGAGGCCTATGGCTATATCAGCGACAACCGGCTTGGTGTGCGCACTTCGAACGGCAATCTGCTCAGCACGGCGCTCAATGCCCGCACCGCAGCGGCCTGCGCCTACGCCAAGGCGCAGGGGATCCGGGTCTACACGATCACCTTCCAGGTGAGTTCAAGCTCGACGCGAAACATGATGCAGGCCTGTGCCACCAATGCGAGCCTGTACTTTGACTCGCCCTCATCCTCGGCCCTGCGCGATGCCTTCGAGATGATTGCCGGCGATCTCGCCAATCTGCGGCTGTCGCGATAGGACACGATTGGTTAACCACCTCATCTAACGGCCCTTTAACCCCGAACCTGTAGAGTTTTACCGAATAGATGATGGTAAGCGCACATGTTCCTGGCCCGTATTTCGAGAAGAGTCGCAGAGTTCGCGAGCAATCGACGGGGCAATGTCGCAGTGATTTTCGCCCTGGCGCTGATGCCGGTGACCCTGCTCGCCGGCGGTTCGGTGGACCTCAGCACGGCGATGAATGCCCGCAGCCGGCTGGCCCAGGCGCTGGACGCCGCAGCGTTGGCCGTTGGCACCAATGCCACGATCAGCGACGAGGAAGCGCTTGAGATCGCGACCGGTTTCATCAATGCCAATTACCCCGAGCGCGAGCTGGGCAATATCACCAGTGTCACCGTCAGCCTCGATACTGAAACCGACACGGTGACCGTCCGCGGGGCCGCCGAAGTTCGCACGACCATGCTGGGCCTTGCGGGGATTCAGACCATCACCGTGCACTGGGAAAGCGTCGCCCAGCGCGCCCGCCAGCGCATCGAGTTGGCCATGGTGCTCGATAATACCGGCTCGATGGGTGGTTCCAAGATCCGCGGTCTGCGCGATGCGGCACACCTGCTCTCGGAAATTCTGTTTGAAGGTGGCGACGATCCGGACGACGTCATGATCGGCCTGGTACCCTTCGCCGCGACGGTCAATGTCGGAACCGGTTTCGAGCGTGACTGGTGGCTCGACCCGGATGCGACCTCGCCCATTCACGCCGAATGGGCTGGCGGCGATTACAGCGTCGAAGAGTGCCGCGGCCGCGGCCGCCGGCGGACCTGCACCACGACGACTATCCACCCGAATCACTGGGACCTCTTCGATCAGCTGCAAAACACCAGCTGGGGCGGTTGTGTTGAATCGCGTTCCCTGCCGATGGATATCGATGACACCCCGCCCAATGCCGGCCAGCCCGAAACGCTTTTCGTGCCGCATTTTGCGCCGGACGAGCCGGACACCTCATACTATCCCAATGACTATATCGACGACGACGTGAGCGGCAGTGCCTGGGACCGGCTGCGCAATTTGCCCAAATATGATGGCGCCCGGCCCAATCGCGGTGGCCCGAACGCGGCGTGCACGTCGACGCCGATCACGGCGCTGACCAATTCACGCTCGCGGGTCGACCGCGCCATTTCCGACATGGATGCGAACGGCACCACCAATATCGCCAATGGCGTCAGCTGGGGGGTACGGGTTCTGTCGCCACAAATGCCCTTCAGCGAAGGCACCGGCTATGATGATCGCGACGTTCTCAAGGCGATGGTGATCCTGACCGATGGTGACAATGTCCTGCGCGGCGAGAATTCCGACTTCATGTCCGAATACGAGGCCTATGGCTATATTGCAGACAATCGCCTCGGGATCCGAACAACCAGCGACAGCCGCCTGAGCGAGGCGCTCGACGAGCGCACGATCGCGGCCTGCAATTATGCCAAGGCCCAGGGCATCCGCGTCTACACGATCACCTTCCAGGTCAATTCCAGCTCGACCCGAAGGATGATGGAAGCCTGTGCCTCCAGCCCGAGCCTGTATTTTGACTCGCCATCAACCTCGGCGCTGCGCGATACGTTCGAGATGATTGCCGGCGACCTCGCCAATCTGCGCCTGGCACGCTAGCGCCGCACCGGTGAGCACAAACTCACCGGCACGGCCCTGACATCATCGGATTGATTTTCGGACCGGGTGAACGGGCCTAATTGGCGCCCGGCACATCGATCAGTTCAAGCTGGAAAACGAGCGCTTCGTTCGGGCCGATCGGGCCGCCCGGCGTGCCGCGCGGACCATAGGCCAGCTCTGGCGCAATGAAGAGGTCCCAGGCTTCACCCACCCGCATCAGCGGCAGGGCTTCAACCCAGCCCGCGATCAGACGGTTGGAGGGGAAGGTCGCGGGTTCGCCGCGGGCATAAGACGAATCGAATTCGCCGCCATAGGCGAACATGCCGCGATAATGCACCGTGACCAGATCCCCGGAGACCGGTGAAATGCCGGCCTCGCTGGCTTCACGAATGCGGAAGAGCAGACCCGACGGCAACTCAAATACGCAAGGTTCGGCACGCACTGCGTCGAGATAGGCGATGGCGGCGGCGGCGTTCACGGTGCCATCCTGATTGCCGGCCTCGGGCACATCAACAGTGAGCATGCTGGTATCGGACGCGCCCTGGCAGGCGCGGGCCTCGGCCACGATCGCAGCCTCGGCCGAGACGGTTGCCGGTTCAGCAACCGCTGGCGCTGGTGCTGGCGCCGCATCTTGTGCCGCCGCTTCGCCGTCAGGCTGGGTCGTTTCATTCACAGGGGCATCTCCACTCGAACAGGCCGAAAGCGCCAGGGCGAGTGCGGCTGTGGTCAACAGGGCAAATTTCATTCTCATATCTCCATTTCAGGCCCTCAGGCCCGCTTCAGTTGTGCCACCGCGATCCGGCTATTCCGTCGCGCGCGGCAAAATCGTCACCCGCCAGCTCGTCTCCGGTTGCAGATACTCTGCCGCCATCTCAACCAGCTCCTCACGGGGAATTTCGGCATAATCGGTCGCCAGCGCCCGGATACGGTCAAGCCGCTCGGGCTTGGACCAGGATTGCGACAGCCAGTTCAGCCAGGCGCCATTATTCTCGAACGCGTCCTCGATCTGCTCCAGCAGGGGCCGGCGGGCGCGCAGGATTTCATCCTCGGTGATCTCGCCGGCAGCCAGGGCCGCGGCCAGTTCGTCGATCGCCGCATAGGTCGCATCGACATTTTCCAGCCGGACATCGACGCCAACCCAGAGATAGCCGTAATCGGGATAGACATCCGACGTGGTCGAGCTGTTGAAGGCAGAATAGGTGAAGCCTTCAGCCTCGCGCAGACGCTCGGTCAGCTTGAGGTCGAACACGGCGCGCAGCAGGGCCAGGGCGCGGCTGCGGCGCGGCACGCTATCATCGAAGGTCGGCCAGTAGACATTTGCCATGGCCTGATAATCCGGCCCGTTATGGCGCAGGATGACCGGCTCACCTGTCGCTTCAGGGAAGCGGATATCACGCGCCTCGGCATAGTCCGGCCAGCTCGCGGCCCGCTCTGGCAGGGCGCCGAATGTGGCACCGACCGCGGCGATGACCGCCTCTTCGCTGATATCGCCAACAATCGTGATCTCGATCGGCGCAGTCTCGAGCGCCGGGTCGAGAAAGGCCTGGATGGCCGCCAGATCAACACCGGCGACTTCTTCCTCATCGGGATAGCCATAGCGTTGATCGCCGCTGCGCAGCATGCGTGCGACATCCGCCTGCAGGATACCGGTCGGTGAGGAATAGAGATTGCGCCGAATTTCCGGAGCCTGGCCACGATACTGCGCCAATCCTTCTTCGCGCCAGCCCGGATCGGTCATGAAGGCCGCGAACACGTCCATCTGAACCTCGAAATCGGCCGGTGTCGTATTGGCGCTGAAGGTGAAGCTGTCATCGCCGACACCGAAACTGATCCCGACCGAACGGCCAGCCAGCACACGCGACAGATCATCGGCGCTATGGGCGCCCAGACCCGAGGCGGTGAAAACCGAACTCGCCAGAATATCAACGGCCGGCACGGCGCGTGGCTCCAGTTCGCCGCGGCCGAACTGGACCCGGACCCGCACGATCTGGTCCTCGAAATCGGTCTGTTTCAACGTCACCGCGACGCCATTCCCGAATTGCAGCCGGACCAGACCGAGATCCTCGACCTCCGTCCGTTCGGCAACGGTCCCGGCGGGCCCGAAATCGGTATAGGCAAAGCTCTGTGCGCCGCTGTCTTCCGGCGGATCGACGGGCTGGGCGGCACTGGCTTCCCAGACGGCACCAATCGTCGCGCCTGGATCGGCGATCATCTCGGACGTCGCCAGGAAGAGCAGCGGGGCTGCACCGGTCCATTGCGCCGCCCAGGCGGTATTGACCGCCTCGAGCGTGATGCGGTCCGCGCTGGCATCGAAACGGGCCAGACCGGAGGCCGGCGTCGTGAACACCTGGCCGCCGCGCCAGCTGGACCAGATCGCATCGGACAATTGCGCACTGTCACGCGTACCTGCCTGGTCTGCTGAATTCTGCAGGCTGGTGCGGAAATTCGCCAGCTGCTCATCGAGCTCGGCCTGGGTGAAACCGTACTCGGTGGCGCGGCGGAGCTCCTGCTCGATCACCGTCACCGCCTCAGCCCAGCGGTCCGGCGTCGCAACAGCGAGCACGCCAGCCTCATCGGCCAATTCATAGCTTGTGGAGTGGCTGGCGGCGGCCTGCAACAGCGGCGAAACGCCCGAATTGACGATGGTCCGCAGACGCCGCGACAGGATGGCATCGCCGAAACTGGCCAGATTGTCGCGGAAACGGCTTTCCCCGGTATCGGCCTCATGCTGATGCGGACGGATCGCATTGACGGTAAAGATGGTGAAGACTTCGGGATCGTTGAAATAACCGACCGAGAATGGGCGCGCCTCGAGCACATCGCCCAGGTCCGGATCGGGACGGGCATCCTCGGGCGCCTGCCAGTCACCGAAGACGTCGTGGATCTTAGCCTCGATGGCATCGGGATCGATCGAACCGACCACCACGACCATGCCGCGCTGCGGCACGTAGAAATTCTCGTAATAATCGACAAAGCGATCACGCTGCACCGTCTC
Source organism: Maricaulis salignorans (assembly GCF_900103475.1). Taxonomy (GTDB): domain Bacteria; phylum Pseudomonadota; class Alphaproteobacteria; order Caulobacterales; family Maricaulaceae; genus Maricaulis; species Maricaulis salignorans. The sequence continues at coordinate 15,198 of NZ_FNHG01000023.1, forward strand.
CAGGATCTCCACCGTACCGATCGGGTCACGTTCGGGGGTCAAGGTGCCGGGCAACTGGAAATACTGCAGCGCCGTGCTCCAGCGCCGGATCGCCGTATTGCGGAAGCGTTCCTCGGACAGGATGACGCCGCGTTCGCGGTCAATCGCTTCGGGATCAAAGACCAGCTCGGTGGCGGTCTCGCGCATGATGAAGAGCGCAGTGTCGATGGATTCCGCATCCGCCTCCGGCAGGTCGAGCTGGTATCCCACCGTGTCATAGCCCGTGAAGGCGTTGGTATCAGGCCCGAACTGGAGGCCATGACGCTCAAGCAGCGGGATCATCTCGCCTTCGGCGACATTGGTTGAGCCATTGAAGGCCATGTGTTCGATGAAATGCGCCACGCCGCGCTGGTCATCGGCTTCGCCGAGCGAGCCCATATTGAACACCATCCGTACGGAGGCCACATTGGGCGGCGTCTCATTGGCCAGGATCGCGTAGCGCAGACCATTCTCCAGCCGGCCATAACGAACCGCGGGATCGGCCGCCAGATCGCTGACATCATGTGGCCAGACGGCCTCTGCAGCCGGCCCGGCAGGCTGGCAGGCGGCCAGCAGGGCGCCGGCAAGCAGTGGCAGGAAGACGAGCCTGGAGAGGGCCTTGAGCGACATGATATTCACCGTTTCAGCTTTGAGTGCGGGAACACCATAGCGTGCGGCGCGCCCCAGTCGATTTAAATGGGCGTAAGGCCATGCAAGGTCAGACGGCGACCTGTTCGACCGGGTCATGCTCGGCGACCCAATGTCCCGATTCAACCTCGATCAGTTGCGGCTGGTATTGCACCGCATCGGGATCATCGATCAGCTTTGACTGCATGAAGCGCAATTGCGCCCGCGTATCCATCGGCGAGGGAAGCTCACCATCGAGCTTGAGACGTTTGCGGGTTTTCTCGATCAGCGGATCGGGCACGGGCACGGCGGAGATCAGCGCCTGGGTGTAAGGGTGGCGGGCATCTTCATAGATCTGGTCGCGGTCGGCCATTTCGACGATACGGCCCAGATAGAGCACCATCACGCGATGGGAGATTTCGCGCACCACGGACAGGTCGTGCGAGATGAAGATCATCGACAGGCCGAGATCCTGCTGCAGCTTGATCAGCAATTCGACGATCTGGGCCTGGATCGACACGTCGAGCGCCGAGACGGCCTCATCGCAGATCACCAGTTTCGGATTGAGGATCATGGCGCGGGCAATACCGACGCGCTGGTTCTGGCCACCGGACAATTCGTGCGGATAGCGATTGATCATATTCCGGTCGAGACCGACGCGTTCCATGATTTCGCGTACGGCGTCCTGACGCTGTCCGCGATTCATATCCTTGCGGAAAGTCTGCATCGGCTCGGCGATCGAGGCACCGATCGTCATGCGCGGATCGAGCGAGGCCATCGGGTCCTGGAACACGATCTGCAAATCTTCACGCGATTTGCGCATATCCTGCCGGCTGAGACCGAGCAGGTCGCGGCCAATCCAGGTGACCGCACCTTCCTGGGCCGGAACGAGGCGCAGGACAGCACGCGCCAGGGTGGACTTGCCACAACCGGACTCACCGACCACGCCCAGCGTCTCGCCGGCTTTCAGATCGAAGCTGACACCGTCAACGGCGCGCAGAACCTTATAGGTCGGGCGCAAGCCACCGCTGACCTGGATCGGGAACTGGACCTTGATATCGTCGACGCTCATCAGCGGCTCGGCGCCGGCCTGGTCGACCACAGGCTTGAGCTGGACATGACCGGGCCTGTCGGGCGCATCGATGCGCGGCATCGCGTCCAGCAACATGCGCGTATAGTCATGCTTGGGCTTGGCGAAGATATCCTCGCAGACACCGCCTTCGACATACTCGCCATAGCGCATCACCTCGACGCGGTCGGCCATGCGCGCGACCACGCCCATATCATGGGTCACGAAAGCCAGCGCCGCGCCGGTATCGCGCTTCAGCTCGTCCATAATGTCGAGGACTTCAGCCTGGACCGTGACATCAAGCGCCGTCGTCGGCTCGTCACAAATCAGCAGATCGGGTTCACACAGCATCGACATCGCGATCATCACGCGCTGACGCATGCCGCCGGACAATTCGTGCGGATACTGGCTCAAGCGGCGGTGGGCTTCGGGAATGCGGACCCGGTCCAGCCATTCCAGTGCCCGCTGCTCGGCTTTCTTGCCGTGCATTTTGAGATGGATACCGAGAACTTCGCCCATCTGGTCGCCAATCCGCATATGCGGCGTCAGCGAAGTCAGCGGATCCTGGAAGATCATGGTCATCTTGCGGCCGCGCACACGATTGAGCTTGTGCGGCGCCAGGCCGAGGATTTCCTGTCCGCGATAGCGGATCGAGCCGGTGGCGCGGCCATTCGAGGCCAGCAGGCCCATCGCGGCCAGGAAGGTCTGGCTCTTGCCCGACCCGGACTCGCCCACCACAGCCAGGCATTCGCCGGCGGCAATCTCCAGCGAGATCCCCCTTACCGCATTGACTGCGCCATCGGGCGTATCGAACCGGACATCCAGGTTTTCCACCTGCAGGATCGGTGGCGCACCGGCCGGCTTGTCTCCGCTATGCAACACAATCACACTCCTCACATACGGAATTGGGGCCGCAAAGCATATCGCCGATATCGCGTAAGACCAGCACGCGCATCACCAAACGCTGCGGTCATATCAAATGAGACCGCTTGCCAATCACGCCGATCAACGTAAACCGGCAACGAGGCTGTGCGCGCGGCCGTGCCGGACAGGCCGCGCACCAGACCTGGAACGCGCCGCGTGTGACAGGTTGGGCATGCCTGCATTTGGAGCTATCCACTGACTGAGGCAAGCTCTGCGCCGCGCGGTGCCGGCCTGATCGCCGGAACCGGAACAGAAACGGGACGTATGACTGACTCGAAGGACATGCTCCGAACACTGTATCGCAGCTCTCCCAACGCCGTTGTCGTGACGAATAACGCGCGCGAGGTGACCGGCCTGAACCCGGCTGCCGAACGGTTGTTTGGCCATGGCGAGGCGGAGCTGGTCGGCACATCATCGCAAACCCTCTACGCCGATCCGCGCGATTTCGATCAGCTCGGCGAGACGCATTTCCATCGGCATGCAGCTGAGATCAGCCGGTCTTATACCGCACGCTACCGGGCAAAATCCGGCCGTATCTTCGACGGCGAGACCACCGCCAGCGCGATCATTTCCTCGACGGGCGAACGGGATGGTTTCATTTGCATCATCCGCGATGTGACCGCGGAACTGTCGCTGCAGGCCAGGCTGGAGGCCAGCGACCTCCAGCTGCGTGTCGCCCTGTCGTCCGCGAATGAGGGCACCTTCTCCCTCAATGTGGTCTCCGGGCTCGGATCGACCCGCGGTTTCATCAATGAATTTCTCGGCATCAAGTCCGCCGATGCGACCATCAGCCTGGCCCGATGGACTGAAGCCCTGCACGAAGACGACCGTGACGAATTTCTCGAGGCCATCGACCGGTTGCGCAAACAGCCGACGACCGGCCTGGACACGGTCCATCGGGCTCGTCGCGCCGACGGCGCCTGGCGCTGGCTTCAGACCCGCGGCCGGGTCAGCGAGTTTGCCAGTGACGGAACGCCGCTGCGCATTTCCGGCATTATCGCCGATGTGACCGAGCGCCGGGCACTGGAAGTCAAGCTCGCCGAACGCGAACAACAATTGGAAAACGCGATCGCCGCCGGCTCGGCCGGAATCTGGGAAATTGATCCGGCAGTCCCCGGCGCCGTCGCCATCGGCCCGATCCGTGACATGCTGGGCGTGCCCGACAAGCCGGAATTGATCGAACGGGACATCTGGCTCGACCAGGTTCACCCCGACGAGCGCGACGCCGTCAATACCGAAACCATGCGGCTGCTGAGGGGCGAGACCGACTCACTCGACATCGAATACAGGCTTCGCGACATCCGGTCCGGGGAATGGGTCTGGCTGCGGGCCAGCGGTCAACGGATCAGGAAGGACAAGCAACACCCGATCATCTCCGGCGTGCTGATCGACATCACCGAACAGAAAGCAATGGCCGAACGTCTCACCCGGAATGAGCAGATGGTCCGCGAGGCGATGGCGTCGGTGAGAGACGGGGTTTGGAGCGCCGATCTGCAGCGCGAAACCGTCCGCATTTCGGGTTTCCTTGTCGACCTGCTGAAAATCGGCGCGCCCAATGAGGAATTGCCGATCAAGGACTGGCTGGCATCACGCCTGTTCGCGGACAGCCATCGCGGTGCCGAACGCCTGGCGAATCTGAAGCAGGCCCCCATGACCGGCAATGGGCCGGCTGAAATCAACACGGTTGAGTACCGGATGACCAATGATGACGGCGAAATCGTCTGGGTCCGCAGCCGTGGCCGTGTGATCGAGTGGGATGAGAATGGCAGGCCGCTCCGGGCTGCGGGCACGCATTCCGACATCACCGAGGAAAAACGCCTTCAGACCGAGCTGGAACGTCGCGATCTCCAGTTTCGTGACGCCCTGGCCGCGACGAATGAGGGCGCCTGGCGGATCAATCTGAAAACCCGGATATCCGACGTCACGGCCGTGATCAGCGAAATGATCGGCCTGCCGCCTCGGGACGCCCGCATTGCCCGCGACGAGCTGGTATCGCGTATCCATCCCGACGACCGCCCCATCGCCGAGGCATCCTTCATGAAGCTCGATTCAGGCGAGGCGGGTACGGTGGATTACACCGTCCGATTCCACTCCCAGATGGCCGGCTGGATCCATATCCACAGCCGCGGCCGCGTCAGCGGTCGCGATCCGCAGGGCAGGCCGCTGATCGCGACCGGCTTTCTCTCCGATGTCACGGAACGGCTGGAGACGAAGCAACGCCTGGAAGAGCGTGAGCAGCAATTGACTGACGCGATCCAGGCGACAGCACTCGGGATTTTCCGCATCGACGTCGAGGCGGCGGAACTTTGGTTGCGCGGCAATATCGCCGAGGAGTTGTTTAACAGCGGCGCAGAGACGCGCGTCGCGACGCAAGCCTGGCTCGACAGGGTCCATCCGGATGATCTGGAGAGGGTCACCAAGGTCACGACCGCGCTGTTCCGCGGCACCGAAACGGTCGCCGTGATTGATTATCGAATGCGGGACAGTGAAGGCCGCTGGATCTGGTACCAGGTAACCGGACGGATCGTGGAGGCCGACGATACCGGGCGCGTGCGCAATATCAGTGGCGTGATCTGGAATATCGATACCCAGAAGCGGCTCAATCATGCCCTGCTGGAAGAACGCGAGCGCTTCGAGGCGACCTATCGCGCCACACCGGCCATGATGCACACGATCGACGCCAGCGGGACGATCCGTGAGGTCAGTGACTACTGGCTGTCCCACCTCGGCTATAGCCGTGACGAGGTTATCGGGCGCAAGTCGACTGATTTCCTCGACCCCGAATCCGGTCAGCGCGCCGTTGAAACCTCATTGCCGGAACTATTCCAGAGCGGGCGCAATACCGACATTCCCTATCGCTTCATCCGCAAGGACGGCACCAAGCTGGACGTGCTGCTCTCCTCTTTCCTGGAACGCGATCAGGACGGAAATCCGCTGCACAGCTATGCCGTCATCACCGACGTCACACCGCTGCGGGCGGCCTATGCCCAGCTTGAGCGCACCAATGCCGAGCTTGACCGCTTTGCCACTGTCGCCAGCCACGACCTGCAGGAACCGCTGCGCAAGGTCGCGGCCTTCGCCGGCCTGATCCGGCGCCGCTATACCGGCCAGCTCGATGAAGACGGAACGCGCAGCCTTGACTATCTCGTCGATGCCGCCCAGCGCATGCAGCGCCTGATCGACGATTTGCTGAGCTATTCGCGCATGTCGAGCCAATCGCTCAGACTTCAGCCGGTCGACCTGGACGCCCTCATGGCCGACGTGGTCGATCAGCTCGACGCCGCAATATCGGAGTCCGGCGCGCAACTCGAAATCGCCGCCCTGCCGACCATCCGGGCTGACCCGTTGCTGATGCGGCAGGTGCTGCAGAACCTGGTCAGCAATGCGATCAAATATCGCGGCGCCGAGGCGCCACACATCGAGATCCGGGCGCATTGCGACCGCGAGGCATGGACCGTCTCGGTCACGGATAATGGTATCGGCATCGACCCGAAATTCTTCGAGAAGATTTTTGCCCCCTTCCAGCGCCTGCACTCCCGCGAGGCGTATAGCGGCACCGGAATCGGTCTCGCCATCGTGCGGCAGGCCGTCGAGCGGCATGATGGCCGGATCTGGGTGGAGTCCGCAGAAGGACAAGGCTCGAGATTCTGCTTCTCGATACCAATCCACTACCCGTCCGACGGCAACGGGACCGCCTGACCCTTATTCGAAGCGCAGCGCCTCGATCGGGTTGAGGCGGGCGGCGCGATGGGCCGGGTAGAGGCCGAAGAACACACCGACAAAGGCCGACGCCCCGATCGCGACCGCGACAATGCCCGGATTGACCGATATTTCGAGCTCACCGACATTGGCATAGGCAATCGTGCCGCCAACACCGACAACCAGGCCGACCAGCCCGCCCGTAACGCACAGGACGATACTCTCGATCAGGAATTGATTGCGGATATCGCTGGCGCGGGCGCCAACCGCGAGCCGCAGGCCGATCTCGCGCGTGCGTTCGGTCACCGAAACCAGCATGATATTCATGATCCCGATGCCGCCAACCAGCAGCACAATGCCGGCACCCACCGCCAGAAGCAGGCCGAGCTGGCTTTCGGTCTCATTGCGGGCACGGATGAATTCGGCCAGGCTGGCGACGCTGAAATCATCGTCGGCGCCCGGCTGGATATCGCGCCGGATCCGCAACAGGTCCTGGATATCGGCGATAATGCGGTCGGTATTTTCCCCGTCACCAACCGCAACATAGATGGTCTGGACCGGGTCCCTCACCGTCGGCGTCTCACTGGCACCAAAACGCTGGCGCACGGTTGAGAGCGGTGCGAAGACAATGTCGTCCTGGTCTGAGCCAAAAGATGTCTCGCCCTTTGCCGCGACCGTACCGATCACCTCAAATTGCTGTCCGCCAATGCGCAGGGACTGGCCAACCGGGCTCGCGCCGTCGAAGACCTCATCGATAATGGTCTGGCCGACGACCGCAAGGCGACGGGCCGACTGCTCCTCTTCCACCGAGAAGGCCCGGCCTTCCTCGATCGTCCAGTCGCGAATGCCGAAAAAGGACGGATTGACGCCGGTGATCCGCGTCGACCAGTTGACGCCGCCAAACACCACGCTCAGACCCATGGCATTGACCTCACCGGAAACGCCATCAATGCCACTGACCTGGTCCCGGATGGCCTCGGCATCGGCATCCGTCACCGGCGTGCCCGTGCCTCCGGCACCGCGCCGGCCGCCGAAGATCGAGGCGCCGGGACGCACGATCAGGAGATTGGCGCCGAAACTGGCGATCTGCGCTTCAACGGCCTGTTTGGTGCCTTCACTGATCGAGACCAGCACGATCACCGAGGCGACACCGATGATCACGCCGAGCATGGCGAGCGAGCTGCGCAGGGCATTGATCCGCAGGGCCGTCAGGGCCACGCGTATCGAGGCGAGCAAATTCATGTGCGGTCCTCCAGCACCCGGCCATCGCGAAACACGATCTGGCGGCGGGCGTGATCGGCGACTTCCTGCTCGTGGGTCACCAGGATGATGGTAATGCCCTCACGATTGAGCTGGTCAAAGATCGCCATGATGTCCTCGGACGTCTTGCTGTCGAGTGCGCCGGTCGGTTCGTCCGCAAGCAGGATTTGAGGGTCATTGACCAGGGCGCGGGCGATGGCGACACGCTGTTGCTGGCCACCGGATAATTGCGACGGATGGTGATCGGTGCGCTCACCGAGGCCGAGCTGCTCCAGACGCGCCAGCGCGCGCTCGCGACGTTCGGCATGGGCCACACCGCCATAGACCAGCGGCAGGGCAACATTCTCCGCCGCCGAGGTCCGCGGCAGAAGATTGAATTGCTGGAAGACAAAGCCGATCGTTCGATTGCGGAACCGGGCCACGGCTTCCGGCCCCAGCGTGCCGAGATCCTCGCCGGCGACCCGCAGCAGGCCGGAGGTCGGCCGGTCGAGGGCGCCGAGCAGATTCATCAGGGTCGATTTGCCCGAACCGGAACTGCCCATGATGGCGACATATTCACCCGCTTCGATGGCCAGGGAGACGCCATCGAGAGCACGGATCGTCATATCGCCCATGGAATAGGTCTTCACCAGATTCCGGCATTCGATCAGCGCCGTCATTCACGCACCTCGCGGGCACGCGTAACCGCCAGATCGCCCTCGGCGAGATCGCCGGCCACGACTTCGGTATTCTGGCTGTCGGAGATTCCAAGCCGCACGCGCCGCTCGACCAGCATGCCGTCGGCCTCCTGAACCCAGACAGTGGCGGAGCGGGTATTGGCCGCCTCGCGTGCCATGGCCCGGTAACGCTGCATCTGTTCCGGTGTCAGCACGGCTTGCAGACCGCGATCAATCTCGGCCTGCAAGGCGTCGCGATCAATACCGCCACCCGCCTGCGCGGCACCCTGGGCGCGGCCGAATGCGCTGCGGAAGACCGTGCCGGCGCTTTCAGCCTGGTCAGGCGTCAGATCGAGCTGCTCGGTCAGGCGGTCGACGGGATTGCGGCGGCCGCCGCCCTCACCGCCCCGGCGCGGACCACCAGCTGGCGCGGCTTCGACGGGCCGCGTGCGGCCCTCCAGGACGGGCGATGGACGAAAGCGCAGTGCAGAATTGGAGACGCGCAACACACCGTCGCGCTCGCCGGTGACGATATCCATATTGGCCGTCATACCCGGCAGCAGACGCTGGCCAGGATTGGCCGCGGTGACCACCACCGTATAGGTGACGACATTGTTCAACGCGGTCGGCGACAGGCGGATCTGATCGACCAGACCGGTCAATTGCATGTCGGGATAGGCATCAACGGTGAAACTCACCGGCTGGCCTTCGGCGATCTGGCCGATATCGGCCTCATCGACCTGGGCATCGATCTGCACCTGTCGGAGATCCTGCGCGATGGTGAACAGGACCGGTGCCGACAGGCTGGCGGCGACGGTCTGACCTTCGTCGACGGCGCGATCGACAACAATGCCATTGATCGGTGAGCGGATCGTGGTGCGCTCCAGATCAATGAGCGCGCCTTCCAGCGTCGCGTCGCGCTGACGCAGCACGGCTTCCGCATTGGCAATCTGGGCCTGGGCGACGCTGACATCTGCCAGTGCGGCATCAAGCGCGGCGCGGGCATTGTCGAGCGCGGCGGCGGAGGCATTGCCGCGTTCGCTCAGGGTTTCGGTGCGGTCAAAATTGAGCTGGGCGGTCCCGGTATTGGCGCGCACCCGGGTCAGCGTGGCGCGCTGCAGCGCCAGGCTTGCGAGCGCCGTGGCGCGCGAGGCCTCGGCTTCGCGGACCCGTGTCTCATAAGTCTGCGGATCGAGCCGGGCGATGACCTGGCCTTCCTCAACCTCATCATTGAAATCGACCAGGACTTCGGCGAGTTGGCCGGAGAGCTGCGAGCCAACCTCGACGGTCACCAGCGCCCGTACGGCACCGGAGGCCGCGACGATGCTTCGGACCTCACCGGTCGTCGTGGCCGCAGTCTCGATCTGGACAGAGCCGACACTGCCATCAGCGCGCCCGAGGAACCACCAACCCGCCAGGGCCAGTGCCGCAACAGCCACAAGGGCCAAAATCCAACGTCTATTTTCCAACATGCCTGCCTCTTGGCCTGGGCGCGTGCACGCGCCGCGCTGACTGGGGTCTACTGCCTCAACGCGGCAGCGCCCGAATTCCGTCTCATGAACAACATCTCGTTGCGGTGTAGCGTGATGACCCGGTGAAGGCTATCTAGTTGAGATGATACCGAGGGGCCGGATTGTGGATTTCCAGGAATTACTTGAATTGCCGGACATAGCAGGGCTGCTGGCGGTCGCGCCCGTGATCGGTATCGCAGCCTGGATCCTGCTGACCGCTGTGCTCTGGCGCAATGGTTTCGGGGACTTGTTCGAACGCTTCATACGACCGCGCTGGAGTATGACGCAGCGCGCAGCGACCTTGCTGATGATACCGGGACGGGCCCTGCTCCTCACCCTCGTGGCCGGCCTCGGCGCCGGCCTGACAACGCTGGGCCTGTTGATCAATCTCGGCGTGATCCTGAACCTCGTGCGGGCCGGCAAGTTGCTCCTGGCCGGTTGAGGCGCCAGGGTGCGGCAGGCCTGTTCCCGGTCAGTTTGTCGCGCCAGCTGCGGGGTGACATGGCCGGTTTACAGGCATATGTGTAAACTGGCGAAATGATAACGACTTGCAAACGCAAGCTGCTGCGACAGGGCCAGACGTGACGCTCGACCAACTGGAAAAAGGCCGGATTTGCCGTGTGACGGGATTCAGTTCCGGCTGCGAAGATCTGGTCATCAAACTGCGCGAAATCGGATTTGCCGAATCTGACGAAGTGGAATTGATGCATCGCGGGCCGCTGGGCGCCCAACCCTTGTGCTTCCGCCTCAACCGCACCCTGATCGCCCTGCGCAGCGATGAAGCGCGCGCCATTCAGGTGGATGCACAGGAATGAGCCGGTTGCGTATCGCGCTGGTCGGCGCCCCGAATTCCGGCAAATCCACCCTGTTCAACGGGCTCACGGGTGGCCGCGCCAAGGTTGCCAATTATTCCGGTGTTACGGTGGAAACCCGTACCGGCCAGTTGCAGACCCCTGGCGGGGCCGGGATCGACCTGATCGATCTGCCCGGCATTTACGGTCTCAAGGCGCGCTCAACCGATGAACGCATTGCCATCGACCTGCTCTGCAATGGCCGCGATGGCGAAGCGCCGCCGGACGGCATGCTGGTGCTGATCGATGCGGCCCATCTTCGCACCCATTTGCACACCGTGCTGCAGATGCGCGCGATTGGCCGACCGATGATTGTCGTGCTCAACATGATCGACCTGGCCGAACGCGACGGGCTCAAGATCGATGTCGAACGCCTGCAGACCGAGCTCGGCGTCCCCGTTGTCACTTCACGGGCCACCCGCGCCACCGGCCGTGCTGACCTGCTCGCCTGCATCGATCGGGAGACTGCCGGCTGGCAGGCGCGCAGCGCCGCTGACAGCACGGTCTGCACCATCGATACCGATCTGAGCGCCATGCAACGCGAAGCCCGCGGCATTGCTGACAAGGCGATCCTGTTCGAGCCGGTGATGAACCGGCTGACCCGACAGATCGACCAGTTCGTGCTGCATCCCGTCGCCGGACCAATCATTCTCGCGGCTCTGCTCTTCTTCATGTTCCAGGCGGTTTATTCCTGGTCCGGCCCCTTCATGGACGCGCTCGAAGCCGGCGCGGCCGGGCTGGGACAGCTGGCCGGGCAATGGCTGCCGGCGGGCTGGTTCCACGACCTCATTGTCGACGGCATTATCGCCGGGGTCGGCAGTGTCGTGGTCTTCCTGCCGCAGATCGTCATTCTTTTCCTGTTCATCCTGGCACTGGAAGCCTCCGGCTATATGGCCCGCGCCGCCGTGCTGATGGACGAGCTGATGCTGCGCGTCGGCCTCAATGGCCGCGCCTTCATCCCGCTCCTGTCGAGTTTTGCCTGCGCCATTCCCGGCATCATGTCGGCGCGCACGATCGACAATGAGCGCGACCGGCTGACCACGATCATGGTGGCGCCGCTGATGACCTGCTCGGCGCGCCTGCCGGTCTACACCCTGATCATCGGGGCCTTCATCCCGCCCGATACGGTGGGCGTGTTCAACCTTCAGGGCATCGTGATGTTCGGCCTCTATCTCACCGGCGTCGTCAGCGCCGTGACCGTGGCCTTCATCCTCAAACGCACCGTGACCAAGGGATCCAACCAGGTCCTGATCATGGAATTGCCGACCTATAAACTGCCCAATCCGCGCGATTTCCTGCTCTCGCTCTGGGGCCATGTCTCGGCCTTCCTCAAGCGCGCCGGCACGATCATCCTGACGACCTCGATCATCCTGTGGTTCCTTGCCAGCTATCCCGCCTCGGCCACGAGCCTGCGCGAGAGCTATGCCGGCATGATCGGCTCGGTGCTGGAGAAACTCCTCGCCCCGATCGGCTTCAATCTCGAGATCGCCATTGCCCTCGTGCCCGGCATGGCCGCGCGCGAAGTAGCCGTCGGGGCTCTGGGCACGGTCTATGCCATCCAGGGCGGCGAAGAGAATGTCGAAGGCCTCGCCGCGGCGCTGCAGGGTGCCTGGTCGCTACCGACCGCGCTCGCCTTCCTCGCCTGGTATGTCTTTGCCCCGCAATGCTTCGCCACCCTGGCAACGGCGCGGCGCGAGACCAATTCCTGGGCCTGGACCGGCTTCATGTTCGCCTATCTGATGACGCTCGCCTATATCGCCGCCGGCGCGACTTTCCACATTGCGAGCTGGGTCGGGCTCTAGGGCGCCAGGCGCTCGCCTTCAGCCCAGATGCGTCTGCAACGTCTCGATGAAGGCGGGCAGCAAGGCCCGCTCGACATCGGGATTGCTCCAGAACGGATTCATGAAGACACAGCGCAGCAACACCAGCTGATCGCTGTCATACTCGCCGTCCCAGGACGCCACATGCGCCTGCATCAGTGCGTCATAGCTTTGCGCCGACATCACGGTGCGCGACACCGAGAAGGCCGGATCACCCTGCAGCCGCGTGAAGACCTCGCCGGTGCGCTGATTGGACTGTGACAGCGCCTCGCCCGGCCGCGCCAGCGAGAAACAGAGGATATTGCTGTCCGCCGGCAGGAAGCGGGCGTCCGGGATCGCCGCGGCAATGGCGGATTGAAACGCCATCCGCGTCTCGATCGTGCTGCGCAGCATGTCGCCGAAACGCCCGGGTCCGAAACCGATCGAGCGCCCGGTCAGCCAGGTCGCCGCAGCGCCGGATGCGGTACGCGAGCCCTCCAGCGTGCAGGCCCATTTATCATTCGTCGCAGCGCGGTCGATATAGGGTGCCTGGAAGGATGAAGCGACATAGCCGCGGACATCACGGGTCAGGAAGGCACCGCAGGCATAGGGCACATAGCCCAGCTTGTGCGGGTCGAGCGTCACCGAGTCGGCGCGCGCAATCGCCCCCAGAGCCCGCACCCGGCCGGGCTCGAGACAATGCTCCGCCGCGCCGCCCAGCATGGAGCAGAAAAACCCGCCATAGGCGGCATCGACATGATGCCAGATATCAATCCCCTCGGCGCGCAGGGCATCGAGCCGGTCACACACACCATCAACCGGATCGATCTCGCCGGCCTCGGTCGTGCCCGCCACCGAGACGATGGCCAGGACCGGGCGGCCCTCATCGCGCGCCCGGGCGATCAATGCGTCCAGCCCGCCCAGGTCGAACCGGCCTTGCGCATCGAGCGGCGCATTCCAGAACGCCTCCTCGCCAAGGCCGAAGACATTGGCCGCCTTGCGCCAGGAAAAATGCTTGTTGCCCGGCGTGATCAGGACCGGACCGCGCCAGGGCCGTCCGGTGGCGCGGGTCAGGCGTTCGCCATAGTCGAACGGATTGCCCAGCACCCCGCTACAGCCCCGCAATTCGGCCTCGATCGCACCGCTCTCGGCGCGCTGCGCCTCGAAAGCATCCCAGCCGATATGCGCCGCCTCGAACGCATCAAAACGCTCGCCGCGGCTCTCATAGCCCTGCAGGGCGAGCGAGAGACAATGATCCATCCGGTAGCGCGCCCGCCAGACCGCCTCGAAATTGGCGACGGTGCCGCCGCCGGTGAAATGTCCCTGGGCCAGGGCCGGATCATAACCGACCATGCCGGCCAGCATGGCGATGGCTTCATCCTCGATCACACCGCCGACCCGCGCCACATCGCGCGAGGTATTATTGGGATTGTGCAGCAGGGTGGCGAAATGCCCGAGCAGGGCCGGCAGTGAAACCTCCGAAACCATGTGACCGACATAGCGCGGCGTGAAGGTCGGCACTTCGGCGCACAATTTCTCACGCAGGATCCGCACCGCCTGGCCGAGCCGTTCGCGCTCGCGCAGGAATTCAGTCGACAGCCGGCGCTCGGGAGAGATCGCTTCGGGATCATCGGTAAAGAGCGAGCGGCGCCAGTCAAACCAGTGATCGAGAATGGCCTGGAACTCGCCGCGCACCCAGGCTGCATTCTCGGATTTGGGGCCGAGAAAATAGGCGTCACTGGCAAAACGGGCTTCAGGATTATCAGACATGACACGCTCCGGAACAGATCGCCCTATCAATGGCCTGGCTTGACAAACATCAAGCCCTGTCTCTGCGTCATAGGGGCGCAGCGTGTTGCACGACGCGCGGCGCTTGACATGACACCGAAAGGTTTCCTATAAGCGAAACCGAAAGGTTCCACATTATGCCGCTGACCACCGACCAGACCCAGCCCGTCTTCCGTGCCCTCGCCGATCCGACGCGGCGCGCCATCATCATGCTGCTGGCCGACAGGGATTTGCCCGTTGGCGATATTGCCGCGCGTTTCGAGATGACGCGTCCGGCCGTGGCCAAGCATCTCGCCGTGCTCAAATCAGCCGATCTCATCCATGTCAGCCAGGCCGGGCGCGAGCGGATCAATCAACTCAATCCGGCGGCCCTGAAAGCCGCAACCGACTGGCTCGCCTGGTTCGACCGCTTCTGGGACGACCGTCTCGCCGCCCTCAAATCCGCCGTGGAGAAAGACACATGACCCCGCTCAAAATCACCAAGACCCTCTTCCTTAAAGCCCCCGCCGCCCATGTCTGGAAATTCCTGACGCAGGCCGACCGGCTGGCCGAATGGTTCCATCGCGGCGGCGCCGACCTGGTCGCGAAGGGCGAATACAGCCTGTTGACCAATACGCTCGGCAAGGAAGGCACGAAGATGTGCTGGGGCCAGGTGATCGAGTTCGATCCGCCGCACCGGCTGGTCCACACGTTCACGCATGACCATCTCAAGGGCGTTGAAACCCTGTGCAGCTGGACCCTGACCGAGGCCGAGGGCGGCACCGTGCTGACGCTTGAACATACCGGCTGGGAGAAGGTCGGCGAAGGCGCCTTCGCCATGGCCGCCAATCATGATGCCGGCTGGGACGAGCACTTCTCCCGCCTGCGCCGGGTCGTCAGCTGATCGCCCCGGCCATCTCCACCAGATTGGCGACGGTATTCATATTGCGCGCGGTGCCGGCCTTTGCCGCCGGGATGACCAGTTTCGACTGCCCCATTCCGCCCGGATAATGGACATAGATCTCGCGGACGCCGGGTCGGATCTCTTCATCGGCCCGGTTCCTGAGCCCGTCCAGCTCGCCGGGCGCGCCATCCAGGAAGATCGCGACGCTGCGATTGCCCGGCTGGTCAGTGAAGGGACTGGCCGCGAGCACCGCGCGCATCTCGTCGGCCGTGCGCACCATCACCGCGACCGGCTTGCCGGCCCAGGCGAGCAGCGCCGCCTCGAGACCAGCCTTCACCGCCTCCCCATCCTGATCGCTGGTGAAGACAACATTGCCCGAGGCGATCCAGGTCTTCACCTGGCCATGGCCGAGCGCCTCGCACATCGCGGCCAGCTCCCCCATCGGCAATTTTCCGCTGCCGCCAACATTGACGGCGCGCAGCAGGGCGATGAAGGCGGTCATGGGTCAATCATCCAGGCTGGGATATCGGAGCCAAGATGGAGGACGCGCCAGATGTCGATCTGGTCGGCGTGAGCGATATAGAAAACCGCATAGGGAAAGCCCTCGATCCGCCAATGACGCAGCCCCGGCAAACCCAGATCGGCACCAAATCGGCTTGAGCCGGTTTCGGGCCATTCTGCAATATGGTTGCACGCAGCTCCGAAAGCCTCGACGAAGCGCAAGGCCACCGGCTCTCCAGCTTCAAGAACGTAATAATCCACCGCCGCCAGAAGATCGGCGTCTGCAGCCTTTTGCTGGACAAGTGGCCGGCTCACCCGGCGCGATCACCGCGTCGCGCCCGCGCTCGCAATCCTTCAAGATAAGCCGCATCCACCACAGGACCAGGGCCAGACCTGGCGCCCTCGAGCAGCAAGGCCCGCACCTGCTGGCGGTCCTGATCCTTGCGGATCAGTTCACGGACATACTCGCTCACTGTGCCATAGCCCCGCTCAGCGATCTGATCGTCAACGAAGGCTTTCAATGGCCCGGGCAGGGAGATGTTCATCGTGCTCATGAATGCACGATAAAGCGCATGACAAAATTTGGCAAGAATGAGCGAGCCGAGTGGGGACAAGCTCCGGCTTCCAGAATGCCGGACCCTGCCCCCATCAATCAGCCCGCGATGGGTCCGCCGCGCGTGGAGGCGATGCCGCCATCGCAGACCACTGTGGTGCCGACGACATAATCGCCAGCGCGCGAGGCGAGGAAGATCGCCGTGCCGGCCATGTCTTCAATCGTGCCGACGCGGCCCGATGGCACCGCCTGGGAGACCAGATCGGCATGATCGCGCGCGACCTTGTTCATTTCCGAGGCAAAGGCGCCGGGCGCAATCGCCGTCATGACGATATTATCGCGCACCAGTTCCAGCGCCATGCGCTTGGTGAGATGGATGATGCCGGCCTTGCTGGCGGCGTAGGAATAAGTCTCGAGCATGTTGACGGAAATGCCGTCGACCGAGCCGATATTGATCACCTTGGACGGCTGCTCCTTCGAACCCGCCGCCTTGAGGGCGCCGAACAGAGCCTGGGTCAGGAAGAAGGGCCCCTTCACATTGACGTCCATCACCTTGTCCCAGCCATTCTCCGGGAATTCGGCGAAAGGCGCGCCCCAGGCGGCACCGGCATTATTGACCAGAATGTCGAGCTTGCTCTCCTGCTTGAGGAATTGCGCCGCCAGTTCGCGGCAACCCTCGACGGAGGAGACATCGCCGGGAATGGCGATGCACTCGCCATATTGCGACAGCTCCCTGGCCGCCTCGAGGCAGGGCCCCGCCTTGCGCGCCGAGATATAGACCTTGGCACCCGCCCGCAGATAACCCTCGGCAATCATCGCGCCAATGCCGCGCGAACCGCCCGTGATAAGAGCCACACGGCCTTTGAGAGAGAAGAGGTTATCCATGCTCATGATCGGTCTCGCTGATTGGGCGCGGCGGGAGAGATTGCGGCGCGAATTGGAAGAATGGGTTTGTCGCTAATGGATTAGCGTGAAGGGTGGGAAGCGTCCAGTCGGGATATGGGTATGGGAAGAGATTGCGGCGGGTTTCATTCACACCCATCAAAACCCTTCCCCGTCATTCCTGACGGATGCCCCGCGCATGCGGGGCGGAGACCGGGAACCCAGAACCACCAAATTGGAACCAGCGGAGCTGGACGGCAAAACCCTCGGCTCCGGCGCGGGAGCGACCAGGAGTCAGGCGACCTCAAACGGCCCGCTGCCATTGCCAAGGCGGCCTCCGGTCAACACAATGGCCGGCAGTTTTTGGGGGAATTCGACATGCTGTTGCCACGGACTTCAATCGACAATCCGGCGGGCGCGCAATGAGCGCCGCGCCGACGACCGAGCGTCTGATCGGCATTGATGCGCTGCGCGGGGTCGCCGTGCTGGGCATTTTGATGATGAATGTCCAGGCCTTTGCCATGGTGCCCGGCGCCTATGACTACCCGGTAGCGCATATGGACATGTCCGGTTTGAACGCCGGGGTCTGGGCGATCGGACATACGTTCTTTTCGATGAAGTTCATCACGATCTTTTCGGCCCTGTTTGGCGCCGGGATCATGTTGATGGTCGGGGAGAGCACCGATACCCGCCTGCATTACCGGCGGATGTGGTGGCTGTTCGCGATCGGCATGCTGCATGCCTACCTGCTCTGGTATGGCGATATTCTCGTGCCCTATGCCCTGTTCGGCATGCTCGCGGTCAAGGCGCGGTTCTGGTCGACCGGCAAGCTGATCATCTGGGGCCTCGCCCTCATCACCCTGACCGGTGTCCTGGTCATCGGCCTGTTTCACGCCGTGCTGGCGATGAAAGGCTTCGACCCGATGATATTGGGCGTGTCGGAAGAGATCGTCGCCGCGTCGGTGGCGGCCAACCAGGCCGGTTACCTGACGCAATTGCCCGATAATGCGCTGACCGCAGCGGGGGCCCAGTTTGCCAGCCTGCTGGTGTTTGGCGGACGCATACTCGGCGTGATGCTGATCGGCATGGCGCTGTTCAAGAACGGCTTCCTGTCGGCCCGTCTGAAATCGCCGACCTATTTCGCCATCGGCGTACCCAGCCTGTTCTTCGGGCTCGCCCTGTCGGCCTGGAGCTCCGAGCATGCCCTGGCGAGTGGCTTCGCCCTGGATACCGCCTGGCAGACAGGGTTGAGCAATTATGTCGGCAGTCTTCTGGCGGCACTCGGCTATGCCGCCGGCATCATGCTGATCTGCAAGTCCGGCTGGGTCAGCTGGCTGGTGCAGGTGTTTGCCGCCACCGGCCGCATGGCCTTCACCAATTATCTGACCCAGACCCTGATCATGACCTTCATCTTCGTCGGCGCGCCCGGTCTGGGCCTGTTCGGCACGGTGGAGCGGGTCGACCAGGCCAAGCTGGTCCTGCTGGTCTGGGCGCTGCAATTGATCTGGTCGCCGCTCTGGCTCAGCCGCTTCCGCTTCGGCCCCTTCGAATGGGCCTGGCGCTCACTGAGCTATGGCCGGTTGCAACCCATGCTGCGCGAACGAAGCTAGCGCCTGTCATCACGGCATCGGCCAGACATCAGAACCGGTTGGCGGGACAGCCCCCCCTGTCCCGCCAGCCGCTATTCCACCGGATCCGCCAGCACCTGCTCCACGCTGACCAGTTCGAAATCATGCATCTGGTCGAGATAGGCGTCGAAATAGGCCTTGTGGGAGGCCCCGACGATGACCAGGACGCGGGCACCGGGCTGGTTGCCGGCGGCTTCGACCACATTGGCCGCCATGCGCAAGCCGCGGACTTGCCACCAGGCGAGATATTGCCGGGCGACGGCATCTTCATCGGGCGTGGCGGCGGCGAGTCCGAAATCACCCTCAATGACAAAACGCTGATAGGCTTCACTATTCAGGAAGCGATAGCCCTCAAGCACGCCGGCGGCTGAGCCAAGATAGGCTTGTTGTGCCGCATCCATCCGGGCATCGAGCGGATGCTCCGCCGCCCAGACGCCCTGGATGACCGGCCCCAGAGCGCCCGGTGCTCTCATCCGGACGATATCAGCCGTATGATCATCCATCGCCGCGAGCCGCTCCAGGCCAAGCTGATTGCCGAGGGCCAGGCCGATAAGACTATTCTCGTTGCGCGAGGTCAGAAACCGGTTCAGCCGATCGCGCAGGGCCGGGCTGACGACCTCATCGGCAATCCGGTCGGCCGGGTCGAGCCTTGACCATTGCAGCGCCGCCGACCACGGCTCGCCAGCGCCAAAAAACAGCGTAGCCAGACGACGCCGCTGCGTCGCGGAAGGGTTTTCGGTCAGGGCCGGGAACTCGGTTTCAACCGCCAGCGCCGCTTCCGGCTGGGTCATGCCGAGGCGCTCGAGCGCGGTGGCCGGATCGGTGCAGTAATCATCGGCCACACCCGGATAGAGGGCCGCATGGCGGCGCAGCGTATCGCAGCCGCGCCCGCCAACCGACTCGACCGCGATAATGTCGGGGCGGTAGGCCGCGAGCCGGTCAAGGAGCAGCGCAAGATGGTCGGGGCTGAGGGCCGCCTCGGGCAATTGGTTGAGATGGGCGGTGCCGAGCACCAGCACACGGGTCGGCTCGCCGCCCAGCACGGCCTGGACACCGGCGAAGTCGATCAGGGGCGCGGCGCCGGTCCGCTCGAAGACCGGCGATCCGGCAAGACGCGGCGCGGTGACGGTGTCAGCGGTGCTGGCAGTGTCGGTCGCAGCGTTGGTCGCTGCGCCGGCCGTCGTCGCAGCGGGGTCTGCCGGTTGCGGGCTGCAGGCGGCGAGCGCCAGTCCCAGAGCTGCGGCCAGGGCCGGAATGGGCATCGAGATGGTTTTCATGGGGCTCCCCTGTTTGACCGGTTTGCCCGTCAATATCGCGCCCGGTCATGCCCGTCGACCCGCTCTTTGACATCGCATCGACCTACAGCAAAACGGCATGGCCCCGATGGGAGCCATGCCGTCTGCAGTCCGGGTAGTCGTCATCGTAGCAGGCGAATGTCACCCACTCCGGGAAATTCTAGCCACCCGCGGCCGTGCGGGCCCGCTTGCGCTCGAATTCCTTGAGGAAGATCTTGCGGATACGGATGGATTGCGGCGTCACTTCGACCAGCTCGTCATCATCGATGAATTCCAGCGCGAATTCGAGCGTCACACGGATCGGCGGCGTCAGGACGATATTCTCGTCCGTGCCCGAAGCGCGCATATTGGTCAGTTTCTTGCCCTTGGTCGGATTGACGACCATGTCGTCATCGCGGGCATTCACGCCAATGACCTGGCCTTCATAAATATCGGCTGCGTGACCGAGGAAAAGCTTGCCGCGGTCCTGCAGGTTGAACAGCGAGAAGCCGGCAACCTTGCCATCCACCATCGAGACCATGGCACCGTTATGCCGCTGGCCGAATCGGCCCTCGGTACGCGGGGCGTAATGGTCAAACGTGTGGAACAGAAGGCCTGTGCCCGATGTCGCCGTCAGAAATTCGGAACGGAAACCGATCAGGCCACGGGTCGGGATGACATAATCCAGGCGCACCCGGCCATGCCCGTCCGGCACCATGTTTTTCAGATCGGCGCGGCGCTGGCCGAGCTTTTCCATCACCCCGCCCTGGTGGGCTTCTTCCATGTCGATGGTCAGAGCCTCGTAAGGCTCGCAGGTGACGCCGTCGATTTCCTTGAGCACAACGCGCGGCCGGCCGACGGCGAGCTCGAAGCCCTCGCGGCGCATGGTCTCGATCAGGATGGAGAGGTGAAGCTCACCCCGCCCCATGACGTTGAACTTGTCGGCATCGGCCATCTGCTCGACACGCAGGGCGACATTGTGGATCAGCTCGCGATCAAGGCGTTCCTTGATATTACGGCTGGTCACGAATTTGCCTTCGCGGCCGGCAAACGGGCTGTCATTGACCTGGAAGGTCATCGACAGGGTCGGCTCGTCGACGGAGAGCAGCGGCAGGCCCTCGACAGTGTCCGGATCGCAGACCGTGTCGGAGATTTTCAGCTTGTCGATACCGGTGAAGGTAATGATGTCGCCAGCCTGGGCGGCATCAATCTCGACGCGCTCGAGGCCATGAAACCCGTAAAGTTGAAGGATCTTGCCCTTCTGCAGCGAGCCGTCAGCCTTGGCGACAGTGACCGGCTGGTTCTTGCGGATCGTGCCGCGGGCGATGCGGCCAATGCCGATAACGCCGGTGAAGCTGGAATAATCCAGCGCCGAGACCTGAAGCTGTAGCGGACCGTCACGGTCGACCGGAGGCTCGGGCGTGTATTCGGTGATCATCTTGAAGAGCGGCTCCATATCGGTGCCGATCTCGCCGGGATTGCTCGCCGCCCAGCCCTGCAGGGCCGAGGCGTAGACAACCGGGAAGTCGAGTTGCTCTTCGGTGGCGCCGAGGCGGTCGAACAAATCGAAGGTCTGGTCCAGCACCCAGTCAGGGCGCGCAGACGGACGGTCGGCCTTGTTGATCACGACGATCGGCTTGAGGCCGCGTGCCAGGGCTTTCTTGGTGACGAAGCTGGTCTGCGGCATAGGACCGTCAACCGCGTCGACGAGCAAAAGCACGCAATCGACCATGGAGAGGACGCGTTCGACCTCACCACCGAAATCGGCGTGTCCGGGGGTATCGACGATATTGATCGACCAATCGCCCCAGGTGACGGCCGTGTTCTTGGCCAGAATGGTAATGCCGCGTTCTCGCTCCAGATCGTTGGAGTCCATCATGCGTTCGGATGTATTGGCGCGGTCGCCCAAAGTGCCCGACTGCTTGAGCAGCTGGTCAACGAGGGTCGTCTTGCCGTGATCGACGTGCGCGACGATGGCGATATTGCGCAGCTTGTCGAGGGACGCGCTCATGAGTGTAATCCTGCTTGGTGAAAAGGCGCGCCCTAATACGCTGCCCTATCCGGCATGACCAGTGATTATTCCGTATTATTAATGCAGGGGCCGGTCCGGGCACCGTATAGAGGCGTCTTTCACGCCACCGGCTTCACCTTTTCGCGGCCCAGAATCGCGCCCGTTGCGAGGGCGCCAAGCATGGCGGCCAGAACCAGCAGGGCGAGAATCTGCGCCCAGGAACGCGAGGTTTGCCGGATCGGGGCCAGATCAACCACTGAAACGAAATACCAGGACGGGCCTTCGATGCGGCTGAAGGCAATCATCCAGCCGCCATCGGGGACGACGAACACGCCGAACGGACGCGGGTCGAGCCGAAGCATGGTCATGATGTCTTCCGGTGCCAGCACAGCGCGCGCCTGCTCCCGGCCTGCACGCGCCGCCGGTGGCGGCCCACGCGAAATGATATTGCCGGCATGGTCGAACAACATGTTCACGCCATGGCTTGGCGGCATTTCCAGCGCCGTGGCGAGCGTTTCGGTCATCGAGATCGAGCTGCCGAACGCTCCGAGCAATTCATCACCGTCGCGCACCGGCTGACGGCAGGCGCTCGCGGCCCGGTCACCACCATCGGCATACACAAAGCGGGACAGCGCCGTGCAGCGCATCTCGCTATTGGGATTGCTGCGCAAATCGAACAGGGCGGCATCTTCATCGCCGCGCAGATCAAAATCGGCCGGCGCCTCGCTGCGATAGAAGACCAGCCGGTCCTCACGCTCGGGCGCAAACATCACCATGCGACGATCGGGTGTGAAATAGTACAGATTGGAAAAGCGGCCCAGATAGGCCTCGCCCACGGCGCGCACGGTGTGAAAACCGGCCAGATAGCGGCGTTTCTCGGTGTCCGTCATCATCGCGCCATCGGCCAGGAAGGCGCCGATACCGAAAACATAATCGCCCGTCGACAGCGTCGTCCCGTCATACAGGCCCGGAGCGCTGCGACGGGTGCCGTCGGGCATCACCGGAAAGAGCCGGTCGAATTCGGCGTCCACCGGCACGTCCTGCAAGACGGCCAGGCGACGCCGGAAGGTTTCCTCCGCCGCCCGGTTCAGCCGACGGGCATCCTCGAACATCTGCTGCTCGCGACCGGCGCGCACCCGGATATAGGCATTGAGATGTTCGGCCTGCGCGGCTTCGAGGCGCTGGTCCAGGATTCGGCATCCGGCCAGGCCGGTCAGGCCGGCCAACAGAATCGAGACACATATCTGCCCGATCAAGATTGCCAATTTCCTGGACGCCAAAGTCATTCTCCGCACACGAGCCAAGCGCTCGTGAAGCCGATTCAATGTCCAAGGTCAATGTATCAGATATGCACGCGTGACGCGTCCCGGGGTCGCGACAGGTCCGGCCAGGCTCGCGACAGGTCCGGCCCGACCGGAGGTCAGGACCCGGACGGATCAGACATGGTCGAGACGAGCCGGCCCAGAAGCGCGCCGAACCGCCTTTGTTCATCGGGGCTCAGCGCGGCATGTATCTCCCGGGAGACCGCTTCCACCCGCGGCATCAACGCCTGGTACAGGGTCTCACCGGGACCGGTGAGAAACAGGTGACTGACGCGGCCATCGCCCGTCGAGGCTTCACGCCGGACCAGACCTGCGACGAGTAGGGCCTTGGTCGCACGGCTGACGATGCCCTTGTCCATCGGCGTGATGGTGACAACTTCGGCCGCGGTACGGCCCGGCTGTTCGGCAATGGCCGCCATGACCCGCCATTGCGACAGGTTGAGCTGGCCATATTGCTTCACGATTCCTGCCGTGTGGCGTGAAATCCGGTCGGCCAGCACGGTCAGCTGATAGGGCCAATAGCTGCCCAGCTCGATCACGCGCCGGGTGGCAACGGGTGTGTTGGAAGTCTTCATGTCGATAAATTAGTTGTTTTCACAACTTGACGCAAGCGCGACCGGAATGATACTCCAGCGGCAAGATGGGCATGGTTTCCATGCCGAACCACCACGATTCCGGGAGATGATGCATGGCCGATCTGTTCGAAAATCCTATGGGGCTTTGCGGCTTCGAATTCGTCGAATTCACGGCGCCCGAAAAAGGGATACTGGAACCGGTCTTCCTCTCGATGGGCTTCACCCACATCGCCAATCACCGCACCAAGGATGTCACGCTCTGGCGCCAGGGCGGCATCAATATGATCATCAATTACGAGCCCAATTCACCGGCCGCCTATTATGCGGCCGAGCATGGCCCTTCGGCCTGTGGCATGGGCTTCCGCGTCCGCAATGCCGGCGAAGCCTACAAGCTGGCCGTCTCCAAGGGCGCCGAGCCGATCGATATGAAGACCGGATTCAGCGAACTGAAACTGGCCGCGATCAAGGGTATTGGCGGCGCCTCGGTCTATCTGATCGACCGCTTCGAGGACGGCAAATCCATCTATGATGTCGATTTCGATTATCTCGAAGGCGTCGACCGTCACCCGGCCGGCTGCGGTTTCAACGTGATCGATCACCTGACCCATAATGTTTACAAGGGCCGGATGGATTACTGGGCGAATTACTACGAAACGCTCTTCAATTTCCGCGAGATCCGTTATTTCGACATCAAGGGCGAATATACCGGCCTCGTCTCGCGCGCCCTGACGGCGCCGGACGGTCTGATCCGCATCCCGCTGAATGAGGAAAAGGGCGAGAAAGTCGGCCAGATCGAGGAATATCTGCGTGAGTACAAGGGCGAAGGCATCCAGCACATCGCCTTTTCCTGCGATAATCTGATCGAATGCTGGGACCGCCTGAAAAAGGCCGGCGTGAAATTCATGCCCGCCCCGCCATCGACCTATTACGACATGCTCGACGAACGCCTGCCGGGCCATGGCGAGCCGGCCGACGAACTGCGCCAGCGCGGCATCCTGCTCGACGGCACGACCGAAGGCGGCGAGCCGCGCCTGCTGCTGCAGATCTTCTCGGAAAAGGCGATCGGTCCGGTCTTTTTCGAATTCATCCAGCGCAAGCAGGATGAAGGCTTCGGCGAAGGCAATTTCGAAGCCCTGTTCAAATCCATCGAGGCCGACCAGCTGGCCCGCGGCGCGATCAGCGCCTAGGAGGCACTCTCATGACCGTCAATCTCAAGCGCATCCACCACGTTGCCTATCGCTGCAAGGACGCCAAAGAGACGATGGAATTCTACCAGCGCGTCCTCAATATGGATTTCGTGCTGGCCATCGCCGAGGACCAGGTGCCGTCGACCAAGGCGCCCGATCCCTACATGCACATCTTCATGGATGCCGGCATGGGCAATGTCCTGGCCTTTTTCGAACTACCCAATTCACCGGAAATGGGCCGCGACGAGCAGACCCCGCAATGGGTCCAGCATATCGCCTTTGAAGTTGAAAACATGGACGCGCTGGAAGCGGCCAAGGCCCATATCGAAGCCGAAGGCCTCGACGTTCTCGGCCCGGTCAATCACGGCATTTTCAAATCGATCTATTTCTTCGACCCCAATGGCCATCGCCTCGAACTGGTCGCCAATACCGCCACCGAGGCCCAGATGAAACAGCTCCACGAGGTCGCCCCGGCGATGATCGAGGAATGGAGCCGTACCAAGCGCGCGCCCAAACACGCCGCCTGGCTGCACGAGCAGGACTAGGTTTCTAAGATTTCCTCCCCGCCCCGGCCGCAATGCCGGGGCATTTTTTTGTCCGCCTCAGATCAGTCCGCCCCGCTGCACCCCGTCACCCGGCTCGGTCAGCCATTCGCCCTCGCTGCGGACATTGCCGACCGATTTATTGGCCGCATGGATGGTGATCACCTCGGACGGCGCGCCCTTGAGGATGAGCTCGATATCGGCGGTTTGGGGCTCCAGCCAGGGCTGGCAATCCTCCGGCCGCAACATCACCGGCATGCGGTGGTGCAGGCGCTGCATGGCATCATTGGCCGGGATGGTGAGGATGGTGAAACTGTCGATCACCGTGCCCTCGATCTCGGTCCGGTCCCACAGCCCGGCCATGCCGAACCAGTCCGTGTCCTTCATCCCGATAAACCAGGGCTGTTTGGCACCCTTCTCACCCGTCCATTCATAGAACCCGACCGCCGGCACGATGCAGTGATGGCGGCGGAAGGCATGGCGGAAACTGGGCAGGTCGGCGGCGGTTTCGGCCTTGGCGTTGAAGGTGGAGTATTTCATCTCGCTCAGCGGCTTGTGCCAGAAATGCGGCACCAGACCCCAGCGCGCCATCGCCATTTCATTTCCGATTTCCTCATCGGTACGCTGGCGGATGATCGGTGCAATCTGGGTCGGGGCGACATTCCAGCGCGGCTCGAGATTGGTCGCCGCCTGCTGGAGCTTGAACGTCTCCTGCAGGATCCACCATTGCAGCTTGCCGATGGCGTAGCGTCCACACATGGCAGGGAGGTTAGCGCGAGTTCGGGGGAATTGCAGCCCGGCCAACACAAAACCCGCCACGGCAGAGCTGCCTGGCGTTACTCGGGAATATGGGCGGGCCTCAAGACCCGGGCTCCGCGCTTGCCACGCCGAGGTCCTGACTGTCGTCAGGATGACGTGGGATAATCGCTGGAGGGTGGGGATAAACCGCTGCCCTGACCAACGCCGCGCCCGTCATCCTCACCAGCTCCGCCGCCTTCGGCGACACCCACCGATTCCCCTCTTGACTCTGCGCGCCGCGGAACGGAACATAAGTGGAACATTCAACAGAGGCCATGACATGCCAACTGCGCCGCATGCCCGAACAGGGCGGCCGCAGCTCGAGGAGCTGCGACGCCAGATCCAGGCGATTGAAACGCCCATGACCGGCCCCGTCCTGACGGGTCAGGACGCGCTGGTGCTTGGGGCGGGCCTGCATGAGGTCTGCCCGGCGAGCTATCTCGACACGCCGGCCGCGCTGGCATTCCAGATCGGTATGCTCGGCCATGGCCTGGCTGAACAGGACAAGCTGCGTCCGGTGATCTGGGTGCGCCCGGCGGGCCAACGCGCCCATGATTTCGGCCGTCCCTATCCGCTCGCCATGGCCCGTTGGGGGCTGGAGCCGGAACGGGTGCTGCTGGTCGAGGCGCGTGATGCGAGCGACGTGCTGTGGGCGATGGAGGAAGGGCTCAATGCCGGTGCGCTGATGATCGGCGAGATCGGTGCCTCGGCCCGCTATGACCTCACCGCCTCGCGCCGCCTGCACCGTTCGGCCCAGGCCGCCAAGGCACGCGTGCTCGTTTTGCGCGGCCATCAGGACATCCAGCCCAGCGCGGCCCTGACCCGCTGGCGATTATCCGCCCTGCCGTCACCGGACCGGCCATGGCGCGGGGCGACAGGTCTGCCGGGATTGGGGGCGCCGCGCTTTTGCGCCGTGCTCGAACGGGTCCGGGGCGGACCGCCGAAAAACTTTGAGATCGAGTGGAAAAATGCGGCGTTTCATGTCCTTGAGCCTGCCAAGATGGCCCGTCGAACGGCGCAATCTACGCCCCGCTTCGACCGCCTCGCCGTCTGATGCGCCCGAGCTCCCCTTCGCGCTGGTTCACACCTCAACCGGTGGCGAGCGGCTCTATGCCCTCAATAATGAGGCGGCACGGCTGGGCTTGCGGCGCGGCCAGGCCCTGGCCGATGCCAAGGCGCTGGAGCCGGGCCTGCGCATTGCCCCCTTCGCGCCCGATGCCGACCGGCGCCTGCTCGGTGCCTTTGCCCGCTGGTGCGGCCGCTGGTCACCCTGGACCGCGCCCGATCCCGGCGAGCCGGGGGAGGATGGCGTGATGGTGGATATCACTGGCTGCGCCCATTTGTTCGGCGGCGAGGACGCCCTCATCACGGCCGCCTTGCAGGCCGTGCGCGGCCAGGGCCTGAGCGCCCATGGCGCCATCGCCCCGACCATCGGTCTCGCCTGGGGTCTGGCGCGCTTTCCGGCACGGCGTTCGCCCAGCGGCTGGCTGATCGCCCATGATGTTTCAGCCAGCCTGCACGCCCTGCCGGTCGAGGGTTTGCGCATTGGCGATACCGCCGCGCGCCTGCGCCGCTTCGGGCTCAAACGCGTCGGCGATATTGCCGGCCTGCCGCGCGCCAATCTGGCCCGGCGTTTCGGCCCCGATCTGGTGCGCCGCCTCGACCAGGCGCGCGGTCAGGACGACGAAAGCCTCAACCCGCTACAGCCGAAAACCCCGTTTCGCGCCCGGATGCGTTTTGCCGAGGCCCTGCTCCTGCTGGACGGCATCAAACAGGCTGTGCGCGAGACGGCCGATACGCTGTGCGCCCATCTGGAGAGCGAGGGCCGCGGCCTGCGCCGGGTCGAACTCAATCTGTTTCGCGTCGACGGCAAAATCCATCTCCTGATCATCGGCACCGCCGCCCCGGTCCGCGATGCGGCCCATATCGCCCGCCTGTTCAATGAAAAACTCGACCGCGCCGAGATCGATATCGGTTTTGGCATTGATGTCATCGAACTCAATGCCACCGCCACCGGCCCGCTGGCGGGCCGGCAATCGGGCCTGATCGGTGACGATCAACTGGACACGGAGGATTTCGCCCGCCTGACCGACCGTCTCAGCGTCCGCCTGGGCGAGGCCCGCGTCAAACGCGCCGCCCGCCGCGACAGCCATATCCCCGAACGCGCCGCCGGCTGGAGCACGGAAGCCAATCCGTCCGGTTCAGCCCTGATGCTGCGCGAGGCGGGCGGCCAGCAAGCCTTGCTGCCGCCACCGGAACGGCCCCTGCTCATCCTCGCTCGCCCGGAACCGGCCGAGGCCGTGGCGGAGATTCCCGACGGCCCACCACGCAGCTTCGTCTGGCGCCGCACGCGTCACCAGGTCCGCCAGGCCGAAGGGCCCGAACGTCTCGCCCCGGAATGGTGGCGGCCTGAAAGCCGCGCCAGCCCGAAGACGCGCGATTATTTCAGAATCGAAACGATCGAGGGCCGCCGCTTCTGGCTCTATCGCGACGGGCTCTACGGCCCGGAAACCCGTAACCCCCAATGGTTTGTCCACGGAGCATCATGATGGAAATGACCCAGTTGACGACGCGCCGGCGCGCCCATCCCCGCCAGGAGACGATGCCGTTGGCCGGAAACATTCTCTGGGAGCGTCTACGCGGGCGCAGGGTTTCCGGCCACCGCTTCAAACGTCAGCACCCGATAGCTGGCCATATCGTCGATTTCGCCTGCGTGCAGCACAAGCTTGTCATCGAGCTTGATCGCGGCGTGCGCCGCCGCCCGGAGAAGGTCGAGCGCAGCCGGCAACGGACAATGCAGCTGATGCAGCAGGGCTGGACCGTGATCCGGCTTGCCGATGCCGATATCACTGAGCGCCTCGAACAAGTGATCACGACCATTACCCGGCACCTCCCCATCCTCCCCCGCAAGGCGGGGGAGGTGGACCGGACAAGATCCGGGCCGGAGGGGGCCTCACCGCCGAACACCCCCACAGTCCACTGCGTGGACAGC